>CAITYF010000025.1 GCA_903896545.1 uncultured Myxococcales bacterium | reverse complement strand
GCTAGCGTTCGTTCTGAGCCAGGATCAAACTCTCTGATAATAGTACCGTACCCCAGCCGTGGCCGAGGCACGTAATTGTCGTGGCCCGTAACATATATTGGTTTGCTATCCAGTTTTCAAAGAGCGAGTCTGTAACCGGAGAACTTTGCAGCTCTTTCGGTTTTCCGCTGGCGTCAGGCGCTTGGCCTGTCGTTCGCGGCGGATGAGCAGTGTAAGGCGCTTTGCAGTTCGTGTCAAGCCTGTGACGCAAACGGTCCGATCCGGCGACAGCGGCGATTCCCGGCGCATCCGGGCGACTACGTGACGGTGATGGCCGCACACCGCAGGCTGGTTCTGGCGTACTTACAGTAGCTTCGGCACGGGCCGTCTCTGCTTGGGGGGCCGCCAGACTTGTTTCTGCCGCAGCCTGCCCCGCAAACGCGTTCGGCAGTTGACGCTGGGCCGCAGTTTCCTTAGCGTTCTCGCTGTGGCCGGCGGCGCTTTGCCGCCTGGCCCGGCGCCGTTTGCGCAGATGAGGACCCCATGCAGATTTTCTTTTCCGCGCGGCTGAAGCGCACGATCGTGATCGCCGCCCTCCTTGGGGGGTGCAGCTCCAAGGCTGCGACTGACAACGACGTTTCCGCGGCGGGCGACGACGTTACGGGCGGCAATGACGTCGTTGGCGCGGATGGCGGGGCCGATTCGACCGCCGGCGCGGACATCGGCGGCCCGGTGAAGGTGACCGAGGACTTCTGGATCACCTACCAGCGCCACGAGCGCGTTGCGACCCCAGGTGTTGATGCGTACAGCGATTTGGTGCTTTCAGCCTGGCAAAACGTCAAGCTCGCCGACCCGAGCGGCATCTCGACCTTTGGCATCGGCCTGAGCCCACTCGACGGCAACAAGGCGGCCTTCGAGTTCACGAAATCCTCTTTTCAGGCAACCGGTTTGAGCTGCGCCTACGGCTGCTTGGTCAGCCGCGATCTGAGCCACGTCGCCATTGCGACCGGTCCGGCGACCGGGGACGGGTACGAGTACCAACTCGGCGCGATGAACAAGCAGTTGGCGGTCTTCGTCGGCGATAAGTTCGGCAAGCTCAAGAACGTCGTCGACATCCACTTCGGCGGCGGCGACCTGTTCTATTCGACGCGGGACACGTGTCAGAACGGCAACACAGTCTGCCAATACAGCATTCACAAAGTCTTTTTGGCGAGTCCGTCGCCGACCGGCGTCGCCGATGTGGTGCTGATTCCGAAGATGGCGCCCGACGAGGACGCTGACGTCGTGAAGGATACGACCTACGGCGGTCATTTTCAGGTCAGCGAAGACGGGACGACGATCGTCATCCTCACGCCGACCATCCGTTCGGTGAAGGTTTACGCTTGGCGCGACGGCAACCTGTCGAAATTGGACTATATTTGCGAGCACCCCAATGGGTCGGAGTGCAGTGGCACGGGCTCGCAGTACCACGATACAGACAAGGTCGCGATCGGGCCGGACGGCAAGACCATCGTGCTTTTCACCATCGTCGACCGCTTTCTACGCGCCCGCAAATACGTGATCGGGTCCGAAGTCGCGCCGACCTTTAGCAATTTGGTCGAAGTGCCGGCGGGCAACTACCTGCAGCAGGCTTGTTCCGTCATCAAGAAGAACAACTGGCAACACGTCCAGATCGTTGGCACGCCGTACTTCTCTGCTGACGGCAAGTACGTCTACCATTTGGGCTACAGCCACTGTTCGGATGCGCCGACGGACAAGGATTTTACCGACATCATGGCCCTGCCCGTCGCGAAGATCGGCGACACGATCGGCGAGGGCGATTGGCTGAACCTGACGAAGAACCCGCGCGATAACACTACGAATAACCGGAAGATCTTCTCCTTCACGATGTCGCCGCTGCGGCAGGTGTTCGTGATCTCAGCGACGGCGACGGTGGATCAGTCGGGTGCGCCGATCGCGCCCAAACTGGATGGCTCGCCCAATAGCCGGTCGCTCAAGGATTCCGAGCTGTACACGCTGACGGTGGGCGATACCGTGTGGCACGAGGTCACCAACGAGCTGACCTTTGACGCGCTGCTGCCTGAGACCGTTCTGCCAATTGCGCCGTAAAGTCAGCCGCTACCGGTGATACGGGAGGCCTTTCCAACGCGCCACCGCCCGGTAGATCTGCTCCACAAGTACAACCTCGGCCAGCTCATGCGGCAGGGTCATCGGCGAGAGCGAGAGCTTTGTTTTCGCGACTTGCAGCAGTGCCGGATCGTGGCCGTCAGGTCCACCGATCGCAAACACCAGCTCTTTGCAGCCCGTCTCCGCAAGTCCCTTGAACCAATCGTAGAACGCATCGGAGTCCATCTTCTGTCCCGCCGCGTCCATCGCCACGAGATGCGATCCAGGCGCAATCGCCGCGAGCATCGCCTCGGCTTCTTGCTTGCGCGCCGGCAGGTCCAAGCCACCCTTGTGGCGTTTGGCCTCGCGTACGCCCGATCGGGCAAGTGGCAACACGCGGGTGATTCGCGCAGTGAGGTCCTGCGACCACGCGATGGCCGCGGGATGATGCAGTTTGCCCGGCGTGACGATGTGGACCTTCATGGAACGACCAGCGTCCACAAGGACGCGCAAGCGCTGATTGCGCGGCAGATCGGTGCCGACGTCAACTGGCGATCGCGTGACAGTCAGGTGACCCTGCCTGCTATGCGGCGGCGGTCAAGGCGCTATGCTCACAGCGTTTTCCGGAGGTGCCATGACCCGCCATTGCCTGCTACCCGTTTTCATCCTGGCCGTCGCGTGCGCGCAGGCGTCACCTCAGGCGTTTGTGCCTCCCGATGACCAGCCGTTCTTGCACGTCGAGCGCGTTGCCGGACAGGTCCCGTGGATAGCCGATCCCTACGGACGCACTGTTTTGCTGCGTGGCGCCAACAGTGAAGGGCTGGAGGACGAGGCGTGGCGCAGCGATCCGCGCGGCGTGGCGATGATCAACCCGGTCGATCCGGCAGCGTACGTCGGAAAGTGTCCGCCGAATTCCAACGAAGTGGCGCCGCCACTGTGTGAAGTGGAAGCGGGCAAGGGGCGGTACGCCCAGTCGTCTGCCTATGACGCCCAGAATGACTTCGCGCAGATGCGGCAGCGCGGTTTCAACATCGTTCGTTTGGCGCTGAGCTGGAGTCAGCTGGAGCCGACGCCGGGCAACTACAAGACGCTGTACCTGGAGCAAGTCACGCAGGTCGTCACGTGGGCCAAAGAACAAGGCGTGTACGTGCTGCTGGACATGCACCAGGATCAATACGGGCGATCGATTCAGGCTGACCCTGCAAAGCCCTGTGCACAAGGCACGGATCCAGGCGGTGGTTTTGACGGCGCGCCGGCGTGGGCGGTGATGAATGACGGCAGACCGTCGTGCCAGTCGTTTGGCCAGTCTGTGTTGAACGCGGCGGTGTCGGCGTCTTTTGATAACTTCTGGAAGAACACGGAGGTGCCCGTTGCCCAAGGTGACGCGCCCGGCAAAGGCTTGCAGGACCACTGGATCGGCGCGATGGCGGCGCTTGCGCGGCGGTTCAAGGACGAGCCCGCTGTCATCGGCTACGAGATCATCAATGAGCCGCAGCCAGGCAGTTTTGCCGCCTATGACGTCAGCGACAACTACCTCTACCCGTTCTACACGCGCGTGATTCAAGCACTGACCGGCGTGCGCGACGGTCTGCCCGACTGTCCCGCAAGCCAACCCTCGCAAGCGACGTGCGCGTACCCGGACTTGGGCATTCACGACACCAACCACCTCGTCTTCGTCGAGCCGATCGCGATCCGCAACTTGATCGACTTTTCGCCACAGCACTCCAAGCCGATTTCGAGCTACCCGAACGTCGTCTTCGCCCCCCATACGTACACGCACATTTTCACCCTGGATTCGTCGTTCCTCGGCTTCAACGCCCACACAAGCACGTACCCGCCAAACTACGATTTTGCCTACGCAACGGCCGCAAGCGAGGCGATCGCGATGGGAGCTGCCATCTTCGTGACTGAATTTGGCGGTGGATCGGCGGACGACGCGTTGATTCTGGAGGGTGAACTGCGCGCGCAAGAGCACTGGGGCATCGGCAGCGCGCTGTGGTCGTGGAAGTCGAACTGTTCGCTGGATCCAAAAGCGACGTGTGAAGGCGCGTGGTCGTATTTCAACACGGCGCCGAGTGGTCCTGGTCCGACGCCGCAAAATGGCCCGCCACAGCCGTCCCGCGACAAGTTTATGGTGCGTGCGTACCCACGCGCGGTCGCGGGCAGACTCATCGACTACGCGTTTGACCCCGACACGCACGCGTTCGCGCTGCACGCCACGGGAGCGACAGCGGCGGAAGTGGGCGACAAGGCGCACGAGACGCTCGTCTGGGTGCCACAGGACGTCACGCAAACGGTTTCCGTCTCCGGCGCAGCGGTGATCGACGAGGTCGTGACGATGCCCGATGGCAACCGCTTCGCGTGGATCGCGCCGACGGGCAGCGGTCCGTACACGGTGACGATGGGCGACGCGACGGCGCTGGACGCGCAAATGTCGGCAGCGCCCGCGCGGCAGCCAATCGATCAAGCCACGGCGAGCGCCACGTTCAAGAAGTTCGTGCTCGATTTGCAACAGAGCCCCGACGACCAACTGGCGACCAAAGCCGCTGTCGTTCAGGGAATCATCGAAGCCGTCCTGAAGATCGACTGGTAGTCGCTACTCGATCTCGGTCAGCTCTTCCGGCTCATCATCTGCCGCCAACGCGGCGAGTTCCAGCGCTTCTTCGTCTTCCAGCGCCTCCTCGTCTTCTTGCGCCGCTTCCGCATCGTCGACCAGCGCTGCCGCATCGCCCGGCTGCCACTTCACGCCCTGCCAGACCAGATCGTTGTAGGCATCGCTCTCGTCCTGCTCACCGTCGATCTCGTGGACCCACGTCGGCTCGACCAGCGCGATCTGCGGCGCGTCCGCGAACAGCCGTTCGAGCTCGTAATACGCGCGCACCGGCTTGTGGAAGATGTGCACGACGATGTCGCCAAAATCAATCAGCACCCAACGTCCCGTGCGCCGACCTTCTTCGCCGATCGCCTTTTGCCCCAGCTTCTGGCGGACTTCGTCCTCCACTGCGTCCGCGATCGCCATCGCCTGGCGCTCGTTGCGCGCCGACGCGATCACCATGAAGTCCGTGTACTGCACGATCTCCTTGACGCGCAGCGCCACGACGTCAAAGCCCTTCTTCTCCCAGATCGCATCGACCACCGTCAGCGCCAGCTTCTTGGAGTATTCCGCGCTATCGACCATTACACTGTCTGTCATTTCCGCTCCCGTTGAGTTGCCATGCGCCATCGCCACCGCACATTCAGAAACTTTCCCGCCGCATGGCAACTCCAGGCCGCGGATGCGGACTGGCGCGGGGTCGCAGGGGGCGGCGCGCCCCCTTGCCTCTTCTACCTACTGCCGAATGTGCCCGTCGCCGACGACAAGCCAGCGCTCCGTCGTCAGCGAATCCAAGCCCATTGGCCCGTACGCGTGCAACTTCGTTGTTGAAATACCAATCTCTGCGCCCAAACCGAGGCAACTGCCGTCGTTCAAGCGCGTCGATGCGTTCACGACCACGCACGACGCGTCCACGCCCTGCGTGAACCGCTGCGCCGCGTGCATGTCGCGCGTGAGAATGCCCTCGGTGTGCCGCGAACCGAACTTCCGGATGTGCGCAAGCGCGTCGTCCAGGTCGTCCACGACGCGCAAGAGGCAGATCATATCGTTGAATTCGTGGCCATAGTCATCGGCTTGCGCCGCGACCGCCTGACCACCCGCGTACGCGATCGCCCGTTCACACGCGCGCACCTGTACGCCCGCTTGGACCAGCGCGCGGGTCAGCATCGGCACGGCTTCATCGGCCACCGCCGCATCCACCAGCACCGCTTCGGTCGCGTTGCACGTCCCCGGACGCTGCGCTTTGGAATTCACCACGACGCGCGTCGCCTGCGCCAAGTCCGCGGCGCTGTGCACGTACAGGTGGCAAACGCCCTGATAGTGCTGAATCACGGGTACGCGCGCGACTTGCATGATGAAGTCGATCAGCTGCGTACCGCCACGCGGAATACACAGGTCCAGACCGTCACGCTCGGAAACCAGCGCCTCGATCGCCGCACGCTCTGCGGTCGCCGGCTGCTGCACCGCATCTTCAGGCAGCCCGACGTCCCGCAGCGCGTCGCGCAGGATCTCGAACAGCACCGTATTACTCTGTAGCGCTTCTGAACCGCCGCGCAGCACCACCGCGTTGCCCGCCTTCAGGCACAGCGCCGCGGCGTCAACAGTCACATTCGGCCGCGATTCGTACACCATGCCGATGACGCCCAGCGGCACACGCTGCTTGCGGACCTCAAAACCTTGGGGCCGCACTTCACCCGACACCAGTCGGCCCACGGGATCCGCCATCGCCGCGATCTCGTGCAGCGCCGTCACCAGACTCTGGATGCCGCGATCGTCCAGCCGCAGCCGGTCCACCATCGCGCCCGAACGTCCCGCTTGCACGGCGTTTTGCAGGTCCAGTTGGTTCGCCTGGATGATCGCCTCGCGCTGGGCGACCAGCTTCTCGGCCAGGAGCAGCAACCAGCGGTTCTTGAGGTTGCCCGGCGCCTGCGCCATGGCCCAGGAGGCTTCACGCGCGCGCTTCAACACCGCGCGGGTCTCGATTCTCAGGCTTTCAGGCAGGTGAGGCACAGGCATCCGCTCCAGTGGTTGAGCCGGATGCAGGGTAGGAGGCGCACGGGGCGGAGTCAACGTCTGTCCGCCCCGTGCGCGCTTCGATTACCAGCTACGCGGATTGTGGCCGGTACCGTGGCACGTATTCGTGCAGCTCACGCGACCTGTACCGGCGGCGCGGGTCGTGACGACCGTACCCCAACCGCTGGGCGCGACGATGGTCGCGTTCACATCGCGCAGACCGTTCATGTGCTTCGGATCCGTCGCGGTGTTGTGGCACGGCACGCAGCCAACGTTGTTGCCACTGCTCATGTGCCGTGAGTGCTGACCCGTCGCCGGCGTACCCGCGTGGCACATCGTGCAGAGACCGGCCGTCCACGCCGTCGGACCCACACCAGCCCAATACGGCGTGATCACCGGATTCGGCGTCGTGCCCGTAGCGGTGCGGCCGTTCGAGTGGCAGTTGCCCAAGCACGTACCGCGACCCGTGAACGGCGTCGTGCCGTTGGTGGCCGCGACGTTCCACACCATCGCGGTTGTCGGCGTACCCACCGGACCCACCGCCAAGCCAGGCACCGCCACGTCACCGTGGTGACCCGCAGTCGCCAGATCCGCCGAGTACACGTACTGCGCGATGTGCGCGATGTCGCCCGCACCCGGAATCGCGTGGCACTGGTTGCAGGTAAACGGCGCGTGCGTGGTGCTCGTCGTGGCCATGTGCACCGCGTGCTTGCCAACGCCCAACGTGTTCGTCGCCGCCGCTTGCTCGTTGGCCACGCCGTGCGGCGGGTTGTTCGCCGTCGCGCTACCGTGGCAGAAGTTGCAGGCCTTCCAGTCGCCGCCCGTGCCATTGGCCGGAGAATTCTGGCCGTGGCACGCGATCGTCGCGTTGTTGCAGCTCACGTTCACGGTGCCGCCGTTGTAGTCGGCGCCGTGGCAGGTCGTGCAGGCGACGTTGTGTTCATCGCGCATCTGATTGCGGATGAAGTAGTTGCTACCGTGGTGGTTCGCACCGTAGTTCGGCGTCGTCCAGCCGGCCAAGGTGTGGTACTTGTTGCTCTCGACCACGCCGTCGATGTGCAAGCTGCGATCCTTCCACGTCGTCGCCTTCGTGGCCGCGTCGAACGTCGTCACCACTGCGCTGTGGCAGATGCTGCAGTCCGTGTGCGCCACGTGCGAGCCACCCACCGGGATGCTGTGGCAAGCCGCGCCGCACGTGTCGAACGAGCCGTTCACGGTCGTCCACACCGGAGTCTGCTTGATCGTGCCGCTGTCATTGGCGCCAACGAGCGTCGAACCGTGGCAGTAAACCGCGTTGCACGTCACGTTGCTGGCGTTGAACGCCGGCGTCGCGCCGTCAGCCGAAGCCACCGTGCCAAAGTTGATGTCGTCCACGCCATTCGCATGCAGCGGCGCCGCCGGAACCGTGTGGCAGTCCGTGCACTGACCATCGCGGTGCCAGGTGCTCGTGCCCAAGTGCTGCTGGTGCGCGCCCACCGCGGCCTGTGACGTCAACGTCTCACCCTTCGTGCCCTTCGGCGGCGCAGGGTCATTCGTTGCAGTCGTACCGTGGCAAGCCGTGCAGGTCAGCGCCGGCGCGTCGATGATGCCGTCCACGTGCCGCGTGAAGTCATTCCACACGACCGTCGGCGGCGCGTTGCCCACGCCAGGCGTGAACGAGCTGATCACCGCACCGTGGCAATCCTGACAGTTGGTGTTCTGCGGGTGCTGGTCCCCCGGCGGCGTCGTGTGGCAGCTCTGGCCGCACGAGTCGTAGGTGCCATCAACCGTGGTCCACACCGGCGACATCTTCAGCGTACCCGTCGGGCCCGCACCGAACGGCAGCGTGTTGCCGTGGCAGTACACCGCGTTGCACGTCACCGTGCTGGTGTCAAAGCTCGGCGTCGCGCCGTTGACCGCGGCCGGGCCGCCCCAGGCAAAGTCGAACACGCCATTGCTGTGCGACGTCGAAGCCGGCACCACGTGGCAATCCGCGCATTCCACCTGACGGTGCCAATTTGTCGTGCCCAAGTGCTGCGCGTGCGCGCCCACCGCGGCCTGACTCGTCAGCGTCTCGCCCTTCGTGCCCTTCGGCGGCGCCGGGTTATTCGTGCCCGCATCGCCGTGGCAAGAGGTGCACGACAGCGTCTTCACCTGCAGCGTGCCGTCCACGTGGAGCGCCTTGTTCGCCCACACGGCCGTCTTTGTCGCAGGATCGTAGCTGGCGATCACGTCGCCGTGGCAGTTCGCGCAGTCGGTTGCCACCGTGTGGCCGCCGCCCGGCGGGTTGGTGTGGCAGCTCGCGCCGCACGAGTCGTACGTGCCGTCGACCTTGTTCCAGATCGGCGTCTTCGCCGTCGTGCCACCCGCGTTGGCGGCTGGCAGCGTGTTGCCGTGGCAGTACACCGCGTTGCACGTCACCGTGCCGGTGTCGAAGGCCGGCGTCGAACCGCCTGCCGTCGCCACTGCGCCGAACGTGAAGTCCACCGTGCCGTTGCTGTGCGACGTGCTCGCCGGAACCGTGTGGCAGTCCGTGCACTGGCCATCGCGGTGCCAGCTGCTGGCCTGCAAGTGGTTCTGGTGCGCGCCGACCGCAGCCTGACTCGTCAGCGTCTCACCCTTTGTTCCCAGCGGCGGCGACGGATCGTTGGTCGCCGCATTGCCGTGACAAGACGTGCAACTCAGCGTCTTCACTTCGACCTGACCGTTGATGTGCAGGGCGCGAGCCGTCCAGACGGCCGTCTTGGTCGCCGGGTCGTAGCTCTGAATCACGTCGTTGTGGCAAGTCGCGCACGCCGTATTCTGCGGGTGCGTTCCACCAGGCGGATTGGTGTGGCAACTGGCGCCGCACGAATCGAACGAGCCATCGACCGTCGTCCACACCGGCGTCTTCTTCGTCGTGCCGCCAGCGTTGGCTGCCGGCAGTGTCGTGCCATGGCAGTACACCGCGTTGCACGTCACCGTCGCAAGGTCAAAGGCCGGCGTCGTGCCGCCCGTGGCCGCGATGGCGCCGAAGTCGACGTCATCCACACCATTGGAGTGAAGCGACGAGGCCGGAACGATGTGGCAATCCGCGCACTGCACGTCGCGGTGCCAGTTGCTGCTCGCCAAGTGCTGCTGGTGCGCGCCCACCGCGGGCTGGCTGGTCAGCGTTTCATTCTTGGTACCGCGCGGCGGCGCCGGGTCATTGGTTGCAACGGTGCCGTGGCAACCCGTGCAACTCAGGGCCGGCGCATCGATGATGCCGTCGACGTGCCGCGTGAAGTCGTTCCACACAACCGTCGGAGCCGCATTGCCCACGCCCGGCGTGAAGGACGAAATCACCGCACCGTGGCACGTTTCGCAGGCGTTGTTCTGCGGGTGCGCGCCGCCAGGAGGCGTCGTGTGGCAGCTCTGACCGCACGAGTCAAACGTCCCGTCGACCGTCGTCCACACCGGCGACATCTTCAGCGTCGCGCCAGCCTTGGCACCGAACGGCAGCGTGTTGCCGTGGCAGTACACGCCGTTGCAGGTGACCGTGTTGGTGTCAAACGCCGGGGTCGCGCCGTTCACTGCCGACGGGCCAGCCCAACCGAAGTCGAACACGCCGTTGCTGTGGCTCGTGGACGTCGGCACCACGTGGCAATCGTCGCACTGCATCTGGCGGTGCCAGTTACTGGTGTTCAGGTGCTGCGTGTGCGCGCCGACCGCGGCCTGCGTCGTCAGCGTCTCACCCTTCGTGCCGAGCGGCGGCGCCGGGTTGTTCGTGCCCGCATCGCCGTGGCACGTCGTGCAGGTCAGCGTCTTCACTTCCAACGTGCCGTTGACGTGCAAGGACTTGTCCTTCCACACAGCGGTCTTCGTCGTCGGATCGTAGCTCTGGATGACCGCCGGGTGGCAAGTCGCGCACGTCGTGTTCTGCGGGTGCGATCCGCCCGGCGGATTCGTGTGGCAGCTCGCGCCGCAAGAATCAAACGTGCCATTGACCGTCGTCCACACCGGCACCTTGGCCGTCGTACCACCGGCGTTGGCCGCAGCCAGCGTCGTGCCGTGGCAGTACACCGCGTTGCAGGTCACTGTCGCAGCGTCAAACGTCGGGCTCGAGCCTGCCGCCTTGGCCACCGTACCCCAAACGAGGTCCAGAATGCCGTTGCTGTGGTTCGTGTTACCCGGAACCGTGTGGCAGTCCACGCACTGACCGTCGCGGTGCCACGCGCTCGTCGCCAAGTGCTGCTGGTGCGCGCCGACGGCCGCTTGGCTCGTCAACGTTTCACCCTGCGTACCCAGCGGCGGCGACGGATCGTTCTTGACCGCGTCACCGTGGCAAGTCGTGCACGTCAGCGTCTTCACTTCGACAACACCGTTGATGTGCTTGGAGCGGTCAACCCACACCGCAGTCTTGGCCGCGGCATCGTAGCTCTGGATCACGTCCGTGTGGCACATCTGGCACTTGGTGCTGTTCTGCGGGTGCGTTCCGCCAGGCGGGTTGGTGTGGCAGCTCGCGCCGCACGCATTGTAGGTGCCGTTGACCGTGTTCCACACCGGCGACTTCTTGGTCGTGCCGCCCGCGTTCGCCGCCGGCAACGTCGCACCGTGGCAGTACACCGCGTTGCAGGTCACGGTGCTCAGGTCAAACGTCGGCAGCGTGCCGCCCGTCAACGCGATGGCGCCAAAGTCGACGTCATCGACGCCGTTGGAGTGCAGGGTCTCCGCCGGGACCTTGTGGCAATCCGCGCACTGAACGTCACGGTGCCAGTTGCTGCCGGTCAAGTGCGACGTGTGAGCGCCCACGGCCGGTTGCGTCGTCAGCGTCTCGCCCTTCGTGCCCTTCGGCGGCGCCGGGTTGTTCGTCGCGGCATCGCCGTGGCACGCCGTGCAGGTCAGCGCGGGCGCGTCGATGATGCCGTTCACGTGGCGGCTCGCATCCTTCCACACCACCGTCGGCGGCGCACCACCCACGCCAGGCGTGAACGACTGAATCACTTCACCGTGGCACTGTTCGCACGCGGTGTTTTGCACGTGCGGGGCGCCCGGCGGCGTGGAGTGGCAGCTCGCGCCGCACGCGTCGTAGGTACCGTCCACCTGAGTCCAAATCGGCTGCTGCTTCAGCGTCGCACCCGGCTTCGGGCCAAAGAGCGTCACGCCGTGGCAGTACACGCTGTTGCAGGTCACGGTGTCGACGTCAAACGCCGGCGTCGCGCCGCCCACCGTGCTCGGACCACCAAAGTTCAGGTCCGTCGTGCCATTGCTGTGCGTCACAGACGCCGGAACCGTGTGGCAGTCCGTGCACTGACCCTGACGGTGCCAGTCGCTCGCGCCCAAGTGGTTCTGGTGCGCGCCAACAGCCGCGGACGTCGTCAGCTTCTCACCGTGCGTGCCCGTGGGCGGTGCCGGATCGTTCTTGACGGCATCACCGTGGCAGGTCGTGCAAGTCAGCGTCTTCACTTCGACAATGCCGTCGACGTGCAGCGACGGGCTGGCCCACGTGGCCTGCTTGGTCGCCGGGTTGTAGTTCGAGATGACTTCCGTGTGGCAGATTTCGCACGCCGTGCTGCTCGGGTGCGAGCCGCCAGGCGGGTTCGTGTGGCAGCTCGCGCCGCAGGAGTCGAACGTGCCGTTGACCGTCGTCCACACCGGGGACTTCTTGGTCGAACCGCCCTGCACCGCGGCCGGCAGCGTATTGCCATGGCAGTACACCGCGTTGCACGTCAGCGTGCCCACGTCAAACGCCGGCGTGCTGTTGGCTGCCGTCGCGACCGTACCCCAAGCGATTTCGAGAATGCCATTCGTGTGCGTCGTGCTGGTCGGCACAACGTGGCAGTCCGTGCACTGACCATCGCGGTGCCACGAGCTCGCGCCCAAGTGCTGCGCGTGCGCGCCAACCGCCGCTTCCGTCGTCAGCGTCTCGCCGAGCACGCCCTTCGGCGGCGCCGGATTGTTGGTCGCCGCGTCACCGTGGCAGCTCGTGCAGGTCAAGGCGGACATTTCCACCGAACCGTCGATGTGCAGACCGGGGCTCGCCCAAGTCGCCTTCTGCGTCGCCGGGTCAAACGCCGAGATGACTGGCGCGTGGCACATTGCGCACTTGTCGCTCTGCGGGTGGTTGCCGCCCGGCGGATTCGTGTGGCAGCTCGCGCCACAGGAATCAAACGTGCCGTCGACCGTCGTCCAGACCGGCGACTTCTTCGTCGTGCCGCCGGACTTCGCCGCAGGCAGCGTGTTGCCGTGGCAGTACACCGCGTTGCAAGTCACCGTCGAGGCGTCAAACGTCGGCGTGCTGCTGCCCGTCGTCGCGACATCGCCCCAGGTGAAGTCGATCGTGCCGTTCGAGTGACCAACCGAAGCGGGCGTCGTGTGGCAGTCCGTGCACGCGCCTTCGCGGTGCCAGTCGCTCGCGCCCAAGTGCTGGGCGTGCGCGCCGACCGCGGCCTGGCTCGTCAGGGTCTCGCCCTTCGTGCCCTTTGGCGGCGCCGGATTGTTCGTCGCGGCATCACCGTGGCAGGTCGTGCAGGTCAGACCGACGACTTCCACGTTGCCGTTCACGTGCAGTTCCGGCTTGGCGAACGTCGCGACCATCGTGTTCGGGTCGTAGCCGCTGATCACTTCCGTGTGGCACTGCTCGCACTTGGTGTTGTTCGGGTGTTTGCCGCCCGGCGGGTTGGTGTGGCAGCTCGCGCCGCATGCTTCGAACGTACCGTCGGACTGCGTCCACACCGGCGTCTGCTTCAGCGTACCGCCCGTGATCGCGCCCGCCTTCAGCGTCGTGCCATGGCAGTACGCCGTAGCGCACGTCAGGTTTTCCGCGCTGAACGTCGGCTGCGCGCCGTCGGCCGAAGAAACCGTGCCAAAGTTGAAGTCGACCGTGCCGTTGGTGTGCGAGGTCGACTGCGGAACCGTGTGGCAATCTTCGCACTGGCCCTGACGGTGCCAATCGCTCTGCGTGAGGTGCTTCGTGTGCGCGCCGACCGCCGCTTGCGTCGTCAGCGTCTCGCCCTTCGTACCCTTCGGCGGAGCCGGCTGGTTGGCCAGCGCATCGCCGTGGCAGCTGGTGCACGTCAAGCCAATCACTTCGATCTTGCCGTTTACGTGCAGCGCAGAGTTGACCCACGTCGCGGTGTTATTCACCGCGTCAAACGACGCGATCACGTCGCCGTGGCACTGTGTGCAGTTGGTCGACTGCGGGTGCGGCTCGGCCGGCGGATTCGTGTGGCAGCTCGAACCGCAAGAATCAAACGTGCCGTCAACCTGATTCCAAATCGGCTCGTGCTTGACCACGCCACCCGTCTTGGGGTTGCCAGTCGTGACGCCGTGGCAGTACGTGTTCGAGCAAGTCACGGTGCCGGCGTCAAACGTCGGGTTCGCGCCGCTCGCCGAGGCCACCGCGCTGAACGCGAAGTCGAAGACGCCGTTGGCGTGCGCGGTCGAACCCGGCAGCGCGTGGCAGTCCGTGCACACCACCTGACGGTGCCAATCGCCGCCGACCAAGTGCGCCGTGTGCGCGCCGACCGCCGCCTGGCTGGTCAGCGTCTCACCCTTCGTGCCCTTGGGCGGCGCCGGGTTGTTGGTCGCCGTGTCACCGTGGCACGAGGTGCAGTTCAGGTTGCCCACTTCCAGGAGGCCATCAACGTGCAACTGCGGATTCGCCCAAGTCGCCTTGTTGGTCGTCGGGTCATAGCCCGCGATCACTTCGCCGTGGCAATTCTCGCACTTGGTGTCCAGCGGGTGCTTGCCGCCCGGCGGGACCGTGTGGCACGACGTGCCGCAAGCTTCCTGCGAACCGTCGACCACGTTCCACGTCGGCGTTTTATTGGACGTCGTGCCAGCCACATCGCCAACCGCCAACGTGCCGCCATGGCAGTAGGAGCCCGAACACTGCAGAGACGTCGTATCGAAGGTTCCCTGCTTGGCAATGGAGCCCCACTGGAAGTCGACTTTGCCGTTGAAGTGCGTGGAAGCATACGGATCCGGCACTGGGTGGCATTCCTGGCAGGTAATGTCATGGCGCCAATCCGCCGTCTTCAAGTGCGACTGGTGCGCGCCGACGCCGGCATACGTCGTGTCGGTGTGGCCCTTCAGGTCCTTCGGCGGCGCGGGATCGTCACGCAGCGCATCGCCGTGGCAACCGAAGCAAACGGGCAACCACTGGCTGATCTTGGTGTCTTCCGGCCCGGTGTCGGGCTGCTCAATGTCCGCGACCGCGTCCGTTCCGATGTCCTGCACTGCGATGTCCGTGCCCTGGATGTCTTCCACTTGCACGTCGACAGCGACGTCGTCTTGGGCGTCCAGCAGAACCACATCCTGTTCAACCGGCACGTCTTGTTCCACGGGAACGTCCGACGTGACGTCGATCAAGTCGGTCGCATCGACGATGTCATCAGGGGTAATGACTGCATCGGTGCCCACTTGCACGTCTTCGGGGACATCAGGCGGAACGTCCGGCTGAACGTCTGGCTGCACGTCCGGTTCCACATCGGGCTGAACGTCTGGATTCACGAAAATATCGATGTCCAAGGAGACATCCGAAGTATCTTCGGCGTCGTCCACATCGGCATCCGCTGCGACGTCGGCATCTTGCGCCACGTCCTTGACGTCTTCAGGGTTCGCGATGTCGTTCTTCGCGTCTATCTTGCTGTCGGGAGAGGCATCCGTATTGCCATCACCGTCCAACTGCACATTCGTGATGTCTTCCACAACGTCGGCTTCGCTTCCCGGCGTTGCCGCCTTGTCGTCGCCGCACGATGCCAAAAGGACCGTTCCAAGCACGAATACAAGCCAAGTGCTCGTTCGCTTGCTGAAGTCCGTCATTCTTTCCCCCTGTTGAGCAGCCGTCGCGGGCGCCATAGATCTACACAGCCCATTCCATGGGCCGCGCACACATGCTTGTCTACCTAAGACGTTTCACAAACAAGGGTAAGAACTGGTCCCATTTGGGACGAATCAAGCCACGACTTGATCTCGATCAAGTCTGCTGGGTCGACCGGGATTTCTTGCGATTCCTCCGGCCTTTTCGGCCGTCTCAGGTGCGGCATTCGGCGATCAGGCCCTGGCCATCGTCCAGCGGGAGCGCCGCATGCGCCGCAGCGCACCCAAAGGCGGCCGTAGTATTCCACCTGTGGTATTGCCGGGATGCTGGGTAAGGCCTTGCGCCCACGTCGCCTCGCCCTTACGCTCCGACCTCCAGTGCCGTTGGCGGCTTGAGGCTATCGTGATTCAACGCAAATCCAGTGATCAAATCCGCAAACTGCGCGCCTCAGGTGCGATTGTGGGCGATACCCTGCGGATGTTACGGGGACTTTGCGTGGAAGGCGCGACGCTCAAGGATCTCGATCGCGCGGCCGAAGCGTTCATTCGCGGCCGCGGCGCCAAGCCAACCTTCAAAGGCTATCACGGTTTTCCGGCGACTTTGTGCCTTTCGCTCAACCATGAAGTTGTTCACGGCATTCCCAACGGCCGCAAATTGAAGAACGGCGATATTTTGGCCATCGACTGCGGCGCAACCAAGGACGACTGGGTCGGAGACGCCGCGGTGACCATCATGGTTGGCAATGTCGCGCCGGAAGTTGCCGACCTTGTCGAGCAAACGCGCCTCAGCTTGATGGCCGGCATCGGCGCGGCCCGCGTCGGTGCGCGCTTGGGCGACATCGGCTGGGCCATCGAGTCCGTCATCCACAGGAAAGGCTACGGCATCGTGCGCGACTACTGCGGTCACGGCGTCGGTCGCGCGCTGCACGAAGATCCGCAAGTGCCCAACTACGGCAAGCCCGACACGGGTCCTCGGATTCAATCCGGTTGGTGCCTCGCGCTCGAACCGATGGTCAATTTGGGCGGCGACGACGTCCACACGCTCGGCGACGGCTGGACCGTGGTCACGGACGACGGCAAGCAGAGCGCACATTGGGAACACTCCATCGCGATTACCGACGCGGGCGTCGAGATCCTGACGCTGACATCCGACGGTGAACAGCCGTAATAGGTCTGGCCATGCACAACGTCATCCGCCTCATCCTGGCGAATCTGGGAATGCTTGGACTGGTGGTCGGGATCGCTGCCTGCGGCACAACCAGCGCGACGGAAGACGCAGCCGGATCAGATGCGACAGCCCAAGATGGCGCAGATCTCGACGCGGCCGAAACAGGAAGTGATGCCGTCACTGCGACGGATGCTGTCGACGCAGCAGTCGACGCAACTCCGGTGGATATCCAAGCGCTCTGCCTGCAAGCCTCGCCCAACCCTGTGGTTTTTGCGCCGACGGCGTCTGGTGCTGCAGCGATGGCCAAGTTTGAGCTGCAAAATTGCGGCCTTCAGGGTGTGTGCATCACCGGCATCGACTTGCAGAACGAGACCGCCTATTTGGGCGAGTACAATCTGGCCATGAGCGGCATGAAAACGCTGTGTCCGACCGTCGACGCGACCAAAGGTCCATCGGTGACCAACCCCTGCTGTTTGGCCAAAGGCAGCAGTGTGGCGCTGGAAGTGTACTTCACGCCCAAGTACTACAGCGCCAGCAACAAGACCGCGCAAGTGTGGGTCAATTCCAACGTAGGCAAGACGATCGTGCTTCTGGAAGGCATGGCGACCAAGTAGCCGACCGCACTTTCTTTCCTCCCGGCCGCGGCAAAATCCATTTTCAGACGAATACCTCTTGGACACCGTTTCCAGGAGGCGCGATGTGGTGGTTTGGAACAACGTGTGCGGGCTGCAACGTGCGATTGCCGTGGGGAACCGCCGGCGGATTTTGTCCGGGGTGCGCCCCTGCGCTGGAAGAGGCGACGACCTGGCTACCGGTCGCGTCCTTGCCTGTTGCCGCTGGGTGGGCCTACACAGGTCCGCTGCAGGCGTGGATCAGCCGCTGCAAACAGGGGATCTTCAGCGATCCGCAGTTTCTGCTTCCGCCGTTGCGCGCGCTGCTGGAACCGTTGACCAGCGACGGACCCGTGGCGTTGGTGGCCATCCCGCCTGAACGCACGCGCCTGCGCCAACGCGGCTTGCATCTGCCTGATCTGCTGGTCGATCAATTGCGGTCCCGGAACGCGCCGCGGGCGTGGCTGCTGGATCGTCTGGATCGCGCGCCGGTGCGTCGCGAACGGGTACGGACGCCGCCGGTGCTACGCGGCCGCGCGTTGCGAGATGGTCTGCCAGTCGTGCTGATTGACGACGTCGTGACCACCGGGCAGACACTGACCGCCGCGAGCGAGGCGCTGCGGCAAGTCGGACACCCCGTGAGGGCGGCGATCTGCTTGGCGGATGCGCGCCCCCAAGTGCTGGCGCAGATTCTGGGTCAGGGCTGAAGCAGGCTGGTCGTCGCCCAGCCTGCCCACGATCCGCCCGCAAGCGCAGCGGCCGCCGCGAGCTGAACGAGACCTGCAGCAACGCGTGGCCAGCCCGCAGTCGCACGGACGCGAACGGTGGCGGCCAACACCAAGGCCAGAAGTGCAAGCGCAAGCGGATCGACCAGCCAAGTTGGCCCGACCACCTCAGGTGCGAAGTAGGTGAGAGCTGCCAGAAGCAAACTCGCTGAAAGTCCCGCCCATCCGTCGAGCGACGTCGCGACGGATCGGGGGCCGGCACGCAACAAGACAGCCAAAGACGCGATCCGCGCCAACGCCAACGCCACGCCGGCGGCGTTCCAATCCAGCGCAGTTGCGGGGGCAAGCGGAAAACCGGGCGCGTGGACCGGCGCGCTCGCGGCGGCAAGGGTCTGACCAGCCAGTAGGCCGCCAGCGAAGAGAAGCAACAGGAACGCGGCGCGATCCAAAAACCAGACTGGACGTCGCTCCGCCGCCCAACCCAATAGAAGGGCGAGGAAAAGCGCACCGCGCGCCAGCCGATCCGCGAGAAACCAAATGCCTGAAAGAGCCGCGACGTCGATCTCGCCAGGTCCCGTGAACTGCCAGCGGGCAGCCACCTGTGAAAACGGCAGCGCGGCGGAAACCTGCGCGGGTTGAAGCAGCGCATCGCCAAACGGCGCAAACGGTAGGAGCGCGAGCAGCAGTGCAAGGGGCCATCGGAGATCGTGCTCCAGCGCCGCAGCTGTCGCAACGCTCGCGGTCAGCGCCGCCAGCGCACCGATCAGGACGACGGGCCACACGAACGCCACCCCGCCCGCCTGCAGGAGCGCAACCGGAAGCCAGAGGAGCGCGAGCTTCGCCAACTGCGTTTGTTGCTCGATGGCCAACAGCGCCCGCAGGAGGAGCGCACACACGGCGACGCCACCGACGAGCCCTGCACCGGCAGGTGCGAGCAACAACGGAACCGACGTGACCAGCGCGAGTAGCGACACGATCCGACTCGGCTTCAGAATCAAGACGATGACTGGAACGATCGGCAGGAGCGCGAGCGGCGCGATCGAGAGGGGACCGAGATGGAGCGAGGGAAGGAGCAGCATGGCTAGCCGACCTCCGCGGATGGGGCGTGCTTCGGCCGCAACGCGAGGACAAAGGTGCTTGCCAAGGCGAGAAACACGAGCGCAAGCGGCCATTGTGGGTGCGCTGGCGCTACCTGAACCTGAATCAGCGGTTCACCAACCACCTGCGCGGACGGACGGCCGTGAGGCAACACGTCAGGCGATGCCAGCAAGCGCACCGTCGGCTTGGATCCGGTTCCCCGCACGAGGAGCAATGGCCCGGCCTCTTTGATCACCTGCGGCTGGAAGGTCGCAGCCAGAAGCGGTGCCGAGGTCGACTCGCCGTCCCGCAGTGCAAGCGCAAAGACCTGGCGCGCGTCCTGCGTCGCCCGCCAACTCAGCGTCATCTGTTTGGGCAATGGCGCGACGGAACTCGACAGCCAAGTAAACTGCACGCCTTGACTCTCCGCGGGCACACCGGGCGCCAAACCGATCTGGTGCCGCAAACCCGCACCTGCGATGGCGCAATCGAGCACTTCCGATCCGGCGTGAGCGCGGCACGTCGCCTGCCAACGCCCGGGGGCCGGCGCAGGACCGCCGCCATCGTGCATCGCCGACTGCACTTGCCCGACCGGATCACCCACCTGAATATCCAGCGTGACCGGCGGCGACCCTGCGGTCTGCCAGAGCCACACACCCAGAAGCGACACGAGCGCCACCCCGCGCAGCACCTCGGCCGGCTGCCAGCGCGCGCGGCCAGAAACCAGCGGCGCCAGAGCAGCGAACGTCGTCAAACCCGCAAGCAGCCAGACGCCGAGCGACCACGCCAGACGATCCAGCCCCAGCGCGTGGAGCGCCAACACTTCGGATCGCGGCAGGCCGTCCGTCATCATGCCCGCTGCGTGGAGTTGCGGGACCTGGGTCGCCAGCAGAAACACTGCAGCCCACGCCACGGTCAGGAAGACCAGCGTGTGCGGCGAAGCAGAAATGGTCAGGAGAACGTCCGCCAACGGTCGCGAAGCGGCGCCCATCACGGCCGCAGAATCGCGCGGTCGGACGCCGTCAGTCACGAGTCAACGAAGTGGACCGTCACCCGCTGCTGGCGCAACGCCGCTGCAGCGTGGACGAGGTTGCGGATGGCACGCGCCGTGCGACCCTGCTTGCCAATCACCTTGCCGATATCTTCCCGACGTACAAATAGACGCAGGACAACACCTTGGTCGCCTGTTTCTTCGTCCACACGCACGTCTTCCGGGTGATCGACCAGAACGCTGGCGAGATAATGCAGAAATTCGCGCATCGTTGCTCTCCAGGCCAAAAACAGACTACCCCGATTCACTCAGGGCAAGTTGGCGAGATTACGCGCGATCGAGCTGACGGACTAGCGAGGCAACCGTGTCCGACGGGGTGGCGCCGACGCCGACCCAGTGATCGTAACGGGCGCGTTCAAGCGTCACGCGGCCGTGGAACGCACCCTTGGCGGCGGGATCGTACGTGCCGATCTGCTCCAAAAAGCGACCATCGCGGCGCGCTTCGTTCGGCGCGGCAACAATGCGGTAGTACGGGTGTTTTTTGCCGCCAAAGCGGGCCAGACGAATGCGAACGGACATGAGACCTCAGCAATTTGACCGGCGCCGGGACACGACGCGGGGGTGAAAAGTCTAATGGGGATCGCGAGTCGTGTCAATCTGATCTGTCACGCCACGCCGGCGCGCCTTCGGATGAGCGCGCGTTTTCGACCGACGACAGACGCGCTAGACCATCGTCCAGAAACGCCGCAAGTCCTGTGAGAATTGCCACAGTTCCGGTCGCCGTTCACGCTGAGTTCACTTGCCGCTTGTACCCGCGATCCGCTACGCTGAGCGATTGCGCCGATGGTTCTCAACCGGCGAGGTAAACTGTCCATGCGGATACCGCCCGTGAATTCGTTTTTGTCTCCATCGATCAGCCTGTTGCAGCGCGTGGCGTTGGCCGTGCTGGCCCTCACGGCGCTCGGTGCCTGCAGCTCACCCGCCGCCAAGACCGACGACGACGCAGTCGCGGCGGACGTAGCCGAGGGCGACGTGGGGCTGGAATTGGGCGCTGGGCAGATTTGCTTGCCCGGTACCGCGACGTCGTGTGCAACCGACGACTACGTGACGCGCTGCAATGACGCCGGCACGGCGATCGAGACCGTCCTGTGCACCAACGCCGGCGGCGACCCAACGAAATGCTTTGAAAATGGCCGCTGTAGCGAATGCGTGCCGGGCTTGGCCAAGCGCTGCGCCCCCGCTGACTCCACCGTTGTCGAACGTTGCGATGACACCGGCCACTGGACCACGGACGAACAGTGCGACGCCGCGGCCGGCAAGCAATGCGCGCCGGGCGGGCTGTGCCAAAAGGCGTGCGACATCAACGTCAAGGCCAACAGCTACGTGGGCTGCGCGTTCTGGGCGACCGACCTCGACAACGCGTTTGTCCCCGGCGGCGCGCGCAGCTACTTTGACGCGTCCAACGCGCAGTACGCGATCGTCGTTTCAAATCCGTCCGACAAGCTGACCGCGGACATCAGCATCGGCTACTTTGAGGACGGGCAGGAACAGAAGCAGACGCTGGACTCGCAGAATAATCCCTTGGATCTGTCGCCGCTTGGCCCAGGCGAACTGCGCACGTTCCTCTTGCCGCCGCGCAACATCGACGCGACGTCGTCGTCGTTCCAAGCGTGGCGCGTGACGTCCTCGGCGCCGATCGCAGCGTACCAGTTCAACCCGCTGGAAAACGTCGGCGTGTACTCCAACGACGCGACGAACCTGCTGCCCGAAGAGCTCCTCGGCACGTACTACATCGCCATGACGCGAGAAGAGACGTTTTCGATCCTGCGGAGCTTCATCACGATCGTCGCGACTCAGGGCGGGCAGACCAACGTGACCGTGACGTTCGCCTCGCCGGACAACGACGCCAGCGGCAGCACGTGGCCCCTACTGACGTTGGCCAGCCAGGACGGCACGATCAAGTCGTACAAGAGCGGCGAATCGGCGTCGTTTACGCTGACGCAGTGGGGCACGCTGAACATCGAGACCAACATGGTCGGCAGCGATTTGACCGGCACCGTGGTGCTTGCTGACAAGAAAATCGCGGTTTTTGCCGGCAGCGAGGCCGCCAACGTGCCCAACACGAACCACTGCGACGTCAGCAAGTGCAAAGCAGGCGATCTCGACGCCGGGCAGAAGTGCGGCCACTGCGTGTGGGACGGCAAGACGCAATGCGCGAGCAACGACGACTGCAGCGGGTTCATTATCTGCTGCGCGGACCATCTGGAAATGCAGATGTTCCCCGTGCCGGTGTGGGACAACCACTATGTGGCCGTCAAGCTCTTCCCGCGCGGCAAGGAACGAGATTCATGGCGGATCTTGGCCGCTACCAACGGCACGATCGTCAATTTGGTACCGCCGCCCAAGGATCCCAAAGGCAAGGCGATCAGCGTGCCGGTGCTGAACAAGGGCGAGTGGTTCGAGTTTGAAACCGTCGACAGTTTTGAGATCAGCTCGCGCCACGAGGACAAGACGCCGGCGCCGGTGCTCGTGGGGCACTTCATGTCGAGTCAGGACGCGCCGGATCCAGGCGCGCAGCCGGACGACGCTGGCACGGGTGATCCCGCGTTTTTGCTGGCGATTCCGTCGGCGCAGTGGCGCTCGGAGTACGTGTTCCTGACGCCGGACAAGTACAGCTTCAACTACGTTTCTGTGGCCGCGCCCATCCACCGCGTGTGCGGCATCACGACGCCGAACAAGGGCAAGACCTGCACGGCAGACAGCGAGTGCGGCGAAGGCGCGCCGGCGAATTCGTGCGCGGATGACACGGTCGTCACATTCGACGGCCAGCCGATTCCTCCGGATCAGTTCTTCAATGTTTCCAAGAACTACAAGGGTGCGCGGTTTGCGGTCAACGCTGGTCCGCACACGATTCTGGGCCTGCCTGTGCTGGGCACCGATGGCAAGCTCACCGAGTCCCGCGTCGCCGTAGACGTCTACGGTTTTGACCAGTACGTGTCCTATGGCTACCCCGCCGGTCTGGACCTGAAGGATCTGAAGTACGTCAAGCAGCCGGGGCAGTGAGCCGTTCAGGTTCGCCCCGTCTGCCGTCCCGAACAACGCGTCCGCTGCCTGAGCAGTTGCCGTGCGGTCACCAGGAGTAGCGATGAATCCGCAGCACCTTTCGTTTCGCTTGAAAAGATCCAACGTTCTGGCCTTGCTCGCAGTTCTGGCACTCGCCGGTGCGGCGTGCAGCGGGCAAAAGACCAGCGGTGACAGCACCACAGCAACAGAAGACGCCAACACGGGGGACGTCAGCGCCATCGACGCGATCGTCGGCACCGACGCTGTCAGCACCAGCGACGCAAGCACGCCCACGGTCAAAGGTTTCGCGATCGATTCGGTCGAGCCGGCGGAAGGCAAGGCCAGCGGCAGCGAAACGATCTACCTCTACGGGCACGGATTCACGGACGGCGCGCAGATCCTTTTTGGCAGCACGCCGCTGGAAGCGTCGTCGGTGTACGTCTTTGACGACGCGACGATCCAGATCATCACGCCACCGCACGAGACGGGTCTTGTCGACATCACGGTGGTGCTGCCGGGCGACGTACCGCAATCAGCGACGCTGGCTAAGGCGTTTCTGTACTTCAACGATGTGCTGGTCACCAAGGTCGACCCGCCCGAAGGTCCGACTGCGGGCGGCACGGCGATCACGGTTCACGGCACCGGCTTCACGGGCAATTGCCAAGTCCTGGTCGGCGGCAAGCAGGCGCTGAACGTGCAAGTGGTGGCGGACGACACGGTGACGGCGATCACGCCGCCGGGCACTTTTGGCTCAGTTCCGGTGCATGTGCTCAACGAGCGCGGCACGGGGTTGTTGAAGAAGGGCTTCTTCTACACCGCCGCGCCCACCGTCAGCTCCGTCGCGCCGGCTTCCGGACCGACAGCGGGCGGGACCTCGGCGATCGTCTACGGCACCGGCTTCAGCAAGGACGTGGACCTGCAGATCGGCACGGGCAAAGCCACGGTGCTGGAAGTAAAAGGCAGCACGCAAGCGCGCATCACGACGCCACCGGGCGCCGCTGGAAAGGCTGATGTCACTGCGACCACGGCGTACGGCAGCAATGCGCTTGTCGGCGGCTACGTCTACAGCGACGACAAAGGCCAAGCGGCGACCAAGATCCTGTCCATCGCACCGCCTGCAGGTCCGCTCGCGGGCGGCAACAAGGTCGCCATCATCGCCACCGGGCTCTTGTCCAAAGGCGACACGACAGTCCTGTTCGGCCAAAAGCTCGCCGAAATCCTCAGCGTCGACGCCGTCGCGCACACCGCGCTGGTACTTGCGCCCGCAGGCAGCAGCGTCGGCGCCACGGACGTGACGTTGATGACGTCCAAGGGCACCGACCTCGCCACCGGCGGCTACACCTACAGCGACCTCCTGACCGTCACGAGCATCACGCCCAACGCCGGTCCGAGCGAAGGCGGCACCAAGATCGTGCTCACGGGCAGCGGCTTCTCCAAGGGCAGCGTGAACGTGAAGATCGGCGCGCTGGCCGCGAGCGCGGTCGCCGTCGTCAGTGACAGCGAGATTCAGGCCATCACGCCGCCCGGTCAGCCCGGCTACGCCGACGTCACCGTGCTGAACGACACTTCCGCGGTCACGCTGACGGCGGGCTACACGTACACGGGCGGCAAGCTCGCGCTCTACGTCGTCTACCCGCCAATGGGCGCGCAGGCCGGCGGCACGCTGGTCCACGTCTATGGACAAGGCTTTGACGCGAGCACGGGCGTGACGTTTGCTGGCAACCCCGCGACGCACTTCACCTTCATCGATCCGGGCCACGTCACCGTCAAGACACCGCCGGGCAAGGTCGGCAGCGTCGACGTCAGCGTCACCGTCAAGGACGCCAGCGCGACGCTGCACAACGGCTACGCCTACTTCAACCCGATGTCCGGCAACGGTGGCACGTGGGGCAGTGGCGTCGACGGCGCGGTCAACATCACGGTGCTCGACGCCAGCAACAACGCGCCGATCGCCGACGCGTTCGCGATGCTCTGGACCGATCCGACCACGCCGTATCAGGGCTACACCAACAGCGACGGCCAGATCACGTTCTCCGGCGACGACCTGAGCGGCAAGCAGATGGTTTCCGCGTCCAAGACCGGCTACGACGCGTCGTCGGTCGTGCTGTTTGACGCGCAGAACGTGACGGTGCACTTGCATCCGACTTCGCCGCCGTCTCCGGGCGATCCGCCGCCGGGCAAGATTCCGCCGACCATTTCCGGCCACGTCATCGGCGTCGACAAGTACGTCTTTGTGCCCAACGGCAACTGCAACCAGTACAGCGGCAGCGGTCCCGGCGCGACGTGCAACTCCTGTTCAGCGGATAGCCAGTGCGGCGCCAACTTCGCCTGTGTCGAGATTGGCCCCGACGGCGACGGTAACACCAACGGCAAGCGCTGCGTCGCGGATTGCAGCCAGGGTCAAGGCTGCCCGGCACAGTTCAAGTGCGCGGGCATCGGCACGGCCGGCTTCCGCTGTATTCCCGCCGCGGGCGAAGTCGTCGCGTTCTGCGAGCACACCAAGGACGGGCTCTTTTCTCAAGACAACAACCCGCCCGAAGGCGCCGGTTTCATCGCCGATCCGCAGAAGGCCTACGCCTACAAGATCGACGTCGCGCCCGGTGAACAGGCTGTCATCTGCTTTGGCGGCTACAAGACTTTTGGCGCCGTGTTGCAGGCCGACGATCCCAACGCGATGGTGGCGTTTACGCCGACGGTCATGGGCATCAAGCGCCACGTCATGGTGCAACCTGAAGAGCAGGTGACCGGGGTCGACGTGAAGCTCGACATTCCGCTGGGGACGTCTGCGTCCGTGCGGCTGGACAATCCGCCGACCTGGGGCGCGCCGGCGTCGACCATCGTGAACTACGTGCAGCCGCAGCTGGTGCTCGGTTCAGACGGCGTGCTGCGCTGGCCTACGCGGGCGTACAAGTTCGACTTTGAGAGCAACGCGGATCTTTTGACGCTGACCAACCTGCCGTCGAGCTTCTCTGGCGATCTCGCCGACGCGTCGCTGACGATCGAGACGTTCCTTTTTGACATCAACGAGCCGACGCAGCTGCCGCGCTCCATCAACATCAAGGACAACGTGCGGGCGCTGGCGGACGATCGGATGATCCGGCGCTTGGTGGGTGGCGATTTTGAATCGGTCGAAACCGGCGTGAAGAAGAACATCTACGGCCTCTGGGGCACCAGCACGAGCAACATCTACGCCGTCGGCGCGCAAGGCTCGCTGTGGCACTGGGACGGCGGCGGCTGGACCCAGCAAGCGACGGTGGCCAAAGCCGACTGGCGCGGCGTCTTCGGCGTCAGCGCGCAGTCCATCTTCGCCGTCGGCTTGGCCGGCACCGCCGCGGTCTTTGACGGCTTGAGCTGGAAGGTCGCTCCGGTAGCGGGCAACCAGAACTTGACGGGCGTCTTTGCCGCGCAAGGCACCAAAGGCGTCGTGGCGTTCGCGTCCAGCCAGTCCGGCATCTACCAGTACGACGCGACCAACGGCTGGCAGAAAAACGGCCTCTACAGCAACTATCTGGCGATTCACGGCGCGGATGCCACGCACATGTGGGCGGTCGGCATGACCGGCGCGCTCGCCTTCTGGGACGGCAACAGCTGGCAGAACCAAACGTCGGGCACTTCCATCGCGCTTCGCGACGTGTGGGCGGCGAGTCCGAACCTGGTTTATGCGGTCGGCGAGAAAGGCATCATCCTCAAATACGACGGCAAGACGTGGAAGCCGATGAACTCCGGGGTGCAATCGACGCTGTCGTCCGTGTGGGGCAACGGGGCAGACGACGTCTGGGCGGTCGGCGCGCGCGGCGTGGTGCTGCATTACAACGGCAAGTCGTGGCAGAAAGTGCCGGGCCAAGCGCTGGATAAGCTGCTGGACGCCGTGTGGACAACGCCGGAGGGCGATCTCTTCGCGCTGGGCGAGCAGGAACTGCTGATCACGCCGCTGCTCTACCCGCCGCTGGCGGTGACGCCGTCGCCGGATGGCATTCTGGTGGGCAATAAGCTCAAGTGGAACGTCGACACGAGCTACCCTGAACCGCACTTCAACTGGATCTCCATCGGCGAGCCCAACCCGATGGCGCCGGGCGATCCGAGCAAGGACACGCCTGTGTGGAACATCGTACAAAAAGGCAGCGTCAGTGAAGTGGAATTGCCCGATTTCCCGTCGATTCAAGGGTCGCCTGGTATCACGAAGGGCAAGCAGCTGCGGCTGACCATCATTCGCGGGTACAAGGAAGGCTTCGACATCGACGCCTACACGGAGACGGACCTGAACGCGTACCACTGGCACGCTTGGGCCGAGCACATGTTCTTCTTTACCGCGCAGTAACTGACGCGCGCGCGGCAGCACGCTGCGCTGTGGAATCCTCGTGACGAACTTGAACTTTCAGTGGCGGATCTGGACGTGCAGCGCGCTCGTCGCGCTCCTTTCCGCGTGTGGCACGCCCGCCAGCAGCAGCAACACCGACGACGCCGTGAGCAGCGATGCCAGCGGTGACGCCTTGGTCGGCGACAGCAACGGCGATGCGACCGGCGATGGCAAGACCAGCGACGTCGACGTCGGCCCGCCGAGCCTTTTGACCGCGCGCTCGTTGCGCTTTGACGAAGACCTTTCCGCCGCGTGGGGCAGCGACGACGACGACGTGTGGTTCGTCGGCAAGGGCGGCCGCGTGCTGCACTGGAACGGCGAAACGCTCAGTCCGCGGGACGTGGGCACCAAGCAGGATCTGCTCGGCGTGTGGGGCAGGAGCCGCACTGAGGCGTATATCGTCGGCGACGGCCTGATCTTGCGCTGGGACGGCAACGCATGGACCAACGAAGCGCCCGACGGCACCGGCATCCTGCGGGCGATTCACATTCCGAGCGACGGTAGCACGGTGCTCGCCGCGGGCGACGGCGGCACCGTGCTGCGCCGCGACGACACGGGCAAGTGGAAAGCGGAGGAAACCGCCAGCAAACTCAACATTCAGGCGATCTGGGCGAACAACGCCAGCCAAGTGTGGGCCGTCGGCGATCAAGGCCGCGCGTTGCGCTTGTCCGGCGGCTTGTGGGCCGAAACGGACATGCCCGGCGCGTCCAGCCGCACCTTGCGCGCGGTTGTTGGCAGCACGGACGGTCGCATGTTCGCCTGCGGTGATGGCGGTTACCTCGCCGCGACGGACGAGACCGCGACGTGGGAACAGACGCTCGCCAACGACGGCGACAACCCGCGCGACTTGCACGGCCTGTGGGCGCGCAGCAGCACCGACGCTTGGGCGATCGGCTCGTCGGGCGCACTCCTGCACTTCATCGGCAAAAAGTGGCAAGTGGACAGCATCGCCGGCACGTACATGAAGACGTCGAGCTTCACCGGACTTTTTGGTGCCAACGACAGCAACGGCCAACCGTTTGGCTTGGCGGTCGGCTTGGGCGGCGCAGGCCTCGTCTTTTCTGCCGGCCAGCCCGACAACAGCGATCCCCTGCTTCAGGACGACCGCTGGCTGGATTTCCGCGCAGAGACAGTCGCCGACCTCAAGTCGGTCCAAGTCGGCAGCGATGGCAGCTTGATCACGTGCGGCACCAGCGGCGTCGTCCTGACGGCCAAAGACAGCCAAAGCGCGTTTTACGACCTCGCTGCGCCGGTCACCGGCGCGGACATCGCGGACTGCGCGCTGCGCAACGGCGAGGCGTGGCTGGTCGGCCCCAGCGGCGCGATCCTGCACAACGGCGGCGGCACGTGGACTATCGACAAGCCGGCGAACACCAAGAAGCTGAGCGGTATCGCCGCGCTGGGCGCAGACCTGCTGGTCGTCGGCGACGGCGGCATCGTTCTGCACAAAGTGGCAGACGGCGCCTGGCAGGCGGAGTCGACTGGTGTGCAATTCAAGCTGCGCAGCGTAGCGACCGCGGGCGACGTGGCTTATGTCGTCGGTGAGCTGGGCACCGTGCTTCGCCGCGACGCTGCAGGCACGTGGACCAAGGAGACGACCGGTAATCTCGGACAATTCGCCCGTGTAACCGCTTGGGGCGACGGCGAGGCAGCGGCGGTGACGGAAGAAGGCGCGCTCTTGATCCGCAGCGCTGGCGCGACTGGCACCTGGAAGCAGATGTCGGAAACGCCAGGGCAACTCCTGTACGGCATCGCGCAACGCGCCGACGGCGTCCTGATCGCCGTGGGTTACGCCGGAACGCTCGTCACTGGGCAATCGTCGGGACCGTTCACCAATCACCCCAAGAACGTACCGAACTTGCTCAGCGGCATCGCGTGCACGGCAAACGGCTGCGTCGTTGTGGGGCAAAAGGGCGGCATCTTCCAGCTCGCGGAGGCGATTCCATGAAGCGCCTGAACGACAAATGGCGCCCCACTGCCGCGGCCGTTGCCCTGGTCGCGCTGGGTGCGTGTGGACAAACAGCCAAAGCAGTCGATGAAACCGACGTGGCGACCGAGGACACGGCGATCATCGACGGCCCCGGCGATGCGACCGAAGACGCGCTCAGCGCTGACGCCACACCGACGTACGACGTGACGCAATCGGTTGGACTGTGGACGCCGATCGCCCTGCCCGATAGCAGCAACGTCAGCCTGCACAGCGTGTGGTCCGACGGCAGTACGCGCGTCGTCGCCGCGGGCACCAACGGCACCATCGTCACGTGGGACGGCCTCGGATGGAAAGTCGCGACGTCCGGCAAGTTCGCCACGCTCAACGCCGTCGCCGGTTCACCGGGCGCGGGACTCGCCTACGCCGTAGGCATGGGCGGCACGATCGTGCAGAGCGCGGGCAGCGACGGTAACTTGGGCAAAGTCTGGGCCCCGCCCGGCGGCTGCTTGGCACCGACGGACTGCGACGACGCGGATCCGTGCACCACCGACGTCTGCGACTCCGGCGTCTGCCAACACGCCAGCTCCGGCGCTCCCGGCTGCTGCGGCGGCATCGCGTTTGGCGACAGTTTTGATGGCGGCTTGGGCAAGTGGACGGTGACCGACAACTACGCCGGCAACCCGGCGTACGGCGGCATCGTGTGGAAATCCGCCGGCGTCTACGGCATCGACGGCATTTTGCACGCCTCCAGCCCGCCAGCCGCCGCGTACTTTGGCCGCACCGACGTCCCCTGCGCCGACGACGCCAGCAAGTCCTGCGCCACGTACGACAACGGCAAGACCGTGGGCTCGACGATGACCAGTCAGGAATTCACGATTCCGCCGGCCAAGTCCGCCAGCTTGACGTTCCAGCTGTACTTGGACGTGGAACAGGGCTTCTACGACACGCTGCAGGTCAGCGTCATCGCCAGCACGGGCGGCAAGACGCTTATCGCTGACAAGCAGAACATCTGGCCGAGCGGCACGACGAACGGCAAATTCTCGCCGCAAACGTTGGATCTGACGCCGTGGGTCGGGCAGAAAATCCGCTTGGAAGTGCGTTTTGAGACCTACAGCTCGTCGGACAACGGCGGTCAAGGCGCGTTTCTCGACGACCTTTTGGTCAGCACGGCGTGCGCCAGCGGGACGACGGCGGGCAAAGGCGTGACGCAGAAGACGCTTTTTGGCGCGTGGGCTTTTGCCGACAACGACGCGTATGCAGTCGGCGACGGTGGCGTCATCGCGCACTGGGACGGCACCGCATGGGGCTTGCAGGCCGGCGCCACGACTGGACAACTCGATGGCCTCGCGGGCATTGTCGGCATTGGCCTTTTTGCCGTCGGCGATCTTGGCGTGGTCGGCAGCCTCTCGACCGGCGGCGTGGCGCCCACGACCGTGCCAACGCAGGCGCACTTGTACGGCGTTGGTGTCGATTCCAGCGATGGCAAGGCGTTCACGGCGTGTGCGGTTGGCGCGGGCGGCGTGACGTTGGACGGCAGCAGCGCGACCGGATGGAAGCTCGGACCGAGCGCTGGCACGGATCTATCTGGCGTGACGTCCGATACCAAGGGCGGCTGGCTCGCCAGTTCACCCACCAATGGCGCTGTGTACGAACGCAAGAAAGGCGCCACCGCATGGTCCGTCGCCGATTCGTGGGGCTTTGCCATGAACGCGATCACGCACACAACGACCGGACAAGTCATCGCGGTCGGCGAGTACGGCGGCGTCGCGACGCGGCCGGCTGGCAGCACGAGTTGGAGCTTGTCGCTGGGCAGTTGGACGTCCGCGACGCTGCACGGCGTGAGCGCACTCGCGGATGACGACATCTGGGCAGCGGGCGACGGCGGCATCGTCGGCCACTACCAAGGCACTGGTTGGGCTGCGCTGCAGACGCCCACGCCCGCCAACCTGCGTTCCATTTGGGCGGCCAGCCCCACCGCGGTCTACGCCGTCGGCCTGCAAGGCGCCATCGTGCGCTGGGACGGCAAGGCGTGGAAGAAGATGCTCAGCCCATCGGTCAAGGACTGGTACGCGGTGTGGGGCAACGGCCCGGACGACGTCTACGCGATCGGCGAAGGCGGCCAAATCGCCCATTGGGACGGCCAGGACACGACCAAGTGGACGTGGAAAGCAATCGGCACGCACATTGACGGCAGCATGCGCGCGGTTTGGGGCTTGACGCCCGACGACGTCTGGGCCGTCGGCGAACAGGGCCTCATCTACCACACGGACGGAACCGGCTGGATTCCCACGCCGATCCCCGACTACAAGGCCGACGAGACCGCCAAGCCGTACAAGATCAAGACGACGCTTCTGGCCATTTGGGGTTCAAGCTGGGACAACGTCTGGGCAGTCGGCGAGCCGGACAGCAAAGGCAAAGGCGTGTTGGTCCACTGGGACGGCAGCACGTGGGCTTACGATCCGAGCTTCGCCGACGAGAGTCGCACGGTCCGCGCGATGTGGGGCTGGGGTCCGGAGAAGATCCTGATGGCCGGAACGCAAGGCATGGTGCTGCGTTTTGACGGCAAGGGGAAGTATCAAGAATTGCATCCCGGCACGATCGCGACCCTCTTTGGCATCACTGGTTATGGCAAAGACGCGCTTTTGGTGGGAGACATTGGTACAGTACTGCGCTGGACACCTTTGGATTGACAAGTCCAGGTTCCAGAAACGTTGCAGAACCAACGCGTTCAGGTGGGTGGGGCATGAAGTACGGCAAACAAGTGTGGTCCTCGACGCTGCTCGCGGCGCTGCTTTTGGCGGGTCTGGCGGGCTGCAGTGACGGCACAACCGGCGGCACGATCTACATCGCGGATGCCAAAGGCGACGGCATCAACTTCAACCTCAAGGACGGCAAAGGCGACGGCCTTGCCAGCGACGCCAGCGATGACGCCACGCCCACCGACGACGGCGGCAGCACCGACGACGCCTCCACCGACGGCCCCGGCTACCTCTATTACGACCTCGGCGTTGCGGCCGGCAAGCCACCCAAGGGCGACGACGGCATCCCGTGCCTCGACACGTGCCAGGTTGGCGTGACCCAGAACTCGACACGGCCGATCGGCGCGTTGGTGCTGATCGACAAGAAGTTCCCGCTTGAAAACGCGATGGTGCAGTTCACGATCAAGGATCCGAGCACCACGGACGCGACGATTCAGAGCGGAACAGTGCCCACCGATCAGGACGGCCGCGCGTCGACGATCATCAAAGCGGGTATGCAGACCGGCTTCTTCCTTGTGACGGTCAGCGTCGTGGATCGGCCCGATATTCTGCCGATCGAATACACGATGTCGGTGCAGTCCAAGGTCAAAGGTCCGCCGACGATCACATTGCACTACCAGGGCGCGACCTCGCTCTCGGGCTTTGGCGATCTGAACGTCCGCTTGATCAAGCAGGTGGCTGGTGAGCCCGCGTGCAAGAATCTGGACATCTTTGACAAGGACAACCTCCCGCCGTCCGTGTCGACCAGCCCGAACCTGAAGTTCGACAAGCCGTGGTCGATCGCCGCAGCGTACCTGGGCACGCTGCCCGCGGATGGCTCGGTGGTCTCGTACACCGTGGTCGCGCTCGGTTGGAAGTTGGGCACGGGCTCGATGAGCGGCAATCCGTCGATCGGCGGCTGCTTGGACACCGGCTTCACGGTGCACCTGAACAAGTCGACCAAGGGCGTGGAAGGCGATTCCGTGCTCATCAACGTGCGCGACCTGCCGCTGCGGTTGAAGGGCGTCTACGACATGACGACGTTCATCGACCTGCTGACACTGCTGCCGCCAACGGCGGAGAAGCTGGTCAAGATCGTGCTGAACATCGTGTCCGATCCGGTTGCGGGTCTGCTGGCGACGATCTGCCAATTGACCAACGGCAGCCTGCAGGACATCTGCGCGGCGATCTTTACCGACCCGGCGAACCCCGATCCGAGCAACCTGACGTCGGGCGTGGGCGGCATCATCGTGAGCATTCTGACGGGCGTCATCGACGCGCTTCTGCCGCCGCAAGTGCTGCAGGTGATTACGTCGGCGAAGGATCTGAAGGGCATTCTGGAGAACTTCACGGTGACGGGCACGATCGAGATCAACGCGGAGCCCGACACGACGGGCTACCTGTCCTCGAACTACACCAAGCAGACGTGGGCGGCGATTACCTACAAGTGGTCGCTGGGTCAGAGCTGCCCGCCGACAGACCCGAACTGCGGCAAGAAGACGATCAACTTTGACCAATTTCAGGCGGACGCGGTCACGGGCTCCTTCGACTTGTGGCGCAACTTCCTGCCCAACTCGCAGGTGCCCGACGGTACGATCAAGTTTGGCAAGCACGCGCTGAACGTGAAGTGGGGCGCGCTGGTGAACTTCATTTTGGAGAAGCAGTTGCTGCCGCTCCTCACCTACGATTCCAAGGATCCGACGGCGCCGACGATCGACAGCTACGAGAAGCTCATCAAGTGGCTCTTGGGCGGCAACAAGAAGTGCCTCATCAAGGACACGTGCTGCGCGGATTTTGTCGGCAACATCACGTCGCAGACCGGCTTGGCGAGCAATTTGCTGACAGGCGCGTGCAACGCTGCGACGACGTTGGGTTCGGCGTTCCTGGAAGGCTACTTGAACAGCTTGGATGGCGTCAGCGGCAACCCGGCGACCGGCCAGGGCTTGGTGCTCGGCACAGACAAGTGCCCGATTCTGGACCCGAACGGCGACAACATCGTCGACGACTTGGGCTCGCCGGACACGACGTCCACGACGAACCAATGCCAGTGGGACATGACGCTGGGCATCGGCGGCGGCACGCCGAAGGCGATCTCGGCGCGGTTCTTTGCGATTCGCCAGCCGTAAAGTCGCTCAGACGCCGACCGCCGCGAAGGGCTCGCAACCGCTTGCCGACGGATTCGCCCACATGCCAAGACTCCCGCAGCGTCGGCTAAATATTCGAGCCGTTCCGCAGCAGCTTCAACAGCTCTGACCGCGTCGCGTAGTTGTCGCGGAACTGCCCTTTCATCGCGCTTGTGATCGTCACCGCGTTGGGCTTCTTCACGCCGCGCATCACCATGCACATGTGCTTGGCCTCGATCACGACGGCCACGCCCAGCGGGTCCAGACCTTCCTGCAGCGCTTCCGCAATCTGCGTCGTCATGCGTTCCTGCACCTGCAGCCGCCGCGCGAACGTGTCCACAATCCGCGCCAGCTTGGACAGCCCCACGACTTTCCCGCGCGGCAGGTACGCCACGTGCGCCTTGCCCATGAACGGCAGCATGTGGTGCTCGCACAGGCTCGAAAAGTCGATATCGCGCACCAGCACCATCTCGTCGTTGTCGACGGTGAACAGCGCTGATCGCAGGATCGCCAGCGGATCCTCCGCATAGCCAGCCGTCAGGTCGCGCAGCGCCTTGGACACACGTTGCGGCGTCTTGATCAGGCCTTCGCGCGTCGGATCTTCACCCAAATCCAGTAGAATCTTGCGTATGAGGTCTTCCACATTTTCCTCACGGTCCATCGTCTGCCTCCTGAACTACACCGGCGGCGCCACGGACTCGATGATTTGATGCAAAAGCGCAGCAATCGATTCGCGTTCGCTGGCAGATCCGGTCATGCCGGTCGGAATGACCCGGTGACCGGCGATCGGCACAAAGAGCTGGCGCACATCGTCCGGCGTAGCAAACGTGCGACCTGAGACCAGCGCGCGGGCTTGAACGGCGCGATAGAAGCCAATCGCCGCGCGCGTCGACAGCCCCAGCTCAAACGACCGGTGCGACCGCGTCGCCTGCGTCAGCGCGTGCAGGTAAGCCAGCACCTCGTCGCTCACGTGCACGCGTTCCGCTGCTTCACACAGCGCTGCAACTTCGCCCGGACCGCACACGGCTTCCGGCTGCTGCTGCGGCGCGCCATGTTGGCGGATCAGCGCCATTTCCTGCGCGCTCTCCAAGTACCCCACCGAAGTCCGGACCAGAAAGCGGTCCAACTGCGATTCCGGCAGCGGATACGTCCCGTGAAATTCCCGCGGATTCTGCGTGGCCAGCACGATGAACGGCTGCGGTAGCGGGTGCGTCACGCCATCGACCGTCACACGACCTTCCGCCATCGATTCCAGAAGTGCGGACTGCGTGCGCGGCGTCGTCCGGTTGATTTCGTCAGCCAGGAGTACGTTCGCAAAAACCGGACCGGGCTTGAATTCGAACTTGCCGGTCTTCTGGTCGTAGATCGAGATACCGACGATGTCCGCCGGGAGCAGGTCACTCGCGAACTGGATCCGCTGCCAGGAAAGCCCCAGCACATGGGCAAAAGTCCGCGCGAGCGTAGTCTTGCCAACGCCGGGCACGTCCTCAAACAGCACGTGACCGCGGGCGAGGATCGCGACCATCACCAGCTCGACGATCTCCGTCTTGCCGACGAACGCCTGCTCAACGCCCGCGACGATGCGACGGCAGAGAATTTCCGGCGATGTGACGTCGCTCATGGTTTTCCTGGTGTGGGTGCAACGCGGCAGCGCGCCACGGCGGCGCGAACGGCATCTTCCACAGTGTTGGCAGCCGCGGTCAATTCCGCAGAAGTTGTCTTGATCGCGCTTTTTTGCGCGGCGGTCAGCAACTCGGCCTCCAACCCCGCGGCATTGCGGTCATGCTTGCACACGCGCTGCGTCATCACTTGCGCGACGATCGCCCGCAAGTGCAGCCGATCCAATTCTGGCATGGCGACGACGTCCTGAACGCGCGCCTGCACCAGCGTCCGCGCTTGCGCTGCCGCCTGCACCGCGCGATCCGGCCAGCCCGCGTCCAGCGCGACCTCGGCGAGGTTGCGATACAAAACCGGACGTCGCGGCTGCAGGCTGATCGCCGTGTCCAACGCCGCTATCGCGCCATCGGAATTGCCCGCCTTGTGCTTGGCCGCCGCCAGTTGATTCCACAGCGAGGCGTCCGTCGGCAGCGCACCCACCAGCTTCTGCAAGATGGCCACGGCCTTGTCGGTCGCGCCTTGCTCGAGCCAGACGCTCGCCAGCTCGCTTTGCGCGTCGCGGCCATCCGGTGCGATCTGCAGCGCGGTCCGTAGCGCGGCCTCCGCGTCCGCCAGATCGCCCGCCATCGCGTGGACCTGCCCCCGCACCAGCCACGCATCCGCGTTGCGCGGCGCGAGCTCCGTCACCTGCTTGGCCAGCTCCAGCGCGGTCGGCAGACGCCCGCGCGCCAGCATCGTGCGCGCGGCCACCACGAGCAGCCGCGGCTCGTCCGCGTGCAGCTTGAGCCCCGCATAGGCCACCCGCGAGGCGTGATCCGGGTCGCCGCGCGCCAAAAGCAGTTCCGCCATCCGCACCGCCGCCGCCACGTCGTCTGGCTTCAGGGTCAGCCGTCGTGCAAACATTGCAATCGACTCGTCGATGCGCCCCAGCCCGTCAAGAGCCCGCGCGAGCAGTCCCACCGCTTCGGCGTCGTTCACGTCCGCGGTGGCACGCGGCTTCAAGAGTGCCAGCGCGTCGGCGTGATGCCCGCGGAGAATTTGCGTCTCCGCCAGTTCCAAGGTCGCGCGCGGCTCGCCGCGATCCGCCAGCGTCTTGAACTCCTGCTCCGCCTCGGCGAGCCGTCCGTCGTCGCGCAACTGCAGCGCGTGCTCCATCGGCGTCAGCGTCTTGGTCACCTGCGGCGCGCTGCATTGCATCAGACCCAGCGAGGTCAGCACCAGGAGACACACGGCGGATTGACGAGCGTTCAAGGCTTTTCATCCCAACGCAGGCGATTGGCCCGCACTTGATCGGCAGATGGCCGGTGTTTGGGCTGAAGGCGCCCTTCCTCGTCGCGATGCGGCAACGCGACCCGATACGCCTTCGGCTCGTCTTTCGTGCGTGCGTTCAGTTCGAGGTCAGCAGCGAACGCATCGGGCACTTCGCGATCCTCGAAGATCGCCTGCCACGGACATTCCGGCTCGCACGCACCGCAGTTGATGCATTCGATCGGATGGATATACAGCATGTTCGGGCGTTCAGGCGGCGCGGCCTCTTTGGGCTCGTAAATGCACTCAACCGGACATACTTCGACGCAGCCTTTGTCCAGGCAGTCAACACAGAGGCGGGTAATCACGTAGGCCATGCAGGTTCCTTGGAAAACTTCTTGGTCGCGGCTGCACCTCCGCGCATGGAGATGCTACACTCGTTCGCCGACGTCCGCATGCCGTCCATGGCGAAAGATGGTGCGCCCGTTGCATTGAATACGCGTTCTGGTTGTGCGTTGTCCATTGTGTCGGGCGCAAAAACCTGACCGCCGCATGCAGGCAAACGGTCTCGCGCGGCACCCATTGGAGGAAGAAGTGATGAAGACCTCGACTTACAAGCAGTTTTTGGGCGCCACGATTCTGAGCAGCGTCGCGTTGATGGTCGGCTGCGGCCCCATCTACACGGAGGATCGCTGGTATGCGCGCGACTACTACAGCCAGGGTGGCGCGCCGGGCTACGCGCAGCCGCAACGGCCCGTTCAGGCACAAACGGTGGACGTGGGCGTGGCGCCAGACCCGCACTTTGCCGATTTGACCCCGTATGGCCAGTGGGAAACGACCGGCGAATACGGCCGCATTTGGGTGCCCTACGCCAACCGCACGCCCGGCTGGCGTCCGTACTTCTACGGCCAATGGCAGTACACCGACTACGGCTGGAGCTGGGTGAGCGATGAAGCGTGGGGCGCCGGCCCGTACCACTACGGCCGCTGGACCTGGATGAACGGTCGCAACTGGGTCTGGATTCCGGACTACACGTGGGGCCCTGCGTGGGTCAGCTGGAGCCACGGCGGCGGTTGCGTGGGTTGGGCGCCGATGGGCCCTGGCGGCGCGTCGTGGGGCGACATTCACGGGCACTCGACCTACTGGACCTACGTGCCAACGGCACAGTTCGGCGGCGGCAAAGTGCAGCATGTCGTCGTGTCCGCTTCGGAGGTCCCGCGGATTCACCAGCAGACGGTGATCGTGGACAACTCCTCCAACATTCGCGGCAACAACGGTCAGGCCGTCGCGTACAACGCCGGTCCCGGACGCGATCAGGTGCAGCAGTGGACCGCACGTCCGGTGGACACGCGGCCGATCGCTCAGGTGCCTTCGGTGCAACCACGGCGCATTCCAGACAACGCGACGCCGCCGGCTGGCGGTACGTATGGAACGGCAACGCAGCCGCCGGCGACCCGCCCCGGTGTGACGACTCCGGTTGTGACGCCGGTGAATCCGACGTACCCGACGCGTCCGGGCGTGACGAATCCGCCGACCACGCCGGATCCGTACGTTCCGAACCCGACGCGTCCTGGCGTCGGTACGCCGGTCAACCCGACCAATCCGACGTACCCGACCCGTCCTGGCGTGGGTACGCCGGTCAATCCGACGTACCCGACAGTCCCGACCCGTCCTGGCGTCGGCACGCCGGTCAATCCGACAGATCCGACCTACCCGACGCGTCCTGGCGTCGGCACGCCGGTCAATCCGACGTACCCGACAGTCCCGACCCGGCCGGGCGTGGGCACGCCGGTCAATCCGACGTACCCGACGCGCCCGGACGTCGGCACACCGACAGTCGATCCGCCCACGCGTCCCGGCACGAACACCGTGGACCCGCCGACTCGGCCCGGTGCGGGCTATACGGGCGCAGGCCCGAACATTCCGGGGGCGCAAACGACCGTGCCGCGTCCGTCCCCACCACCCGTCGAAAACGGGAACTACGCGCCGGCGCCGAACCGCTACACGCCGCCGACCTACACGCCGCCGACGCGCGCCGCGACGCCCACCTACCAAGCGCCCACGTATCAGGCGCCGACGTATCAGGCGCCGAGCCGTGCCGCGACGCCGACCTACCAGCCCACGCAAACGTACCAGCCGCCGACGCGGGCGGGTACGCCGACGTACAACCCCGCGCCGGTCTACCAGCCGCAGCGTGCAGCGCCGAGCTATAGCCCGCCGTCGTACCAGCCGTCCTCAGCGCCGCGCTTCTCGCCGCCGCCCGCGTCCGCGCCGTCGGCCACGCGTCCGGCTACTTCGAGCGCGCCCGCGCCCACGCGTCGCCGCTAAACTTGCTGACGTGAATCGAACACCACCGCTCATTGGGTAGACCTGTCACACTTCGGACTCTGACCGCGAGCGGGCACCTCCGGTGGCACACCGCGGATCGAGAGCGGCTGATCTCAACCTTCGGTCAGCGTGTGTGGCTTGACGATTCGGACGTAGCTTGACGATTCGGACACTGTCGAGCACGCTTCGCGCGGCATTTTCGCGAGGCTCCCGATGTCCGAGTTGATGACCCTCTCCCGCACCATCCTCCAGCGCAAGAAGTCGTACGAAGGTGCGACGGGCGACTTCACTTTGCTACTCAACCACATCGCGTTGGCGTGCAAGGTTGTGTCGCGCCAAGTGGCCAAAGCCGGATTGCTCGACGTGCTGGGGAAAGCCGGCAAGGACAACGTGCAAGGCGAAGAGGTGCAGCGCCTCGACGTCATCGCCAATGATCTGTTGATCGAGCTCCTGAACGACCTCCCGATGGTCGCGGCGATCGCGTCCGAGGAAGAAGAGTTCATTCAGGTGACCGAAGGCGGACGGCTGGAAGGCAAGTACCTCGTGTGCTTTGACCCGCTGGATGGCTCGTCCAACATCGACGTCAACGTCACGATCGGCACGATCTTCAGCATTCGGGTGCGCAAGGAAACCGGCCGCGAAGCGGTTGTCGAGGACTTCCTCGCAGCGGGCAGCGAACAGGTCTGCGCGGGCTACGCCGTCTACGGCTCATCCACGATGTTCGTCTACACGACTGGCGACGGCGTCGACGGCTTCACGCTCGATCCGTCCATCGGCGAATTCGTGCTCACGCACCCGGACATCCAGATTCCAGATTCGCCGCGCTGCTTGTCGGGCAACGTGCTGAACCGCAAAAACTGGCTGCCGGGCACGTTGGAATTTTGGGACGGCATCGCGAACAGCAAGGAAGAGCGCTACAAGAAGACTGGGCTGCGTTACGTCGGTACGCTTGTCGCGGATGTGCACCGCAACCTGCTGCAAGGTGGCGTGTTCATCTACCCCGACGATCGCAAGTCGCCCAACGGCAAGCTGCGGATTCTCTACGAGTGCCACCCGCTGGCGTTCGTCGTTGAGCAAGCGGGCGGCGCGGCGACCAATGGCCGTCAACGCATGCTCGACATCGTGCCGACTGGCCTGCACATGCGCGTCCCGCTCATCATCGGCAACAAGCAGGAAGTCGAACTGTACGGCAAGCTGATCGCGGAAGACCGGTAGATGCCCCTGACGCACCTGGACGAGCACGGTCGCGCGCACATGGTGGCTGTTGGCGACAAAGCGGAGACGGCGCGGTCGGCGGTGGCGCAAGCCCGCGTGACGATGTCGCCCGAGGCGCTGCAAGCCGTTCGTGTCGGCACGAAGAAAGGCGACGCGCTCCAAGTGGCGCGGATCGCCGGCATTCAGGCGGCCAAACGGACCCACGAGCTCATCCCGCTGTGTCATCCACTGCGGCTCACCCAGATCACGGTGACGGCAGAGTTTCTCGATGACGGCGTGCTGCTGAAGAGCAAAGTCGCCGCTTTTGATCGCACCGGTGTCGAGATGGAAGCGCTGACGGCAGTGACGGTCGCGGCGCTGACGCTGTATGACATGGTGAAGGCGGTCGACAAAGCCGCCATCATCGCGGATGTGCGGCTGCTTGAAAAAATCGGTGGCAAATCTGGCCATTTGCGACCGCACGGACCATGACGGACGCGCTACCGCCTCTGGCTGAACGCGTGCGGGCGGAGACTGCGGATGCGCGACGCGCGCTGACGACCGAACGCAAGAAGGCGCTGCGGTTGCTGGAGAAGCTGCCCGCGGACGCGGCGGCATGTGCCGGTGGTGAAACGCTGCGTTTGGCAGGTGAAGTGCTGAAGGTGTCGCTCGATCAGGTGCCACGCGGCGCCGATCGCGTGACGCTTCCGGTGCCGTGGCTTGAAGATGAAACGATCGAGGTGCCGCTGCAGCGCGATTTGTCGCCGCAACAGAATCTCGACAAGCTGTTTCGCCGCGCGAAGGGCTTGAGCCAAGGCTTGAAGATCGTGCGTCAGCGCGAGGCGCAGACCCACGCGCGGCTTGATGAAGTGGTGGCGCGGCTGACGGAGCTCGAACTGCTGCTGGAGCGTGCCTCGGCATTTGACGCACAAGTGCCGGACGCTCCACGGCCGCGCGACCTGCTGCGCCAAGTGACGGCGTGGCTGCTGACGGTGCGGCAGTTGGGCGTGCGCCTGCAGGTCGCACCCAAAGTTGAGTCCGACGTGCGCAAGGTGTCGCGCGGCAAGGAGTTGCCCGATGGCGTGCGGCTGTTTCGTTCGCCGCAGAACGCCGTCGTCCTGGCGGGCAAGTCCGCGGACGGCAATGATGCGCTGGTGACTCGGCTCCTGCGCGGTCGCGATCTGTGGTTTCACCTGCGCGATCGGACGGGCGCGCACGTGATGCTGCGGATAGAAGGAACAAATGCCGTCAAGCCAAGTGAGATCGATGCCTGCGCGATGCTGGCGGGTCACTTGTCAGGCGTGGGCAAAGGCGAGGCGTGCGACATCACGCTGTGTCTGGGCAAAGACGTGCGCAAGGTCAAGGGCGCGCCGGCGGGCAGCGTCTACGTCAGCCGCGAGCGCGTGGTGCGCGTGGTCATCGACGCCGCGGTCGTGGACGGGTTCTACGCGCGCAACCGGTAGGAGCGCCTACTGCCCGAAGAGCTCCGCGTCGTGCGCCCAGCGAACGGCACCGGGGCAATCTTCCAGCGACGCACCTTCGTTGTGCACAACCGTCACGCCGTAGATAGAGCGCACCACGAGGTCTTGGCAGCCGTCGTTGTCCATGTCGACGATCTCCACGCTTTTGGCGTCTGCGGCGACTGGCGCGCCGGCGTACCGCACAAATGAACCGGTACCGGTGCCGAGAAGGAAGAGCACCGACGCGTCCGTTCCGATCAACACCAGGTCGATGTGGCCGTCGTTGTTGACGTCACCCATGCTCGCCGCTGCCGCACCAGGGAAGGTCGCGCTCAGCAGCGGTAGCGCCATTTGCGTTTCAAAAGCCGCGTCTTTGGTGTCGCCGTTGTTCAGCTTACCCGTCAGAATGGCCACCTGCGTGCCGACGTTGGACAGCACCAACATGTCCGTCAGGCCGTCGCCGTTGATATCCGTCGCGTTGAACGCGTCCGGCGGACCACCCATCGGCGAGAGCACCCGCGTCAGATAGTTGAACACGGTCGTGTGCGGCAAAATGCCGATCTGCCCGTACGCGTGACCCAGGCCAAAGATCGTCGCCGGATCCAGTTTGCCCGTAGTCGGATTCGGCCACGGACCTGTGGTGATCGACCGCAACTCGTCGGGCAGCATCCGGTAGCTCACTGGGTTCTGGGACACCGACAACGTGTTGACGCAATTGGGCAATTGGATTTGGTCGCGCTTGCTGGACGACGAGTCGGAGATGAAAGTGGGCTGGACGAAGTCACCAACCGAACCGCCGACGTTCTTGAACAAGCGGACGCGCGCCTGCAGAAACGGGCCGTGTTCAATCACCCCCTTGAAGCAATTCACGCCGTCGTTGTCCATCGCCGTGATGATGTCGGGCTTCTTGTCGCCATCCAAATCGGCCACGTGCACGTCCACCGGGCTGCGACCGCCCGCGAAGGCGAAGATGGGCGCCATGTGACAGATGCCCGCACCCGTTGCCGCTGGCGGCACGGCGTTACAGGTCCCGGGCATGCCCAGCGGACCGGTGGCGCTCGACAAGAAGATGTGCGTCGACGCGCGCGACATCGGCGCCCCGCCGCCAAAGCCGATGAGCGGCTTGGTCTTGTTGGGGTCGTCCGCGCTGAAGTTGCGGCAGCACACGGACTTGTCCGGCGAGTCGCCCGCAGGCTCCTCTTCGCCGTACACGTTTTCGACTTCGTTCTGCTCGTCAAAGAGGCACGTGCAGACCTTGGACTGGCTCAATTCCTTGCCCACCGCGTAGTTGCTATCTGAGCGCACGGTGACGAGGTCGGGATAGCCGTCGGCGTTCAAGTCCGCCAGCGCCGCCGCGGTGACGTGACCGAATGACGACGGACTGCCCTTGCTGCAATCCTGCACAACGCCAGCATTCTGAATCGCCGTCGGGTGGTACGGTGAGAATTCCGTCTGCCGAGGTTCCGGGTTGAGCAGCCCCGTGTCGTTCATGAACACCGCCATCGGCCAAACCGGCATCGGATGCTCACCCGATGCGTTGTAGCAAGTGCCGCCGTTGCCGGGTTGATCGGACTTCGACTCGACGCCGATGACGAGCAATTCTTGCTTCTTGTCCTTGTTGAAATCGCCGACCTTGGCCGCCGCGATCTCCTGGACGCCGCGCGTGCTGGGTGGCCAGTAGCTCGCGCAGATGTGGTGAACGTTGGGCGCGACGAAGCCGCCTGTGAACTTGCCGTCCTTGGTGGCACCCTGTGCGATCGCGATGCCCTTGTTGCTGGCGCTGACGAGATCCAGAACACCGTCACCGTCCACGTCGTTCGCGGACACACGCGTCGCCGATCCGCCGACGATCCAACTGCGGAAGCAGGCGCGCACGTACTCGTCGTCCGCCGGATCGAGAGGCACCAGATAAACTTCGTCACCGACCGAAGCGAGGACGTACTGCTCGCCCTTCGGTCCAACTGGCGCGATCGCCATGTCCTTCACTGAGACCGTGATGCTACGGTGCGTGATGCTCGTGTCTTCGATGTAGGAGAAGATGCCGTTGTGGTTGCCTTTCAGCCAGCGCAGGTACTTGCCCGACGCACTGGCGACCAACAAGTCCGGGCCGTCCTTGTCGTTCTTGGGCGTCAGGTCAGTGACGCGAATCAAGCCCGTGTCCACGCCGTCCTTGAACTGGTAGGCGTCCTGCGCTTGGTTCAGGGCGCCGTCGACGTTGCGGTAGCAGGAAACCAGCGGGCGATCCGCCGAACCGACGCAGACGTCCACACCGCCACCCTGATAGAAATCGCCCGTCGCGATCGACGCGACGCCGGTGACGCCCATGTTCGGCGCGACCTTGACGTCCTTGGCAAAGATTTCGGCGTTCCTGAGCGTGGCGTAATCCACCGCCGCGTCGCCGCACGGCTTGGTCGGCGCGGCCGTGTCGCCCGGCGTGCCGCAGATCGGGTCGGGCCGCAGCAACAGCGTCAGCAAGCCCTGATCCACGGTCTGCGTACCGATGGTTTCCTTGGTTGCACCGATCAGCAAATCTTCCTGACCATCGCCATTGAGGTCCCCAAGTTCTGCCGTCCGCGCGCGGGCCGGCAACTGGATCACGTCCGCGACCTTGAACCCACGCACAACCCGGGTTTCTGCATTCGACAGCACGACGTTGGCCTGAACATTCAGAATCGCCCACGCCTCTCCGCGCGAGGGACCATCGCCGCTGATGTTTGCGACCGCTACGATGTCCAGATCGCCATCGGCATCCAAATCGCGCACAAAAACGCGCACAACGTTGGCCACCGCCTTCGCGTCGATTTCCGACTGCGTGCCCCAGTGAATCGCCCGGTACTTGGCCAGCGGAATGACCGGCAATGCCTCGTCGAATTCGAACTTCAGGGAGTGCGCGTGCGTGTCCGCGTCGGCGCCAAGCGCTTCACCTTGATTGTTGATCGCCACGCCGTTGCTGTTGCGCTTGGGCATGCCGGCACGAATGTAGACACCGTCGGACGCACCCACGACCGCATCGGCGAGCCGATCCAGACCGGATGTCGGCGTCGGGTCGCTCGTGAATGCAACAAAACCGTCCGGCGCTTCTGCCGCCGTCACCATCACCACGTCGTTGGTCGGATGCAAGAACACGTCGTTGACCTGCCCCAGGAACGTCGCTGCCTTGACGCTGTAGACGTCCAACGTCGTTTGCACCTCGTCGTTTGTCTGGTCCTTGGCCTTCAGGACGACTTGCAGCGCTTCGGTCTTGGTCAGCGTCGACGTGTCCAACGTGTACTCAAATTTCCAGCTCGTCGTTCCAGCCGGCATCACCACCGGACCACTCGGAAGCACGGAATTGCCGTCAGGATCGAAGACGTCCAGCGAGGCTTCTTTCAATCGGGTGTCGGAAACCACGACGCCGATCTTCTGCTTGCCCACGAACACCGGCGGCGCCGTACTTTCCGTGTGCGGCAGCGCGAACAGCTGGCGCTGGGGCTCGCACTGGTCGATCTCCGCGTCCACGCTTGCGCTGCCTGAAACATCCGATCCGGCGAGCGTTCCGTTCGCCGTCACCGTGATACTCAACACTTCATTGCAGCCGATGAGCGGTTGGCCCGTCAGCTTGTCCTTGCCCGTCGTATCGAGCGTGCAATTGAACTTGTTGCCGCTCCCGCTGCAGGGCACCGTCAAGCGATCGCCCAAAGAAACGGTAATCGCGCCAGTCTTCTTGAGTGTGACGCCCTTGTCCAATGCCAACGTGCCGCTGAGCGCGATCGATGCGGCGTAGGGCACTTTGAGGTCATCCGCGGTCGGCTTGGCGATCTTCACGGTGATGCCGCCAGTGACGCCGGTGCCTTCATCGACCGCCGCGGTCGGGGTCGACGTGCACGCGCTCAGCGCCCACAGGCTCACGCCCAAGCATGCGCGGACAATCCGCGATTTCTGCGGCTGTTTGGCATGGTTGGCGACAGGGACAAAAACGCGCATGGAACCCCCGAAATCATTGTGCCAGTCACCGACGCAAGGTCAAGCTTCGTCCCGCTTCTGCACAACGTCAGGCGCAGTCTCAGAGGTCGTGAATTCTTCGAATTCCCAACCTCTGAGCTTGGTGTTTGATTCAGCGGCCAAGAACCGCCTGAAGTGAATTCAGGCGGTTTCAGCCGCTGCCAGCCCGCAGCCGCGGTCTGGGAGCGCCTGCGAAAACAAGTTTTCACAGGCTCTCAGTAGGAGTCTCGGTACCCGTATCGAGACCACGAACGAGACCGGTCAGGCACACCGCACCTATTCCCTTTCCACAACGCAAACCAATCGTTACGCCACGGCGACGGTTGGCACGCGCCCTGCAAAGAGGAAGCCGGCACGGACGACGCCGTGTGAAGGACCGCCGATGCCCGAGCAACGTGAACAACCCGTGGCGCTTTGCCTGCGTGATGCCGTGGCTGTAGCCGCGCACTTTCGCGATCTGGCGCTGCTTGAACGTGAGGTACTCGCGATTGCGGGGTTGGACCACCGCGGGCATCTCGTGTGCGAGCACCGGCTGAACGGCCACGCGTTTGGCGTTCCCGCGACGCCGCGCGACCTGTTGCCGGCGGTGCTGCGTGCGGGCGCGGTGGCAGCGATCCTGGTGCACAACCATCCAAGCGGACGTCTGGCGCCCTCGCTGGCGGACGTCACCTTTACCGCGCGCTTTCAACAGGCGGCCGCGCTCTGTGGACTGCAACTGCTGGACCACGTCATCGTGACGGCCGGTGGTTGGCTGAGTTTGCGGCACGCCGGTTGGATGGAGCCGACGTGAAGCGAACCGACGCCATCGCTGCATTTCTCGCGTGTGTTGCCGCAACGGCAGTGGTTGCGGCGGTCCTCGCGTGTGTTCACGTGCATCCAGAGTCGCAAGCCGCCGCGGTGGGCGGCGCGTGGGCTGCCCGAGGCTGCATTCATGCGCGCACGGCGACGCCGGACGATTGGCGCGTCATTCCCGGCGTCACGCGCAAGATCGCCGCGGCGCTGGCCAACAGGTGTGCAACGCAAGACTGCACGAAACGCCTACCGACGATTCCTGGTATCGGTCCGGTCCTGAGGCAGCGACTCCGCGCCGGCTTGTGTCGCACGGTCAGAACAAGTTCAGGTCTTTTCCAGCTCAAACTTGTCGTGCAACACGCGCACGGCCAAGTCCGCAAAGCGGTCCTCGACGACGCACGAGATCTTGATCTCGCTCGTCGAGATGAGCAGGATGCTGATGCCGGCATCACCGAGCGCGGCGAAGGTCCGCTGCGCCACGCCGGGCTGCGAAACCATGCCCGCGCCCACCACCGACACCTTGGCCAGACTCTTGTCCACGGAGAAACTGTGGAAGCCGAGCGCCGGCTGCAGACTTTCCAGAAGTTGGACGGCACGATCCGCGACGTTACGCGGCACGGTGAACGTCACGTCCGTGCGGCCTTCCTGCGGCGGATTCTGAATGATCACGTCGATGTTGATGCCCGCGTCCGCCATGGGCGCGAACAGTCGCGCAGCCGCACCCGGCGTGTCCGGGATGCCCACGACGGTCAACTTCGCGGTGTTCTTGTCGCAACTGACGGCGGTCACAACCGCGCCTTCCAAGCCCTTCATTTCCGCATCCTCCAGACCCGACATCTCCGGCACGACCCAGCTGCCTTCACCGTCGCTGAACGACGACCGACAGTGCAGCGTGACGTTGTACTTCAAGGCAAATTCAACCGAACGCGTCTGCAGCACTTTCGCGCCCAGACTCGCCAGCTCAAGCATTTCTTCCGAACCGATGCGCGGGATCTTGCGCGCCTTGTTGTAGACGTTCGGATCGGTCGTGTAGATGCCGTCGACGTCCGAGTAGATTTCACACGAGTCGGCTTTCAGCGCCGCCGCCATCGCGACCGCGGACAAGTCGCTGCCGCCGCGTCCCAGCGTCGTGATGTTGCCGTGTTGGTCGACGCCCTGGAAACCGGCGATGACGACGATCTCGCCTTTTCGGAGGCACTCGTGCACGGGATCGGCCTTGATCGAGCGGATGCGCGCGCTGCCGTGCGTGGAATCCGTGCGAATCTCAACCTGATGACCTAGAAAGGAACGCGCCTTGTAGCCAAGTTCGCAGATCGCCAGCGCCAAGAGCGCGATGGAGACCTGCTCGCCGGTGGCCAGCAGCACGTCGATCTCGCGGTCGGCCGGGCGGGTCGACACGCCCGAGGCGAGCTTCAGCAGGCGATCGGTCTCACCTTGCATCGCGGAGACGACGACGACGACCTGATGGCCTTCCGCCGCAGTCTTCACCGCGCGTCGCGCGACGTTCTGGATGCGTTCAATCGTCCCCATCGAGCTGCCGCCAAACTTCTGGACGATCAGCTTCTGCGTACGGGCGTGCGACGTGGTCTGGAGCGTAGCGGGCATCTTTCCTGTGACTCTAATGGCCCGACGGACGGCAGCGCGTCAGTGCGCTGGGGGTGTCGTTGGCGGCGCGGCACTTTCGCGCAGCAACGTCCACTTTGCAACGGGTGGCGTGAGCGTCAAGCTAACACCCGGCACCTCGTGAACACTGAGCTTCACCGGCTCGTCGGGGCGCAGACCGGTCAGGTCGGCAAAAACGAGGTTCAACGGCGGTTTTTCGGCCAGTGAGGTAACGGCGCGCGCGAGTCCTTCGGCGTGAATCGTGACTTCAGTCGGTGCCAAGACGCAGCGCGAGCCCGGCGGGCAGCCGCGCACCGCGATTGGCTGATTTTCGAAATTCTTGGAGATTTCGCGTTCTTCGAGCGCGACTTCGACGGAAACTTCCTCGACCGACAATTGCACGCGGCGATCGCCCGGCGGCACCAAGCGCAGCAGAACCCGCAGATCGTGGTCGGCGCCGTGCAGGTCCAGCGGATTGGTCCGTACCGAACGCACCTGCCGCACCTGACTCGCGGGCCCAAACACCTTCACCCGCACCGGATCGACAACCACGCCCTTTTGGCTCTGGCGAAAGCCGACGGCGGGCTCCCCGGACACCGGCACTTCAACGGGCACAGTGACTTCCGCCGCTTGATCCAGACGCACGAGCAGCGAGGGCGGCTCGACCGCGAGGACTTCGATCTGCCCCTTGCCCAACTGAACTTCGACGGTCCGCGGGTCAAAAACGTAACGCTCGCCATCGCGATAGGCGGCCAGATCCATCGACAGCCGCCCCGCGTGGTCCCGCAACAGTTCTTGAATCGCCCCGCGACGCCCGCGTACCCGCACTTTCACGGCTTCCGGCGCTTCTCCGACAAAGACTTTGTTCTTGGCGACATTGGTCACGATGAGCGGCACCGCAAGTTCACTTTCTTTGACACTGTCACGCTGTACAACGATGTGCAGGAGCGTCGCAAGCGCGATCGAGATGAGCTTCAAGCCCAGATTGGCCGTCACAAGCGCGCGCAACCGAGCGAAAACTCCAGCGAGGAGGCGAAACGGCGTCATGGCAAGTCGCCTCCGACGTCGATGTCCTCGGAGTCGGTCGCCGTGCGGCTGTGGACTGTCATGATGGTGCTGCCGGGGCGAACCGGCGAGGCTGTAGCGCCGTGGACGTGAATCCGCCGCTTCCACGCGCGTCGCCACGGCGCCATCGCTTCGGGCTGGTCGCCAAATAGCAGGCGGAAACGCTCGCGCAAATCGGCGGGCTGCAGGTTCAGGTCGAGCTGCCCCATGTACGCGATGCCACAGGTCCCCGTTTCTTCAGACACCACGACGACGACCGCGTCCGTTTCATCGGCCAGTCCAAGCGCGGCACGATGCCGTGAGCCCAACGTGCCAGGAATACCCGCGCCGCCTGCAAGCGGCAGAAAACACGCAGCGGCGGCGATTTTGCCCTTCTGGAGGATGACCGCACCGTCATGCGTGGCATTGGCGTGTTCGGGGTTGAAGAGCGCGGCGAGAAGTTGCCACGAGACTTCCGCATTCATACGCACGCCGTCGGCGACGTAGCGGTCCAGCGCGGCTTCCTGTTCAATCACGATCAGCGCGCCCAGATGCTTTTGGCTGAGCACGGCGCACGCGCGCAACACTTCCTCCAGCACTTCATTGCTCGCCGCGTCCTTGGAGGAAAACACCAGCGGCGAGCGCACCATGGTCGTCAGCGCGCGCTTGATGTCTTCCTGAAAGAGGATCACAAAGAGCACGACGATCGAGGAGACGAAACGACCGAGGAGCCAGTGGATCGTCGGCAGGTCGAGGACGTCTTCCTGACTGCCATAGTAGAGCAAGAAGAGCCCGGCGACCGCGGTCAGCATCGCGCCCGACCGCGACCCACGCAGCAGCGTCAGCATCTGGTAGATGAGCGCCGCGACCAGCACGACGTCCAATAATCCACGCCACTCGGCGGGCGCCAAGCTGGAGAAGAATGCGCTGGAGAAGTCGAGTTCGGCCACCGCGCTGGTTTTCTCCTGTGGGTCAAAAGGCCTTCACTGGTCAGCCCGTGGTATCGCTTGCAGCCTCACGGATGGCGACCGCCACGTCAAGCACTTGTCGCATCACGCGCACGTCGTGCACGCGGACAAAGCTCGCCCCGGCAAGCACAGCCGCGGTGACCGCCGCCGCGGTCCCGCCCAGACGATCGTCCACCGGCGCGCCCGTGATCGCACCGAGGAAGGACTTCCGCGAAGGGCCGAGGTAAAGCGGCAGTCCGAGCCTAGCAAGCGCCTCCGATGGGCGCAACAAAGCCAAATTTTGCTGCAGCGACTTGCCAAAACCGATGCCGGGATCAATGGCCAGCTGAGCGCGGACCACGCCAGCGTCGAGCGCACGTTGCACCGCCAGCGCCAGATCGTCGGCAATTTGTTGAAGCGCGGCGACCGGGTTCTCGATCAGTGCGGCGACTTTTTGGGTCGCGCCCATTTGCCCCACCGCGTGCGGCATGTGCATGAGCACCCATGCGGCCCCGTTTTCGGCCACGACTTGGCCCATCAGCGGATCGCCAAAGCCGCTCACGTCGTTGATCATCGCCGCTCCGCGTTCGAGCGTCAGTCGCGCGACGTGCGCTCGACGCGTGTCGATCGACAGCGGCACGTCCAGGCGACGCGCCAAGGCTTCCACCGCAGGCAGCACGCGGTCGCACTCTTCTTGTTCTGAAACCGGCGTAGCATGCGGACGCGTCGACTCGCCGCCGAGGTCCAGAATATCGGCGCCGTCCCGCACCAACTGTTCCGCGCGACGGAGGACGTCGTCCAGCGCGGGCAATTGCCCTCCGTCGGAGAAGCTATCGGGCGTGAGATTGAGAATGCCGACAAGCAGCGGCTTGCGCAGGTCGAAGTGGCGATCGCGCAAGTACATGGGCGGCTCAACCGGTCAGTGGGTCAGCGGTTCCGGCAAACCCGGCAGCGAGTCAATGACCGGTGGCGGCGTCGGCTTCTTGTTCGCGCTGTTCGCGGCGTCCTGCGCGACACGGTGCCGGACTTTGGCCTCGCGACCGGAACGCAGTTCCTTGATGTCCTTGTGCTCGATGATCCAGTCGACTTCTTCGCCGTCCAGAGTCTCGAATTCCAGGAGCGCGGCGGTCAAGAGGTCCAATTGCTCACGGTGGTCGGTGAGGATCTGCCGCGCGCGGTTGTAGTTCTCGTCCACCAGACGGCGGATCTCCTGATCGACCTGCACCGCAGTCGACTCCGAGAAGTTCTGCACGTGTCCGTAGTCACGGCCCAAGAACGGCTCGCCTTCCTTCTTGCCATACGCCAGCGGGCCCAGGCGGGACATACCCCACTCACACACCATCTGCCGCGCCATGCCGGTCGCTTGCTCGATGTCGTTCGACGCGCCCGTCGTGATCTCACCCAGCACGATGTCTTCCGCGATCCGCCCGCCCATCATGATCGCGATGCGATCCAACAGGTAGCTCGCCGAATGCGAATAGCGGTCGCGCTCTGGCAGCTGCTGCGTCAGACCCAGCGCGCGTCCACGCGGCACGATCGTCACCTTGTGCAGCGGATCGGACGTCTTCAGGTGCTTGGACACGAGCGCGTGACCCGCCTCGTGCACCGCCGTGAGCTTCAACTCGTCGGCGTTCAGCATCATGCCGCGCCGTTCCGCGCCCATGATGACCTTGTCCTTCGAGTGCTCCAGATCGGCCATGGACACCAGATCGTGATCGTTGCGCGCGGCCAGAAGCGCGCCCTCGTTGATCAGATTCTCCAGGTCTGCGCCAGCAAAACCGGGCGTGCCGCGGGCGATCGTCTGCAGATCCACGTCCGGCGACAGCGGCACTTTGCGCGTGTGCACCTTCAGGATCGCCAAACGACCCTTGGCGTCCGGGGCAGGCACCACCACCCGGCGATCAAAGCGACCTGCGCGAAGCAACGCCGGATCCAGCACGTCCGGACGGTTGGTCGCAGCGACGAGGATCACGCCCGTGTTGTTCTCAAAGCCGTCCATCTCGACCAGAAGTTGGTTCAGCGTCTGTTCACGCTCGTCGTGGCCGCCGCCCATGCCCGCGCCACGGTGCCGACCAACCGCGTCAATTTCGTCGATGAAGATGATGCACGGGGCGTTCTTCTTTCCCTGCTCAAACAGGTCCCGCACGCGGCTCGCGCCCACGCCGACGAACATTTCAACGAAGTCGGAGCCCGAAATCGAGAAGAACGGCACACCCGCCTCGCCCGCCACGGCGCGCGCCAAGAGCGTTTTACCCGTACCCGGTTGCCCCATCAGCAGCACGCCCTTGGGAATGCGCCCGCCGAGCTTGGTAAACTTCTTCGGGTCCTTCAAGAACTGAATGATTTCTTCCAATTCCTGCTTGCTTTCGTCGATGCCCGCCACGTCCTCGAACGTCACGCGGTTGGTCGCTTCCGTCAGCATCTTCGCCTTGGACTTGCCAAAGCTCATCGCGCGATTGCCGCCGGACTGGATCTGGCGCATGAAGAAGAAGAAGAGACCGATGATAACCAACATCGGCAAGCCGTTAATCAGAAGCTGGAATAGCCAAGTGTTGGCCTCCTCGCGCTCGTAGTTGATCTCGACGCCCTTGGCGATCAGGTCCTTCTGGAAGGTCGTGATGTCGCCGGTCGTGCGAAACAAGTCGCCGTTGCCCAGCGTGCCGTCGATGTTGTTGCCGCGCACCGTGATGTCGTGAACGCGCTCGTTGGCTGGCACCTTGTCAATGTTCACGGCATTGTTGACAAACTGCGTGAACGACAGCGTCTTGGTCTTGCCGGTCGACGTGGAGATTTGAATCACCATGACGACGAGCAGAAACACGCCGATCCAGATCAAAAGACTCTTCGTATACTTCAAGGTCGACTCCTGATCGGCTGCGTTCGCCCGGCAGTCCGCATCGGTTAGACGCGACAACTGCCAAAGAAGTGCGCGGGGGGCGCACAAATGGCAAACCCCCGTCCTGCTCAGGTTAGTCCGCAGGACCCGGTCGCGCAACGTCGTTTGCAAAAAACTGCCACCGATTCCCGTCGCCAACCACGATCAGGCCGTGCAGACGCGCTTCGCCGCGGTCACCGAGCGCCAGCCACTGATCCACGGCGCGAACGGACGGCGCGGGTAGATCGAGGTGCTGAAATACCCTGAGCAACAGCGCAGATTTGGCAGCCGATTGGTGTGGCACATCGGCAACCGCGACGCTGACAACGCCGGCGACGCGATCGATCGAGAGGCGATCGCCCAGCGCGCGATCGATCCACACAGCGAGTGCGCCCTCCTGCGCTGCGGCGAGTTCCGCTGTTCGTGCCAGCCCAGCCGCGGCGCCAGGCAGCGCTGCTTCCAACACGGGCAGCACGCGGTGCCGCAGGTGGTTACGGGTCACCTTGAGGTCGGCGTTGGATGGATCGGTCAGCCACGGAACGGCAAAATGCGCGGCGCACAGCGCCAACTGCGCGCGAGTGACAGCCAAGAACGGTCGCACGATCGCGTCTGGACGCTTCCGACGAACGCCGGCAAGCGCATCCGGACCCGCGCCGCGGGCGAGGCGCAAAAGCAGCGTCTCTGCTTGGTCGTCGGCGTGGTGCGCGGTAACGATGACCTCCGCCGCCAATTCCGTTGCCATGTCGTGGAGCGCCGCATACCGCGCCGAGCGCGCGCGCGCCTCCAGATCGGCACCGGGACGCAGCTGGACGCCACGCACCGCAAACGCCAAATGGCGCTGCTGGGCTTGTTCGGCGACGAGATCGGCTGTTTCCGCATGATTGGGCTGGAGCCCGTGATCGACGTGCGCAACCAGCAGAACATGCCCAAGTGAGGGTTGCAGCTGCGCCAGAATCGCCAACGCGGCCATCGAATCGCGACCGCCGCTACAGGCCAGCAGCACGCGCGCGCCGGGCTGCCACAAGCGATGACGGCGGACGTCACGGCGGACTTGGTCGAGCACACGGCGGATTTCGGTCGGAATCGCGGTCATGTCGTTGCACCCATTCGGGCGGCCAGCGTACCATGCTGCCCCGGGAAACACCGAGAGGACACCATGGCGCACGACACGACGCAACCGAATCCCCAGCTTGATCCGCGCATTGCCGAGTATCAGGCGACCGTGGCCAAGGCGAGTTCACGGCCTGGACCGTTCATTTCCCTGGACGGACGCAAGGTCGACGTTGCGTATTTTCCGCAAGCGCCCGATGAAACGTACTGGAAGCAGATCGGCGTGCCAGGCAAGTTCCCGTTCACCCGCGGCGTGCATCCCAACATGTACCGCGGGAAAAGCTGGACGATGCGCATGTTCGCCGGGTTTGGCACACCGGAAGATACCAACGAGCGCTTCAAGTTCCTGCTGGCGTCGGGTCAGACCGGCCTTTCGACTGCCTTCGACATGCCGACTTTGATGGGCTACGACCCCGATCACGAATTGGCGCAAGGTGAAGTCGGCCGCGAAGGGACAAGCGTTAGCCACATTCACGACATGGAAGCGCTTTTTGACGGCATCGACCAGAGCGCGGTCACGACCTCGATGACGATCAACGCACCGGCGATCGTGCTGCTGGCTCTCTACGTCGCGGTCGCGGAAAAGCGCGGCGTGCCGTACGACCAGATCGGCGGCACGCTGCAAAACGACATCCTGAAGGAGTTCATCGCCCAGAAGGAGTGGATCTGCCCGCCGCGTCCGGCGATGCGGATCATCCGCGATATGCTTGCGTTCTGCACGCACAAGCTGCCGAAGTGGAACACCATTTCCATTTCTGGCTACCACATCCGGGAGGCTGGCGCGACGGCAACGCAGGAGTTGGCGTTCACGCTGGCGGACGGCGTAGGTTACGTGCAAGCGGGCATCGAGGCGGGACTGGACGTCGACGCTTTTGCGCCACGGTTGAGCTTCTTCTTTGACGTCCACAACGACTTCTTTGAGGAAATCGCGAAGTTGCGCGCGGCCCGTCGGCTGTGGGCACGCATCATGAAGGACCGCTTCGGTGCCAAGAATCCGCGCTCGTGGATGTTGCGGACGCACTGCCAGACCGCCGGCGTGAGCCTGACGGCGCAGCAGCCGATGAACAACGTGGTGCGGACGACGCTGCAGGCGCTCGCCGCTGTGCTGGGTGGAACGCAGTCGCTGCACACCAACAGCCTGGACGAGACGTACGCGCTGCCGACAGCCGATGCGGCGAAGTTGGCGTTGCGGACGCAGCAAATCATCGCCGAAGAATCGGGCGTGACGAACGTGGCCGATCCGTTGGGCGGCTCGTGGTACATCGAGAAGCTGACGGACGACATCGAAGCGGAGGCCGCGGCGATCATCCAGAAGATCGACGACATCGGCGGTATCGTGCGGGCGATCGAGATCGGCTACCCGCAGCGCGAAATCGCCGAGAGCGCGTTCCGGTTCCAGCAGCGCGTGGAGTCGGGCGAGCGCAAGATCGTCGGCGTCAATGCGGCGGTCGAAGGTCAGGATGCGCCGATTCCGCTCCTGCATATCGACCAAAAAGTCGAGACGGCGCAGATCGCGCGTTGCGCAGCGGTCAAGGCGAACCGCAATCAGGCGCTCGCGGCCGAGGCTCTGGCAGGCGTGCGAACGGCGTGCCAGACCGATGCCAACTTGGTGGAAGCGATTTTGGCCGCGGTGAAAGTGGAAGTGACGCTGGGTGAAATCTGCGACGTGTTCCGCGAAGAATTTGGCGTCTACCGCGATCCGGCGTTCCTGTAATCTGCGATGCCGAGCGATCTGACTTTCTTTTGCGAATTGGAAAGCCGACGCTTGGCCGCGCTTTTCGCCGATCCAGCGCTGATCCCGTTGCTCGCGACGCATCGGTGCGGCGTGGCGCTGGCGCTCATCGATCTGACGCCCGAACGCGCTCAGATCGTGCAGCAGCTGACCGCGGCGGGCGTGCCGGTGACGGCTTGGCTCGTGCTGGATCCGCGCGACGGGTATTGGCTGACTTTGGACAATGTCGATACCGCGCGGAAGCGCTGGCAGGAAGTGCGGAACTGGACCGACGCGCATCAACTGACCTGGAGGTGCGTCGGCTTGGACATCGAAGCGCCTCAGGAAGACGCCGTCGGGCTCGTGGACACGCCATTCTTGACGCTCGCGCGGCTGACGTGGCTGCGGCGATCGCGACAGGTGTGGCAGAATGCGCTGAATGATCTACATGATCTGGTGCGGGAAATCCGTGCGGACGTCGGCGAGGTGGAGACCTACCAATTCCCTTTCATCGCGGACGAACGCGCGGCGCAATCCACACTCCTGCAGCGCGTACTGGGCATCGCCGACCTGCGCGTGGATCGCGAAGTGCTGATGTTGTACCGGTCGACGCTGCCGGAACCGTGGGGCAGCGCGCTGATTGACGCGTACGGACCGGAAGCAGAGGCGATCGCCGTCGGCATCACAGGCGGCGGCGTGGAAGTGCTGGAGGCGACCTTCGCCGCGCGCGAACTGGACCTGCCACTGACGCTGCAGGAGCTGGCACGGGCCAAGCGACACACCGAGCGACTCTACGTGTTTTCTCTGGAAGGTTGCGTGAAGAAAGGCTGGCTCGCCGCGCTGCTCGAAGCGCCGTGGCCGGAATTCGTGCCCGCGCCGACCTTGACCCGCACCCACGCGGGGCGCCTGGCAGCGCGGACGTTGCTCGCGGCGGATCGCGTGGTGGGCCGTTTGCGCAGAATGACGCGGACGCAGTTGCCCTGATCGCCGCGACGGTCTAACGTTGCGCTGCGGCGAGCGGTGCCGCAAAGCGAACATTTCGTGGCCACAAAGCCCTCTTTCACCTCTCGCGCCAGTTCCGGACGCAGCCCCTTTGGGGTGGCCGAATTCGCGGCGTTTTGGTGGCAGGATCCGTCACGGCGCTTGTTGCTCGTCGTGCTGACGTGCGCCGCGTGGCTGTTCTTCTTCTCGGCGCAGTGGTTCCGTATTGAAAAGGAAGTGTCCGGTGGTCGGCGCGCGCTCGGCATCACGGCCGAGACGTCTTACTTGCCGCCCGGTCCGGTCCTTCGCATCGCCTCGTTGGGCCAGCAGTCCTTCCTCGCCGACCTGATCTACGTGCGCGCGGCCCACTATTTCGTACGCCACCTCATCACGGACAGCCAATTGCCGTGGCTGGATCGCTACTTGGACGCGATCTGGGCGCTGGACGCGCACTGCAAGTCGTCCTACCGGTGGGGCAGCCAGGTCGTGAAGTTTGGCCAGCGCATCGACCGCGAGGTGTCCATTCGCGCCAACCGCTTTGCGCGTTTGGGCTTGGAAGCGCAGCCAGACGATCCCTGGCTGTACCACGAGATCGCCTACAACCTGCGCTATGCGATGGAACCGAAGGACGCCGAGGAAGAAACCCGCCTTCGCCAGCTCGCCATTCAGTACTTGGAAATCGCCTATTCTTTCCCGAATTTCAGCTACGATCCCAACTATCTGGCGTCGCAATACGCGCGCGCCGGGCAAGTGGACGAGAGCATCAAGTCCGCGCTGGTCAACTATGGTGGCGCGACCGACGACCAGCGGCGGGAACTGCGCAACATGCTGACCGAGCGCAATCGCGGCGAAGAGGCTGGCGAGTTGGCTTGGCTGGACATCGTGCATCAGCGCGATTGGGTGTACGTCGGAACGGTGCTTTCCACGCTCATTGGCCCCAAACGGCAGCTGGCACCGCCGCTGCAACCGCAGGATCCAACCGGCTGGCTGCGTGAAGTGCCAACCCCGCCCGATCTGCTCACCCGCCTGACGATTCGCTTCTGGCAGCCGACAGCCAACGAACGTCCGGACGAAGCGGAATGGGTGATGGAGCTCCCGCCATCTGTGACCGCAACCGATTCCGCGCACTAGAGGTACCGCATGCCGCTTTCTCTTCAGGCTCTTTCTGGCCAAACGGTCGCCATCACCGGCGGTGCCGGCTTCATCGGTTCCGCACTTGCGGAGCGGTTAGCAACTGAACCGACGATTCGCATTGTGCTTTTTGACAACCTGCACCACGACGCGGTGACCGACACGCCGCTCTTGAAGCTGCCCAACGTCAAGTTGTTCCGCGGCGACGTGCGCGACAAATTCGCAGTGGCCCAAGCGCTTGCGGGCGCCAACCACATCATCCACATGGCGTCGATTGCGGGCGTGGATACGGTGATGAAGGCGCCCGTGCTCACGATGCAGGTCAGTCTGCAAGGCACGATGAACGTGCTGGAAGTGGCGCAGGCGATGCGCGAACGCGGCGAAGATGTGCGGCGCGTCGTCGATTTTTCGACGTCGGAAGTGTTCGGCAAGTACGCGTTCAATGTGGCGGAGACGGACGCAACGTCCTTGGGCGCCGTCGGTGAAGCACGCTGGACCTACGCGGTGGCAAAGCTGGCGACGGAGCACCTCTGCGCGAACTACCACAAGCAATACGGACTGCCGACGGTCGCGATTCGTCCGTTCAACATCTACGGTCCGCGACAAGTCGGCACCGGCGCGATCCACCATTTTGTCCGGCACGCGCTGCGCAATGAGCCGCTGACGATCCACAACGACGGCTCGCAGATCCGCTCGTGGTGCTACATCGACGACATCATCGACGGCATGCTCCTGGTCTTGACCCGCGAAGAAGCCGTGGGGCAGTCCTTCAACATCGGTTCGCCGCGCTCGACCGTGACGATCCACCAGCTGGCACGCGACATCGTGCGGCTGGCGAATTCGACCTCAACGCTGAACTGCGTGCCGTGGAATTTCCCCGACGTGGAGCTGCGCGTGCCGGACATCTCCAAGGCGCGGCAGCTGTTGCACTACGAGCCGCAGTTTGATCTGGAAGAAGGCTTGGCGCGCACGATCGCGTGGTACAAGACGCAGACGCTGGGCAAACCAGTGAACGAGACGCACGGGTGACGTTGCCGCAACCGACGGCTTGGTTTAGGGTTGCGAACGGCCAAACGGCCAATCTCGGGTAAACGGAAGGGACGCGTGGCAGAGCAAGACGACATTTTGGCGCTGGAGCACCTTGGCAAGACGTTTCGCGTCGGCTTTTGGGGCACGAAGGTGCAGGCCGTGCGCGATGTGTCGCTGGTACTCAAGCGCGGCGAGTCGCTTGGCTATTTGGGCCCGAACGGCAGCGGCAAGACGACGTCGATCAAGTGCATCCTGAGCCTCATCCAGCCAACCGTCGGCAAAATTCGGCTTTTTGGCGCGGATCCGAGCAACGCTGCCGCTCGTGCGCGCGTCGGCTATTTGCCAGAAGCGCCGTACTTCTACGACTACCTGACGCCGCGCGAAGTGCTGGACTACGTGGGCAAGCTCTACGGCTTGGACGGCTCGACGCGCAAAAAGCGCATCCCGATGCTGTTGGACCGTTTGGGGCTTTCCCACGCGATGGACCGCGAGCTGCGCGGGTTTTCCAAGGGGATGCTGCAGCGCGTAGGCATCGCGCAAAGTCTCCTTTCGGATCCGGATCTGCTGATTTACGACGAGCCGCTGTCGGGCTTGGACCCGATCGGGCGCAAGGAAGTGCGCGAGCTGATGGCGGAGCTGCGCCGCGAAGGCAAGTCGCTGTTTTTTAGTTCGCACGTGCTGACCGACATCGAGACGCTGTGCGACGCTGTGTGCATTCTGGATCGCGGCGAAGTCGTGGCGCAGGGTCGACTGAGCGACCTGCTGCGGATGGACAAGCTGGAGTCAGAGGCGCTTGTCGAGTTGCCGTTGGACACCTTGGAAACGGCCAAGGCACGGCTGTTGGCGCTGCCCGGCGTGGAACTGACGGAGGAACTGGGTCCGGTGCTGCGCCTGCGGCTGCCGACCGACGTTGTGCCGGGCTTGACTGCGGCGGTCGTCGACGCGCGTGCAACGCTGCGGGAACTGTCACAGCACCGCGATTCGCTGGAAGAGCTGTTCGTGCAAAAGGCGGTGCACATGGTGTCGTCTGACGGTCAGCGCGCGCCCAAGGCCGGGAGTCCAGAATGAGCGTCCAAACCACGCACGACAAACTGACGCTCCGCATCGATGGTCCGGTCGCTGCATTCAGTCGCATCTTCACGGTCGCGGGCAACACACTGCGCGAAGCGGGCCGCAACAAGCTCTTCTTCGGCCTCCTGGGCGTGACGATCCTCATGCTCATCTTCTCGGTGCTGCTCTCCGATCTCGCGTTGGCCGACCAGAAGATCCGCCTGGTGACCGATTTCGGGCTCGCCGTCATTCCGCTGGTCTGCATCGCGACGGCCGTGCTTCTGGGCGCGGTGCTGCTGTACAAAGAAATCGATCGCAAGACGCTCTACGCGATTCTGCCCAAGCCGATCCGCCGCAGCGAGTTCTTGTTGGGCAAGTTCCTGGGGCTCTCCCTCCTGCTTTTTGGCCAGCTGATTCTGTTGGCGGTGTGCTGGGCGGGCGTGCTGCACCTGCGCGGTGGGACGTTCTCAATGGCGCTGGCCCAAGCGCTGGGGCTGAACTACATCGAGATCCTGCTCGTCACCTCCGCGGCGCTCTTTTTCAGCGCGCTCTCGCGACCGGTGCTGTCGGGCGTTCTCACGCTGGGCGTGTTCCTCGTCGGTCGCATCACCTACGTGATCAACGACCTCATGCAGGCGACCAAAGGCGCGTTCGCCGAAGTGCCGGCCATGCGCGCGTTGGGCCGCGTGCTGGTTGCGATCGTGCCGGATCTGTCGACCTTCAACATCGCCGACGAACTGCAAGCCGGCGTGAGCCTGCCGCCCGACTATTTCGTCCACGCGACGCTGTACGGCCTGTCGTGGGTCGGCTTTTTCGTCGCGCTGTCGCTCATCGTGTTTGAACGACGGGACTTGGTGTAGATGCAAACCCGCCTCCTCTGGCAACGTCTGCGCCTTCCGCTTCTTGCGGCGCTCATCGTGCTGGCGTCGCTCGCCGCGCGCGCGACTTGGGAGCAGATGCAGGCGTACGAGCGCGCCGCCGGTCTGGAGAAAGTCGGCAAAATAGACGAATCGATCGACGAGTACCGCTGGACGCTGCGCTGGTACACGCCGTGGGGTCCCAAGTGGACGGACGCCGCGGACGCGCTTGTGCGTATCGCCAACACGGCCGATCAGCCAGAGCCGATGCGTGCGCTGCGCGCGCTCGACGCGCTGCGGTCAGGTCTGATCGCCGGGCGGCACCTGTGGCAGCCGCGTGCCGACCTCGTCGCGTGGGTGAACGGGACGATTCCGCCGGTCATGGTGCGCGTGGCCGAAAAGATCGGCGACAAACGCGACAAGAAAGAACTCCTCGCGCAGTTCACGCGTGACTACGCCCGGCCGGTCGGCGTGTCGCCGCTGACGTCCGCGGCCGTTTCGCTCGGCTTCTTGGCTTGGCTGACTGGCCTCTTGATGATGGCGCGGCGCGGCTTGGACACGGAAGCGCGGATCACCCGCATCGGCTGGCGCTGGCTTGCCGTCGCCGTCAGCGGCTTTGTCGTTTGGACGCTGGGCATGTGGCTGGGGTGAAGATGGCGACCGAGCCAGCTCCAGCGCGGCTGCCGCGTTCCCCCGCAGAGGCCAAGGCGCTCGCCAAAGACTTCTTTCAGGCGTTTACGCACGCCCCGCGCGCGATGCGGCTGGCGTGGCACACCGCGCCGCGCTTGTTGGCGGGCATGCTGGTCTGGACGCTGCTGGCGGGCGCGCTGCCGTCGACGATTGCCTGGGTCGGACGCGGTCTGGTCGACGCGGTCGTCGCGGCGCAACGCGGCGGCGATCCGCAGTCAGCGGTGCGCTGGGTCGCGCTGGAGTTCGCGCTGGTGCTCCTGCTGCTTGTGGCACAGCGCTGGCAGCTCCTGTGTCAGTCGCTGCTGCGCGCGCAGCTCGGCCACGCGGTGCACGTCCGGATCTTTGAGAAGGCGCTGACGCTGTCGCTCCCGAAGTTCGAGGACAGCAACACCTACGATTTGCTCACGCGCGCGCGTCGCGAAGCGGCAACTCGACCGCTCGGTCTCATCATCAAGCTCCTGAACGTGCTGCAAAACACAGTGTCGCTGCTCGGCTTCTCGGCGCTGCTCATGGCGCTGTCGCCTTGGGCGGTGCTGGCGCTCGTCGTGGCCGGGCTACCAGCGTTTTTGGCAGAGGCACGCTTTTCTGGCGAGGCGTTCCGCCTGTTCCGCTACCGCGCGCCGGAAACGCGTATGCAGCTCTACATGGAAACGCTCATGGCGCGGGAGGATTCCGCCAAGGAAGTCAAAGTCTACCAGTTTGGCCCACGGCTGCTCGATCGCTACCAGAAGATTTATCAGCAAGTCTACGAGGAAGACCGCGCGCTGACGTGGCGGCGACACCGCTGGGGTCTGATTCTGGCGATTCTGGCGACCTTGGTGCTCTACACGGCGTTTGCGTGGCTGGCGCTGCAAACTGCGGCGGGCGCGCTGACGCTGGGTGCGATGACGGCGGGGCTTTTGGCGTTCAAACAGGGACAAACCGCTTTTGGCGCGCTTTTGCAGGCAATCGGCGGCCTGTACGAAGACAACTTGTACATTTCGACGCTGTTTGAGCTCCTGGATCTACCGCCGGATCCGGAGCCGGGCACCGCGACGTCGGGTCTTGATCCGCAGGCTGGTCTGCGGTTTGAGCGTGTGAGCTTTACGTACCCGGGTGCTGCGGAACCTGCGCTGACGAACATCGATCTGGATTTGAGACCGGGCCAAACGCTGGCGCTCGTCGGCGCGAACGGATCGGGTAAGACGACGCTGATCAAGCTCTTGGCGCGCCTGTACCAGCCGACTTCCGGGCGCATCTTGCTGGATGGTCGCGATTTGCAGGAGTGGCAGCCAGCGGCGCTGCGCTTGCGGATCGGTGTCATCTTCCAGGATTTTCTGCGGTATCAGTTCATCGCGGGTGAGAACGTTGGCGTGGGCGATGACCGGCATTTTGACGACGAGGCGCGGTGGAAAGAAGCGGCGGGAGAGGCAGCGGCGCACGAGACGCTGGCGGGCCTGCCTCAGGGCTACCAGACGCAACTGGGCAAGTGGTTTGACGGCGGGCGCGAGCTTTCCGGCGGACAGTGGCAGCGCGTGGCGCTCGCGCGGGCGCTGATGCGCAAGGATGCGCAAATTCTGGTGCTGGACGAGCCGACGTCGGCGATGGACGCGGCGGCGGAGGTCGAGATCTTCGACCGGCTGCAGGATCACGCGGGCGGACGCATGAGCATCTTGATCTCGCACCGGTTCTCGACAGTGCGGCGCGCGGATTTCATCGCGGTGCTGGACGGCGGTCGCGTGACTGAAGCGGGCAGTCACGCGGAGCTGCTGGCGGCGCACGGCACGTACGCACGGCTGTTTGAGCAGCAAGCGGAAGGGTATCGGTAGCGAGACCGGTGCACGCGCCAAGGCCGACGCGACCAGAACGTGACCGCACGTCTCCGCTGCTACATGTCCATGCCGGGCATCGGGGCGCTGCCCATATCCATGTCGCCCATGTCGTTGGGGTCCATGGTGTCGCCGCTACCGCTGGCATCCGTGCCACTCATCGCGTCGGCGTTGTCGACGGTATCGGTGGTGGTCTTGGCGGTCGTCGGCGTGCATCCGGTGACGAAGCCTGATGTGAGCAAGAGGGCAAGAATCAGGCGAATCATCTTCATCTCCACTTTCAAGGAAGTGCGTCCGGCCACGGCGACCCACCGGGCAAGCTGAGCACGTAGGCCGCCATAGCCCGCGCCGCTGCGTCAGGAAAACGCTGGCTGGGGTGACGGTTTTCAGGAACAACGGTCGGATCGCGCAAAAGCGCAACCACGTAACTCGGCTGCAAGCGGAGCGATGCGCCGTCCAAAGTCGGGCCTTTCATCGTCCCGCCGCCATCGGCGACGTGGCATTCGCCACACTTGTTCTGCACAAAGAGCGCCTTTCCGGCCGTCACGTCTTCTGGCAGGAGCATGGGGGCGGGCGCCACACGGTCGTCACCAAACGTCGTCTCGATCCACGCCGCAAGCAGTTTTGCCTCTCGCGGCGTCATGCCCAGCACTGGCATCCGCTCCGGCTGGTCCATGCGCACCGTCACGGGCGTGTGCAGGAAGCGCTCCAACCAGGCTTGCTGGAGGCGCGCGCCGGCATTGTCCAGCGGAATGCGCGACACGTCGCCGCCCTGGCCATGGAACCGATGACAGGAAACACAGCGGAAACGCGAGATCAGCTGCCCCACTTCCCCCGGCGGCGGCTGGAACGGCGGCACGTCGTGGTGGCGAATCCACAGCTCCGGCGGCAAAACGGCGTGCTGCGTCGCCAAGGCGATGCCCAGCGCCAGCGCTTCTTCGGCCGCGACGTGGGGGAAACTCGGCATTTTGCTGCGCTGCGCGCCGGGCATGTCAAAGGCGCGTGGCTCCAAGACCTTTTGCGCGACCCACGTCGGCACATCCGCCAGCGTCCGCCCTTTTTGCGTGCTGGACAGGTCCGAAGCGCGCCGGTCGCCCAGGCGATCCAGCGCTGGTGCGGACGGCGGCGCGCGCTTTCCGGCAACGAGGTGACAGCCGCCGCAGCCTTGCTCAGCAAAGAGCAACTGACCTTGTTGGGCCAATTCGGGCTTCACATCGCCCGCAAACGCCTGCCACGGCAGCACGCCGGTGTCGGGCACCCACTGCTCCGCGGCGTAGGCGACGATGTCTGAGGCGTCTTCTTGGGCCAACTGAAATCCGGGCATCCGCGTGTGCGGACGGAGCCGGTGCGTGTTCGTGAGGTAGTTCCACAGCCAAAGTGGGTCAAGCTTGACGCCAGCGAGGCCCAGATCGGGGGCAAAATCACCGCCCCGGCCTTCAAAGGCGTGACAGGTCGCGCAGCGCAGGCGAGCCAGCGCCGTCTTGCCGCGATCGGCATCACCCGTCGGTTCTGCGGGCAACGGAGTCAGGGGCGCGCCAGTCAACGTCCAGAGGTACGCGACCAGCGCCTCGATCTCCGGCCGCGTCAGCGCAAAAGTTGGCATCCTGTGGCGTGGGTCCAGCTTCTCTGGATCGGTGAGCCACGCGCGCACCCACGCGGGCGTGACCTTGTCGCGCAGACCGTCGAGTTCCGGCGCGTGATTTGGCGGCGCGATGCCGGGAATCGTGTGGCAGCCCGCACAACCGCGTTCGGTCAACGCACGACGGCCCGCTACCAACGAGGGAACCGGCGCGGCGGCGCCCAAATGGCACGCGCCACACGCTGCGTCGCGTTCTGATTTGGAAAAGAGCGGTCGTTCCCAGTCAGGACTCGCGCGATGCGCCGCTTGCGCCGTCGTCGCCAGGCCCTGTCCACCGTGACACGGCGTGCAGCCAAAGCGCTCGACCGGGTGCTGTTCCAACGCCTTACCGGGGTGTTGACTCTCGTCGTGGCACGTCACGCAGCGATCGACAACGCCCAGCGCGAGCACAAGTCGCTGTTCGACGGTCAACGGACGATGCCATTCGCGCGCCACGGCCACGCCGACGAGGACCACAATCGCGACCGACGCAGCGGCAAAAACGGCGTGCAACCAACGGTCTTCGCGCGGCGTCATGACGGCCACCTCATCAGCGCCCACGCCGGGCCGCGGAAAAGCGTGCCGATGACGGTCACGACGGCAAAGAAGGTCATCAGAAGCAAAAAGAGCGTGGAGGCAACGCGGCGTTCTTTGGGAAAATAGCGACCCACGCCGTCCATGTGACGGTCAAAATACGGCAACGCCGCCAAACCGAGGACTGTGACGGCGGGCACGAACACGCCGCCCCAGAAGGCCGACCAATGCGCGAGTTCCTGAATGCCGAGGAAGTACCACGGCGCCTTGGCAGGATTCGGCGTACGCGCGGGGTCGGCAAGCGGCTCCAGCGGCGCGTTCGCGATGAGGGACAGCAGGAGCAGCACCGCAGTGGTCACCAAGCCGACGAGAAACTCGCGGTAGACGAGATGCGGCCACGACGGGATGCGAAAACCTGGCTTGGCGTTGAGCGTCGCTGGATCGTGTTCGGCGACGACCAAACCGCCGTCCTTGCGCACGCGAAAGAGGTGAAAGCCGACGAAGCCAAACAACAGGAGCGGGAGCAAGACGCAATGCAGCACGTAAAACCGCAAAAGCGCAGCCTCGCCAACGGTCAAATCGCCCAGCAGCAGAATGCGCAGCGGTTTGCCCAGCCACGGAATCGCGCCGGCCATGTTGGCGCCCACCGTGACCGCCCAGTACGCGAGCTGATCCCAGGGCAGCAGGTAGCCCGTGAAGGAAAGCGCCAACGTCAGCACCCACAGCGCGACGCCGGCCACCCAGTTGGCCTCACGCGGCGGTTTGTAGCCGCCAGCCAGAAAGACCCGCAGCATGTGAAGCGTGACAATCGCCACCATCGCGTGCGCGCCCCAACGGTGGAGGTTGCGCGTGACCACGCCAAAGGGAACCACGAACGCGAGGTCCTTCATCGACCGCCACGCCACGTCCGGGTGCGGGTAATAATAGAACATCAGGTAGACGCCGGTCGCCGTCAGTGCGCCCGCCAGAACCAACGAGATGATGCCAAGCGCCCACGACGCGCGGAATTTCAGCGCCGCCGGTCGCACTTTGGGCGGATGCACGTGCAGCGTAATGGACGAGACCATCGCCTTGGTCGCCGCGCGCTCGTCCTTCGGCCAACCAACGCGGAAAATTGACGCTTGGATGTGCTTGAGCAGGTTGCGCATCGCCTAGCCCACCTTTGTGCGAAAGTCGGCGTCGACGGGCGTCCCCAAGTCCACGACCAGACGACCGCGGCGGTCCTGGTCAACGCGCACAAAAGGCAGTGACGCGGGTGCAGGTCCGGCGACGACCTTGCCTTCCTTGTCGTAGCGGCTGCCGTGACACGGGCAAACGAAGCCGCCGGTTTCTCGATCGGTACGCACGGTGCAGCCCAGATGCGTGCACGTGGCCGAGAGCGCGCGAAGTCCCTTGGCATCCCGCAGGACGAAGACGCCAGCATCTTCAACGTACACCGGCGCGCCGGGCGGAAAGCGCGTCAGGTCACCCAGCGACCGCCGTTGTGCGGGACCGTATGAGACCGGCGCTTTCGCAAAACGCAAAGTCGATGCCGCTGCCTCAACGCCCGCAATGCTCAGCGCCGCACAACCAACTTTCCACAGAAAGTCGCGGCGATCCGCGCCGACTTCACCCGCCATTTCGGGCTGCTTCTCCGACTCCGTTGCCATCGCACCCTCCGCGCGCCGCCTACTGCAGCTTGATGTCCACTTTGGCGGGCTGCCCCGCGGCGACGGTGACCTGCACATCGGCCGATTTCAGCTTTTCATGCCAGACGCCCAGCGTGTAGTTGCCCGGCGGCAGACCATCCAGCTTGAAATTGCCCGCCTTGTCGCTCACGGCGAACCACGGCGTATCGAGCACGACGATGAACGCGATCATGTCATCGTGCACGCGGCAAAGCTGACGGTACGTCCCGGTCTTGCTGAACACGTGCGCCTTCTTCTGCCCCTGCGGCCACGTGCCCAAGTCGTATTTTTCGCCATCGACCGTGAAGACGTTGTGCGCGACGGGATCGGAATTCAGGAATTCCACGGTCCAGTCCCTTTGGATCGGCAGCACGCGCGGCACAAAGACGAGGCCCTTTTGGTCCATCGTGACGGTCTTCTTGGCCGCGGGCGCCGGCGGTCCCTGCTTGACGAAGACGATTGCATTCGCGCGGAACTTGGGGACCGGCGCTTGAATCGACCCGGAGACCGAGTCGGCGAGCGCGGGAAAAGCCAGGAATGACGTGAGAACCAGGAACGCGAGGCGTTGAAACATGATGGTCTCCTTAAAAAGCCGTGGAAAAAGACAGGACGGCGGAGTGGAATTCCGCAGACGTCGTCGCATCGGCACCGACATCGCCCTCAATGCGCAGGACAACGTTGGGCCGAACGACGGCACAGAGGAGCAGAGAACCGAGCCAGCTGTCGGCAAAAGTCGCGTCGTAGTCGAGGCGGGACGCTTCAAAACGCACGGTCGGGAAGAAGACGGGGGTGGTCATCCAGGTCAGCTCCGCCAAAAGCTGGTCCACTTGCATCGGAACACCAGCGTCGGCAGTCGGCTGATCGTGATGTTCACGAACGGCGACGACGTCGAGCAGCAGGTCGTCAAAAATCGCATGGAGATCGACGCCCACGCGCAGAAAGTCGTCGTCATGCGTGCCCGCAATCGCCGCCTTACCCGTGTAGACCGACGCGCCAAGCAGGAGGCTGCGTTCTGACCACGGCGCGCCTTTGGCCTCCGCTTCCAGCCCGTCCAGCCGCATGCCGCCGAACTTGTACTCAGCGCGCGCGTAAGCGTCCTTGCGCAGGTAACGCGTGCCAGCCGCGTTGTCGACGACGCCGACGTCCCAGCCGAAGCGACCCAGCGCCACCCCAGCCAGCTCCAACCCGGTTTGATTGGGCTCCGGCATCCACGGATTCAGGCCGACTGAAGTCGTCTGCAGGCGGAGTTGGTGCATGAAGAGGCTGCGATGAATCGAAACGCCGTGCAGGGACGGTTCAAAGCGCCCCATGCGGACCTGAAGCGCGGTCGGACCGGCGGGCGTCAAGTTCAGCCAACCGCGCTCGACGGAGATTGGCTCGTGGCCGCCGACGTCTACAGACGCGAAAACCGACGCAAAATCGCCGATCGCACCACCCGCACGCATACCGACGTGACCACCCAGCGTGTCGAATCCCACTTTGCCCGTGTTTGCAGGCGGCATGTCCATTCCCGCCATCGCTGCGGGCTCAGCTGCCCCCACCACGCTCATGTGCTCTTCAGGCAGCGGTCCGACCGTCAATTTGCCATCCACGACCAGCGAAAGTGGCAGCGAACCGGCGAGCTCACCCGGCCAAACAGCTTGCGGCCACAGCTCTTTTTGCGCGTCGTTGCCCAACGCAACCGGCTCTTCCTTAACCGCGGTCGTATCGCCGCCGCCGGGAAAGCGGAATCCGTTGCGGCGAAACGCTTCGCCAAACGGGGTGAGGCGCGGAAACGCGATGTGACACGTCTGGCACGACGTCTGGTAGCGGCGCGCAAAGGCGGGGATCGCGTAGGCAGACGTCGCGGTTGCGAACACGGCGAGCAAAAGCAGACCGCGGAGAAAATGGCGAAAGACAGAACGGCTCATGGACAACTCCTGAGGACTGCACAGAACGCAACGGGCGCGGGACGGCGACGCGACGTTGCGCCGACGAACCGAGGGACAACGCGCAGAGCGTGGCCCGCAAATCAGGTGGAGAGGCGTTGTGGCGTACGGCCGGCACACGGACCACGCGAGGTCACGGCGCTTGGGTTGCTGGAAAGAATGCAGCGAACCCAGCCGACGGTGCTAAATCAGGAGCGCGTGAAATCGCAGGAACAGTTGGTCGTGGACATCCGGCGGACCGGTGGTATGCAGCCACCCGGATGCGACGCACGCGCTGGGGCGTGTCTCGACGCGCAAGGCGGACCAGCTGACACCGAGCGCGAGAAGGTCGGTGTCGACGCCTACTTTGGCATCGGCGAACACAGCCGGCGCACCGTCGGTCTCGTCGCCGCAGGTGCAGCCCGGATCATGCAGTTCGGCGGCCTTCGTCGCCGCTTCGTCGTCGTGGTGGTGACAGCAGCAATGCTCCGTTTGAGGCTCGGCCGCCACAGGCGCGGATTTCGCTTCGGAAGCGCCGTTGCAATGGCCGCATGCACAGTTCTTATGGTTGGCGAGGGCCTGAAACGAAAAAAGCAGGAGAACCAGCGTCGCGATGACCTGGACTGCTCCCGTCTTTGCTCGCGCACAACCCGTCATCCGTCTTCGCTCCCCATCGCCACAGCCGAGCTTCGCCGCAAGTGGCAGTCACACAATCCACGCCATTCCGGACCCGAACGCACGCAGCAAGCGTACACCTGCGACAAATTGTCGCAAGGCAAATTTGTCATCGCGCAGTCACGCACGGTCCGTGGAAAATAACGAAAATGACGGCCAATTTCGCGAGAACACCCGACGCAATCGGTGGGATTGCCCCGCGCACGGCTGGTTCGACCAGCGATCGGGGAGCGCTGAACGGTCAGCGCCCCGGCGGAAACGGCGGCAATGGCGGCCAACCCTTGGGCACCGGAATGCCGCGTCGTTCGGCCGAATCACCCATGGCGCGCAACACGGTGAACTGCCCCAGCCAGCCCGAACGCCACGGGTTGTCACAGCGCGTGCAGCCCCGCCCAGCGCAATTCCGGCGGCGGCGACGCCGGTCGGTGCAGAATTGGTTTCTCTGTGAACGCGAGTTGTCGGAGAGGCAAGCGAGCAGCTGTGCGAGCAGCTAACCGACGTCTACCGGTACCGCGACAACGCCGCGTTGCCCGTCAGGCCCGCGAGGCCGACAGCGCCGCGCGGAAAATCGACGGTCAGTAGTTCAGTCAACGCGCAAAGGCTGGGGGGCAGCGGCGGACCGTGACGAAGATAGTAGCGCTGCACCACCACGCGCTGCAGGCGTGCCAGATGGCGGTCGGCTGCTGGCATCCGTGCGACCAGCGCTTCCAAGGGCGCGGACGGATCGCTCGCATCCACGAGCCAAGCGGCAGCCGCACACACCGCGCGCAGGACGCCGACGTGCGCGGCCATCGCCGACACCGAGGCGAGCGCGTCACCGTGCTGTCCCAGCCACTGACGAGTGTCGGCCACGTGGCGCAGATCGCCACCCAGACCTGCCGCGAGATGAACGAGCAAGTGCAGCGTTGCATCGATGGGGTGGAGCACGCGCGTGCCGTCGCTCAGCCGCGTGGCGCGGGCCACTGCGGCATCCACGACTTGGGACGTACCGTAGGCAGGAAACCGAACGGGGCAGCCAAGGCGCAAGTGCAGGTCCAGCGACGCGCCACCGCCAGCCCCCACCCACTGCTCCGTACGACCGGTCGGTGCACGATAAACGCAGGCCAAGCCATTGCGCGCCAAGAACGTGTGCACTTCAGGCAACGCGTTGGGCGCGACGAGCGCGTCAACGTCGATGGACGGCCGCATAATGCCGGGTGGATAGGCGCGTTCCTCGATCGACGCGCCCTTGAGCAACAACAGCGCCGACGACGGGCCGGTGAAGAGCGCCCGTAGACTCTGCCGTAGCGCGTCCGCTTCCAGAACCCGGCGCATCTCGACGTTGGCAGCTTCCTGCAGCGCCGCGCGTTGCCCGGACGTCAAATGCACGAGACCCTGGGCGGCGTGCGTCAGCATCCACGACGCGCCACGCTCCTGGATCGCCCGTCGGACCAGCCAGTCGCGCTGGGCGTCGGTGAGCTGCGCGGCTTCATCCCGCGTCGTCACGACCGGGCGCAGCATCCGCATGAGGACGCGATAGGCCTGAAGCTCTGCAATCGACTGTTTCACGCGACCTGTCTGGGCAAGCACGCCCTGAAGGCAAGGCTACGCGACTCGGTTCCGTCGGCCAAGACCCGGACTTCAGAACGGCACGGCGAACAGCGCGCGATGCCGCTAAAACAGCCCCTCGACCAAACCTTTCGCGTTCACGTGGATGCTATTCGCCGCCGGCACGCGCGGAAGACCGGGCATCGTCATCACTTCACCGCAAATCACGACGAGAAACTCCGCGCCCGTCGCCAAGCGAATCTCGCGGATCGGCACGGTGTGGTTGGACGGCGCACCTTTCAAGTTCTGGTCCGTGGAGAAACTATACGGCGTCTTGGCGATGCACACGGGGAAACGGCCGTAGCCCTGCGCTTCGTACGCGCGGAATTCGTCGCGGATCTTCTTGTCGGCGATGACCTCGCTCGCGCCGTAGAGCCGCGTCGCGATCGTCTTCACCTTCTCAAAGAGCGGCATGTCGTCGGGGTACAGCGGCGCAAACTGCGGGTGCCCCGTGTCCGCCATCGTCGCAACCGCTTGCGCCAGCTCCGCTGTGCCCGCGCCGCCATCGGCCCAGTGCGTGCACAGAAACGCCTTGGAGCCCATCTCCGCCGCGACATCCTTGACCAGCTGCACTTCCTCGGGCGAATCCGAGTCAAACCGGTTGATCGCCACGACCGCCGGCACGCCAAACTGCTTCAGGTTCGCCAAGTGCCGCTTCAAGTTCGCCGCGCCTTTTTGCAGCGTCACCAGGTCCGGCGTCTCCAGCGCCTTGATGTCCGCGCCACCGTGCGCCTTCAGCGCGCGCACCGTCGCCAACAGCACGACGACATCCGGCTTCAAGCCGGCCTTGCGGCACTTGATGTCGAAGAATTTCTCGGCACCCAGGTCCGCGCCAAAGCCCGCTTCGGTCACCACGTAATCCGCCAGCTTCAGCGCCGTCTTGGTCGCCACCACGGAATTGCAGCCATGCGCGATGTTGGCAAACGGCCCGCCGTGGACAAACGCCGCGTTGCCTTCCAGCGTCTGCACGAGGTTGGGCATCAGCGCGTCTTTCAGGAGCACACTCATCGCGCCCGGTGCTTGGAGTTCACGGGCGAAAACCGGCTTCTTGTCGAACGTGTAGCCAATCAGGATGTTGCCCAGCCGCCGGTGCAGGTCTTCCAGGTTCTCGGACAGGCAGAAAATCGCCATCACTTCGGAGGCCACTGTGATGTTGAAGCCCGTTTCGCGCGGCGTCCCGTCGCCCGATCCGCCCAGACCCGAGACGATCGAGCGCAGCGACCGGTCGTTCATGTCCACCGCGCGCCGCCACGTAACGCGGCGCAGGTCGATGTTCAGCTCGTTGCCCCAATGCACGTGGTTGTCGATCATCGCAGCCAGGAGATTATTCGCCGCGCCGATGGCGTGAAAATCGCCGGTAAAGTGCAGGTTGATGTCTTCCATGGGCACGACTTGGGCAAAACCGCCGCCCGCCGCGCCGCCTTTCATGCCGAAGCAGGGACCGAGCGACGGCTCGCGCAGGCAGACCATCGCGTTCTTGCCGATCTTGTTCAGGCCGTCGGTCAGGCCGACGCTGAGCGTCGTTTTGCCTTCACCCGCGGCAGTCGGCGAGATGGCCGTGACGAGGACCAGCTTGCCGCTGGGTTTGTCGGTCAGCGTGTCGATGAAGTCGAAGGCGACTTTGGCTTTGTTCGGGCCGTACTGGTAGAGGCTCTCGCGCGGGATGCCGAGGCGGTCGGCGATGTAGATGATGGGTTTGGTGCGCGCGGCGCGGGCGATGTCGATGTCTTGCGGGATGGAGCGCATGGGTGTGGGTCCGGGGCGGCGGACGGGCCGCTTTGGGGCTTTTTATGGGGAAATTTTGGTTACGTCTACTGGGAAGGGAAACCAGCCGGCGGCAGGTTTCCCTTCCCAGACCCTTCCCTTCCTTGGCTTCGGACACCTGATGGTGCAGGAGAGGTGGATTGTGGGTGGGCTCCGCTCGAACCGTCGCCGGCGGAGCCGGGTTGGGGAAAGGAGATCTCGGCGGCGACGGTTCGGTGCTCGCCCTCGCTCGGAGACCCTGTGGGCCGGATACTGACTGTGGTGGCTGTGCAGGGTGGCCGGCCTGCGTCGCTATCGCGTCGCCGGCCATGCGCGCTCTTGGAAGAGGACTGGCCGGACCTTTTGGGTGCTTGGAGGGTCAGCCGTGGTTCTCGCGCTGAGGCGCGGATTGCGGGAGGCGGTGGTGTGTGGCAGCGGAGATTTTGGTGTGTGGCCGGGGCTCCGCGCTCCGCGCGTCGCTTGTGGGGATCGTGAGCGGCGAGGCGTATTTTGGTGTGTGGCCACGGCTCCGCGCTCACGCGCGGCGCGCGTGTGGACAACTGGTGCTCCGCAAACTCCGGCCGTCGATCACGCGCGGGCTGCCGCAGCCAGCGCATCAGCAAACGCCGCCAGTTCAGCTTGGACCGCGCGTTGGGCAGCGAGCGTTTCCTCAGCGACACCTCGCAGCCGCGCGGGTTCGAGGGACACGGCATAGGCGTGCCGCAGGAAGTGACGAAATTGCAGCGCGGGGCGAAGGAGTTTGACCGTCGCAGCGGTCAGGACCGGTTCACACACTTCGGGAATGGCCAAGTTCATCTGGTTCAGCAGGTCTTGGTGCCAACGGTCGCCACGATCGGGGAGACCTTCAAACGCGTTGGCGATGCGCTCCATCGCACTCTCCGCCGCACTGTAGGCGTGGTGCATGGCCAGCGCGACAACCGCCAGTTACGGGTCGTCCTCGGCCCACGGCACGCGCGCCAAAGCAGCAGCAATCGCCCGGCCGTGGTGATCCAACGCGGTCAGATCGGCACGAATTTCTGTGGCGAGCAGCAGCAGTCGGGCGCGATGCGGGTCAATCGCCATGAAGCACCTTTCCGTCAGCCGCGATTCGCACCGCCAGCGACGGCGCCGCAGACTCCACAGGCACGAGCTGCACGGGAACGGGGGCCAGCTCATTGCAGTCGGCGAGCGCTTGCCAGAGGGCGTCGGCAGGCAAACCAGAAACGGCGAGGTCGAGATCGGATGCGCCGTGCGGCGTGCCCCACGCATACGAGCCAAACGCCACCACGCGCGTCACGCCGTAGCGCTGAACCAGCAGGTCAACCAGCTGCGGAATGCACGCACGGACCGCCTGTTCGCGGGCTGTAGCCAGAGCAACGCGCTCCTGTGCGCGCCGCAGCTGAAAGTTGGCGAGGGTTTGGATGTCCATCGGGGCTGCGTCGTTCGGGTCGGGAAGACCGTACGGCAGTTTCCGGAGCCCAGTGGCGCAAGTCAAGCCGGGAACGCGAGCAATTCGCGCGTGTACAGCCGCGCTCAAACCGCCACAACCTCCACCGCCACCACCTTGTACTCCGGGCACTTGGCTTCCGTATCCACCACGTCACTCGTTACAAAATTGATGTTCATCTCCGGAAAGTGGAACGTCGTGCTCACCGTTCCCGGCAGCACCGCGTCGCTCACTTGCGCGTGCAGCGTCACGTGGCCGCGCGCCGACGTCACGGTCACGGGCGCGCCGTCCAGGATGTTGCGCGACGCTGCGTCCAGCGGGTGGATGAGGAGCACGTCCTCGGTCTTGAGAAATACGTTGCCGGTGCGCCGCGTCATGGCGCCGCAGTTGTAGTGCACCAGGTCGCGCACGGTCGAGAGAATCAGCGGGAATTCCTCGCCATGCTCCAGCAGCTCCGGACTCTCGCGAAACGGCACGAAGAAGAACGGCGCGCGGCCTATCTTGAACGCGTCCTTATGCAGGATCGTCGTTTCCTGACCGCCCTTGGCCACCGGCCACTGCTTGCCCTGATCGCCCAGTCCCGCCCAGGTTACGCCGGCGAAGAACGGCACGACTTGGCTGATTTCCTGGAGCATCGCTGCGGCGTCGTAGGGCGGCTGCGGGTAGCCCATCTGGTTCATGATGGCGACGACGATTTCGCCATCGGGCTTGGTGCCCGGCAGCGGCTCAACCGCGCGCTGCACACGCTGAATGCGCCGCTCGCCGTTGGTGAACGTGCCCGACTTCTCCAGAAACGACGCGCCCGGCAGCACGACAGTTGCCAGCTTGGCTGTTTCCGTCATGAAGAGTTCCTGCACAACCAGTAGCTCCAGATTGTTGCAAGCCGCGACGATCTTGGTCGTATTCGGGTCGGTCTGCGCGACGTCCTCGCCCATGATCCACAGCGCTTTCAAATGACCTTCGAGCGCCGCCTCAAACATCTCTGGAATCTTGAAGCCTTTGCGCGACGGCACTTCCACGCCGTACTGCGCCGCGTAGTGCGCCAGATTTTCCGGCATCGTCACGTCCAGATAGCCCGCGCCTTGATGCGGCTGCACCCCCATGTCGGCGGCGCCCTGCACGTTGTTCTGACCACGCAGCGGGTTCATGCCCACGCCGGGCCGGCCGACATTGCCCGTGATCATCGCCAATTGCGCGATCAGCATCACGCCGAACGTACCTTGACTGTGCTCCGTCACACCCAAGCCGTGGAACGACATCGCGTTTTTCGCGCTCGCGTAGAGCACCGCCGCTTTCTTGGCCAGCGCACTCGGCACGCCCGACACTTCTTCCAACGCGGGAATATCGAGTTTCAGCATTTGCGCTTTGAATTCAGCGTAGCCCGCGGTGCGCTCAGCGACAAACGCCTCATTGACCAAACCTTCCGCGATGATGTGATACAGCATCATGTTCAGCACGGCCACGTTCGTGCCTGGCCGCAATTGCAGGTGCACGTCGGCGTGGCGCGCCAGCTCGGTCTTGCGCGGGTCGATGACAATCAGCGGCACGCCGCGCAGCGCGGTCTGCTTGATCTTCGCACCCGTCACCGGATGGCCTGACGTCGCGTTGGCGCCGACGACGAGCACGCAATTCGTGTGCTGCAAGTCGTCGATCGAATTGGTCGCGGCGCCCAGGCCAAATGTCCGCTGCATGCCCAACGCCGTCGGTGCATGACACACGCGCGCGCAGCCGTCGATGTTGTTGGTGCCAATGACGGCGCGGAAGAACTTCTGCATGAGGAAGTTTTCTTCGTTCGTGCAGCGCGCCGAAGAAATGCCGGCGATCGCGTCAGGGCCGTGCGCGGCGCGGATCGCCGTGAGCTTGTCGGCGATGAAACGCAGCGCTTCGTCCCAAGACGCCTCGTGGAAAACGCCGTCCTTCTTGATGAGAGGAGAGCGCAGCCGGTCCTTGTGGTTGTAAAACCCGAACGCGTAGCGGCCTTTGACGCACGTGTGCCCTGCGTTCACCGCCGCGTCAAACGGCGCGCTGATGCTTTTGACCACGCCGTCGGGCGCGTTGACGAGCAAGTTGCAGCCCACGCCGCAGTACGTGCACGTCGTGCGGATGTCGCGATCCGGGCGCGGCTTGGCGGACTCGAACACGTCCGAAATCGCCATGGTCGGGCACGCTTGCGCGCACGCGCCGCAAGACACACAGTCGCTCTCCGCGAACGTCTGGTCCATGCCTTTGATGATCCGGGTGGCAAAGCCGCGACCGGTCATGCTGAGTACGAACTGACCCTGAATTTCATCGCACGCGCGCACGCAGCGGTAACAGTGGATGCATTTGGCCAAGTCCGAGGTCATGTACGTGTGGCTACGATCGCTGCCCGCGTCGAAGTGGTTGGCGCCGACGGGGTAGCGCACTTCGCGAATGCCGACGGCTGCGGCCACATCTTGCAGTTCACACTGACCGTTGGCACGGCACGTCAGACATTCCAGCGGGTGATTCGTCAGGACCAATTCGACAATATTCTTGCGTAAGCGTTGCAAGCGCGGCGTGTGCGTGCGCACGTGTTGACCCGACGTCGCCGGCGTGTGGCAGGCGCCCACAACGCGCCACGGACCTTCAGGTGAAGCCGAGACTTCGACCGAACACAAGCGACAACTGCCAAATGGCTTCAAATGCGGCGCGTCACACAAAGTCGGGATGAACTTCTGGCCTTTTTCCCGCTGGATCGCTTGGAGCAGCGTTTCGCCGGGCGCGAGCGCGATCGGTTTTTCATCCAAAAGAAAAGTCGCTGCACTCATTTTTCACCTCCCACAAAGAAAGGCGCGAGTTCGTCGTGGAAATGGGTCAGCACATTGTGAATGGGTAACGGCAAACCTCCGCCGAGGGCGCAGAGGGAACCGATTTCCAGGGTTTCCAGCAGATCGGCAAAGAGAGCGCGGGAAATGGGCACCTCGCGGCTGGCGTTCACCAGTTCCAAGCCGCGCTGGGAGCCGATGCGACACGGGTAACACTTGCCGCAGCTCTCGGCAGCCGTGAACGCGAAGAGGTGAGCGATGAGGTCAATCATCGGCACGCGGGTCGGAATGCCGACAATGCTGGCGTGGCCGAGGAGGAAACCGTGGGAGTGAAGCGACTCGAAATCCAGCGTGAGCGAATCGACTTGCGTTGCGGGGACGACGCCGCCCAGCGGACCGCCAATCTGGAAGGCCTTGACCGGCGCGCGTGTGCCACCGCCGAGATCGTGCAGAATCAGCGAGAGTGGTGTGCCCATCGGCACTTCGTAGACACCTGGACGGTGAAACGTGCCATCCAGACAGACCAGCTTGGTGCCGCTGGACTTGGACGTTCCGACCTGCGCAAACGCAGCAGCGCCTTGTGCGACGATCGTCGGCAGACAAGCCAGCGTCTCGACGTTGGACACCAACGTGGGCTGCAAGAACAGCCCCTGATGCACGGGAAACGGCGGACGCACGCGCACTTCTGGGCGTTGTCCTTCGAGCGACGACAAGAGCGCCGTCTCTTCACCGCAGACGTACGAACCTGCGCCAGAAACAGCGATGAACTCAAGGTCGTGCGGTACACCGTGAGCTTCGATGGCGGAAATGGCAGCGTCGACGGCGCGCAGGGCTTCAGGATACTCGGCGCGAATGTAGAGAATCGCCGCGTCTGCACCGACCACACGCGCGGCGATGGCCATGCCCAGAAGCACGAGAAATGGCTGCTCTTCGAGCAAGTAGCGGTCAGAAAACGCGCCGGGGTCACCTTCATCGGCGTTGCAGACGACAAACTTGGTCTCGCCTTCGGCGGCTTGGCAGCTCTCCAACTTGCGCGCCAAGGGAAAACCAGCGCCACCGCGACCGCGCAGACCGCTGGCGTGGACTTCGCGAAGCACCACGTCGGCAGGCGCGGCGAAAACGGCGTCCAGACGCGTGAGGAAGGTCGACAGGTCAAGCGGCGCGCCGGTCAAGAACCGCTGCGCGGTGGCATGCACGGGAATCGGCGCTTGCGCGACGGGCCTTCCAGCAAAGACGGACGCGAGGTCCGCGTCGCCGGAGAACGTCTGGTCGCGCCACTGGAACGCGGTGTTTTCATAGCAGCGACCGACGCACGCGAGGTGGCCAATGTCAGCGGCGGGAACGTGCGCGGCGAGCGCGTCGTGAAGGGCGTCTTGTTTGCCGGTCAGCTCGCAGCACGTCCCGCTGCACACGCGGACTTGGATGTGGGCTTCATCGGGGCGCAGAAAGTCGTAGAACGACGCCGTGCCGTGCAGCGAGGCTTTGCCAAAGAGCGAGGTCTCGTGGAGCGACTTGAAGTCGTCGCGGCCGAGCACGTGCTGCTTGGAGCGAGCGACGAAGTCACGGAAGACGCCCTTGCGGATGCCTTTTTTGCCGGAGAGATGAGAGAGGTTGGCGGACATGGTGTGACACTCGCCGAGCGCGGCTGCGCGCGTTTGGCACTCTGCGCGCGCGGACCGGAACGGTCAAGGGCGGGCGAGGAACGAACGCGGCAACGCCAGAGGCGCCCAAAAAGACGGCCGCGTCTTGGCAGCGGCGCAACGACCCTAGCCATTCTCACTTCACCCGGCATAATATCTCGCATTGCCGCGGGGAAAAGTGGGGCGGCGGGGAGGTTTCATGGGCAACGCATCACGAGCGTGGTGTCAGTGGATGGGGACTCTGGCGTTTGTCTTGACGGGCTGCGCCTCACCCGGTAGCGGATCAGCGAGCGCGCCAGCGCGTACAGCCGGCTATGCCGTTCAGGGTGCTGCACTGACCGCTGCGGACGCGACAACGGACGCGGCGGCCAAAGGGAAGTTGCCCATTCTCCCGCAGTCGCGGGTTTCCCACGAGATTGAGTCGCATCGCAAATGGAAAGTTGAAGCCGCGACCTTGGACCCTCGTGAACGCACGGAACTGCTCAGAGCGCACGGATTGGAACCGCGCTTGGACGCAGAATCGTGCGCGATCTACGTGAAGACACGGTGGACGGATCAAGAAATCGACGCGCTCGGACGCGACGGAATCTACGTCAATCGTGGGCTCTTTGTGCCACCGGTCCCCGCGCATCGCCACTTCTGGGGATACCACGTCACCACAGTGCCTTACACCCAAATGGCGCGGTTTGAGACCGATCCCAACGTGGTGCGCGTCGTGAGCCTTGAACATCCGGTCGAACTGCACAACGACCTCTCCCGGATAGCGACCCACGTCGATGAAGTACAAAAAGGCATCGGTGTGACCAGCCGAACCGGTGCGGGCGTCAAAGTCTGCATCGCGGACTCGGGTGTGGACTTGTGGTCGACCGATCTGAGCGCACCGCAAGAAGCGCTCAACATGACATCGGGCGACTCGCTAGCGACTTGGGACAACGACGTCGCTAACTACAAGACGGACCACGGCACACACGTGACCGGCATCGTCGTGGGCAACGGCGGGCATTCCGCCGGCAAGTACAAGGGTGGTGCCCCCAACGCCAAGTGGTACTTCTATCGCGTGGGGGATAACGGGGGCGACATCGCCGACGCCGACATTCTGGAGGCAATGGACCGCTCGAAGACGGTTGGCTGTCAGGTGTTCTCCGCGAGTATCGGCAGCGTGGGGTACGAGCTGGACGGGTCAGACCCCTTGAGCCAAATGGTGGACTCGATGACCGCAACGGGCATGGCGGTCTTCGTCGCTGCAGGCAACAACGGTCAATCCAAGAGCCACCTGTCGGCCGCCATAGCGCCAGGCGAAACCAAGTCGTTCACCGTTACCTACAAGAATGAGAGCGGACTAAACGTGCCGATGACCGCGTTCCTTCACGCATACTGGCGCGACGACACACCCGGAGATGCCAATCTCGACCTCTCCTCATCGGGTGCAAACCTCGATTCCTGGACGATGGAGGATCACTTGTCGCTCAGCCCGCGCAACACAGAGTCGTCCACTATCCGACTCAACTCAGTCGCGGTTACGGACGGAGGCAGCGCGCAGTGGACCGTCTCGGTGTCCAACAAGGCAGCTGGCGATGCAACGACGGTCCACTTGTTCGTGCTCGGCAACGTTGGAGGCCGGAGCATCCGATTTGACGCGCCGACGACCGACGCGACCATCAATACACCCGCTCTAGCTGACACGGCCATGGCCGTGGGCTCGTGGACGACGCGAACGTACTGGCAAGACGCGTTTGGCGTGCTGCAGCCCCCGCCGTCGATAGTGTTCCCGGAAGGCGAAGTTTCGCCTTTCAGCTCAAGGGGTCCGCGCATCGATGGCGTGATGAAGCCGGATTTGGTGGCGCCCGGCGCGTTCATCGTGTCCCTCGCCGACGGCGACTTTACGTACACGGGCGGAGCCTCGATGTGGCTCATCGACGACGACGGACAGAACCTCGACGGCAGCGGCCCTGCGCACTACCGCACGATGGACGGCACGTCGATGGCCTGCCCCGCCGCAGCCGCCGGCCACGCGCTCTTGCGCGAAGCGTACCCCAATGAAAACGCGTACAACTTGAACGTGCGCCTGATGCAAACCGCGAGCAACGCGGCAACACCCAACAACGACATTGGCTACGGGCTCATCAACGTCAAAGCCGCGATTCTGGCCAACGAGTGCGGCAACGGCGCCGTGGAAGGCAACGAGGAGTGCGACGACGGCAACACGACGGGCGGCGACTGCTGCTCCATCATCTGCAAGTGGGACGTGCTGTGCAACGACGGCAACGCGTGCACGGTCGAGGACTACTGTGACGCGTCCCACCAGTGCCAGTCGGGCAGCCCCAAGAAGTGCGACGACGCCAAGGACTGCACCACGGACGGCTGCGCGCCTGCGACCGGCTGCACCCACACGCCCATCCTTGCCGGACCGTGCGACGACGGCAACAAATGCACCAACGACAGCTGCTCGTTTGGCACCTGCGTGGGCATTCTCAAATTCTGCTTTGACGGCAACGCGTGCACGGACGATGCCTGCAACCCCAACACAGGCAGCTGCGCATTCACCAACAACTTCACCCCGTGCGATGACGGCGTGTTCTGTACCGTCAACGATTACTGCAGCGGCGGCGCGTGCACCGGCGGCGGGGTGAACCCGTGTGACGACGGCGACAAGTGCACGGCGGACTCGTGTCAGGCCTGGGGCTGCGACCACCAGCAGGTCTACATCGCGTGTGACGACGGGGATGCGTGCACGATGTACGACAACTGCAACTCGTTGGGCATCTGCAAAGGCGCGGAGATCTCGTGCTTCGACGGCAACCTGTGCACCACGGACGCGTGCACGGGCGGCAAGTGCGTGTTCAGCCAGATGGTCTGCGACGACGGCGATCCGTGCACCGACGACCAGTGCTACCCGCAATTGGGATTCTGCAACTCGTCGCCGAAGAGCTGTTTGGACACCAACGACTGCACGGCGGACGCCTGCAACACCAAGACTGGCGTCTGCGAACACACGGCGCTCGACGGCACGTCGTGCCTGGATCCGTACTGGTGCACCAAAGCGGACACGTGCGTGGCGGGTACGTGCGTGGGAACGCCCGTCGTGTGCAAGGACGGCGACCCGTGCACCGACGACCTCTGCGACGAAAACACCGGCCAGTGCTGGTTCAAGTCCAACACAGCGCCGTGCAGCGACAGCAATCCCTGCACCGAGGGCGATGCCTGCTACGGTGGAACCTGTACGGCGGGAACCGCAAAAGTCTGCAGCGACGGCAACCCGTGCACGTTTGACAAGTGCGACAAGGCGCAGGGCGGTTGCGTCTACGAGCTACCCTTTGCCAGCTTCCCGCCGTGTGACGATGGTGAACCTTGCACAACCGACGACTACTGCGTGAACGGCGCGTGCATCAGCGGCGTGCCGACGTTCTGCGATGACGGCGACCCGTGCACCATCGACAGCTGCAAACAGGGCGTCGGCTGCAAGTCGGTCAGTGGCGGGAACGACTGCGACGACGGCAACCCGTGTACCGACGACACGTGCGCCAACAAGGCGTGCCAGCACAAAGCCAACGACAGCAACCCGTGCGTGGAGGGCAACGCGTGCACCGTGCAAGAACATTGCCTAGCAGGCGCGTGCGTTACCACGCCTTTGGACTGCGACGACGGCAACGCGTGCACGGCGGACAGCTGCGGGTACATTCAGGGGAACCCAGCGGGCGGCTGCATCCACACGGCGCAGGACATTGCCTGCGAGGACGGCAGCCTGTGCACACTGAACGACACCTGCGTGAGCGGCGCGTGCACGTCTGGCGCCAACTGGCTGGCGTGCGGCGACGGCAACGCGTGCACGGCGGACAGCTGCGTGGCGGCAACCGGCTGCATCCACCCGTTCAACAGCATCGCGTGCCAAGACGGCGATGCCTGCACCAGCGGCGACAAGTGCCAAAACGGCGCGTGCGTCGGCGGCGCGGCCAAGGTGTGTGACGACGGCAACCCGTGCACGACGGACGCGTGCGTGGCGATTGTCGGCTGCGTGAGTGGGCCTATCGACGGTGGCTCGTGCGACGACAACAGCCTCTGCACGAGCGGGGAAACGTGCCAAGCGGGCCAGTGCACCGGCGGCACGACGCTCAACTGCAGCGACGGCAACCCTTGCACGCTGGACGTGTGCATGGCCGCGACCGGCTGTTCCAACCCGATTGGCAGTGGCCCTTGCGACGACGGCGACGCGTGCACGCTCAACGACTTCTGCACGGGCGGCGCGTGCAAGGGAACCAGCGACCCCACTTGTACCGCGGACGCGGGACCGAACGAGGACGCGGGACCGACTGCGGACGCGGGACCGAACGAGGACGCCGCGGATGTCGCGCAGGAGGACGCAGCACCGGACGTCAGCGCGGAAGACGCCCAAGCGGACGGTGCGGACGCGGCGACCGATGCCAGCGCCGCGGACGTCCAGCCCGATGTTGCCGACGCTGGGACTGACGCAGCCGCGGTGGATGCACAGCCGGACGCAGCAGACGTCGGAACCGATGCCGTGGAGGTGCAGCCGGACACGCCCGATGTCGGCACGGATGCCACAGCCGCGGACACCGTCGCGCTTGATGCAGCAACCGATGACGCCGCCGCGGGCACCGATGTGAGCGAACCAGAGATCCTGGGCTTTCAGGCGCAAGCGTCGTCGAGTGGCTCGTCCGGGTCGAAGTGTTCTGCAGGTCCGACGAGTCAAGATGCGGCCGGATGGGCGGCAACGGCAGCGCTGGCGGCACTCGCACTGCTGTGGCGACGCAAACGGATTGACCAGCACTGAACGGCAGCGCACAGTGAGGCGACGGGCGGCCGGGTCGCCGTGGGTGCGTCGATGCGATACCTGCTTTTCACGCTTGTGCTCCTCGCAGCGTGCAGCGCGCCTGCCGCCACGCAGTCTCCGGACGATGTCGTGACGCTCGACGCTGCCCCTGACGCCGCTACGTTTGACACCGTGGCCGACGTCCCGCCGCCCGCAGACGTTACCGCTGCCGTCGACGTGACAAAGACGACAGACGCGGCTCCCGACATCGCCGACGTGCCCGACATCCAGCCCGACGTCGACACTGCGGACACCAGCGCCATTGGTCCGCCGCCTGGACCTGCGGTGTCGCCGCCGCCCGATGCCACGTGGACCGTCACGGGCGATTGCGTCACGCCGGAGCCCGTGGCCACCCCGGCGTGCGTCACGGTCAAATGCACCAAGGGCAATGTCTGCATGGGCGACGGCAAGTGCACGCCCGCCGAGCCCTTTGGCATCGTGACCAGCATCCCCACGCAAGTTGCGCCGGCCTTGGCGAGTCGCCCCGATGGCGCGTGGGCGCTTGCATGGTACGACGGCACGATGGACACGGAAATGCACGTCTACGTGCAAGTCGCGGTCGGTGGCGGCGGCGTGCTGAGCGCGCCTTTGCAGGTCGACGATCCCGGCGCGCACTGGGCTTTTGCCCCCAGTCTTGTCGCGCTGGCCGATGGCACGTGGCTGGTTGTCTGGCGCGATGAGCAGTTCTTCAAAGGCACTGTGCAGTTCTTTGGCCGCCGCATTTCCACCGACGGCACCTTCCTCTTGGCTCCGCAGTTTGAGATCACCAACGGTCCGCAGTGGGCGGGCGGCGGCTCGACAAACGTGGTGAACCCGCTGGCCGTGCGCTTGCGCGACCAGAACGTGCTGGTGGCTTGGCCCGCGGCGAGTCAGCCCGGCACGCTGCTCTCCGTTCACGCGCGGCGGCTGGACTTGAACGGCATGCCGATTGGCCCGGAGCTCGACACGGGTTCGGGTGGTCCGGGCGTGGAAAGCTACTCGCCGGCGATCGCGCCCCTGCCCGACGGCGCTTGCCTCCTGGCTTGGCAATCGTGGAGCAACAAAGGCCACGTGCAGGTCTACGGTCGGCGCTTTGCCAGTGACGGCACGCCGCAAGGCGACGTCGTGCCGCTCTCGGCCGGGCAAAAGGCCTACGAGGCACTGCCTGCCGCAGCGTCGTTCCCCGACGGCGGCGTGTTCCTCGCGTGGAAGGAGGGCGACATCACCACGAGCACGACGCCCGTCGCCATCGCCGGCAAGGCGTGGTCGCCGACGCTCTTGCCGCAAAATGCCGGCCTGTACCAGGCGGTAGCCGATGACAAAGATGGCTCGTACCCCGACCAGCCGCCGGTGGCATCGCTGCCGACCGAGCGCGTGGCGATTGTGTGGCACTCGATTGCCGCCGATGGCGGGCTCTTCTTGCGGCGGTATTACCGGGCGCCGGATCGGCTGGATTGTGAGACGACGGACGTTGCGGGGCCGAAGTCGCTGCCTGGCGAGGGGGTGAGGTATCTACCTGCGGTGGAGGGGCTGCCTGATGGGCGGGTTGTTGTGGCGTGGAATGTGGACCTGAGCGGTCTGCCGCGTGTGATGATTAAGATTTTGGGGTGGTGAAAAAGGGGATTCTGCGGGCCGGCGCCGCAGGCGCGCCGGATCTGAGGGAAACGCAGTTTCCCTCAGACTCCCTTCCTGAGGGCGGGTGGTTGAGGACGGCGGGGTTCTGTTGTCGGCGCGATGGCGCCTCCTCGGAAGATTTTGCGTTGGACTTGGAGTTGGAGGGCTGGGATTGCCGTCTCGGCGTACGGGGCCCCGATGGGCGCCGCTTTGCGGCGATCGGTACCGCGCCTCGGTCGGGATGGTGGTTGGGCGGGATTGCGGAGGAACCGGTCTGGGAAGGGCCGGTGGTGGCACAGGGGATTCTGGTTGACGCCGCCGCGCTTTGCGCGATGGGTAGGGGGATAGTGCGCGCTGCGCGCGGGTTTGGTGGGGGACGGTGCGCGCTTGGCGCGGGTCTCGGTCGGTGCGCCACGACGTTTAGCGGCGAACCGCGCTCTACCAGCGCGCCGCAAGTTCCGCCATCTTCGCACCTGCGTCCGGCCAGTCATGCAGCGTTCCGGGATCGAAATCGGCACCAGACGGCCAAACCAGCGCGCCACATTCGGCGTCCACTTGAACGCGGGCAAACTCGGCCGGGTCGCGCAGCGGCTCGTACAGGGCTCCACGCAGGACGGCGGTCAGGTCGACGAGGCGTTCCACGCCGTCGGCGAATGCGATGTGGAGGGTTGCCGGGCCAACGACGGCAACGGACGTGATGCGCTGGATGTGGTTGAACATAGTGGTCCTATTGGAGTGGCGCAATCGGCTTGGGCAATTGGCCGGCCTGCAGAAGATTCCAGTCCTCAAGAAGTTCAGCTTGATGCAATTCCGCCCAAGCCTCGGTCAGCCGCTGTTCCTTCCGATCAAGACCGCCCTCCAGCGTTTCGATTGAATCGATCGCGATCACGACAGATGCGTCACGGCAGTACGCATGGAAATGCGGCCGATGATGCGGGCCGGTTGGCTCTGCAAACATGCGAATGACGATACCAAGGAAGCGACAGAGTTCCGGCACGTTCCCCTCGCAGGCAGCAACACCGCTGCGCTATCAAGGGTAAGCAATCCGTGAGGTCTTGGCCAGCAGAAGGTTTGAGGTAGCAAACCGGGCTGATCCTTTACACGACCTACCGCCACACGAGCGGCCATTCTTCCGGCGCCACCAGACTCTGCACGTCCAGATCAATGTCCAGCGCTGGCCAATGCAGGATGTGCCCGTGATGCAGTTCCACGTTGTAGACGTCGCGCACCGCCGCCGCAGCGAACCACGGGAACTCGGTCGTCGGCAGGAAGTACTCCCGGTCCGCGACGAGCAGCCAAAGGCCGCGCGGGGAGACGCCTTGGACTTCAGCGGCTGAAGTGGTCGTGCCAGGTTGTGCGGAAGGCATCGGCGTTCTCCATGATGGTTTGCTCAAGTTCAGCAAGGTGACTCGGACGGAGGGCGGACGACCAAGCAAGCGCGACTTCGGGCTCAAGCCAGAACTTTGCTTCGCCATCGGCACCCGACACATGCACGTGAATCCGAGGCTCTTCACGCGAGAAGAAGAAGTAGCGAAAGCCGTTCTTGCGCAACAGGGTCGGGCTCATCGGTGGTCCTGCCGTGCCTGTGGCGCGGTTGAGGCCAGTGTAACGTCGCCGACCGCGTGCGCCAAGGTGGATCTTGCCGGACCGGGATGCTCGCTTGCACCACCACGTCACGCGACACGCAGCGCCTCCCGTTCAATCGTCGCGCGCCAGCGTTCCTTGCGACGCAGCGCGCCCGGTGTCACGACGTCCACGCGCCGGTGCATCCAGCTTTCGAGTGCGAGAACCAAGCCCATGTAGCGGTCGAAGTTCGGGGCACCATCGAACCGTACGTACAGGTCCACGTCGCTATCCGCGCGCGCTTCACGGCGAGCCACGGAACCGAACAGGTCCACGGATGCTACGCCGAAGGCGTCAAGCGCCGGTCGGTGGGCTGCGAGGATTGCTGCGACGTCTTCAGGGGTCATGGCTGGCTCGGCGGTGTGCGGGTGCACAAGGGCAGTCTAGCCGCGCGCGAGGTCTGGTCAAGGGCGTGCCGGGTTGGCAGGGTGTGGCGGGTGACAACCGTGGCCATTTGGTTGCACCACGACCGCCCCGGGCTGAAAGCCTGAAGATCCCGCACAACTCGCGAATGCCCATTCTGGTCAACAACTTGACCTCCACCCGTTCGCGTGATCTAACGCGGTGAACGGGAGGTGCGATGATGGAGTCGTGGGGATTGAAGAG
>CAITYF010000024.1 GCA_903896545.1 uncultured Myxococcales bacterium | reverse complement strand
TGTGGGTCCAAGACAACGTCTTCGGCGTCCGAGATCAAATCTTGTGGGTCCAGGACAACGTCTTCGGCATCCGAGATCAAATCTTGTGGGTCCAGGACAACGTCTTCGGCATCCGAGATCAAATCTTGCGGGTCCAGGACAACGTCTTCGGCGTCCGAGATCAAATCTTCGGCGTCCAGGGCAACGTCTTGTGCGTCCAGAATCACGTCTTTTGCATCGGGGGACACATCGTTGACGTCAAACGCGGCGGCATCAGCACCGAGCGGTTCGCTTGCGCCGTCGCCGCAGCCCGCACACACGCAAAGCCACGCCGCGATCAGGAAAAGCCGTCCCGCGCGGACCGCCATGCGCTACGCCTGCGCCGATTCGTGCGGCGCCTGCACAACCTGAACGATGAACGGATGCGAAGCGCCCTCTTTCCAGTCGTCTGACCCCGGCACCTGCAGACGCGCGACGATGCGGTAGGCGCCCGGACGCAGGACGGTCATCGCGTGGACGATACAGATCGTGCGGTGGCTGATGCGCCCAGCGAAGGTAATCGTCTCCTCGGAAAGCACCGACGACGACTCGCCGCTTTGTTCTTCCACTTCAATCCGCAGCCGCCCATCCGTTGCCATGTCGACGGTGTTGTGCCACAGCGCGACGATGTGAAACGCCGGCACGACGGACGGCAGCCGCGGCACCTGGACGTGTTCCAAAATGTGGATCAGCGACACGCGATTGGTCAGGCGGTCGACGAGCGCGGTAGAACAGGCGGTGACCCAATCGCTGTGAATGGACATGCGAACTCCGGAGTCGTGCGACTCGCGGCCAGTATAACGAAGCCGCGCGCGCTTTCACGTTTCCGGGTTATTTGCCGATGCAAAAGCTGGAAAAGACCGCGTCGAGCACGTCATCGGGGACGATCGCGCCGGTCAGTTCATCTAGTGCGAGCGCTGCGTCGCGCAGATCCGCCGCGAGCATTTCCAGCGGGAAGCGACTTTCCAGCGCGGCTTGGGCGCGATCGAGGGCCGCCACGGCGGTCTGCACGGCCGTCACATGGCGCGCGCGGCTCAGTGCAACTTGCCCCAGCGTGCCGTCCGCAGACGCGCGCACCGCGGCCACAACGGCGGCGCGCAAGGGCTGGACCGAGCGATTCTGTTGCGCGCTCAACGCCAACGCATCCTGCCAGTCGGCGCGCTGCTGCCAATCCGGGTCCGCCGGCAGGTCGGTCTTGTTCAGCACCCGCAGCACGTGTGCCGCCGATTGCGGCGGTGGCAGATCAGAAAAGGGCCGCGACCGATCTTCCAGCCAAATCACGACGTCGGCATGCGCGGCTTCCGTTTCGGCGCGCAATCGGCCGGCTTGCTCGACCGGATCCACGGCGTCGCGCAAACCGGCGGTGTCGATCCACGTGACCAGCACGCCTTCGGGCGCTGTTTGCACTTCCACCGTGTCACGCGTCGTTCCCGGTCGCGCGTCTACCAGCGCGCGATCGGCACCGCACAGGGAATTAAACAGCGTCGACTTGCCAGCGTTGGGCGCGCCGTACAGCACCACGCGCGCGCCGTGCAGGCGAATTCTGCCCGCCGAAGCCGTGCCCAAAAGCGCCCGCAGCTGTTCTGCGAGATCGGTCAGACGCCGCGCCATGGCCGGTCGATCGACCTCCGCGAGGTGCGGTTCGCTGGCGAAATCGATGCGCGCCTCCAGATCCGCGATCGCCAGGATCAGCGGCGACCGAAGCGCGGCCAACGCCTGCGACAACACACCATCCAGCGCCAACAGCGCGGCTTGGCGTCCGGACTCCGCACGGGCTGAGATCAGATCGGCGAGCGCCTCGGCTTGGAGCAGGTCGAGCTTGCCGTTTTCGTACGCGCGCTGGCTGAACTCGCCGGGACGCGCCATGCGCGCACCGAGGTCGACGCACGCGGCGATCAGCCGGTCGACGACAGCGAGAGAACCGTGAACCTGTAGCTCGGCGACGTCTTCACCCGTGAACGACCGTGGCGCTTGGAAGCCGACCGCGTAGCCGCGATCGAGGAGTTCGTCGCCCACACGCAACGCCACGAACCGCATCTGCGCGTGCGGCAAGGCCGTGACGTGCGCCAGCGTCTGAACGATCACGAGCGAGCGCGGACCCGACAAGCGCACGACGGCGAGGCCTGCGGGAACCGGGGCAGTGGCAAGGGCGACGATCGTGTCCATGACTCTTGAATCCGCGGCAACAAGCAGCAGGGGCGAGTGTGACACCCGGCAGCCAAAAAACAGCAGGGGCGAGTGTGACACCCGCCCCTGCCTCAGACAACAACGCTTGGCACGTTCAGCCGCGGAGCGCCTTGATCTGCGACGTCAGCTCCGGCACGACCGCGAACGCGTCCGCGACCAAGCCGTAGTCGGCGACCTCGAAGATCGGCTCGTCGCCGTTCTTGTTGATCGCGACGATGACCTTCGAGTTCTTCATGCCCGCGAGGTGCTGCACCGCACCGGAGATCGCGATCGCGAAGTACAGCTGGGGCGCGACGACCTTACCGGTCTGACCGATCTGGTAGTCATTGGGCGCAAAGCCGTCGTCCACCGCCGCGCGAGACGCGCCGATGGCCGCGCTCAGCACGTCCGCCAGCGGCTCCGTGATGGCGCCGAACTTGTCCTTCAGACCGCGACCGCCGGCCACGACCACCGCGGCTTCCGCGAGGTCAGGACGCGTCGACTGCACGCCGTCAAACGACACGAACTTCACGCGCGAACCAGCCAGCGCCGGATCCGCAGCAAACGCCTGGATCGGGCTCGAACCGCCGGTCGCTTCCGCGGCGTCGAACGCCGAGGCGCGCACCGAGATGACCTTGTTCGCGGTCGAGATCTTGACGTTGCCCGTCAAGTTGCCCGCCCACATCGGCCGCGCGAACGCTCCCGAATCGGTCAGCGCGATGATGTCGCTCGCCATGCCAGCGCCCAGACGCACCGCCGTACGCGGCAGCACGTCCTTGCCCGTCGTCGAAGCCGGACCGGTCACGACGTCCGCGCCGATTGACTTCGCCAGATCCGCCAGCACTTTGCCCCACGCCGAAGCGATCGGGTGCGCCAGATCGGCGTGGTCCGCGACGTGAATCGCGCCCGCGCCGTAGCCCTGCAGCGCCGTTGCGACGCCGCCCACATTGTGGCCGACCACCGCGAAATCGTAGCTGCCACCAAACTTCGCGACGTACTGCCGCGCGAAGGCCAACGTGTTGAGCGTCACTTTCTTGAGCGCGCCCTTGTCATGTTCGGCCAGAATCAGCACCTTGCTCATGATTTTGCCTCGTATTTCCGTTAGGTGTTGCTTAGATAGCGCGCGCTTCCGAGCGCAGCTTCTGCACGAGTTCTTCCACGTCCTTGACGAGCACGCCAGCCTTGCGACCCGACGGCGTCACGAGACCAACGACCTGGACCTTCGTCTCGGTGTTTTCCAGATCGAGGTCGTCGATCTCCAGCTCGTCAAACGGCTTCTTCTTGGCCTTCATGATGCCGGCCAAGGAAGCAAAACGCGGTTCGTTCAGGCGCAGATCCGCGGTGATGACCGCGGGCAGCGTCACTTCCAGCGTCTCCAGACCGCCGTCGACCTCACGCGTCACCACGGCCTTGCCGTCCGACACTTCGATCTTCGACGCGAAAGTCGCCTGCGGCCAGCCGAGGTATTCCGCCAGCAGCTGACCCACCTGATTGGAATCGCCGTCGATCGCCTGCTTGCCCAGAAGCACGATGTCCGGGTTCTCACGGTGCACAACGCCGGCGTAGATGCGCGCGATCAGGTCGGAGTCAATCGTCTCCTCTTCGGCGCTCACCAGAATGCCGCGATCGATGCCGCGGGCCAGCGCGCCCTGACGGATGAACCGCGCGGTCTCGTCGTCGCCGATGCCGATCGCGACGGTCTCGGTGCCGTCGTTGGCTTCCGCGATTTGCAGAGCCGCCTCGATGGCGTTTTCGCAAAAGGGGTTGAGAATGTACTCAACTTCACCCTCAATCCACTTGCCGTCTTTTGCAATGGCAAGCTTGGCATTGGGGTCGCTGACGCGCTTGGCAGAGACCAGGATCTTCATGCGGTACTCCTCTGTGTGATCCGACTCGCGTTCCTTAGCAGATACGCGGTTGTGAGCAGAATCGCGGCTGGATGAATCGAACGCGCAGGGCGCGCCGAAAGGGGGTGGACAACACGCGCTCTTGTGACAGCCAAAAACGGCAACCACAGGCGCGCGGCAACCTAGCGACAGCTTCTGCACCTGTCAACGACTTCTGGCCACGAAACTGTCACGAGCGGCTTTTCTGAGAAGTCAGGGGCTACGGGTCCAGAATCGAGGGCGTAGGATCCGCCGCATGCGACCCGTCGAACGCGTGGTGGGCGTCCCGATCCAGCTCTGTGGACATTTGCAGCGCGATTGGGTGGCGAGGCAGCTTGGCCAACACTTCATCCACCAGCGGGCGGGCTTCATCTCGCAGGCCAAGGTTCATGGAGGTCGACGCGAGGGCGAGCGTCGACCCGAGGTCGTCAGGCGCAAAACCGTGAGCGCGGCGAAACGCCTCCAGCGCATCTTCCTGACGATTGAGTTGCAGTGCGATTTGGCCCTTGCTGTACCAGTAGAACGCCGCGTGGTTCGTATAGGCCTGCATGAATGGCGCGCGACTGTTGAGATACTGCAAGGCTTCTTCCGGCCGATTGGCCGCGATGACAGCGTTGATGGCACCCCAACACGCCGGCCCCGACTCCTGACGCGCCTTGCACACCTCCCGGAAGAGGTGGAATGCCTCGTAGAACTTGCGGTCGTGCTGCAGCAGAAGCGCCTCGAGTTGGTAGCCGAGCAACCGGGTGCCCTTGTTCGCCAGGAGGTTCGCGGCGATCCGGCGCGCCGGCTCAAGATTGCCTCGCTGCAGGTACATCTCGCCACGCACCCCTTCGATTTCGAAGATTCGGTCCGGCTTGTTCTGGCGCAGTGCAAGCGCGACCCGTTCGACCAGATCGGGTCGCTTCTCGACCAGGAAGCCGGCCACGCGACCGCTCTGGTCCTCACCGCGCGGGATGACGTCGACCAGCACATCCTCGGCTGCGCGCGACTGCATGCACAGCCTCATTGCACGGCGGACCATGTCATCATCCTGATCGAGCAACCAGCGCAAATCGTCAGCCGCGGTCTTGGCTTGGCCCAACTCCAAGTGCGCGGCGAACCGGAAGAGATGTGCATGAGCGCTGTTCGGTCGAAGTTGCACGGCGCGATTGAACGCCAGCGCGGCGCCCTTGAAGTCGCGCTTGTCAAAAAGCTTCCGGCCGTAGCTGTAAAAGGCGTGGTGATCGTTTAGGAAGCGTTCGGCGACCAGCGTGCGCGCGGTCGGGATATCCGCGCTCTGCATCACCGCTTCGGAGTGCCGTGTCATCGCGTTGAGCGACTTGGCCAGCATGCCGCCGGAAACCAAAAGGGTGATCGTCGCCGCGACCAGTACGCGGCGAAACGCGGGGATGCGTTTTTCTTCCAGCGTCTCGCGACCGCCGCGTGGGCCGAGTGCGCGTTCAAGCGCGGTGCCCAACGCGATAAAGGGCAACAGGCCACCGGCCACCTGTAGAGAGAAGTCGACCATGTTGGCGACCAACATGGTCACCAGCGCGATGATAAGTCCCGGTGCCTGCAGGATATCGGTGCGACGCCGGACCATGTCGATGAGCACCCATGCGAGAGCCAGGAGGAACAGCAGACCGGCAAAAAGGCCAAAGGAGAAAAAGGTGTCCAGAGGTAGATTCTCTGCAAAATCAACGCGCTTATTGCCCATTTTCGGATTCAGGCCGGCCAAGATAGGGATACCTGCCGGGCCCAGACCCACCATCCAACTCGCCCGCAGTGGCGAGGTTACGTCGACGGCGCCGTCCTTCATGCCGAGCATCTGCAGCATGGTGGTTCCCTTTCCACTGTCTGCGGCGAGCTCCCGCTCCAGCGCCGGCAGTGACACCACCGCCGCGACGAGCGCTATCGACGCAATCAGCACAAAGGTTCGGACAATCGCTGCACGCTGCACGTCGCGTTGATCGACGCGGCGGCCTTTGACAAACCCGCGACGCATGAACAGTGTCATCGTCAGCACGAGGCACATGGTGAGCACACCGCCGCGCGAGCCCACCTCCAGGACGACAAACGCGAGGATCAGCGCTAGCGAGCCGAAAACAGTTTGCCAGCGCGGATTGACCGCCAAGCGCATCCGGCTCAGACCAAAGGCGATGCCCAGGTTCAGAAGACCGGCCTCCTGATTGGGGTTGACAAAACACAGTCGTCCCAAGAGGCTGGGAAGTCCTCCGGGAATGAAGTCGGTGAGCGGCGATGTGTAGGCGAAGATCCACGCGAGGCCGCTTACGACGGCGCAGCCAAGGACGACGTTGCCCGCCCAGTGGATGGCGCGGCGCCCGTCTTGGCCTGAAAGCGCGATGCTCCCCAGCAGCGCCAGACACGCGCCCAGCAGATACACCGCGCCCTGAAATGCCGCATCCGCCGGAGCCAACGCGATGGGAATAAACGCAGCCTGACTCATGCCAAGCGCGGCGTGGCCCAGATCAGAGATCTCCACTGCCTTGGGTTGCAACAGCGCGACGATGCCGCGCGGAAGCGGGAGCAACTGCAATCCGACAAAGCCCCCCAGCCCCAGCCAGAGCGTACCCAGAAGCACGCGAGGTGGCTTGTTCGGGACCGCGACGATCGCCGCCGGCAGCGCTGCCAGCATCAGCACCCAGATGATCAGCCCTGCCGTCCACGAAGCGCCGCCGCCGTCCAATGTGGCCACGACGATCGCGAGCGACAACAAGGCGCGCAGCACCCACCGCGCGAGGTGGCGGGTCTTGCGACCTTCATCGCGATCCAGGCGCACGCGTTCGCGGATGCGCTTCTCCGGTGGAGCTGTTTGTTCGGGCGTGTCAGTCAAGTGTTCAAGCTCCGTGGTCGGTCTGCAAGCGACGCGGCGTACGATTTACTCGGGAACCTTGGCCCAGTCCTTCAGGAACTGTTCGTTGCCACGATCCGTCAGGGGGTGGTTGAAAAGCTGGTCCAGCACGCCAAACGGCACCGTGCACACGTCCGCACCGAGCTTCGCGGCTTTCAGCACGTGCACGGGGCTGCGCACCGACGCGACGAGCACCTGGGTCTTGAAGCCATAGTTCTTGTAAATCTGCACGATGTCGGCGATGAGCGTCATACCGTCCTCGCTGATGTCATCCAGACGACCGACGAACGGCGAGATGTACGTCGCGCCGGCTTTGGCCGCGAGCAGCGCTTGATTGGCGGAGAAGCACAGGGTCACGTTGGTCTTGATGCCCTTGTCCGACAGCGCCTTGCACACCGCGATGCCTTCACGGGTCAGCGGCAGCTTGACCACGACCTGCGGGCCTTCCGCAGCGAGCGCCAAGCCTTGCGCCAACATGCCATCGAAGTCCATCTTGGTCGCTTCCAGTGAAACCGGGCCCGACACGAGCGCCAGAATTTCGCGCTTCACGTCGTCAAAACGCCGACCGGTCTTGGCGACAAGCGACGGGTTCGTCGTGACGCCGTCCAGGATGCCCCAGGCGAGGGCTTTCTTGATTTCTTCAATGTGGGCGGTGTCGACAAAGAACTTCACGAGGCCTCCGGAGGGTCAAGCGCGGCGGGGTTGGGTGCCGACCACGCGGGTTGGGATCAAAGACAGGTCACGAATTGTGCATCAGGAACCAGGCCAGCCCCGCGCCGACGGCGATCGCGACAATTCCCGCAACGATCAGCGGCAGCCGGCTCTTCGGCTTCTGGGCAATGGCGACTTTGGGTTGTGAAACCGGTTCACCGAGCGTTTCCAAGCGATCGGCGAGTGCCGACAGCCCCGCCTCGGCGGCCAGATCATCCAACGGCGCACCGGACAGTCGATCCAGAAGCGACGTGACATCGACCTTGCTCACCGACGGCGTCGCCAAATCGCTCGACCGCAACGGCACGTGGCCCAGCGTCGAGTCCAGCCGACCCACGCGCATTTGTTCCTGCATTTCCGCGCGCAAAAGCGTGGCCACGTCGAGCAGCTGCACTTCGGCCTGCTCTTCCAGGCTCAGCAGGAAACCTGCCAGATCCGCTTGCGTCACGCGCAGGTTGTGCTTGAACAGGTAGGTCGCGAGCTCTTGTTCCAACTCGCGCGCCGACTGAAACCGCCGTTTGGGGTTCTTGGCGAGTGCGCGCAGAACGACCGCGTCGAGCTCTGAGTCGACGTCGCGCCGCAGCGTCGACGGCTTCGGCACCTCGCCCGCCTTCACCAGATCGACAGTGTCCAGATCCGTTTTGCCCGCGAACAGCTTGCGCGCGCACAAGAGCTCCCACAGGATGATGCCGGCCGAGTAAATATCGGCGCGCGGATCCGCGGGTTTGCCGTCAACCACTTCGGGCGACAAGTAGCTGAATTTGCCCTTGACCACGCCCGCGTCCGAGACCTGCACGTTGGATGCAGCGCGCGCCAGACCAAAGTCCGTCAGCTTCACTTCACCCTGTTTCGACACCAAGACGTTCGGCGGCGACACGTCGCGGTGCACGATGCCGAGTGACTTGCCGTCTGCGCCGGACTTCTCGTGCGCGTAGGCAAGGGCTCGCGCCAGTTCGGCAATGAGAAAACATGCGATCGGGACTGGAATCGGCCGCCCTTGGTCCAGCGCGCGTTGCATCAGTCGCCGCAGATTGCCGCCGTCGACGTACTCCATCGCGATAAAATACGTGTCGTCGACCTGACCGATGTCGTAGATCTGCACCACATTCGCCTGATTCAGCGACATGGACAGGCGCGCCTCGTCCAGAAACATCGTGACGAATTTCTGATCGCGGCAGAGCGACGGCAGGATGCGCTTGATGGCGACCGGCTTCTCAAAGCCCTCGATGGAGATCGCGACGCCACGGTAGATCTCCGCCATGCCGCCGGCGTCGATCTTGTCGATGATGCGATAGCGCTGGTGGACAGAAGCCATGATCAACCAAAGGGCAGATTCGCCGCGCTCCAGTATGCCGTGCGGAGGCAGGGTTGGGAAGGGTGTGCGGCGCGCGACACCCCGTTGAAGTCTGTCAACCCGCAAAGTACTGGGCTGCGCGCGCCGTGTCGAGGAATGAAGTGCCCGGTGCCGCCTGTTGCAACTTCGTCGTGGATGACTCGCTGCGAGGTGATCCTTTGGGCGTCGTCTGGCAACCAACTCCTGCACGGGTGCCCTCGACCTTGACCGCGACGTGTTGCCAGTGCAGGCTGCGGTCCGGTAGTTCCGGTCGGAATCGGTGTCGCAAAGCCTGGCTGGAGAGGGTCTGACGATGGAAGTGGCGGCTCCCGCGCGGCGCTCAATACCTCAAGCAAGGACGGTTGGCGGGCTAGGCGTTGTCGCCGTTATCGCCGTTGCGCTTGCCGTGTGCCTCGTGCTCGCGCTGGCGGTCGAGCCCAAGATTGCGTACCTCGCTCTGGTCGCAATCGCAGCTCCAGTCGGGATCCGTTACATGTTCTCCCACCCGGTCGTTGCCGTCGCCGTGGCGCTCGCCAGTCACGCTTGGGCGATGGAACTCGTCGGTTCGATCGTCACCCCGTTCAAGATCGCGGGCATTCTCGCTATCGTGATCGTTTCGCGAAACCTTCTGATGACACGACGTGTCCATCCGTTTCCGCCGGCCTACAGCTATGGGGTTCTTGCGATGCTGGCTGTGGTCGGGCTCGGAGAATTGCTCGCGGAACATGAAGGGACGGCCGGGCCGTTCTTCGAATTTGCCGGCACTCTCATCATCTTCGTGCTCATGACGCAGACGTTGCTACACGAGAATGACTTTCGCACCTTGGCGAAAGTCTACGTGATCAACCTGGGCCTGACGTCGGCGTCCGTTGCGGTCGAGGTCGGCTGGTCGGCCCTTGGCGAGTCGGGCACGCGTGCCGGCGGCATTTGCGGTCAGCCCAATGTCTTGGGCAACCACTTGGCGATGTCACTGCCCTTTGCCTTGGCGTTGGTCGCAGACCGCACCGAGACGGCGGTTTGGCGGGTGTTGGCGGTCGTTGGCGCGCTCGGCAGCGTCTATGGTCAATGGGCGGCCGCTTCGCGTGGTGGAACGCTCGGCTCTGTCGCCGCTCTGATAGCCTTTGCGGCTCTCGCACCGCGCCGGAACAGCGTCCGAGTCTCGGCCATGGTGGCCGCAGTGCTGGTGACCGTCACGTTCGGGTCTTTTGCGCCAAAATCCTTTGACCGCGTGACGGATACCGTTGACTCCAGTGTCGACATCGATACCGCCACCTCGGATCGTTCAGCGCATGCCCGCGTTAGCGCCGAAATGATCCCGAAGCACCCCTGGTTCGGTGCTGGGCTCACCGCGTTCAGTTACGAACGAGTACGCGATACCGGTGTCTTGGGCGGCGCCTTGCACTCATCGGTCTTGGCGGTTGCCGTCGGCTATGGCCTCCCCGCGCTTTTGCTCTACGCTCTCTTGCAACTCGGCTCCGTCTTCGTCGCCGCTCGCGGTTTGGGCGACGGCTACAGCCGATTCTACATGGCGGCAATGGCGGCGAGTGCGATCGCTGCGATCACATCGGGCCTTTCTGGCACGGAACTGTTCCGCGCCGAACAATGGGGCGTCGTGAGTCTCTGCCAAATCGCCGCTTTCCGTGCGCGCATCAACCGTCAAGCAAAGACAGGCGCATGACCACGCCGACCGCGCCGCGTCCGCGCGACGTTGGCAACGATGCCACCAAGGGGTTCCTTGTCGCGCTCGTTGCGCTCGGACACTTCGTGCCTGCGCAGTCGCTCTCGCCATGGCTGTCGAGCGGCGGGTTGTATGACTTTCACGTCATCGGATTCTTGCTCTTGCCGTTTCTGCGCCCCGCCGCGCCGTTTGGGGTGCGCGTCTTTGCTGACCGCGCGGTGCGCTACTTCGTCCCGTTCTTGGTCTTCGCGCTCCTGTCGTTTCTGGCCTGGAAGCTCACGGTGAATCCCGCCGCCGTGTGGCGAGCTCTGCCGGCGGCGCTGCTCTATGGCGATGTCCTGTCACTTGGCGATGGCGTGGGTTTCACGTTTCTCTGGTTCCTTCCGGCGCTCTTCTCGCTGACTTGGCTACGCTCGGCAATCGCAGTTTGCCGTGGTTTCTTGCACACGGCACTCGTCCTGGCGGTGCTTCTCGCTCACGGGCTGATGACCTGGCCGGGCTTCCCGCTTCCATTTAATCCACTCCCGGCGCTGTTCGTGCTGCCCATCGGGTGGGCGCTCACACGCCTCGCACCGTTGCGCCGGGGCCATATCTTGTGGCTTGTGCTCAGCGTCATCTGCGGAATCGTTGCTGCGCGGTTGCACCATCACATCAACATCGGCGCGCTCGCAGTGTCCACTTGGCGACAGCCCGGTCTGCTGCTCTTGCACGATGTCTACGCGCTCGCCGCGACGCTCACCGTCATTCACTTTGGCGACCAACTCGCGCGGATCCCCGGACTGGTTCCGATCGGTCGCTACTCGCTGGTCGTCTACTTGAGCCACCAATTCGTTCTGAAGGCGGTCGAGATCGGCGCGTCGCGTCACCAGTGGTACACGAGCCCAGGGGCGAAACTGGTGCTGGTCGTGGTCGCCGTACCGGGCTCCCTTGCGTTGGGCTGGCTGCTCGCGCGGTTGTTGGAGCGTCCGGCGATCCGCCCGTGGATTCTGCCGCAATCTCTGCGCGACTGGCCGGTTTCCGCGCGTTTGCTGCGTCTCAGCCAAGCGGAGACGCCACGGTCGGGCACTCCGGCGTGACAGAAGTGAGACAAAGAAGCCTCGCCCGACCTCATTCGCGCCTTGCCGAGTCGACCCGCCGAGCGTACCGTACGCCGCGCGTTTGCCCCGCGTGCTGGGGTTCTGACGCGCAGGGAAAAGCCGTATGGCGTTCGCCTACAGCCGCATTGGCCTCCGTATCGCAGTTCCCGCAGTCGTCGTGGCGCTTGCCTTGGTCGGCGCGTTGTTCTACGTGCAGCGCCGCGACGCCGCACAACAGAGCTCTGAGACCCTCGACGTCTACGCCGACTTGATCAACCGCATGGTCCTGAGTGACCTGCGTGAAGCGATGCTTGCCAAGGATCGGCCGCGGATTCAGCGGGAATTGGCGCGGTTCGCCGAGATGCAGCCCATCAAGTCGCTGCGGATCGTCAACAAGGAAGGCAAGGTGGCGTTTGCCACTGACCCGGCGTCGCTCGGCACGATGATGCAAAAAAGCGATCCGAGTTGTGTGGCGTGTCACCAGCCGGGCATCGCGCCCCAAAAACGCGCGCGGGCGATCCGATTTGAGAACACCGCTGGCGAACACGTCTACCGCGCAGTCCAGCCGATTCTTCTGGATGAAGCCTGTTTGCATTGCCACGATGCGGTGGAAGGCTCGGCGGTAGGCGTCCTGTTGATCGATCTGGATGACGATGCGTTGACAGGTCAGCAACAGGAGAACAGCCGTCGCACGATTTGGGGAGGTGTGCTGGCCACGCTCTTGCTGTTCATTATCATTGCGCTCTTGCTCGGTCGCAACGTGGTGTTCCGCCTGCGACACCTGCGGCACCTCCTGGACCTACTTCGGACGGGCGCGCGCGCGACGGTGCTGTCGGTTGGTGCGGCGGACGAGATCGACGACGTGACGCGCGCGGTTCAAGCGCTCACGTTGGATCTGGACGGTCGCGTCGGGATCGAGCGCGCAGGTCGTAGGCTGGCGGGCGTGCTGGAACGGCAGCCCGGACCGGTGCTTCTCATCGATGCCCGCGGTTGGATCGTCGCGGCCAATCGTCAGGCGACCGCGCGGTTCGCCCACAACGGCTTGTCGCTTGCCGGTTGCTGGGCGTTGCAAGTGCCAGGCGTCAAGGCGGGCCAGCTCGCGGCGGCGCGCGAACAAGGGTGGGCCCTGCCGGAAGGCGACGACGATGGTCCAGCGCTCATGGCGTTGACCGATCCCGCTGGGGAACGCGCTGCGGTACTCGCGCTGTGGATGACGCCGGAAAACGCTGCGGTTCACGCGGACTACGTGCCCATTGCGCCGGCGTCCGAACACGTCGGCTGGCAGCTCTACGGGACCGTGCTGGCGGAGTCGCTCATTCCCGCGCCGCAAAGCGGTTCGACCGTGCTGCGGTTTGACGCGCGGCTTGGCCGCGTGCGGCGTCTGGCCGCGGACGTGGCGACGATGGGACGCGAAGCGCACGACGAGCGTGAAGACGTTGACCTGAAGTCGTTGGCGCTCATCTTGCTCTGGGATCTGAAGCGGGAGGCGCCGCAGGTCCGCTGGCACACCTTGTCGGCGACAAGTGCCCAGACGTTTGGCGTGCGCTACCAGTTGCGCGAGTTGATGCAGCGGCTTGCGCGCGCGGCGGCGGAACAGGCGGGCGCAGATGGGCACGTGGTGGTTTTTGCCCACGAGACTGCCGGTGTTGTGTTTCTCGCAGCATGGGCGAGTCGGCCAGGCGGCGCAGTGGTGCTTGATCCCTCAAATGCACCAGCCCTCGCGCGTGCCGTTGCCGTGGCGCATGGCGGCGGGGTTGAGGTTGATCCGACCTTCGATTTGGCAGAAACACCAGGATTTTCATCGCTCAAGCTGCAGTGTTCGTCGGTCGGCACGCTGTACGTCGCCGAGCTTGCGTTGCGCGCTGCACCACGTCCGGTTGGACGCTCATAGCATGAACATACCATGCTGGACTGGCGTTTCCGCGCTACCTCGAAATGGTAGGTTTGCTGCCCCTGAATTGGCCCATTCGCTGAATGTCAGGCTGGTGCACACGCGCGTACCTTGTGTCCTAGGAAGCTCGTGCACCAGCCGCATCCACAGCGCGGTACCCGGCGCACGGCACCTCGGAGACTCACTGTGGAAAGCCACCCTCATCGTTCCTTTCGCTCTCACCCAACGGCCAGCCACTTTCGGCTGTAGCCGTGCCCTTGTCCCTGCACGCGCCACGTGCGCTGGAGGATTCCTCCCATGACCCGCTTCGATTCCTTTCTCGAACGGCTCGCCCGCTCACAGGACCAAAGCCTGCTTGAGCAACCGACATGGCGTCGGCGGGCGCGGCTGATCGCCCGCATTAGTCTGCGGTTCTTCTGGGTGTACCTGCTGCTCCTTGGGCTGGCGACGGTGTGGGTGGCGGCATCCGGTATGGATGTCTACCACCGCACAGAAATGCCGCAGTTCTGCAACAGCTGCCATGAAATGGGCCATAACTTCGACACGTGGGAAGGCTCGCGGCACGGCTCTATCCGCTGCATCGACTGCCACGCGCGGCCGGGGCTGTCGGGCTACATCGCGGCGAAAACCGCAGGCATGGCGCAGCTGTACACGCACCTGACGGCCACGAAAATCGAGGACATTCATCTGGAGAAGCGGCACGAGGACATCGTGAGCGCGAACTGCGTGCGGTGTCACCCGGAGACGGCACGCGCCGCCGACCGACACAACCGCGTGATGGCGCACAAGCGGCACGGCGAGTTGGGGCTCGCGTGCGTGACCTGCCACTCGGGCGCGGTCGCGCACCCGACCCGGGCTGAGGCGAAGGACCCACTTGCGGGTATCGTCGAGACCAAGAAGTGCTTTGAGTGCCACGATGGCAAGCACACCGAAGGCGCAACGCCGGCGGTGGCAAAGACGGCGTTTGCCGCGACGAACAAGGAGTCGTGCCAAAAGTGCCACCCCGACTCAACCTTCGGCAAGGAGCACGGTGGCGGCACCGAGTGCCTCGACTGCCATGAAGTTGCCAAGGGCCAAATCCACTACCAGATGGACAAGCAGAATCAGGGCGCAATTTGCTCGAAGTGCCACGATGCGCCGGAGGACCTGAAGTCCAAACACAAGCCGTTTGCACAGAACAAGTGCGGCGAGTGCCACAAGGTCATGGCGCCTGCCTACCTCTTCCGCTATGGGCCGAAGCCTGACGAAGCGTTCTGCCTGCGGTGCCATTCCAACGTACAGGGCGCTCTGGCGATGCCGGATGCGACAACCATTACCGCCTTCTCGGACCCGAAGGACGATCACCACCGTCAGCACGCAGATGACATCGGTCACTCGGCGGGGCTGTGCCTCAAGTGCCACGCGTCGCACGGCTCTGAAGCCGAACGCGGGTTGATTCGCTTGAAGTCGGACGATAAGGACGCCGCGCCTGGTGTGTTCCAGGCCACGCCGACGGGCGGTAGCTGCACAGGCGCCTGCCACGACGGCGACACCAAGTACTACGACCGGACGGGCAAGAAGCCCTCGATCCCGGTCCCTGCCGCAACCACCGGTACGGAGGAGGAATAGCCATGATTCGCCGTAGATTCCTCATTTATTTTCTCATTCTGTCTGCCATCACCATCACTGCGACGGTCGCGTTTGAAACGTGGTCCTTCCGTCGGGCGATCAACCACTCGCTGGACCAGAATCTGCTCTTTGCCCGCAGCGTGGCGCGGGTGGTCGGCGGTCTGGTAGACGCGGAAAAGGCGCAGCTGACGCGGCTGCTCGACGCCGGCACCAAGCCGGACATCGACAAGAAGGCGCTGGCTGCTGAGCTTGCTGCGGTGCGTGCGACCACACTGGATCAGGATGGCGTGGCGCTCTTTGACCAGACGCGGCAGCTCATCGCCGCGGATGCCAACCCCGCCGGCCTGCCGCCGTCGGATGTGCTGTTGGCGCTCTTGCGGCGCGCAGAGAAGTCCAAACAGCCGGTGGTCACCGACCTGTGGAAGGGCCTCGACAAGCACCCGCGCATCGCGATTGCCCAAGGCCGGACGACCGGTGAAGGCGAGGCGAAGAAGTGGACCGCGGCCGTCCTCTACCTGCGTCTGGATGCGCCAAACTTCCAGCGCGTATTCAGCTACTTCCTGGTGAATGACCAGTCGCGCTTGCAGCTGCTGGACTCGATCGGCGTGGCGCTGTTTTCCACCCAGAAGGACGAGCGCTACATCTCCGCAGTTCACGGCACCTATTTCACCGACAAGGTGCGGTTGGGCGGTGAAGCGCAGATGCAGTGCCACTCGTGCCACGTGAAAGGTCACAACGACGGCGGCCACGAAGCCAACAACCGCGAGACCGAAATCACGACGGTTGCGCCCGTGCCGGGTACGGAGTGGACCGTCACGGTGCGTGAAGGTACGCAGCGGCTCTACGCGCCGATGGTGGAGACCGTCTACGCATCGACGGCCCTGGTTTGCCTCATCTTTGGTTGCTTCGTCGGGTTCTACCTCTTGCTTTCACGGAGGGTACTTCGGCCAATGCGACAACTGACCGAGACGGCCAACGCTCTCGTGCTTGAACACGGCGCGGCTGTGCATGGGCACGACGAGTTCAGCCAGTTGGCGAACTCGATCGAGGCGATCCGCGTCAAGAAGGGGACGGTCGTGCCGATCAAGCCCGACGCGCCGGTGCATTCGGTGCGGACAAGCCAGCCGATTCAGCCGCTGCTGGATATCCGCCAGAACCTGATGGGGCTTGCGGAAGGCGTCGCGGCCAGCAAAGCCGTGAGTTCCGTGCTGCTGCACCTGCGCGGCGGTCCGTTGGGCAGCGACTTCTTCAGCGCGCACGGCATCACGCTGCGGGCGGAAGGGTCGATGGCGGAACTGCTGGAATCCGTCGCTGGCGGGCGTGCACAAGTGCCGGTTGCCGATCTCGAAGCGCGCGGCATCGCCCTGGAAGACACGCACGGCACCAAGCTGTTCTACGTCCAACGCATTTCGGTACCGGATACGCTGCAAGGTGAACTGTGGATCGGTGTGCCTGAAGCGAGCGAATCCGTGAGTCGCCTGATCGGCCCGACGATGGCGGTCATCGGCGGTCAGGTGCAATCGCTGGTGGAACGCAGTCTGCTGTACGAACAGCTGCGTCTGGAGCAAGAGCACAAGAACCGGATGCTGCGGCACTTGTTCGAGGCGGAAGCCGAGGAGCGCAAGCACATCGCCCGCGAGATCCACGACGAAACGTCGCAGGAACTGACGGCGCTGGCGCTCCAGCTGGAGACCATTCCGAGTGACGGTCTGCCAGAGGTCGAAGCACAGTTGAACAAGGCCAAGGATCTGGTCAAACGGATCCTGGACGGCATCAATCGGCTGGTGCGGCGGCTGCGACCGGCGGTGCTCGACGACATGGGGCTGGTGGAAGCGGTGCGCGCGACCGGCCAGAACATCATCACGTCGGCGGGCCTGAAGTTCACGTTGGACGTGGAAGGCGGCGACATCGCCGTGCCCAAGGACGTGGAAAACACCGTGTATCGGGTCTTTCAGGAAGCGGCAACGAACATTGTTCGCCACGCGCAGGCCAAGAAAGTCACGATGCGGTTGCACATTGAAGGACGATCGCGCGGTGAAGGTGGTCGGCTGATGGGCTGGATCGAGGACGATGGCAAGGGCATGGATCCCGCGCTGTTGACCACGACCGCGCCGCGGCCGCGGTGGGGCCTGCTGGGCATGCGCGAACGCATTGTGCAAATGGGTGGTACAGTCGAGTTCGAGACCTCGCCAGGCGGTGGCTTGCGCATCGTCTTTGACGTACCGTTTCACGGATAATGGAGGGCAAGATGGCGTGGCAGCCGAAAGTCATCCTGGCAGACGATCACACGCTGGTTCGCGAAGGAATTCGCGGCCTCATCGAAGCGCGGATGCCAGAGGCGTTGATTGTGGCAGAAGCGGCAACGGGCCGTGAGACGCTGCGGGAGTGCGCGCGCCATCAGCCGGACCTGCTGTTGCTGGACATTTCCATGCCGGACTTGAGCGGTCTGGACGTGCTTGCGGAACTGCACACGGTCAGCCCGCATACGAAGGTGGCCATCGTCTCGCAGTACACGGATCGCGCCTACGTGATCCGCGCGCTGAAGCTGGGTGCGAAAGGCTACCTGCCCAAAGGCGTCATGGCCCGCGAGCTGGTGGCTGCGCTGCGTAGCGTGCTCGAAGGGCGCACGTGGCTCGATCCGTCTGTCGCAGACTTGGTCGTGGAGGCCGCGCTGCATCCGGAGACGGCGCCGGAAGATCAGGAGCTCGCCGGTCTCTCGCCGCGGGAACGCGAAGTGCTGACGCTCATCGCAGAAGGTCGGACCGGGCCGGAGATTGCCAAGATTCTCGGCATTTCTGCGCACACGGCTAACCGCCATCGCGCCAACCTGATGGAGAAGCTGCATCTGCACAACAAGACCGATCTGGTGAAGTTGGCGCTGCGCCTGAACGTCGTGCAGTCGTAACGTTGTCTGGACAAGCCGGATCCGTGCGGGCACTCTCCGCGGCGGAAACGGGTGGTGCTGATGCGTGTGTTGCTGCTCCTGATTGGATTTCTCCTGCCGTCTGTGGCCTTTGCACAGGGCGACCCGTTGGGACACTCGGATCGTACGGCCAGTCTCTACCGCGACGTTCTGCGCTTGGGGGCCGACGGAGACCCGCTTGTGCCGCTGTCCGTGCTGGGGCATCAGGACAAAGTCGAAATTTCAGCGGCGGGCGGCCTGCGGATTTTGGGCACCGGCGACGGCCAGGTGGAATTCCGCGTGCAAACGAGCGTCGAAGTTCAGCCTACCGATGCCAAACCTGCTGTGCTGCAGCACTACGTCGTGCTGGCGCAGGCACCAGACTGGGACTTCGACGTGCTCCGGCAGAAACGCACGCTTTGGAAAGAGCGCGGTTTGGCGATCAAGACCGTAGCAAGCGGCGCGACGTACAGCCTGAAAGGTCGGTCTTTTGATTCGCGGCAGACGCTCCTGTGCTTGGACGCGATTTTTGCCGATCACGCCGCGGCCGAAGCGACTGCTCAGGGGCTGGAGCAACAATTTGGCGAGGATCTGCAGACTCACGCGACGGTTGGACAGCCGCCCAACGCGACACTTGTGGCCAAAAGCGGCAGCGGCGAAGTGCGCGCGGCGGACGTGCTCTGGTTTGAGGCGGTGGGGAAAGGGATGCTGCACGTCGTGGGCACGCGCAAGGGCCAGCGCATCGAACGTGAATTGCCCGGTCGCGTTTACCTGGTGCCGAGCAATGACCACGGACTGGAAGTCGTGAGCGAAGCGGCGCTGGAGCAGATTCTGGAAGGTGTCGTGGCGTCAGAGATTTTCCACTCCGCGCCGGAAGCCACGCTGCGCGCGCAAGCGGTGGCGGCGCGCACGGACATGCTGGCCAAAGTGGGCACCCGCCACGCGACGGACCCGTTTGCGATTTGCTCGGAAGTGCACTGTCAGGCGTACACGGGCGCGGGCAAGGTCAGCGCGCGGATCGCTCAAGCCGTGCAGGACACGCGCGGGTTGGTCATGGTCAACCCGGACGGGCGCCTGGTCGACGCGTATTATCACGCGGTGTCCGGTGGTCACACGGAGAACAATGAGCTGGTTTGGCCGGGTCGGCCGCAAGAAGCGCTGCGCGGCGTGGCGGATCTCGTTCCCGGCGGCAAGGATGCGCTTGCGGGCGGCCCGACCGACGAGGCAGTCGCGGCGCTCCTCAACAGCAAGGACGAAAGCTGGGCTGCGGCGTCGGGCTTGAACGGGGAAGCCTGCCGGTGGCGCACGGAAAAGAGCGCGGCGGACATCCGCGAAAGCGCGCAGCTCGCGAAGGCGGTCAAGGAGATTCGCGTGACCCGTCGCGGCGTATCGGGGCGCGCGATTGAGGTGGAACTGACGCTCATGGACGGCCGCAAGAAGACGCTTGCGGGCGAACTCCACATCCGCAAGTCGCTGGGTGGCTCGGCGGGACCCAAAGGGCTGCGTTCGTCGCTGTTCTTGGTCAAACCAGGTCCTGTCGGCAGCGATGGCGCGCCGCAGACTTGGGTCTTCACCGGCGCGGGCTTTGGTCACGGCGTTGGTATGGACCAGACCGGCGCATTTGGTCGCGCCAAGGCGGGCCAGGATTTTCGCCAGATTCTGCAGGCGTACTACAAGGCGATCAAAATCGAGAAGGTGTACTGAACATGGCCGGTTCCAGTTTTGGCCAGAGCTTTGTTGTCACGACGTTTGGCGAGTCGCATGGCCCATCGGTTGGGTGCGTTGTCGATGGCTGCCCGGCTGGCGTACCGCTGGATGTGGAAGACATCGCACGCGCGTTGGAAAGGCGCCGGCCGGGTCAGAACCCGCTGACGAGTCCGCGGCGTGAGCTCGATCAGCCGCGGATTCTGTCCGGCGTCTATCAAGGCCTCACGCTCGGCACGCCGATCGCGATTGTTGTCGAGAACACCAACGCGCGGGACAAGGACTACGAGGCATGGTACGACCAGTTTCGCCCTGGGCACGCCGACTACACGTGGTTCGCGCGGTTTGGTCACCGCGACCCGCGCGGCGGCGGACGGGCGAGTGCGCGGGAGACTGTGGGTCGCGTAGCGGCGGGTGCAGTCGCCGAGGCTTTCCTGAAGGCGTTGGCGCAGCGTGACGGCCGCCCGCAGCCCCGCATTCTGGCGTGGACACAGCAGATCGGCGGCATCGTCAGTCAGAATCACACGCCAACCGATCGAGCGGGCGTGGACGCGAGCCCGGTGCGTTGCGTCGATCCAGCCGCCAGCGACGCGATGATCGCGGCGATCCAGGTGGCGCAACGCGAGCGCGACAGTTTGGGCGGCGTCGTGCGCTGCGTTGTGACGGACCTGCCTGCGGGTCTCGGCGACCCAGTCTTCGACAAGGTGACCGGACTCCTGGCGCACGCGCTGGGATCGCTGCCCGCCGCACGCGGCGTTTTGTTTGGCGAAGGCGCGGCATCGGTCCGCATGCGCGGTAGCGCCCATAACGACGCGTTTGCGCGCGACACCGAAGGTCGCATCGCGACGGTGACCAACCACCACGGCGGTGTCCTCGGCGGCATCACGACGGGTATGCCGCTGCGACTCGATGTGCTCTTCAAACCGGTCGCGACAATCGCGCAGCCTCAAATGGCGATTACGGCCGATGGACCTCCTGTCCCGCTCACTGTGACGGGTCGCCATGATCCGTGCGTGGTGCCACGTGCGGTGCCTGTCGTTGAAGCGTCGGTGGCGCTTGTGCTCGCGGACTTGTCGCTCCGCATTGGACGGTTGTAAATGCGCGCTTCCGTCGTCTTCCTGCTGCTGCTGGCCAGTTGCGCCCGCTTGACCGAACAGGTTTCCCTGCGCGCGCAACCGCTTGAACCACCGCGCGTCGTGCGCACCTCGCTGGGCGAGCGTTTGGCGGTCGCCGGCACGCGGGAAGGCACTGTCGTGCGCGCGCAGGTGACGCGGATTCAGCGGTGTGCAGACGTGCAAGAGCAGCGCGCCGAGGGTTTTCGCCACATCGAACGACAGGCTGAAGGGAAGTCACTTGTGCTGGAGTGGGTCTTTGGCGGCCTGTTCACTGCCGCGGGCGTGGGCCTCATCGGCTGGACCGCAGCGTCGCCCGCGGATCTCGAAACGAGCACCGATACTGCGCCGGCCAATTATGCCTACGGCGCGGCCATCACCGCGTTGGGCGTTGGACTCTTGGCTGGCGCGCTCTACGACCAGTCGCTGGTGGGCACGCACGAAGAGTCCTTGGGCGAACGCACGCTGCGCAAGGCGGGGCCTGAACAGGTCTGCGGTCAGACGCCCGCGGCGGGCGGCCAAGTGCGTTTGACGCTGCCCGATGGCGGACAAATCGAGGCGCCGGTTGACGCGACGGGGCAGGCGCTCGTCGTCTTACCGCCGGACTTGGAGAAGCGTCTTGAGCGCGAGGGTTCACGCCGCGCCACGTTGGAAGTGCTGGGCGACGCCGCCGCGCAGGTGCGCCTCGAGTTGTAGTTGCACCGGCTTCCGCTCGCGCCTACATTCACCCCCGGAGGTATCCTGTGACCGTTCCCTTTTGGTGCGTTGCTATCGCGTGGCTCATGGCCTACATCCCGTCCTGGCTCGCAGCGCTGTGGCAGGTGAAGCAGGGCGGCTACGACAACCACTATCCGCGTGTCCAGGCGCAAACGTTCACCGGCGTTGCGCTACGGGCCAAGTCGGCGCACTACAATTCACTCGAGGCGCTGCCCGGTTTTGCCGCTGGCGTGTTTGTCGCGCATTTGGCCGGTGGTGATCCTGCGCTCGCGGCCAAGCTCTGCGTTGCGTTCCTCGGTGTTCGCGTCGCCTACATCGCTGCGTACCTTGCGGACCTCGCGGCGCTGCGTTCAACGATTTGGACGGTTGGCTTGACGCTGACGGGTGCGCTCTTCTTTCTGCCGATGTTGAAGTGACGCATGCAGCTCGCATTTAGCAAGTACCACGGTTTGGGCAACGACTTTGCGGTCATCGATGCGCGTTCCCTCGATATCGATTTCCCCGGCGCGCTCGCTGCGCGTCTGTGCGACCGGTTCCGCGGCATCGGTGCCGACGGTCTGTTGTTGTGGACCGGCTCGCTTGAAAAGCCCGAAATGACGGTTGTGAACGCCGACGGCAGCGTTCCGGAGATGTGCGGCAACGGTCTGCGCTGTTTTGTGAAGCACCTGTTGGATCGCCACTTGCGGGACTTGCGCGCGCTCGCGGTGAAGACGGGCAATGGCGTTCTGCACTGCACCGTGACGCGCGATGCCGTGGGGGACGTGGCGACCGTCGCGGTGCAGATGGGCGTCGGCCAGCACGCACCGAGCCGCGTGCCGCTGGCGCAGGACGTGCCGCTGACCGACGCGCCGGTTCTCGTGGGTGATCGCCACGTGCACCTGACGGCACTCAGTCTGGGCAATCCGCACGCCGTCACCTTTGACTTGCTTTCTGCTGACGACCGCGCGCTCCTTGGTCCGCTGTTGGAGCGCCACCCGCTCTTTCCCCAGCGCGCCAACATCGAGTTTGTGCAGGTGCTGGCTGACGCGCCACGGCGCATGCAAGTCGATGTTTTTGAACGCGGCTGTGGCTGGACGCAAGCGTGTGGTACCGGTGCGACAGCCGCAGCAATCGTCGCCGTTGAGCAGGGGCGTATGCCGCGCAACGAGGAGATCGCCGTGAAGCTGCCGGGCGGCTGGCTCTTCATCACGGTCGCCGACGACGGCCTCGCCACGATGCGCGGACCCGCCGTCCACGTCTACGACGGAACGCTCGATTTGACGCCGTTCCTCGCCAGCGAGGCTTGACGTGGAAACCCGCGACCCCGTTGTTCTGCTCAGCCTCTACCTGACGCTCGTGCTCGTCGTTGCCCGCCTCGCCGGCCACTTGGCCATCCGCCTGCGGCAGCCGTCGGTGCTGGGGGAACTGCTCGCGGGCATCCTCCTGAGCACGCTGCCGCTGCCGTTTCTCGCCGAGATGCGCGCCGATCCCGGCTTGGACTTGCTGGCGCGGCTGGGCGTCTTGCTGCTGCTGTTTCAGGCGGGTCTGGAAGCGACGGTGCGGCAAATGCTTGCGGTAGGTCTGGCGGCGACGCGCGTGGCGCTGATCGGTGTGTTTGTCCCGCTGTTTTTGGGCTGGCTGGTGGCGCGCGCGTTGTTGCCTCACGAGCCTGCGGTGGTCCACGCGTTTCTGGGCGCGACGCTGACGGCGACGAGCGTGGGCATCTCCGCCCGCGTGCTGCGCGACTTGGGGCAGAGCCAGACCGACGTCGCGCGGACCATTCTCGGCGCGGCGGTTATCGACGACGTGCTGGGGCTCGTCCTGTTGGCGGTCGTCACCGGCGCCATCGCGACGGGCGGTGCGCCGGCAGTGTCCGACGTCCTCTGGGTTTGCGCCAAAGCAATCGGCTTCCTCGCGCTCTCGTTGACGCTCGGCGTCTGGACCGCACCGCACCTGATGCGCCTCGCCTCGCGCCTCCGCGCATCCGGCACGCTCCTCGCCGCGGGCTTGAGTCTCTGCTTTGGCCTCGCCTGGCTCGCATCAGTCGCTGGTCTGGCACCGATCGTTGGCGCTTTTGCCGCTGGACTCGTGCTCGAAGACGCCTACTACCGCGACTTCACCGATCGCGGCGAGCTCGCTCTCGACAAGCTTGTCGCGCCGATCGGCGAACTCCTTGTGCCCGTGTTTTTCGTGCTCATGGGCATGCGAACAGACCTCGGCAGTCTGTTGCAACCCGGCGTGCCCCTTTTGGCGGCCGCGCTCGTCCTCGTCGCGGTGTTTGGCAAGATTGTTGCGGGTGTTGGCGCCGGCCGGGGCGTGGACAAACTCGCCGTTGGCTTGGGCATGATCCCGCGCGGTGAGGTTGGGCTCATCTTTGCCAGCATCGGTCAAGGTCTGCAAGTCGACGGCCGACCGATCATCAACGCGCAGACCTACGGCGCGGTGCTGGTGATGGTTGTTGTGACGACGCTGGTTACGCCTGCGGCGCTTCGCTGGCGGTTGGCGCGCGGTCAGTCCGCGTAGCGGAATTCAAACTTTCCGCCCACGACATCCACCACGATGTGGCTCCCCGCCGGATACCGACCTTCCAGCAACTGCAGCGCCAGTGGATTCTCCAGCCGCTGTTGCAGCACGCGCTTCAATGGCCGCGCGCCGTACTGCGGGTCGTACCCCTCGTGTGCCAGTAGCTTGCGCGCGTCGTCGGTCACTGTGAGGCCCAATTTCCGATCCTCCAGCCGCTTTTTGAACCGCAGCAACTGGATGTCGACGATCTTTTCCATGTCCTCTTCCCGCAGCCGGTTGAAGAAGACGATTTCGTCGATGCGGTTCAGGAATTCCGGGCGGAAATGCCGCCGCAACTCGCCTTGAACGAGATCGCGCACGCCTTCGTCGTTTGCGTCGGGCGCATCCAGAATCGCCGACGAACCGACGTTGCTCGTCATCAAGACGATCGTGTTGCGAAAATCGACGGTCCGCCCCAGCGAGTCCGTGAGCCGGCCTTCATCCAGCACTTGCAGCAGCACGTTCAGCACGTCGGGGTGCGCCTTCTCGATCTCGTCAAACAGCACAACCGAGTAGGGCTTGCGGCGCACGCTCTCCGTCAGTTGCCCGCCTTCCTCGTGACCCACGTAGCCCGGCGGCGCGCCGATGAGCCGCGCGACGGTGTGCTTCTCCATGTATTCGCTCATGTCGATGCGAATCATCGCGCGGTCGTCGTCAAAAAGGTACTCCGCGAGCGCCTTGACCAACTCCGTCTTGCCTACGCCGGTCGGTCCCAGAAAAATGAACGACCCCATCGGTCGATTCGGATCCTGCAAGCCCGACCGCGATCGCCGCACCGCGTTCGCCACCGCCGCGATCGCCTCTTCCTGATGCACCACGCGGTTGCGCAGCGGCTCCTCCAGGCGCAGCAACTTCTGCATTTCGCCTTCCAGCATCTTGGTCACCGGCACGCCAGTCCACGCGGCCACGACTTTGGCGATCTCGTCGGGCGTCACCTCTTCATTGAGCAACTTGCCGGTCTTCTGCGCCTCCGCGAGCTTGTCCTGCGCCTCCTGAATTTCCCGTTGCAACGTCGGAATCTCGCCATAGCGCAGCTTCGCCGCGGTCTCGTTGTCGTACCGGCGTTCCGCCGCTTCCAACTGGTGGTTCAGCTCTTCCAGCCGCTCTTTCTGCGACCGCAAGCCGTCAATCAGCGACTTCTCGCGTTGCCACTCCGCCTTTTTGCCGAGCGTCTCTTCCTTCAACTCCGCCATCAACTTCTGGATGTCCTTCAGCCGATCGATGGAACCCTGATCCTTCTCGCGCTGCAGCGCCGCCGCTTCGATCTCAAGCTGTTGCAAGCGCCGCTGCATCTGGTCGATTTCCGTCGGCAGGCTGTCGATCTCGATGCGCAGTCGGCTCGCCGCTTCGTCGATCAGGTCGATTGCCTTGTCCGGCAGAAACCGGTCCGTGATGTAACGGTCCGACAACGTCGCCGCAGCAACAAGCGCCGCGTCCTGGATGCGCACGCCGTGATGCACTTCGTACTTGTCGCGCAAGCCGCGCAGGATGCTGATCGTGTCGGGCACGCTCGGCTCGTCGCACAGCACGGGCTGGAAACGGCGTTCCAGCGCTGCGTCCTTCTCGATGTACTTGCGGTACTCGTCCAGCGTCGTCGCGCCGATGCAGCGCAACTCCCCGCGCGCGAGCGCTGGTTTGAGCATGTTCGACGCGTCCATCGCGCCATCACCTTTACCGGCGCCGACGAGGTTGTGCAGCTCGTCGATGAACAGAATCACCTCGCCCTGCGCGTCATGGAGTTCCTTGAGCACAGCCTTCAGTCGCTCCTCGAACTCGCCGCGGTACTTCGACCCCGCCACCATCGAGGCCAGATCCAGCGCCAGAAGCTTCTTGCCCTTCAGCCCTTCTGGCACGTCGCCCGCGACGATGCGTTGCGCCAGACCTTCTGCGATCGCCGTCTTGCCGACGCCCGGATCGCCGATCAGCACGGGGTTATTCTTGCGCCGCCGCGACAGCACCTGCATGACGCGGCGGATCTCTTCATCGCGCCCGACCACCGGATCCAGCTTGCCCTGCGCTGCCACAGCCGTCAGATCGCGGGAGTACTTGTCCAGCGCCTGAAACTGCGACTCCGCGTCCTCGGACGTGACGCGTTGGCTGCCCCGCAGCGGTTTCAAGTTGGCCAGAATCTTCTCGCGATTCAAGCCGCGGTCACTCAGTGCCCGTCCTGCCGCGCCTTTGCGATCGTGCAGGAACGCGAGGAACAGGTGCTCGGTTGAGACGAAGTCGTCCTTGAATTTGGTGCGCTCCTCGTCCGCCGCTTCAAAGAACTTCTGCAAGCGATCGCCGCCGACAAGCCCTTGTCCGCCACCGCCCGTTACACCGGGCATACGCTGCAGATCCAGCTCCATCTGCGCGCGCAGCGGCTCCAGTGGGATTTCCATCCGCGCCAGCAGCGGCTTGATGATGCCTTCGACGTTGCCGGTCAGCGCCCAGAGCACGTGTTCGGGCTCCAGGACCTGATGGTTGCGGCGAATCGCCTCTTCGCTCGCCAGTTTCAGCGCCAATTGCGCGTTGTTTGTCAGCTTGTTTGGTTGCATCTTCCACCTGGCCGCGGGTACACGGCGGCATCAAGCGCGACAGACAATTCCGTCGCGGCTTCATTGGGTTGCGGCGGACCGTGCCCGCGCGCTGAAGTCGTTTCCACGGAAGGACGACGGGTGTGGCTTGTCAAGATCGCGTCAGCGGGCGATGGCCTTGTAGTACTTCTGCAAGCGCTCGGCCCAGGTCGCCGGCGCCTTCTGTTGCATCGCGCGCAGCACGTCCTGGCGGTATTGCTCGCCGCCTTCGCCGCGCTCGTCGGCCTGCAGCGTCACCGGTGCCTCCGGCGAGTTCATGCCCACGCCGTCGCTCGACTTCTTCCGCGGCTTGCCACCCGACTGCGCCTCGTCCAACGCCGTTGCCGCGCGACGCAGCGCGTCCAACGCTTCGCTCGACTGCCGCAGCGCCCGGGACGCGTCCGACTGCTGCAGGGATTCCATCGCTTGCCGCATCGTCTCTTCCGCGTGCTCCAGCCTATCGCCCACTTGTCGCTGCAACGCCGGGTGCGTCTGCGCGTTCTCTTCCAAGGTCTTCTTCAGTTTCTCCAACGACCGCCGCAGCTGTTCCTGCTCTTGGGCGCCCCCTTCGAGGCGCTGGCGCCCACCCGGCTTCAGCATCGCCTGCGGCGAGGGCAGGGCTTCGCGCAGCCGCGCCGACGCCTTCTGCGCGCGCTCCTGCGCCGCCGCGAGCCGACCGTCATCGGTCTTGCGGCTCTTCTCGGACACATCTGGATCCTCTGCCAGCTCGCGGCGCGCCGTTCCCAGCTCGTCCTCCGCCTCCATCAGCGCCTGGAGCGCCGCGTCGATCTGCCCGCGTTCCAGACCACCCGCCGCGGTTTGCAGCGCCTGCCGCGCCTCCGCCACGTTGCGACTCCCGCGCGATTCCGCGGTCGCCATGCGCTGCGGCTGGATTTGGTCGCGCGCTTCTTCGAGCAGATCGATCACTTGCGGCATCAGCGTCGCGCGCACGCCGCGCAGGTGCTCGGCCGTCGCCCGATCCTGCTCTTCGGCCAGCGGCCGCACATCGTCGCGCAGGCGCTCTTCGCCTTCTTGCGCGCGCGAAATGCCGCGCCGCAGATCGCCCGCGAGCTTCTGCATCTCGCGCTCTTCCGCCGACCGCTCGCCGCTGACGCTGTCGGACATGTCCTGCATCGTCTCAGCCATCTGTTGTTGCATTTGCCGCATGCGGTCGAGCGCTTCGCGCGTCTTGCCCTCCCGCAACAGCTTGCGAATGTCCTCCAGCGCGCTGCGGTGCTCGCCCAGATCGCGCTGCAAGCCGGACGGCTCGGCGCCCGCGTTCATGTGCTCCTGCGGCACGACGTGCATCTGCGCCTGCGCGGCTTCGGCCATCCGCTGCAGCTGTTGCTCCACCTGGTCCAGAAGGCGCTCAGCCTCCGCTTGGCTCGCCGCGCCTTGGCTGTCGGCTAATTTTTCAAGCGCTTGCACAAGCTGCTTCTCGGTTTCCGCCAAGTTCGCGCCGTCACGGCTCAGGGCATTCTGGTGCTCGATCACAGCCGCCGCACCGAGCGCGTGCACGGCCTGTTCTTCGGCGGCGATGACCATCGCGTGTTGCCGTTGCAGCCCTGCCATCGCCTGCACCGCCGCGTAGCCCGTGGCTTCGCTGTCGGCGTGCTCCACCGAGCGCGACTCGTCGCCCAGCGTTTCCCGCAGGTGCTGCTCGATCTCCAGCAGGTCCGCCGACGTCCGCCCGCGACCCACCACGTCGTCGGTCCACTCCCGCCGCAGCGCCTCAAGCGCGTCGAGGCCGCGCTGTTCCTCCACGGCCATTTCCCCACGTGTCTTGAGCGCCACGGGCAGCGCGACCTGACCCAGCGCCGGATCTTTCTCCAACCGATCGGCAAGCCGCAGCGTCCAGAGCGTTGTCAGCCGGGCGAGCTCTTCCAAATTCCGCGCGTGCTGCCGTTCGGGCGAGAACATGCGGATGCGCACTTTTTGCGAAGCGCCTCGCCTCTCGCCATCCAGGGGATCGTCGTCCGCAGCTTCCAGTTGCACCACGGCTACTTCGCCCGGTCGCAGCTGTAGCTGGTCGACGACGATCTGCTCGTGGATCTCGGCGTTCAGCGCACCAGGCGACACCGCAATCGGCCGTCGTTCGTCGCCCGCCGCGGGACGCGCCACGACGAGGTGCACGACCGCGAGGCCAATGTCGTCGCTCGCGTTGCCGTCGATCGGTACGATCTGCCCCGATTTGACCTCGATTTCTCCCGCCGGATTGGTGATCTGCGTCACCGGCACCTGATCAGATCGCGTCTTCAACGTGCGATAACCGGCTTCACGCACGGGCAGACCGTCCTGATCCACGCCGCGATAGCGGTATTTCAGCGATTCCAGCACGGTGTGGCCCCAGGTCAGGCGACCGTCTTTGCGCCACGTGGTGGGCAGCGTTTCCAGTCGCGTGCCGCCGCCAACCTGCGTCTCCACTTCGACAAACTTCACGGAAAACGACGGCACAGGCAACGCGGCCACGGCCACGTGACTGCCGCGAAGCACCTCGACTTCGCTCCCTTCCTCGTCCCGTGGCTCGACCACGGCGCGCGCGTAGGCCGGTGGCTCGACGTGTGCTGCTGGATCCACGACGAGGGTGCCGACTTCGCGGATCTTCTCGACTTGCGCGGGCTGCCACAGGTGCCGCCACAGCGCGGGCGTCGCGACTGCCGACCAAACCCAACCGAGCAGCGTCACGGCGACCAGCAGCGCCCACTGCGCCACGCGTCGGCGGAGTTGCTGTCGCGCTGTGTCCAGAACCGGCATGAGCCCCGCGGCCTGCGCGATCGCGCGCACGACCAGAAGCGGCGAGCCCAGCGGTGCCGCGTTTGGCAGCTGCGCGCGCCCGGCGATCTCGATGCCCGTACGCAGTTGCTCCGCGCGATCCATACGGCGGTCGGCGAGCCACGTTTGATCAGCGGACCAGCGCGCCAAATCGCGCGATCGCCACAGGCGGCGCCACGCATTCCAGGTCGCCACACTCACGGCAATCAAGGCGGCCACAGCGAGCAGGCGCGGACCGAGTCGACCCGCCACACCGGAACCCATCACCAGCGCAGCGACGAGTGCGCCCAGCGCCAGAAATCCTTCCACGCCGAGCAACACCGCTTCCACAACGATCCAGGTGCGCCAATGCCGCCGACGAAGTGTGACCTCGTGTAGCAACGCCGTACCCGGATGCACGCTCGCGCCACCGTGGTGCGGCACGGGCGAAGGGCGACGGAGGCGGGGCAAGGACAACGCCATCGGGTGCGGCTCCGGGGCCATGAACGACACCCGCAGCCGCACGATGCGGGCGGGCTGGGCACTTGTCAACGATTGCGCGTGGAAACGACGGCGTCGTCGCCGTCCCGTCGCCGTCTCGTGTGCCGGTTTTGCGCGATGCAGAGGGCCGGGAACCTTGACCGTTTTGGCCCTGTCATGGTACTTAGCGCGCCACGCAAACGCCGCGGCAACGCTGCGCTTGTTGTAACATCACGAAACCACGGTTGTTTTTCGCGAATCACATGTCCCACCCCGCCGTCCAACCCGCTCTGGATTCGTCGCCGACCCACGTCGTGCCGGCAGCGCAGGCTTTTGTGGCGTCGGTGGAGCGCACACACCTCGTGTTGGCCGTGTTGGCATTTGCGACTTCGCTCTATCTGACCTACGCCGCACCGATGGGCACCAGCGGACACTGGTCGGCCGTGCTCGCGGGTCTCGTCCTCGGTGGCGGCAACTTTAGCGTACTCGCGTTCTTGACGACCCGAATGTTGCTGAGCGCCGAACCGGCGTCGCGCAACTCGGCCATCGTCATGCTGGTCATGAAGCTGGGTGTCTTGTCGATGCTGATGCTCGTCGTGTTCCGCTGGGTCAAGCCCGACGGTGTGACGCTCATCCTCGCGATGTCACTGGCGCCGCTGTGTTTGGTCATCGAGGCGGTGCGTCGTGGCGGTAAGCTGCCGACGTCTGCCCATGGGAGTTTGTCGTGAAGAAACTGCTGACTTCCCTGCTCGCGCTGACGTGGATCGCCACGGCTGCCCCCGCTTTTGCCGGCGAGGGTGCTCCTGAAGCTGTCGCTGCCCATGAAGGCGGTGCGGCGCATGAAGCCGGCAAGCACCACGAAGAGCCGGGCGAGCCCCCGTATGGCGCCACCAATGCTGAGCTTTTCACGTGGATGACGCCGCTTGTGCCCGCCGCGCAGCAGGATGCGATCCGCAAGCAGATCGAAGGCGTTTCGGCCAAGACCTACATCGACAAAAAGCCGTTCACGGAAGAAGGTCAGCTGACCCCGGTGCTCATGGCGACTGTGGCGTTCCTGCTCGTGCTCCTGGGCGCGTTCCTGACGCGTCGCCAGTTGGCGGCTGATGAAGACGCTGGCGTGCTGCCGGCTCGCAAGTTCGGCGTTTTCTTCTTCTACGAAGCCATCATCGGCGCGGTCTGGAACCTGATGAAGGGCATGATGGGCGCTGAAGAAGCGCGTCGCCACTTCCCGATCGTCGGTACGCTGGCGTTTTACATCTTCACGATGAACGTGCTGGCACTGATTCCTGGCGGTGCGCCCGCGACGTCGAACTTGAACACCAATATCGTGATGGGCTTGACCGTCTTCCTCGCGACGCACATCTCCGGCATTCGCGTGCAGGGCATCGTCGGCTACGCGAAGCACTTCATGGGACCGATGCTGGCGCTGGCGCCGCTGATGGTCGTGGTGGAGCTGATTTCGCACATGGTGCGGCCGCTTTCGCTGTCGCTGCGTCTTCTCGGCAACATGACGGGTGACCACAAGGTCCTGGAAATCTTCCTCGGTTTCCACGTTCCGTTCCTGCCGCTTCCGCTCATGTTCCTGGGTTTGATGGTCGTTTGCATCCAGACCATGGTTTTCGTGCTGCTTTCGACGGTGTACCTGTCGCTCGCGGTCGAGAAGCATGATCACGGACACGACGGCCATGAGGCGCATGGGCATTGACAGGACTTGCCGGGCGTTCGCGTCCGGAGGGTGTGAGATTTTCGCGGTTTGAAAGATTTTCCAGTGGCCCTTTGGTGTGAGACTTTGTTGCAACGGCTGCGGCCGTAACCCCCTTTGAATAAAAGGAACTAGGAGGAGAGTTATGAATCTGAAGCGTATGTTGGCGGCCGCCATCACCTTTGCCTCGACCATGATGCTGTTCGTTTCTTCGGCTTTCGCTGAAGGCGGCGCGCCGGACAATGCGGACTCGTGGAAGGGCCAGCTGGCTCTCGCCATCGGTCTGGGCTTGGGCATCGCCGCCGTCGGTGGCGCGCTCGGTCAGGGCAAGGCTGCCTCGGCGGCGCTGGAAGGCATCGGTCGTAACCCGGCCGCGGCTGACAAGCTGTTCACCCCGATGCTGCTCTCGCTGGCGATTATCGAATCGCTGGTCATTTACTCGCTCGTCATCTCGTTCATGCTGCTCGGCAAGTTCTAAGCCGCGTCAGTACAGAGGTTTCAGCAGCGTAGGCCGCGTCGATTGTCTCCGGACGATCGGCGCGGCCTTGGCTGTTTTTGCCGCTTTTGACTGGAAAATGCGGCGAGTTTCGCCCCGTTGCTGGCATTTCCGTGGCGCAAAGTTGCCGGGTATGTGAAGGTCTGCCAAAGTAACGGATCCCAAAGCGCGCTCGACTTGGCGCAACGTGACGGAAATGGCCGACCAAACGCAGACGCAGCAGGTTTTTGTCATCGCGGATGACCCGATTGAAGCGGGCATGCTGGCGCTGGACCTTGTGCACGCCGGTCTGGCCGCGCAAGCGGTGCGCGATGGCGCGACGTTGGCCAAACAGCTGCGGGAAGCGGCGTTGAGCAAGACGCCGGCGCTTGTCTCCGCGTTTCGCGATCTGTCGCAGACCTTCGAGCTTTTTGGCGACTTGCAAGAACAAGGGATTCCCGGTCGGTTTATCGCGGTTGTGCTGCGCAGCCAGCGTGACGCTGCCGAGCGGCACGCCCGCGAACACGCGTGGGCCGGCGTGGCTGTCCGTCCCGTCAATGCCGCCGAACTGGTTTCGCTCGCTGCATCGAACGAATCTGCCGGACGGGCGCCATCCGGCGCGACCTCGCGCGACGGCGATCTGACAAGCGTGAGCCTGTTGGATGTGCTGGCGGGTCTTGTCGACCGGGTCCCGCGTGCGGGCGGCGGCAAGAATGTCGTGCTGGAACTGACGTCGCATGGCCGTACGGGCAAAGTGGCTGTTGTTGACGGCGAACTCATCCACGCGGAATGCGATGGTGAGACGGGGCGTCACGTGCTGGAACGTCTGGCCTGCTGGCGTACAGGGGCGTGGCACATCGAGCCGCAGACCTGGGAAGGTGGGCCGACGCTGACGGGTTCCTCGATCGGCCTGCTGGCCGTCGCGCAAGAGTACAATCGCCGCGTCGATGAAGCGCGCCACAATCTGCCCTACACCGACTGCAAGTGCACCGTGCGCTGGGAGCGCGTTCGCCCGCTGCCCGTCGTCGCGGAAGCCATGTTCCGCCGCATCGCTGCGGGCGTCGTGTTGGCCGCTGCCATTCCAGGGGAAGGCGATGACGAGTTGGAGGCCTACGCCGCGCTCGAAAACCGCATCAAGCGCGGCGCTGTTGTGCCGCAGATCGAAGCGAGTGCGCCGGTCGCGACGCCCGAAGGTTCCGCGTCCGCCCTGACCCCGCACGCGCTGCGTGCGGAGAGCCTGACGTCCGCGATGCGCACAGGCGTGCTGCTGCCCGACGCGCTACCGGAGTCTACGGACCGTCCGCACCCGACCACGCACCTGTATCGCATCGAAGAGTCGGCTGCGTCGCTCAACGTGCGTGCGTCGGATAGTCCGCCGGCGTTGCCCATGGTCGACACGCCGCCCGCGCTGCCGGTTCGCGGAAACCCTTCGATGTCGCCGAGCGCCGCCGCGCGGATGCCGTCGGGCGTGCTGCGTACCAACAGCGTCTCCGCGCTGGACACGTCGCGGTACAACTCGGTGGAAAACGCGGCGCGGCGTGGGGCTGTCACCGGTTGGTTCGGCGTGGCGATGGCGGAAACTGACGAGGGTGCGCCCGAGGCCGACGCGCCGCGCCGCACCAGCGCACGTCGGGAAACGCAGCAGCTCTCGTCGATGCGCTCCACGCCCCGTCAAGGCACGGAAACGGAATCACCGCGTTTGTCCGCGCGTCCGTACGCGTGGACGCCTGAGGCCGACAAGGATTCCCGTGTTACTGATCTGGACGAAGGGAAGAAGGCCGCCAAAACGGCGCCTGCCAAGCCCGCACTGCGTTGGCCGTGGGCGGTGGCTGGTGTGGCTGCGCTGGTCGCCGTTGTTGTCGCCCTGGCCGGTCCGACGCACAAGACGCACAACGCCGCGCGGCGCGGTTCCGGTCAGGATTATCGCCGTGCCGTGAACCTGATCGAGGCGGGCCAGTACGACGACGCGATCAAGCGACTGCAGGCCGTGATTCAAGGCAAGAACTTCGAGCCGGAAGCACTGCTGACCTTGGGCGTTCTGGAAATTGAGGCGAAGCAGTTCAACAGTGGCAGGACGCACTTGCAGGCTTACCTCGCACTGCCCGACGCGCTGCATGCGGAACGCGCCAAGAAGCTGTACGACGTCGTCTTTGCCGCTTCGCCTGCGCCGAGCGCCGCGACCACAGCGCCAAATGCCACGCCGACTGGCGGGTAAGCCATCGTGAAAGCTCCCATTTTGGGTATTGAGACGTCGTGTGATGAGACCGCCATTGGGATCGTCGCGGACGGTTGTGTGCGCGCGAATCGCGTCGCCAGTCAGATTCCGCTGCATGCGCGCTTTGGCGGCGTCGTGCCGGAAGTGGCCGCGCGCAACCACCTGCTGTCGATCCTGCCCGGCATTGAAGCCGCATTGGCTGACGCGCAACTGACCCCGCGCGACCTGGGTGGCATCGCCGTGACGCATCAGCCCGGACTTGTCGGCGCGCTGCTGGTTGGTGTGCAAACCGCGCGGACGCTGGCGCTCTGTTGGAACCTCCCGCTGATTGGTGTCGACCACATTCAGGCGCACGTCTGGGCGGCGACCCTGCGTCAAACAGGTGAGTCGCGCGTGGACCTGCGACTGCCCTTCTTGGCGCTCGCCGTGTCGGGCGGGCATACGAGCCTGTACCGCGTGGAAGGTCCGGGGCAAATGGCGCTCTTGGGGCGCACGTTGGACGACGCGGCTGGCGAGGCGTTTGACAAGTTCGCGCGGTTGCTTGGTGTGCCCTATCCGGGCGGTCCCAACGTCGACGCGCTGGCACAGTCGGGTGATCCCACACGCTTCAAGCTCCCGCGCGGTATGCGCGGACGTGACGATCTGGCGATGTCGTTCTCGGGGCTGAAGACCGCGGCTCGACTGAACATGGAGGCGCTGCAGGCGCAAGGGCCGCTGGACGACACGACGGTGCGCGACCTCTGTGCGTCGTTTCAAGCAGCGGTCGTCGCTCAGCTGGTGCACGTGACGCAGCGCGCGGCTCTGCAGCACGGCTTGCAGGACGTCGTGCTGGCAGGTGGCGTGGCGGCCAATCGCGGCTTGCGCGCGGGTCTGGCGAAAATGTGCGCGGAACGCGGGCTGCGTTTCCGCCCAGTGCCGCTTGCGTGGTGCGGGGACAACGGCGCGATGGTGGCTGGACTCGGTGAGGCGCTCCTCGCCGCGGGTTTGGCCGACGATCCACACGAATTGGACGCGGTGCCGACAGGCCTCGTCAAACGGCGGGCGGGATGATTGAGGCAAAGAAGTCACTCGGCCAGAACTTTCTGCATGATCAGGGCGTTCTGAACCGGATCGCGGATCTTGCACAGCCGGAAGCGGGTTCGGGACTTGTCGAGGTGGGTCCGGGCACCGGTAATCTGACGGCGCATCTGCTGGACCGCTTGCCGACGGACTGGCACCTGGACGCCATCGAGCGCGACAGACGCATGGCACCGCTTTTGGCCGAGCGTTTTGGCGAACGCGTTCGCGTCACAGAAGCCGACGCGGCGGACATCGATTGGCCGACGCTGCTCGACAAACTAGGACCGCGTCCTGTTGTTGTCGGTAACCTGCCGTACTACGCCGCGCTGCCCATTTTGTTTGCGGTGTTGGAAGCCAAGCCCGCGCGCATGGTCTTCATGGTGCAAAAAGAGGTCGCTGATCGGTTGACCGCCAAGCCGTCGACGCCGGCTCAGGGGCAGATCTCGGTCAAGATCCAGATGCTTGCGGACGTCAAGATGGCGTTCAAAGTCGGCAGCGGCGCATTTACGCCGGCGCCGAACGTCGAGAGCGCGGTGGTGACACTCGAACCTTTGGCGACGCCGCGTTTTGCAATTCCGGACGCCCAGCGTTTCTCCGCGCTGGTGACCGCGGGCTTCTCCCTGCGGCGCAAGACGCTCGTGAACGCGGTGGGCAACGCGCTGCATGTTCCGGGCGACACGGTCCGAGCGGCGCTGACGGCGATCGGCGTGGACGTCCGCATCCGCGCAGAAGCGCTCACGCTTGCGGAGTGGGCGGCGCTTGCGCGTCAGTTGGATGACGACCTGCCAAAACCCGCGCGATCCGCTTGACGGCGGAAGAGTCGCAGCAGAGGATGGAGAATAGCGGGCGTTGTTCCTTGGACAACGCAACGCCGTGCCCGGCCTTGCGACCGGAGCATTGCCCACGCTGAGCGCACCCCCCGCGCGCGGAGACACAGAAGCATGGCCATCGAGGACGACCGCAACGTACGCCGCAACCCGTCCAGTTACCTGCCAGCCCCGACCAAGTCGATGGGCGACATGCTCCTGCGCGAGCGGCTGGTTTCGGTCGAGCAGCTGAAGAACGCCGCCGCCGAGGCACAGCGCACCGGCAAGCACCTCGGCTCCACGTTGAACGCGCTTGGCTACGTCGATTCTGCGCATCTTGTCGACTTTCTGTCGCGCCAATATCAGGTTCCGTCCATCGATCTGACGACGGTCGAAGTGGGCGAGGAAGTGCTGCGCCTCGTGCCCAAGGAAGTGGCGGAACGTCACGGTTTGGTGCCGATCGCGCTGCACGGTTCAACGCTCGTTGTGGCGATTACCGATCCGGGCAACTACAACGCCATTGACGACTTGAAGTTCCTGACGGGGCTCAACATTGAAGTCGTCGTCGCGCCGGCCGAGGAAATCACCAAGGCGCGGATCCGTTTCTACGCGACAATTGAACGCTCTTCGTTGGAAGAGGTCATTTCCAGCGAATTGGCCGGCATGGAAGACGGCGTCGACATCGTGGTCGATGGCGCGGAAGTCGTCGACGTCAATGCGATGGAGAAGTCATCCGAGGAAGCGCCGGTTGTGCGTCTGGTGAACCTTGTGCTTGTCGACGCGATCCGCCGCGGCGCTTCTGATATTCACATCGAGTGCTATGAAAAGGCGTTCCGCGTGCGCTACCGCATTGACGGCGTGCTGCACGAGATGATGCGACCGCCGATGAAGCTGCGGAACGCGATTATTTCGCGCGTGAAAATCATGAGCTCGCTCGACATCGCCGAGCGCCGTCTGCCGCAGGACGGTCGTATCAAGCTGAAATTGCCCGGCGGCAAGGAGTGTGACTTCCGCGTGTCGGTGCTGCCGTGTCTGTTTGGCGAAAAGATCGTGATGCGACTGCTCGATAAGGGCAATCTGCAGACGGACATGACCAAGCTGGGTTTTGATGAAGGCGAGCTGAAGAAGTTCAAGCACGCGATTCACCAGCCGTACGGCATGGTGCTGGTGACCGGTCCGACGGGTTCGGGCAAGACGACGACGCTGTATTCGGCGCTGACGGAGCTCAACAAGACGACGGAAAACGTGTCGACGGCCGAAGATCCTGTCGAGTTCAATCTGGAAGGCATCAACCAGTGCCAGATGAATGAAGCGATCGGTCTGAACTTCGCGTCGGTGCTGCGTTCATTCCTCCGGCAGGATCCGGACGTGCTCATGGTCGGCGAGATTCGTGACTTTGAAACGGCGGAAATCGGCATCAAAGCGGCGCTCACGGGGCACATGGTGCTCTCGACGCTGCACACGAACGACGCGCCGTCGACCATCAATCGTCTGCTGAACATGGGCGTGGAACCGTTCATGGTGACGTCGTCGCTGAATCTGATCGCCGCGCAACGTCTGGTGCGCCGCAACTGCGCGGAGTGCAAGCAGCCGTTCCAGTACGACAAAGCGCTGTGCCTGGAAGCTGGCCTGACGGAAGAAGAGTTCAGCAAAGCGACCTTCATGAAAGGCGTCGGTTGCAAGACCTGCGGCGAGTCGGGCTACAAGGGCCGCGTCGCGATTTACGAGATCATGCCCATGTCCGACGGCCTGCGTGAAGCGGTGCTGCAGGGTTTCTCGGCGACGGAACTGAAGAAAGTCGCGGTGCAAGACGGTCTGCAGACGCTGCGGCGCTCGTCGTTGCTGAAGCTCGCGCAAGGCCTTACAACGCTTGAAGAATGTTTGCGTGTGACGCGCGCGGACTAAGCGGGCGGGGGTAAGCAATGGCACAGTGGGCGTGGGAAGGAACAAACGGCGACGGCGACTTCAAGCGCGGTGAGCTAGAGGCTGACAACAAGGACGGCGCCCAAGCCAAACTCCGGCAGATGGGCATCGCCACCGTCATCAGCGTCAAGAAGAAACAAAAAGACATCGAGATCAAGATTCCGGGCATGAATGACGGCGTGCCGATCAAGAGCCTCGTCGTGTTCACACGGCAGATGGCGACGATGATCGACGCAGGCTTGCCGCTGTTGCAGTGTCTGGACCTCATCGGCAATCAGGAACCGAACCCGAACTTGCGCAAGACGATTCTGGGCGTGAAAGCGTCGGTGGAAGGCGGTACGTCGTTCTCTGAGGCGCTGCAGAAGTACCCCAAAGTGTTCGAGCCTCTCTACGTCAACTTGATTCAAGCGGGCGAGTTGGGCGGTATTCTCGACACGATCATGAACAAGCTATCGGAATACATCGAGAAATCTGCGGAGACGCAGGCCAAGGTCAAGGGCGCGATGAAGTACCCGATGACGGTGCTTATCATCGCGTTGTCGATTACGGCGGGTCTGCTGTGGAAGGTCGTGCCGACTTTTGCCGCGACGTTCAAATCGATGGGTCGTAAGGAACTGCCAGCGATTACCGAGATGTTGGTGCAGATCTCCAACAACTTCATCTCCGCGATGCCGGCGGTCGCTGCGGGCATTGCGCTCATCGTGATCGCCTACAAAGCCGCGATGCGAACCAAGAATGGCCCGTATTATCGAGACTTTATGCTTTTCCACGCGCCTGTTGTCGGCAACGTGATCCGCAAATCCGCCGTGGCGCGATTCACGCGGACGCTGGGCACGCTCATCACCGCCGGCGTGCCGATCCTCGACGCGCTCGCGGTCGTGGGCAAAACGTCGGGTAACCTCGTGGTGGAGCGCGCGCTGGATTACACCCGCGCCCGCATCATGGAAGGTAAGAACGTCACGGCGCCACTTTTGGAGACCAAAGTCTTTCCCGTCATGGTCGTGCAGATGATCGCGGTCGGTGAAGCGACGGGCGCGATGGACGTGATGTTGACCAAGATCTCCGACTTCTACGACGACGAAGTCGACGAGGCGATCGAGGGCATGACCGCCGTGATGGAGCCGCTCATGATGGTGGTTCTGGGTGGCATCATTGGCACTGTGATGATGGGTATGTACATGCCGATCTTCACCATGGGCGAGACGATTCACTGAGCATGACGACGTTTGTTGCCCACCACGCCTGGCTTGGTCATCGTGTCGTCGCGACACGTCCACTCGTGGTGGGGTAGCCCGCGATGGCAACCCCGCATCTGCCCGACATCTTGCCTCCGCAAGGGCCCGACCGCTCGGACCTGACGCCGCGTCGTCCGCGCGCGCCGATCTTGCCGCCGACACCGCCTCAGGAACCGCCGCCGCCCGAACGGTTGCCGCGCGACCATCCAGCTCGTGCGACTTCGATGTTTGTCGAAGAGCTGCCGGTCGAGCACATCCACGACGAGACGTTTGTCGATCGCATCAAGTGGACGACCTTGGCGCGCGTGGTGCTGTTGACGGCGGTGCTGGTCTTTGCCGTCACGCTCGATCTGGGCTTGGGTCTGCGTCCGCCGGGCTCGGTCGCGGAAGCAGCGCTTTATCGCATGACGACAGCGTTTTTTCTGCTGTCCTTCCTCGCGCTGCTCAGCACGCAAATCTTGCAACGCGGTCCCTACCTGCGCTGGCTCGCCAACGCGTCCGTTGCCATCGACGTCGCACTTGCCATGGTGCTCGTCGCCGCGACCGACGGTCTACAGAGCGTGTTCCTCTTCGCGTTTCCGCTTGCCGTTCTCAACTCCGCTTTGCTGCTGCGGCGGGCCGGCGCGCTCAGCGCGGCGACGCTGGCGACCTTGGCGTTGAGCGGGATGACCGTCGCGCACCTGGGTTGGCTCAACCTGCCGCTCTTGCCGGTTCGCATCGTCGAGCGCGAGAACGGCCAGCTGCCCATGGACTTGTTCCTGCAACTCGCCGTGCAAGTCGCGGCGGTGTACGCGACGGCTTTCCTGAGCACGCATCTCGTCCGTGAATTGGACCAGTCGCGCGATAAGGCGCTGCAGCAAAAACTCGAACTCGCGCGGCTGCGCTTGCGCTATGCCGATGTCGTGTCGAGCTTGCCCGACGGGCTGCTCACCGTTGGCGTCGGCGGCGTGGTGACCGGTGTGAATCCGGCAGGCTCCTTGATTCTGGGCCAGGACGTCGCCCGCCTGCTGGGCCAGCCGCTGTCGGCCGTGTTGTCCGAGCTCTCCGATCTGGCGCCCGTCTCGTCTGGCGTTTGGGGAGAAATGGAGATCGCGCGCGATCGGACGCTGAGCCAGACCCAGGAACTGCTGCGCGATCGTCCAGGCGGGCCTATGCAGATCCTGGCGTGCCGCGTGGCGACCTTGCACGAGTCGGTGGACACGCGTCAGCCAGCGGGGCGGCTCGTGGTCTTTCGCGACATCACGGAATCGCGTCAGCGCGAAGAACAGCACCGCGATCGCGAACGCCTGGCGACCGTCGGTACGATGGCGATGGCCGTGGCGCACGAGATCCGCAACCCGCTGGCCTCGATTTCTGGCGCGATTCAGATGTTGGAAAGTTCGCCCGATCTTGCGGCGACCGACAAGAGCCTGATGGAGATCGTCCAGCGAGAGACGCAGCACTTGTCGGACTGGATCGGCGAGTTTCTGGATTTTGCCAAGCCGCGTGCGCTGCAAGTCGCCCCGGTCGATCTGCGCACGCTTGTGGCGGAGACGCTGGACACGATCGAACACGATCCGCGCGTGCTGGCGGGCGGCATCGAGCTGCAACGCGATTGGGTGCAGCCCGTGAAAGGCCGAACAGCCGCGCGCGAATTCCTGATGATGGGCGACGCTGCGCTGCTGCGGCAGTCGGTCTGGAATTTGGTCATCAACGCGACGCAAGCCGTCATGGCGGCCGATGAGCGGATTGTGCGCGTGACGCTGCGGGAGGAGGAAGGCGGGCTGCGGCTGGTCGTGGAGGATAGCGGAGAGGGCTTGAGTACGGATGACCTGCAGCACATCTTCGAGCCGTTCTACACGACGAAGGGCGAAGGCACCGGCCTTGGCTTGGCCACGGTCAAGCGCCACGTCACCGCGCACCGGGGTGAAGTGCAAGCGGGCGATAGTCGTTTGGGCGGTGCGTGTTTCACGATTGTGCTGCCGCGCCGCGCGTCTGGTGATACCGTGTCGTCCTGGACCCGGCAGTTCCCCGCGGCGGGTATCGACACGCCGAGTCAAGCGGCGCTGCAGAAGGCGGAGGCGTAAGTGGCCAAGTTGCTCATTGTCGATGACGACCTGTCGCTACGGGAGTTCCTGACGTTGTTCTTGAAACGCGAAGGGTATGAAGTCGAAGTGGCCGCCAACGGCCAACGCGCGCTGGAATTGCTGCTGCAAGAGCCGTTTGATCTGGTGCTGACGGACATGCGCATGCCCCGCATGGGTGGTTTGGACCTGCTGGACGCGGTCCGCGAACGCGGGATTCAGACGCAAGTGATCGTGATGACCGCGTATTCGACGACGGACACCGCGTTGGAAGCGATGCGCAAAGGCGCGTACGACTACATCGTCAAGCCGTTCCAACTGGCCGAAGTCAAGGTGATCCTGGCGAAGTGCCTGGAGAAGTCGGCGCTCGTCCGCGAAAATCAGGCGCTCAAGAAGACCCTGGCGCAGACGGCGGGACCGCGGCGCACACAGTTTGTCTACACGTCCAAGGCGATGGACGACGTCGTGCGGCTTATCAAGCGTGTGGCACGGACGCCATCGTCGATTCTGGTGCTGGGCGAGTCGGGTACTGGCAAAGAACTCGTCGCGCGGATGCTGCACGCGGAATCGGGACGCGAACAGAAGGCGTTCGTCGCGATCAACTGCGGCGCGATCCCGGAACAGCTGATGGAGTCGGAGCTTTTTGGCCACGTCAAAGGCTCGTTCACCGGCGCGACCAAGGACAAGAAGGGACTTTTCGAGGCCGCGCATGGCGGCACGCTGTTTCTGGACGAGATCGGCGAACTGACTTTGGGTCTGCAGGTGAAGCTGCTGCGCGTGCTGCAAGAGCGCGTCGTGACGCCGGTGGGCGACACGCGGGAGATCCCGGTGGACGTTCGCGTGGTCGCGGCGACGCATCAAGATCTCCGTCAGCGCGTGCAGGACGGTTTGTTCCGCGCCGATCTGTATTTTCGTCTGAATGTCATTGAACTCCGGATGCCGCCGTTGCGCGAGCGCCGCGAGGACATCGAGCCTTTGGCGATGCACTTTCTGACCGTGCTGAACCAGCGCATGGGGTGTTCATTCGCGGGTTTTGACCCCGAAGCGCTGTCGGTTCTGGAATCCTTGCCGTACCCCGGCAACGTGCGCGAACTGGAGAACATCATCGAGCGTGCGGTCGCGCTGGAGACCGCGGATCGCATCACAACGGCACACTTGCCCGACCCGGGGTCGCGAGAACTGCTCCGTCAAAGTCAGCCGATTCGCCCCGTTGAGATCGCCTTGCCCGCCACGCCCCCCGAAGCGGTGCAGCGCGCCGTCGCGGCGATTGACGCGTGGTTCAGCCAGCCCGATGCCACCATCGAAATGGAGCTGCTGGTTGATCGGTTCGAGCGCGGCATTCTGGAAAGCGCGCTTCGCCACAGCGGCGGCAACAAGACCGAAGCCGCGCGCCTGCTGGGCATGACGTTCCGGTCCATGCGCTACAAGCTGGCCAAAAACGACGGCGATTCCGGCGTCGTGTGACAGTGACAAAAAACGTCACACACCATTCAAGAAATTGGAATACAAAGAAAAAGCGTCGTCTCGTCGCACGATTTTCGTTGGACTTCGCGTCGGGCTGAGCGTCGATCGACATATTTCGTCACGTGTCGGCGCTGTGGCTCCGGGCATGTGACAAAAAACGTCAATCGATGGGCGGGATCGCCGTGAAACGGCACTGTGCGCGGCGATGTGCGATGGAGGCTGCTGTTTGACTTTGTTTGGTGATGTCAAGATGTTGCGGATGCGCGGCGCGAGTTGGCACGGTCTCTGCAATACCACTTCTCGTGCCCCGACTGCTCTCCCCGGAGGGACTTGGGAAGGCGGGTCGGGCATGGTTCCATCGGTGTCGATGGATACCGGTGGAATAGCCCGTCAGCATCTCCTACCGGGGCTGCGGGGCACACCCGGAAACGGGATTTTTCTGGAGGAACCACACATGTTGAAGA
>CAITYF010000023.1 GCA_903896545.1 uncultured Myxococcales bacterium | reverse complement strand
GGATACCGACGTAAGGCATGCAATTTCATCCGGATCGGCGATTCCACGGGTGAGATCTGTCTGGCGAATCGGCTGCACGCAGGGATGCGGAGGCAAGTGCGGGTGACGGGTGCGTCTGGGGACGAGGATCGATCAGGTCTGGAGGCAGTACTTGACCTCTTGTGCAATTGCGTTTAGACCTTGTAGAGTTGCCGGGCGACGATTCTGCGCTGCCAAGTTGGCTGTGTCGGGTCGGTGAAGAGCCGCAGTCGCATGCACCGGCACATCGCACGCGTTTCGTCGCGTTGCACCTTTGAGGAGCCAAAAAAGATGAAGTTGATCGCCAAGACCCTGACCATCGCCGTCCTGTCCACCTTCGCCGCCACCGCGGCGTTCGCTGGCGAAGAGCCCGCCAAGGCTGAGAAGAAAGAAGAGCCCAAGGCCGAGAAGAAGGGCAAGAAGGGCAAGAAGGAAAAGGGCGAGAAGAAGGAAGAGAAGAAGGAAGAAAAGAAAGAAGAGAAGAAAGAAGACAAGCCGGCCGCCAAGTAAGGCGCGCTGACCTACGGGTCAGTTCTTCCGTCTTCGTTTGCGTCGTCCGCTGACCGTCAGGTCCGCGTGGCGGCGACGATCGCGAAAGGCCGCGGCCTCGCAGGGACGAACCTGCGAGTGCTGCGGCTTTTTCGTTTGCGCCTGCGGCCGAATTCCCTTGCGCGCCGCCTGATCTGGAGCCCTGTGCAACCGCCTCTCCCCCGTCCGATGCCTGATTTGCTGGGTCTACCCGACCTACTGGAAGCCCACGTCCGCGCGCACTTGACGCCCCCGCGTGCGCGCCACCAGCCGCTTGCCGCGACGCATGCGGAGGCCCTGTCGCTGCTTTCCGGCCTCTTCACCCAGGCGCGCGTCTCGCTGCCGGCGGGCTACATGACCCAGCCGCGGTTTCGCGCTGCGTACCTCCTCTATTTCGTGCCGACGGGTGTGGCGACGGTGCTGCACGTGCTGCAGCGTTCGGGCGTGCTGGCGCATCTCACGGGGCGGCCGTTGCGCGTGCTGGATCTCGGCTCTGGGCCGCTTACAGCGACTTTGGCGTTGGCCTTGGCGACGGATGCGCCGCTGGATGTGACCGCTGTGGACGCAGCCCGGCAGTCGATGGAAGACGGCGCGGCGATTTTGCAGCAGCTCCGGCCTGACGCGAACGTGCGGCTGATCGACGGAAACCTGCGCGATGGCAAGACGTTACACAAGCTTTCGGGGCAATACGACGTCATCTTGGCGGCGCACGTGATGAACGAGTGGCCGAGTCAGACGAATCGTCCTGCGGAAGATTGGCTGGCACGCCTGCTGGCGGAGCGTCTGGCGCCGGGCGGCGCGGTGGTGCTGGTGGAACCGGCGACGCGGCATGGGTCGCACAAGCTGATCGACATTCGCGAGCACCTGACGCTGGAGAGCCAGCTGACGATTTTGTCGCCGTGCATGGGCAGCATGCCGTGCCCGTTGGCTGAAAACACGCGCGACTGGTGTCACGCCGAGCAGCCTTGGCAACGGCCGCGGTTGGTGACGCTGTTGGATGACGCGATCGGCCACCGCCGCGCGACGTTGAAGTTCAGCCACCTGGTGCTGGCCGACGTGCCGACTCCCGAACCGAACCGCCAGCTGTTTCGCGTCATTGGTGGTCCGATGACGGCGGGCGACACTTTCCGTCGCTACCTGTGCGGCGCGGATGGTCGGCGTGTGGCGGTGGCGGAGCGGCACGATGCAGGGCGCGTGTGGCCAGAGTTGACCACGGCTTGGCGCGGTGACGCGCTCGTGGTCCCCGGTGCGCCGGCGGAAATGCGTCGCGGCAAGGGTTCCGAGCCGGGCTGGGTACCGCAGAAGGCTCGCCCGGTGGAAATGCCGCAACGGCGGCCACCGTTTGACGATCGATCGGCGGTGGCGCGCAAGAAGCCTCGGCGGTAGGATGTGCACACCTGCCGCTTGGCGCGGCCGGAGGGCCTTGGGCATGGCGCGATCGTTCTACTGGCTGACCGTTTGTCTCGTCGCGTTCAACGCGTGCGGCGACATCCGCATCGTCGGTGATGACGCAGCGAGCGGTGGACAGGACGTTGTCGGCGACGGTGCGAACGACACGGCCGCCGACGTGAAGGGCGACGCAAACGGCGATGTCGCGACGTTGGATGCGACCGGCGGCTGTACGAACGATGAGTCCTGCAAGGGCATCAAGGGCAAAACCCCTTGCAAGGACCCGGTTTGTGACAAGGCGACGGGGCAGTGCAAGTTGCAGGCGCGATCCGTGGGCAGTTCTTGCGTCGATCCCTTCACCGACCCCGTGGACTGCGCCGAAACGCGTTGCGATGGAAGTGGCCAGTGCACGGCGCAACCACAGGCAGATGGCACCACGTGCGGCATCGGTGCTTGTGGCAAGGTGTGCAAAAGCGGCGTGTGCTCGGTGGCGACCGAAGCCGATTACGACGACAAGAATCCGTGTACGAACGACTACTGCGATCAGGGCAAAGTGGTCGAGCACGATCCGATCACCAACGTGGCGCAGAACTGCGACGATGGCGATTCCTGCACCGAGGCGGACGCTTGCGTGGCGGGTGTGTGCCAGGGCGCGCCCGTCGGCTGCTCTGACAACCTGGACTGCACGATCGACACCTGCGCCAAAGCAGTCGGCTGCCAACACACCCCAAAACTCGGCGTCTGCAGCGATGGCAACCCGTGCACCAAGGATGCCTGCGACCTCGCGGTGGGCTGCACCGTTGTGGGGACGGAGATCGGCACGTGCGACGATGGCAATGCGTGCTCCGATCCCGATTTCTGCGACAAAGGTGTCTGCAAGGGCAAGCCTTCTGCGGACCTGTGCACCTGCACGTCGGATGCGGACTGCGTGAGCAAGTCTAAAGACCCGTGCGGCGTTAAGTACAAGTGCGACATGCAGATCGGCGTCGACGCGCAACACGGCGTGTGCGTGCCCAAAGCCGATTCCGCAGTCGTGTGCGACACTTCCAAAGATGGCGCGTGCCTGATCTCCGCGTGTGACCCGTCGACTGGCAGCTGCGCGACCCTCCCGGTCGCCGGCACGCCCAGTTGTGACGACGGCAACGCGTGCACAAGCGCATCGGTTTGCTCCGGTGGCGGGTGCGTCGGCTCGGTGGTGACCGATTGCGCCGACAAGAATCCCTGCACGTCCGACTCCTGCGCGGGCGACGTGGGCTGTGTACACGCCCCTGCGAGCGGTCCGTGCGACGACGCCAATCCGTGCAGCGTCAACGACGCGTGTCAGGCTGGCAGTTGCCTGGGCAGCAAAAAGCCCTGCGATGACGGGCTTTTGTGCACATTTGACAGCTGCGAGTCCAAGACCGGCGATTGCTTGCACTTGGGTGACGCCGGCGCCTGCAACGACGACAACCCGTGCACAACCGACACCTGCGACCTTGCGGCCGACTGCCAGCACGCGGTCAACGACGCCGGACTTTGCGACGACGGCAATGTGTGCACGGAAGACGCGTGCAAAAGCGGCAAGTGTGTCTCGGTCGTGAAGTGTGATTGCGCTGTCGACCTCGACTGCGACGACAAAAACCCGTGCACCACAGACGTTTGCCAAGCCGGTAAGTGCGTCACCAAGAGTGCGGACGGAAACGCCTGCAGCTCTGGCGACAAGTGCCAGAAGCCCAACAGCGGCACGTGCGCCGCGGGCGCCTGCGTGGCGGGCAACGCCCCGGTTGACTGCAGCAGCGTGGGCGACGCCTGCAATGTCGGGTTGTGTGACGCGTCGAGCGGCAACTGTCAGGCGGTCGCCAAGCCGTCCGGCGCGAGCTGTGAAGACGGCAACGGCTGCACCGAAAGCGACGTGTGTGAGGGCGGCAAGTGCACGGCTGGCGTTCCAGTGGACTGCCCGCCGCCCGCCGACAAGCCGTGTCAGGAAGCGATTTGCATGTCCACGGGCGCGAGCAGCCACACGTGTACGCCAGCCGCCAAGCCGATCGGCACGGTGTGCGACGACGGACTCTTCTGCTCGATCGGCGAACAGTGCGATGCAAAGGGCAATTGCGTCGGCACACCGTTTCTTTGTCCGTCGCCGTCGGAATGCCTCATCGCGACGTGCTCGGAACTGCAGCAGGCGTGCGTGACGACGTTCGCGCTGAGCACGCAAAAGTGCGAGGACGGACTCTATTGCACCGTTGGCGACACGTGCGACGGCGCGGGCGGCTGCGCAAGCGGTCAACCGCGGGTGTGCAGCGCGACGGGCTGCCAGACTGGCGTGTGCGACGAGCCGACCGATCAGTGCGTCGCCACGCTGATCCCCGGTTGCTGCAAGAAGAACGCGGAGTGCGATGACGGTTTTCCGTGCACCACCGACACCTGCAACGTCAACACGTGCGCCCACAACGCCTCCGGCACCTGCTGCAACCCGACGCTCTGGGCCGATACCTTCGAAGGCGGCTCTTTGGGCGGCGTCACCATCGCGAACAGCACGGGCAGCCTCGCGCAAGGCTGGCAAGTCCGCAGCGGCGCCCTCGCCAACGGCGGAACCGGTGCGCTCTACTACGGCAACCCGGCGACCAACTCGTTCAACTTTGGCACCGCATCCTCTGGCATCGCGAGCACGCCCACCATGCAAGTTCCCTTCGCCATCTTTGGGAGTGCAACCTTGGACTTTTACGTCTGGTTTGACACCGAGAACGGCAACGTCTACGACCAATTGACGGTCTCCGCCGTGTACGGCTTGCCGGTTGGCCCACAGTCGACCGTTGTGCTCTGGACCAAGCCGCAAACCGTGGTGATGGGGGTGTGGCAGAAGCAATCCGTCACGCTGCCGGCAAACTTGTGGGGCCAGAACGTGCACTTCGAGTTTTCATTCAACACAGTCGACGCGGTCTCCAACGATGGCCAAGGCGTCTATGTGGACGACATCAGCGTACAAGTGCCGTGCCTGTAGGGGTAGGCGAGGACGTGGGCAAAATGGCAAAGCCGCAGGATTTTGAGTGGCAGTTGGGCGAGCCGTTGCAAGGCGATCGGGCCGTTCGTCTGACGTCGGAGCGACTCGCGGGCAAGCGCGTGGGGCTGTGCGTGACGGGCGGCATCGCGGCGTTTCGGACGCCTGGCTTGGTGCGGGAGCTGCGCCGCGCCGGTGCTGAGGTGTACGCCTTCGTGACGCCGAGCGCGTTGCAGTTCGTGACGGTCGACGCGCTGGAGTGGACGACGCTGCATCCAGTCGTGCATGCGCTGGACGGCCGCGCGCAGCACGTCGAGAGCGCACTGGACGCGTACCTGGTTGCCCCCGCGACCTATTCGACGTTGAACAAGCTGGCCGGTGGTATCGCCGACAACGCTGTGACGACGACCTTGGCGAGCGCGCTTGGCTTGGTCGAGCAGGGCAAGGCGCAAGTGCTTCTGGCACCGGCGATGCACGGTTCGATGGTGAACCCGATCTTGCGGGCGAATCTGGTTCGTTTGGTGGACGTGGGCTGTCAGGTGATTCCACCGCTGGGTCGCGATGGCAAAGCGCTGCTGCCTGACGACGCGTCGCTGGTAGATGCCATTGCGCGTGCGTTGGGTCGCTAACTGTGTGGACCGCAGCACGTGCGGTTGGAAAGTGGGTAGGGCCGTGTGAAGGGGAAGGATTCCCTGCACGTTCGGCATCACGGAGGAATCATGGGTGTTCGGTTGTCACTCCTGCTGGTTATGGTCTTCTGCGCGGCGCCAGTCCAGGCGATGGAAGTGCGCGACGTGCAGGGCGGCTGCGAGCCGTCGATGGCCCACAAGCTCGTGCGGCAGTCCAGCGCCAAGCTGGAGCGGTGCCGGGCGACGGGGCAGGTGATGATTCACGTCGCGCCGGACGGACGGGTGGAGCACGTCTCGTCGGATGTCGACGCGCGGCCGTGCCTGACGGCGCGGACTGACGCGTGGCGCTTCAAGATGAAGGAAGCGCGGCGCTGTACGCTGCAACTGTGGACGGACGCCGCCGCAAAGCTGACCAAAGCCAACCAGGAGGCCTTCGCGCGCCCCCAACCGCCCGCAGCTTCGCAGGCGGGTGCCCCTCCGAGTCCGGTGGCGGCGCGACCGACACTGGCCAAGCCGCCGGCGCCGGTGACGTCCAATCTGCCCGTCGTTCAACCTGAACCCGAGAAGGACGCGCCGAAAGTCGCGGTCAAGGCCAAGCCGGCCAAGGTCGACAAAGCTGCGGCGCGTCGGGAGGCGTTGAAAGCGAAGAAGGCGAAACACGCGGAAGCGATCGCCGCGAAGAAAGCCAAGCGTGCGGGAGCGATCGCGGCGAAGAAGGCGAAGCGCTCGGAAGCGATCGCCGCAAAAAAGGCCAAAGCGGCGGAGAAGCACGGCGCCCACGCCGCAAAGCCGCACTTGAGCAAAGCAGAGAAGGCCAAAGCAAAACGGGAAGCGGCTGCGGCCAAGAAGGTGGCCAAGGCGCAGAAGAAGGCCGCACACAAGCACCCGCACAAGAAGCCGAAGAAAAAGCTGAAGTGAGGGGCTGCCAAACGGCGACGCTGAAGGAAGACTTCGAAGAAGAACGCGAAGGAAATCGGGCGAACCAGAAGCGTTTCTACCCGCCTCGCAGCGCGGTCCCGCGGGGCTCGTGCAGTTCCGTGAGGGGCTCTTGCACTTGCTTCTGACTCGTGGCAAACACTCGACCGGCATGGCACTCCTTCAAACACACATCCAGACCCGGTCAGCCGACTTCCAGCGCAACCGCGCGCACATGCTCACGCTTTTGGCAACGTTGGCCGAGCGCCAGCAGGCTGCGCGCGACGTGGGCGGGGCCAAAGCCGCCGCGAAGTTGGCCAAACGCAACAAACTTGGTCCACGCGAGCGCATTGAGCGGCTTCTGGACCGCGACGGCAGCTTCCTGGAGCTCTCGCCGCTTGCTGCCTACGGACAGTACGACGGTGAGGCGCCCGGAGCGGGTTGCATCACGGGCATCGGGCAAGTGAGTGGCCGTTGGGTCATGATTACGGCGAACGACACGCGGGTCAAAGGCGGCGCGATTTACCCGCTGGGCGCCGACAAAATGATCCGCGCGCAGACTGTCGCGATGGAAAATGGCCTGCCGACGATCTCGCTGGTGGAATCCGCTGGCGCGAATTTGCTCTTCCAAGCTGAGCTCTTTGCGCCTGGCAATCGCGGCGGTCGCGGCTTTTGCAATCAGGCGCGCATGTCGTCGGCTGGCCTGCCACAAATTGCGCTCGTCTTCGGCAACGGAACCGCGGGCGGCGCGTACGTCCCCGGCATGAGCGATTACACGGTGATGGTGCGCAAACAAGCGCATGTCTACCTCGCCGGTCCACCGTTGGTCAAAGCCGCCACGGGTGCGGATTGTGACGACGAGGCGCTGGGCGGCGCGGAGATGCACCACGAGGTCTCCGGTCTCTGCGATTACATCGCGGAAGACGACGCCGACGCGATCCGCATTGGTCGGCAAATCGTCGCGAATCTGGGGCGCCCGCTGCATCCCGTGGCGCGCGCAACGCCGGTAGAGCCGCTTTACGATCCGGAAGATCTGCTGGGCTTGGTGCCGCCGGAGCTGAAGATCCCGTTCGATATTCGCGAAGTCATCGCGCGTACGGTCGACGGCAGTGAATTCGACGAGTTCCGCACCGGTTACGGTCCGACCTTGGTCTGCGGGTTCGCGCGCATTGACGGTTTCAGCGTTGGCATTTTGGGCAACAACGGTCCGCTCTTTTCCAACAGCGCCTTGAAAGCGACGCACTTTATCCAGCTTTGCTGCCAAAAGCGTTTTCCGATCATCTACTTGCAAAACATCACAGGATTCATGGTTGGCGTCGACGCGGAGCGCGGAGGCATCGTCAAGGACGGTTCCAAGATGGTGCACGCTGTCGCGACGGCGAGCGTCCCGCAGTTCACTGTGCTGGTCGGCGGCTCGTTTGGCGCGGGCAACTACGGCATGTGTGGGCGTGCGTACGATCCGCGGCTCCTGCTGACGTGGCCGTCCAGCCGCATCGCCGTGATGGGCGGCGAGCAAGCCGCGCGCGTGATGCGCATCGTGCAAGAAGAAGCGATGCGCAAAATGGGCGGCGCGGCGGATGAAGCGTCGATGACGATGATGGAAGAGATGGTCAAGGGCGAGTTTGATCGTCAATCTGACCCGTATTTTGCGACCGCGCAGCTCTGGGACGATGGCATCATTGATCCGCGGCAGACGCGTGCGGCGTTGTCCGTTGGCCTCCAAGCGGCCTGGCAGCGGGACATCATCGCAGAAGGCAAGCCGCGCTTCGGCGTTTTCCGAATGTAGGCGAGAGCGAGGCGCTAGCGAACCATGCAAAAACTGCTCATCGCCAACCGCGGGGAAATTGCCTGCCGCATCGCGCGCGCGGCCAAGTCGCTTGGCATCGCGACGGTCGCCGTGCATTCCGACGTCGACGCACGTTCCCCTCACGTGCGCCTGTGTGACGAAGCGGTGTGCATCGGCGCGGAAGGCAAGGGCCGAAGTCCGTACCTGAACATCGCGGGGCTGCTGCACGCGGCGGCCCAAACCGGCGCAGACGCGATTCACCCCGGCTACGGCTTCTTGGCGGAACGCGCCGAATTTGCGCAAGCCGTTGTCGACGCAGGACTCATTTGGGTTGGACCGGCTGCAAGCGTCATGGATCGCCTGGGTCGCAAGGACGGCGCCAAAGTGCTCGCGCGGACGCTGGGCGTGCCAGTCGTTCCGGGCTTTGAACTGGGCGCCTCCGACGACGTGACCGCGTGGTTGCAGGCTGACGCGTCAACTGCCGGCGCGTTGCCGGCGTCGCTGCAGAAATCGGTCGCAGAAGTGGGCTTCCCGCTGCTCATCAAGGCCGTCGCCGGTGGCGGTGGGCGCGGCATGCGCGTGGTGCGTGAAGACGCGACGCTGGCCGAATCGCTGCGTTTGGCGGCGCGTGAGGCGCAAGAAGCCTTTGGTGACGGCACGCTGCTCATCGAACGCTACATCGAGCGCGGTCGCCACGTCGAGATTCAGATCCTCGCGGACGCGCACGGACACGTGGTGCATCTGGGCGAGCGCGACTGCTCCGTGCAGCGGCGTCACCAAAAACTGCTGGAAGAATCGCCGTCGCCGGCAGTGACTCCGGACGTGCGCGCCGCCATGGCCCAAGCGGCCGTGCACCTGGCGTCAGCGGTCGGCTACGTGTCCGCCGGTACCGTGGAATTCCTGCTGGACGACCAAACGCTGCAATTCTACTTCCTGGAAGTGAATACGCGCATTCAAGTCGAGCACCCGGTCTCGGAGCTCGTGACGGGCCTCGATCTCGTGGTGTGGCAGTTGCAGATTGCGCGTGGTCAGGCGCTGACCGTGCCGCAGTCTGACATCGTGCAGCGCGGCCACGCGATTGAAGCGCGTCTGTGTGCGGAAGATCCGGCGCAGAATTTTGCCCCGCAAACTGGCGCAATTCTCCGCTGGCTGCCGCCTGAAGGCGACGGCGTGCGGGTCGACCACGGCCTGAACGCGCAGGACGCGGTGTCGGTGCACTACGACGCGATGATCGCCAAGATTCTCGCGTGGGGGCCGGATCGGGCGACCGCGATTGCGCGGCTGGTCCGGGCGCTGAAGCAGACGCAAATCCTCGGCTTGCGAACGAACTTGCCGCACTTGTTGCAGGTTCTGCAGGAGACGGATTTTCAGTCTGGGCACTTTACAACCCGGTACATCGAGTCGCACCCGGTGGCGGCTGAACCGGTGCTGCCCGATGAAGCGCTGTTGGCCGTCGCTCTGTGGCAGTATGCGGCGGGACTCGCCAAGCGTTTCCGCAACAATTCTGCACGTCCAGACGTGACGGTGCTGCAACTCGCAGGCGAGAAGTTGGTCCACGTGGGGCTGCGGCACACGGGCGGGCGGTTCTTCCAATGGGGCATCGTGCACACGCCGGATCCCCTTTTGGCCGCGCCGGTTCCGACGCCGACGCAGGTCGAGTGGATCGCCACCGATTCGGCCAGCGTCACGTTCGCCACGCACGATCAAAGGCAGACGTGGCGGCTCGCTGCCGATGGCAAGCACCTTTGGCTGCACTCTCCTCAAGGCGTTGTGTTTACCGTGGACGAGGGATCACTGTTGCCGGAGCCCAAGCCGCCCGAAGCAGCTGCGGGTTCCGTCGTTGCCCAGATTGCCGCCGTTGTGAGCCAAGTCCATGTGGCGCTAGGTGACGTCGTCGCGGTCGATCAGCCGCTGGTGACGCTGGAATCGATGAAGATGCTGACGATCCTGAAGGCGCCGCAAGCCGGCGTTGTGCGCGCGATCCTCGCCGCCGCAGGTGAAAGCGTCGCCGCGGGCGCAGTGCTCGTCGAAGTCGGCGATCCCGAATAGCTGCCGTTTCTTCGCCATTTTTTTGTGGCGCCGAGGTCCTCATGTCCCGTCCCGTCATCCTCACTTGCGCGCTGACAGGCGTGCTGACCGATCCGGAAGTCCACAACGTTCCCGTGACGCCGGAACAGATGGCGGACCACGCTGAACAGGCGTGGAATGCGGGCGCGACCATCGTGCACCTGCACTTTCGCGATCAGACGCCTGGCTTCGGGCGCATGCCGTCGTGGGAGCCGGAAGTCGCCAAGGCGATCAGCGACGCGATCCGCGCGCGGTGCCCGCAACTGTTGCAGAATTTCTCGACCGGCGTGATGGGCAAGGACATTTCAGGTCCCGTGGCGTGTCTGGAAGCCGGACGCCCGGAGCTGGCGGCGCTCAACGCGGGCACGTTGAACTACCTGAAAAAGCGTTCGACGCCGGAGTGGGCGTGGCCGCCGATGGTGTTTTCCAACCCGGTTGAGAAGATCGAGCAGTTCATCGCCGTGATGAATCGCCTCAACATCATTCCGGAATGTGAGTGCTTTGACACCGGCATCGTGCGCAGCGTCGGCATGTTCCACGAGATGGGCCTGCTGCACGCGCCGGTGCACTTGTCGCTCGTGATGGGCGTCGCGTCGGGCATGCCGGCTGATCCGGATTGGCTGCCGCTGCTCCAGCGCGAAATGCCGAAGGGTACGATTTGGCAAACGATTGGCATCGGTCGCACGGAAGTGTGGGCGCTCCACCGCCGGGCCGCGGAACTGGGCGGGCACGTGCGCACGGGCCTGGAAGACACGTTCTACCTGCCCAATGGCGACAAGACCGGCTCAAACGGCGCGCTCGTCGAGGCGCTGGCCAAGACCGTCCGGGAGACGGGCAACGACGTGGCGACGATTACCCAGACGCGCGCGCTCCTCGGCCTCCCGGCGCTCGTCTAAACAGGAGGACCTTTTCCGAGACGAAGCGCGGTGGCGCACACCTGATGCCCTCTCGGACTGGACCGCGAGCGTGCGCCTCCGGTCGCCCGCCGCGGTTCGGGCAGGTTTGAGTTCGAACTTCGGTCGGAGTGTGCAGGCGATGGACCTCCCGCGGTGGTTGCTGATTCTGGGACTCTTGGCCTGTCAGCGTCAGCCGGAAATTCCCGCGTTGCCGCCGTCGACGAAGCCCGTCGCCGCCCCTGAACCGCTCGCCGCCGAGTCCGAAGCGGTCACCCCGACGCAGCCGACGGAAGTGGCGCTACCCGATGCCGCGACGGATTTTTTTGACTTCAGCGATGGTCGAACGCGCCCCGGTGATTTCCTGATTTGGCATCGGGCCGACGACTATCAGCCGGACACGACCTACTGGCTGTCGATTCAGGCGACGTCGACGGAGCTCGTCGGCCAGCGCGAGGGACTCTGGATTGCCGCGCGCGACGCGATATGGCACTGGAATCCGGAGGTGACGGACCTGCCGATTTGCGGGCCGTTAGCGTGCGAGGAAGAAGTGCCGCATTGCAAACCGATGCGGAGAACGGGCGGCGGAACGGTCGACACGTGCGCGTGGCGGGATCTGTTGACCGATCGGTCAGTGCCGGTAGGACCGCGCTTGCCGGAGATGGCTGGGCTCGGATTGGGCGCGACTTCGCTCCACGAGACTTGGCTGCCGCTCGCCGTGGTGAATGGTCGCTTGTTGCTGCGGGTCGAGACCCACTGGCGCCTGTGCGACGGAGGAAGTGGAGGGCGCGTGCAGGTGAAAATGCTCACACCGCCGATGCCGATGTTGCAGCCGCTTTTTGTGACAGCGGCAGTGCTTCCGCCGGAGCTGCGCACGCTGGCGCAAGGGGGGCAGGCGGTGTGGGGCGGGATTCACCAGGGCGTGGACGATGCTGGACGCTGGCACATCCACGATGAGTGGTTGATTCCGTTGCCGTCCGAGGTAACAGACGCCGCGGTGGAGACGCTGTACACCCAAGCGCGCGTGCCCGCGGAGCGCTTGCCCGGTAGCCTGACTTCGGATGCCCGCGAATCCCCAAGCCTAATGCACGCTGCGATCGCCGAGGGTGCAGTGGAGGACGACGCCCCGCGTTGGGGCTGGTCGCGCTTGCAAGTGGGCGCGCAGAAGCGCGACGAGCTGCGGCGGGCGTTTGTGGGCGAGGCGCTGCAAGGGGGCAGAAAGTAGCGTCAGCTACAGCCGCAGCGCTTTCTTCAGCGATTCCACGGTCAGTTCCGGCGGCTTGTAATCGGGCGTCATGCTCGCGCGCATCCCGCCAGCATCCGCCGTCACACGCCCCTTCGCGCCAATCGCAAAATCGCCGAGCTTCAGCGGGTCTGGCGACTTGTTGTACTGCCAAACGGTCTCCATGACGGACACGATGCCCAGGTCGAGACCGACTTTCACCTTGGCAAAGAACGTCAGAAGCAGGTTCAGCGCTGCCGACAACCGCGCGTCGACCGGCATGTCAAAGCCCAGACCGCGGCGGTTCACCGTGAGCGTCGGGTTCGCATCGATGGCCGCTTCCAAGTGCAAGTTCAGCGCCGCGTGCAAGCCCGCTTCTACCGCGACCACCGCAGCGGACACTTGCACCGAACCTTCCACGTAGACTTTCAGGTCAGCGTAGGCTGCCGATGACATCTGCCCCGCAACGCTCATCGCTGCGAATGTCGGGTCCATCAAGTCCACTTCACCGCCCAGCGACAGATTCCGCAACGTCAGCGGCTTCACGCCGACCGCGAGTCCCATGCCGGCGCCGACTTTCACCTTCACGGTCGGCGGCGTGTAGACCAGGAAGCTCGCGTCGAGGAACTTGAAGTCTTTCTGCCAAGGCTGCGGCTTGAACACCTCGAACGGTCCGGGAATCGTGACGCCGCCCGCCAACTTCACGTGGCCATCCGCATCGAGCGCCGCCATCGCCTTGCCGCGAATCGTGTCGGTGATCTTCACGTCCACTTCACCACGACCGGTCAGCTTCTGGTCCCGTGACAGCGCCACGCCCAACTTGCCTTGCACCCGCTCGTGCGGCTGGAACTGCAGTTCGCCGGCGCCGTAGAGCAGGGGCCCATTGCCCGCGTCTTCGTAGTTCACTTGGAACGTGCCCCGGCCCATTTGGCCCGCGTCGATCTGCGCGCTGCCGCTCGCGCTGGCCAAACGCCCGTCGACGATGCTGGCGGAGAGCGTCGCGTCGGTCACCTTCGCGGGACCCGCCGACCACGGCTTGATCTGCTGGACCGTCCCCTGACCGCTGAACGTATTCTTTGCCAGGTCGATCTCGCCGCCTACGCGCCCGCGCGCAATCTCCGGCAACTCCAGATCCACATTGCCTGCGACCTGCGTCAGCACCTGTCCGTCCACCAGCGCGCTCACTTCGCCACCGGTAATCTTGACCTTGCCACCCGCCAGCGACCGCGGCTCCGTCAGTTTCAGGCTCGCTGCGCCCTTCAGGCTGTCCAGCGTCGAACCTGCGTCGATCTGCACAGAACCCTTGCCCCAGCCGTAAACGGTGATGTCAGCCTTGCCGCCAAACGACTCCAGCGCGTTCGCTTTGAAGTTGGCGAGAATCTCCCCGCCCGATAGTTCCGCAAACCGTCCGATCTTGCGCGGCGTCGTCAACTTGATGCCCGCTTGTCCGTCAAACGCATCCAACTTGGCGCCGTGTTCGAGCGCGACCCAGCCTGTGCCAAAACCCTTCACTTCGCCGTCGGCGCGCCCCCACACCGACGTCAACGCGTTGTCCTCCACCTCCGCGCCCAAGCTGCCCCGCGTCAGTGTGACCAGCGGGCCGAGCGGCTTGGGCGTCGTCAGCTCCAGCTTGCCGCTGCCTGACAAGTGCTGCGCCGTTGAGCCATCGCGCACGGCCAGGTCGCCCGTGCCCAACCCGCGGAAGTCCAGCTTGGCCGCGCCGCCAAAACTCGCCAATTGCGACTTCGCCACCTGCGCTCGCAGGCGACTTCCCGGCAGCACGCTCAGCGGTCCGGCCAGCGCGTGCGGCTGCGTCACGTTCAGCGAAGCCTCGCCCGACACGTCCGCCAAGTCCGTCGCCTCAAAGCGGAGGTTCCCCGCCAGCCACGCATCCAAAGTCACGTCCACATTGCCGCGGTACGACTCCACTGCGTTATCGGCGAACTCCGCGTCCAGCACCGAGCCCTTCTTCAACGTCAGCAGGCCGAACTTCTTCTCCGTGTCGACCTGCAGCGAGCCGTGCCCCGCCAGATGCTCCAGCCCACCTTCCCCTTGCGCCGTCACGTTGCCCGTCAGCCACTTGTCGTAGCGGATCGCCGCGGCTCCGTGCGCGTTTTGCAGCCCGTTGGCATCAAAGCGACCGTCCAGCGTTCCACCCTTGAGCAGGTCGACTCGGCCGCCCAAAGGCTTCTCGCGCACCACGCTTACCGTCGCCTGTCCCTTCAGCTGGTCCAGCGACGTCCCGCCTTCCAGGTTCAGACGACCCTCGACAAAGTCGCTGTAACGGAACCCGACCGTTCCCTGCCATTTCGTCAGTTCACCGTTTTCAAGTGACGCTTGCGCCCGACTCGCCCGCAGCAGCGTGACCTGACCGCCCAGCGCCTTGTCCGTCAGCGTTCGCGCGTCCGCTTCACCCGCCAGACTCTCCGGCGCCACGTCGCGATCCAGACGCACACGCCCGTCGACCCACTTCTGCCACTGGAACGCCGCGTTGCCGCGCACTTTCTCGATCTTGTTGGCGGCGATGGTCGCGCTCAGTTGCCCACCCGGCTGAATCGTCACGTTCGCACCGGCCGGTCGCTCCGCCGTCACGACTGCGGCACCGGTGCCTGAGACATTCGCGAGCGTGCTGGACCCATTCACCGTCAAGTTGCCGCGCAACCAGTTCTCGTAGCGCCAGTCGACCATGCCGCCGAGGTTCGCGAGCTTGCCGCCGACGATCCGCGCGCGCACATCGCCGCCTTTTTGCAGCGTCAGCGCGCCAAACGGTCGATCCGCTTGCAGCTGCAACGTCGCGTCACCTGTCACCGACTTCACGTCCGCCGTCGGCTCCACGTGCACCGAGCCAGCCAACCAGCGGTCGTACTCGATGAGCGCCAGCCCCGAAAGGTCGCTCACCGCGTTTTGCTTAACGTTGGCGTGCACGGTGCCGCCCTTCTTCAGCGTCACGACGTCGCTCAGCGGTTTGTCGGCAAGCAGCCCCAATTCCGCGCTCCCGTCCAGCTGCGTCAGCGTTGAGCCAGCCTGCAGCGTTACGGAGCCACCCAGCCACTCGTCCAACTGTGCAGCAATGACGCCGCTCGCTGGGCTCTGTGCCACCGCTCGCCCGCTGTCCAACTGGACGCGTACGTGGCCGCCGGCTTTCAGCAGCACGCGACTGCCCAACCCCTTGTCGGTCAACAGCCGCGCGCTCGCTTCGCCCACGAACGGTCCAGCCACCGGCGTTTTCGGCTTCAGCTCAAGCGCGCCGCCCAGCCAAGCGCTGTGCTGCCACGCGACGCGACCGCTCAGCGACTCCGGCTTGCCGTCGCGCACTTCCAGATTCAGCGCACCGCCGGGCAACAGCGACGTTTCTTGCACCGGCTTGGTCGCTGCCGTCAGCCGCGCCTGCGCGGTCCCCGCCAAGCCCGTGAGCGGCGACTTCTGCACGGTAAGCGTGCCGTCTGCGCTCAGCGCCCCGCCGGTGTAGGCAAAGGCGACTTGACCGTCGACGTCGCCGAGCTTGCCCGCCGCGATGTCCACCTTCAGTCCGCCGCCACGCTGCAGCGTCAGTCCGCCCGCCAGCGCGTGGTTCGTCGTCACCGCGGCCGTCAGTTGCCCGTCAAGAGCGGCCAGCGTTGCGTCTTGCGTGTGCAAGTTGCCTTCCAGCCAGTCGGCGTAGCGCGTCCGTAGGTCGCCCGTCAGCCCACCTGGCTTGCCCTGCGCAAGCGTCGTCTTGAGCGATCCGCCGCGGAGCAGGGCAAATCCGCCGACGAGCGGCTTGTCTGCCAGCACACGCACGTCTGCTTCACCGTTCAGGTCCGAGAGCGTCGATTGACCTGCCAGCGTCACGCGCCCGGTCAGCCAGTCCGCGTACTGCCAGCCGATGGTGCCACCCCAGGTCGCGGGCGCGCCGTTCGCGAACGTTACCTCCGCAGCACCGCCGGGCAGCAACTTGGCTCCGCCCGCCAACGGCTTCTCAGCTAGCAACCGCGCTTGTGCTTTGCCTTCGAGCGTCTCCAACTTCGCGGCGTCCACCTCCGTGGTACCTGCCAGCCAGTCCGCCAACTGCCACCGGACGCCGCCCTGCACGTGGCTCACGGCGTTGGCTGTCACGTCCACCTGCAGCTGACTGCCGGGCAACACCTTCAAGCCCGACGCGCCCACGGCCTTTTCGGTGAGCACCCGAGCGCTGCCCGTGCCGCTGACGGTCGCCAAACTCGGTGTCGGTGCGAGCTCCAGGGAGCCCTCCAGCCAACCGTCCAGCCCGTACCGCGCGGTTCCAGCCAGTTGGGCCACTTGTCCGCCCGCGACGTGCGCGTCGAGCTTGCCGCCCGGCAGCAGCTTCACCCCCGCGCCCAGTTGTTTCTCCGTCAGCAGCGCGACGCTCGCTCGCCCCTCGAGCTTGTCCAGCGCCATCGGCGTTTCCGCCTGAAGGGTGCCGCCCAGCCAAGTGCCGAGCTGCCAATTCAACGTTCCCGTCAGCGTCTTGACTTGACCGTCCTGTAGCGTCGCCGTCAGGTCGCCGCCACGTCGCAGGAGCACGTCCCCCAACCGCTTGTCCTGCGCCAGAGTCGCGGTCGCCTCGCCCGTCGGTCTTGCCAGCGGCGATTGCGTCACGTCGACGTCGCCGCGCAGCCACCCCTGCGCCGTGAACGTCAGGTGCCCCGACACCGGCGCGTCGTCCAGCGGTTTCTGCGCGTCCACGTCGATGCCGATCGCGCCGCCTCGGTCCAGCGTCAGGCCGTTGCCCATGTCGTGCGCGACCCGCAAGGTCGCCTGCGCGTGGCCGCGCCACTGGTCCGGCTTGCCCGTCTCCATTTCCAGCGCGCCGTCCAGCCAGTCCTGCCAGCGCACCGCAGCGTGTCCACCGAGCGTGTCGAGCTTTCCGTCCGTGAGGTTTGCTTCCAGCGCGCCGCCTTGGACAAGCGTCCAATTGCCAAAAGTCTTTGTCTGCGCGACGGTCGCCTGTGCCTGGCCAGTCGGCGCAAGCGCCTTTCCCGTCGCGCTCAGGGCGACATTGCCTTTGAGCCACTCCGCGTACCGCCAACTGACGTCGCCCGTCACCTCTTCGACCTGATTCGCCGACAGCTTGGCCTGCAGCTGTCCGCCGCGTTGCAACTCCACGCCGCCCGGAATCGCCACCGGTTGCCGCAGGCTCGCCGTGCCCGACCCGCGCACCGATTCCGGAGTTGAAGGTGCCAGCGTCACGCTTCCTTCCAACGCATCCTGCCATTGCCAGCCCGCTTCGCCCGCCAGCGACTTCACTGTGCTCTCCGCGAGATCCACCTGCAGGTGACCTCCGCGCCGCAGCGTCAGGTCGCCAAAGGTTTGGTGCCGCAAAAGACTCGCGTCCAGCCTGCCAGACACCGCATCCAGCCGACTGGCGTCCACGTGTAGCTTGCCCTGCAACCAATCGTCGTAGCCGACCACCACGTCGCCCGTCATGGCGCCGACTTGGCTCGCGTCAATCCGCGTGGTCAGGGCCCCGCCCGGCTGCAACACAACGTGATCGCCCAGTCGCTTCGGTTGCGCCAATGTCGCCTTGGCGTCGCCGCGCAGGTTCTGCAGGTTCTCGCTCGGCTGCAGCGTCGCCGCGCCTTTCAGCCAGTCACCGTCGCCCCAGGTCCAGGCGACATCGCCCGCCAGCGTGCCCGGTTTGCCGTCCTGCAACTTGGCCGTCAGGTTGCCGCCCGGCTGGAGCGTCAGTGGTCCGACCGCCTTGGCGGCTGCGAGCTGCGCCGTCGCCTGACCGTTCACCGTCGCAAAATCGGGCGAGACGTCCGCCGTCACTTGCCCCTTGAGCCAGTCCGCGTACTGCCACCCCAGCGTGCCGTGCAGCGTACCCAGCGCGTTGCGCGTGATGGTCGTTTGCACGCCGCTTCCCGCTTGCACGACCAGTCCACTGCCGCCGACTGCCTTGTCCTTTTCCAGACGCATTTCCGCCGTGCCGCTCAGGGCGTCCAGCGTCGCTTTGCTGCCTTCAGGCACGTCGAGCACGCCGTGGAAGTCGCCGACGTTCGCGCTTAGCTTGCCCCAGACTTCCGTCAGCACGTTGTTGTCCAGCTTCCCGCCGATGCCCGATCCCTGGCGCACCGTCAGCGGACCCACGGTCTGATCTTTTTGCAGCGCGGCGTCCACGCGACCAGACACTTGCGCCTGCGTCGGATCGAACTGGCCGTCCACGTCGATGCGGCCCTTCGCGATACCGCCAATTTCGGCTTCCAGCGCGCCGCCCAGTTTGACGCTGACGTTGCGATTCAATTCGCCCGATACGCTGCCGCCGGGGAGGATCTTGATGCCGGGACCTGTGATCGGTGCGGTGACGTGGCCATCGATGCTGCCGGACAGCTCCTGCGGTGAAGAGGCGGCGGCAATGTGGAGCGCGCCTTCGACGACCGGTGAGCCGCCGGGCGCAAACGCGTAGTTGACGTCGCCGCTGAGCTGCGAAAGCGACGCGCCTTTTACCTGCGCTGAAAGTTGACCGCCACGACGCAGGACCAGAGAAGGCGGTAACTTGCGATCCGAGGCCAAACGTCCCGTGAGTTCGCCGCGGAAGGTACTCGCCGATGCCGCCTTTACCGCCGCTGTCGCTTCCAGGTGCCACGCGGATCCGTCGTTCGCGGTGCCATACGCCACGTTCGCCTGACCTTCCACCTGATCGACGCCCGCCGCCGTCAACTGCGCTGTCAGCGCGCCGCCTGGCAAGAGTTGCACCGGTCCCAACGTCGTGCCTGTGCCCACGACGCGTGCTTGCACCGGCCCAACCAGCGACGTCCGTGTGCCTGCTTCCGCGTGCACACTTCCCGCGAGCCAGTCTTGCCACAGAAACGGCACGTCACCCGCAATGTTCACTAGTTGCCCGGCGCGCAACGTCGCGCTGAATTTGCCGCCCGGCGTTACCGCAAGCTTGCCCGGCAAAATGTCCAACTGCCGCGTAATTTGCGCCGGACCCAAGCCCGCGACCCGATGGGGCTCCGCGTCGGTCACGTCCACGGTGCCCTGGAGCCAGTCCTCGATTTGCCACGCCACCGGCCCAGAAATCCGCGTCACCGCGTTCTGCGCGATGTGCCCAGACAGTCCGCCGCCCGGCATCAACTTCAGCGTTGGCGAGATCGCCAGCGGTTTGTCGATGTTGCCGTGCCATGCGCCGTCGACAAGCGTTGGCGTCGACTTGTCCGAGAGCGTGACGATGCCGCCAATCCAGCTGTTGACCCCTTGTTCATTCGCTGACCAGTTCGCCTCGCCGCCCAGGCGGTCGATGTGCGACGCGGTCATCGGCATCGTCAACTTGCCGCCGGGCTTGAGCGTGAAGCCCCCCGCTAGATTCATCGTGCTCGTGATGCGTGCCGCCAAAACGGTGCCGGAAAGGCTGTTGATCCCGGCGCCTTTGGACCGCCCGTCCAGCGTGCCCCGCAACCAGCCTGTGCCGGCGCCGTAGCGGAAGGGAATCTGCCCGGAAATGCCGTCGGCGCTGTTGCTGCGGACCGGAACCGTGACGTGTCCGCCCGCGACGAGCGTCGTCTCGGTGCCGCCAACCGGCTTGTCTGCGAGGATGGCGCCCGTGAATTCGCCTGTGACGCTTTCTGTTGTGCCCTTGTCGACGCGCAACGCGCCTTTCGCCCAACCGTCCAGTTCTGCCGCAACTTTGCCGCTCAGGCGCGCGATGGCGCCCGCTGCGAGGTCGACGTTCAAGCCGCCCGACGGCAAAAGCGCGATCTTGGGGTCGCCGCTCAGGTCGCGGCGTTTGAGCACGCTTGCGGCGCTGGTCTCGGTTGGCCCGTTGAAGCTCGCGTCGTTGCGCAGTGTGACGGTGCCGCCGAGCGTCTTGCCGGACTGCCAGTTGAGGACGGAGCCTGCATCAAAGTGGCTGAGCACCACGCCGGGCGCGAGTCGCGTCCGGACTGTGCCGCCCTTTTGCCAAACGAAGTCGCCCGCGCCAGGAAGGGCTTTGGTCAGCGTCGCGTGCGCCCGACCCGCGATGCCCGTCTGCATCGATGCGCCGTCCTTGGCCCCCACGTTTGCGGTACCTTGAAGCCAGTCCTGATACCGGAAGGCGGCGGAACCGGAAAACGCGTTGAAATCAGAGTTCACGAACTCGACCGCCAGCTTGCCACCCGGAATCAGAGTGGCGTTCGGCAGCACCTTCTCCGCGATGACGTCGGCGTTGGACCGGCCCTGCAGGTCGTTGAACGCCAGCATGTCGCCCGCGACGGTCACGTCGCCCTTCAAGAAATTCTGGAAAATGTAGTTCAACTTGCCGCTGTAGCGCACGGGCACGGAATCCGCGATCGCCACCTGAAGCGCGCCTTTTGCCCCAGGTTGCAGCACCACGTCCGGGTGACCGGGGAGCGGTTGCGCGGCGATCACTTGGGCCCGCAGCGTCCCGTCGATCTGGCGGATGTCGGTCGTCGCCTTCGGAATCGTGGCTTTGCCCGCCAACCAGTTCGCGTACTGCCAGTTCAACGTGCCGCCCACGCCCGTGAAGCGACCGCCCTCGATCGTCGCGTTGAGCTTGCTGCTGGGCTGCGCCATCAGCTTCTGGCCGTCCGTCTCTGCAATCGCAAAGGGGGCGCCGACGTCGGCCTTTCCTCGACCGCTCAGCTCTTGCAAATCCGCGATGGGCGCCGTCGTTCCCACGTCACCGCGAAACCCTTCGTGCTGCCAGGCAAAATGCCCGGACAACTCCTTGAAGCGGCTCGACTCAAACGCGACGTTGAAGACGGATTTCTCGTCCGGCATCAACTGCAACGGCGCGGTCAACGTCACGGGTTTGGTCAGGGTCGCGGTCGCCGTCGCGTGGATCGCGTTGAAGTCGTTCAGCGCGTCAAAGGCGATTTTCCCCTTCGCAATCCCAGCCCACTCGATGTCAGCACGCCCTTGCGCTGTGTCCGCGACGTTGTCCACCAAGTGGACGTCGAATTCCGCCGCTTTCACAGCGATATCGCCCCACGTTTGCGGTGCCGTCGTCTTCGCAGTTCCCGTACCGGTCAGCCGCCGCGCGTCTGGACTTGCGTGCAGGTTCAGCGCCCCGCTCGCCACGTTGCGGTAGGCAAAATCCACCGTTCCGCCAACGATCTCCACCTGCGCGCCGCGGACCTTCAGGTTCATCGCGCCCTTGGACACCGTCACGTCGCCCAAAGGACGCGGGGTCACGAGCGCCGCCGTTGCCGTCGCTTGAATCGCCTTCTGCGACGTTCCCGTTTCCAGCGTCGCCTTGCCGACCATCTCCGCGCCGAGTCTGAAGTCCGTCTGGCCGGCGATCGACTTCACGACGTCGCCTTCGACGGCCACCGTCAGATCGCCTTTCGCGACAGTCGCTTCGCCCTGAGTGATTGCGGCCGCCAAGGGGCCCTGAACCGCAAACGCACTTTGCGTCCCCGTCAGGTCCAATTCGCCGTGGTAGGTGCCCGCAAAAGTCCCGTCGAACGTGCCCGCGCCGGAGCCACTTACCTTGGCCAGCGTTGAATCTGCGATGCTTCCGGTTACTTCCGCGCTGCGAATGGCGAGCTTGCCCACGCTCGACGCTGCCTTCGCGGAGTATGTCGCGCTGCCCGCGATCTTCTCGCCGTCGCTCGACCACTGGACGTTGGCGGTGCCAGTGCCTCTTCCGATCGCGGGGATGTCGAGCGCGAGTCCACCGTTCAAGCCGAGCGACTTCCCGTCCCACGTTCCGCTGACCGTGCCGCCCTTGGTGGAGGCGCCGATGCCCAACGGGATTTCCGCCTTGCTGGTCACCGTCGCGCTGCCCGTCAATTGGTCGCCGCTGAGCTGCGCTGCCAACGCGCCGTCACCAAACGGGTCGACGCGGATGCCCAACGTGCCGCTGCCGGTCACCGCGCCGGCGCTGTCGACGTTCACCTCGAAGTTGCCCCCGCGGAGCCATTTCTGCAGCGCCGCATCGCGCAAGTCCGCCGCGTCCACGGGCGTTGTGCTTGAGACGCCCGCTGGCCCAACGTGCGCTTGGGCCGTGACGTCCAGCAGCTTGCCCACTGTGAGGGCGACTTGCGGCAGCGTCGTCGCGATCGAGCCGTCTGCATCGATCGCCAGCGAAACCGACTGCGCGCGCAAGGTCTTGCCCAACGACAGTGCCGCCCACGCAGTGCCACCCACCAACTGCCCCGTCGTCGGTGAAAACCGCAGCAGCGCTTGATGCTCCAACTTCAGGCCCGGAATCCCTGGATCTGGCAGCGTCGCCCTGTGCTCCAGCGTTCCCGCGGCGAGCTTGGGCAGGCGAACCTGAATCACCCGACCGGCGATGGACAGCTGCACACGTTCCGGAGGCATGGGTGCGGACGTGGCGGTTGGGCCATCGTTGCGGTAAATCGCCTTTCCTGCGCGTTTCTTGCCTAGACCGGTGACTTCATCTCCTGCCAGTACGCTCTCGGCTGCGGCGCGCGCCTCGCGTTCCTCTGGATCGTTGCCAGTCGACGCACCCGTCGCCCCGCGATCCGCCGCGGAACGGCCGCCCATTTGCACCACGTGCACGAGTTCTTCGGCCAAAATGGCGGCCTGTTCGTCGGCCGCGAGCTGCCCCGCCGCGCCGATCACGATGTCCTGACCTTGAGCGAAAGCCCGCGCACCGTGCTGTTTGGCCAACGCCGCTGCATCGGAACCTTCGTGCAACCGAACGCCAGACAGGGAGGTCTGCAAGGCCCGTTCGGCCGGATCACGTACACTGGCTTGAAGTGGCGCCCCCTCGCCGAGGACCGCCTTGATGTTCGCCGCCGGATCGGCGCGCGTCTGCGCAGTCGTCGGGTTCGGTCGTGCGCCGTAGGGGGCGTCAACCAAGGCTGGTTGCCCAAACGCGGCGCGGGCGGCTTCAGGCTCGGCGAAGACCGTTTGCGCGGCAGCGGTCGGTGTCGCCACGGCTGCGTCTTGTAGTGCCGTCGGGGCCGGCGTTTCGGCCACGGGCGCAGGCGTCGCCACAACGCCGGCCTGTTCGGTCGCCTGAGGTGCGGCGACCGCGGATGGTGCGCCGGTCGTGGCCATTTCGGCTTCGGCCTGTGCTTCGGGGGCGGGTCCTCCTGTCGGCGGGTGAGGTGCGCGAGTCGCTCCACTGGCGATTGGCGCCGCTGTCACCTCGGCGGCTGCTGCTGCCGCGACTGTCCCTTGGGCAACGGTGGGCGCGCGCGCTGGCGCTGCAGCTTCCGCTTGCGGGGCAGGTGAGTTCGGCGACGTCCGCGCGCTGGACGGAGCGGCGACGGGCACCGCGGCAGGCGCCAACACGGCAGAGGTGGGCGCGGTGGCGGGCGTCGCGCCACCTCCTGTGGAAACTTCGCGTGTTTCGGACTTCGGAACGGCCGCTACGGCTGCGGGAGCGGCTACGACTTCCCGGGAAGGGGCCGCAGCGGGCTGATCGCCGGCAACGACGGGCTCGTGTGTTGCCGACACCGCCGCTTCGGTGTGCGTTGGCACGGCGGCGTCTTGCGAAGCGGGCGGTGCCACAAGTGCGGCGGCCGGCGAAGCGATTGCGGACTCTGGCACTGGCTTCGGCCCGGCGACTCCATGAGCGAGGGCTGCGGCGTCACCGGTTGAAGGCTGCGCGGGCGTAGCCGACCGAGCGGCTTCGGGTCCAGCGACCTGGGCACCGGGAAGGGTGGAGCCTCCAGCGGGGCGCATGTCCGCCACAACAGGCACCGGAACGGTACGCGCTTCGGGTGCTGGCAAGGAAGCTGGAGCAACCGCCGCGATCGGGGCGGGCGGTGTGGCGTCTTGTGTTGGCGCAGCCGGTGCCGGCAGCGCGGCGCTCGCTTGAGTCAGCGCTTGGGTCGCTGCTGATTGCGTCGGCGATGGCGCCGCCAATTGCGGATCCGGCGCGGGGACTTGGGCTCCGGCGGAAGCTGCCTGAACCGCGGGCACGCTGGGTCCGACAGTCGCTGGCGGTGCTGGGACCGTCTGCGGACTGAGCCCCGCCGCGGCTTGTTGCGCCCCGCTCGACGCGCCCGCTCCCTCCGCAACTTGCGCCTGGAGGGCTTCGGGCTTCACGTACTTCTGGAGTTCCGGATCGCCCGGAGGCAGCGCCTTGACTCGGGCCAGCTCCGCCGCCGGGTCGCGCGCGTTTCGCTCGGCATGCGCCAAGTGAGCACCAACACCGCCGACCACGTCCAGCCCGGAGCCGCCAAGCGCGGGCAGGGTGCCGTGTGGATTCGCCGCGGCACGTTCCGGCGCGGTGTCGGCCGTGGAACGCTGAGAAGCCTTGTCCGCCACCGCCTCGCGCATCTGGTGGGCGTGCGTTGGGCGACGTTTCTCGGCAGAATCAGGCGCTTTCTGCGACATGCAGGACGACTCCGGCGCAACGGCGCAAAACGCCAAATCCCCTTGTAGTGTCGCGCGCGCGGAACGGCAAGGTCCAGCTTCGGGCGTGGGGTCTGCGTGCCTCATGCGAGCGGACGTCTGCGCTATCCCGCTGGGCGCAAATCTGGCACGCTCGGTGCCGATGGAACGGACAAGGAGTTGAACCATGCGTCACCACATCGGCAGTTTCAGAGGGATAGCGGCCGTCACGGCTGTGCTGGCCGTTGGCGCGCTTTCAGCGTGTGGCGGTGCGCAGGTTTCCACGCCGGAGTCTGTCGCGGTCACCGAAACGCGTGCACAGGCAGCATCGCCGGAGGCCGCAGAGCACGTGCTCAATCAGGCGCGCTTGGAAGCCGTTGCCAAGCACGGCGCGGTCCTCGTGGTCTTGCACGCGGACTGGTGCCAGCCGTGTAACGAGCTGCAGTTCCGCTTCCTGGAGACGCACGACGGCAAGGCGGTGACAGCGAAGAACGTGCTCGTCTCCCTCGATTTTGACGAGCCGCTTGGCGGCGCGGTGGCGAGCCGACTTCACGTCCTTGGACTGCCGACGACGCTGGTCCTGCGTCCCGAGGGCAACGGTCTGCGCGAATTTGGTCGCGTTGAAGGTTTTGATCTGCCGGAGACGTATCGCGCGGCGCTGACGCAGGCGCTGGGGCGCACCAATCCGGCCCCGGTTGGGTGCGCGAACGCCGACGATCGTCCGTTGGACGCGTCACGCCCGGCGCCACTGCTTGCCGCTGACCTGGAATGTCTGGCGATGCAACTGACGACGGACCGCGCAGAGCCGGCAGCGGTACAGCTGCACAAATTTCTGGACGATCCCGATCAGCTGAAGGGCGTCGCGCAGTGGCCTGAAGATGTGCGAGCGCGCCTTCTGGAGGTGGTGCAGTCCCTTGGTCGGTTTGACGCACGCGTGGCGCAAGACCAGAAGCGTGCGGCCGCGCTCTTTGGAAGCTTCGTCGCGTGGTCGGGCACACCTGCCGGAGCGGTGTCCGGTTTGGTGTTCTGGCAAGCGAGATCGTTGGCCAAGGCGGGTGATGCCGCAGGCGCGGAGCGCGTTCTCGACGCGTACCTGGCCCGAGAAAACGGGTCTGCATCCGCGCGTCTGCTGGCGGCCGACTTGATGGTCCATGAGCGCGTTGCGCCAGAACGCGCAAAGCGACTGTTGGCCGACTTGCTGGCCGCCGATCCGGGCGATCACTGGGCGCACTACCTCGCGGGCGATCTCGCCACCCAACTGGGCGATCGCGAGAATGCGCGCAAACACTTCGCGACGGCCAATCAACTCAAGCCAGGTGTCGCGCTGTACATTCGGCACTACATGCGGCTGAGCGGCGACACAACACGCGTTCAGTAATCGGCTACTTGCGCGCCTTCGCCGCATCGTTTGGCCGCGCGTCCCGGGTGCCGCCCATGTCGGACATACCCAACGGCCGGCCGTTGGCCTTGCGCTGTGGCGACCACACGTGCAACTGCCAGTCGATCTTGGCCTTCTTCGCGACTTCCTGCGTCTCCGCCGTCGGCTCACGGTGGATCACCTGCGTCTGCGTCACGAGTTCACGGACCCGCTGAATCGCATAAGCGTTCGGATCACCCGCCGTCTCCTCGGTCGGTTCGGTCTGAGCCTGCGGTTCTTCCTCGACCATGATGGGCCTCCGCTGCTGAGTGTGAAACGCCCGTGCACGCCGCGCAACCGTTTTCGCTGGCCTACCCGTTGGCGGTGGATGCTGCTACCATCCTCGATCTGGAGGTTCGGGATGTTCAAGGCTCCTTGTTTTTGGCTTGCTTGCGCGTTTCTGGTCGTTGCCTGCGGTGGAAAATCTGCCGAGACGACGCCCGCGGGAACGGATGACGGCGCCTCGACAGCCGACGCGACTGTCGACGTCGCCGCGGACGCCAGTCCGACCGGCTGCGCTTGTGGCGCGAGCCAGTATTGCGACCCAGTGGACGACACCTGCAAAGACCGTGTCGACGAGGCCACAGCGGCGAGCCAGCGCACCGGTTGCGCGTTTGGCGCAGGTGACAAGGCCGACAGGACGATTGGCAAGGAATGGCCGGTTGGTGACGCGATTCCCATCAAGCACTTCGTCATTGTCATGATGGAAAACCGTTCATTTGACAGCTATTTTGGCGCTGGCAAGCAGTTCGGGCTGGACGTCGATGGCTTCCCGACGGACGCCAGCAATCCCGATGCGACGGGCAAGCCCGTGCCGATTTTTCACACGGATCAGGCGTGCATTCAAGATGTTGCCCACGGTTGGTCGTCCACTCATAAGCAGGTGAACGGCGGCAAGATGGACGGCTTCGTCAAGACGAACGACCCGAATGGCGCGCGTGCGATGGGCTACTTCGACGGCACGGATCTGCTGTTCTACTACGGTGCCGCAAAGGCTTTCGGCATCTCCGACAACCACCACGCGTCGGTCCAAGGTCCTACGTGGATCAACCGCCTGTTCTTCGTTTCCGCCACGAGTTTTGGTCTGACGGCCAACAAGCTGCCGCCGGCGGAAGTGATGGATTCGCACGCCGATCAGCTGATTCTGGCGCAGTTGGACAAAGCCGGCGCGGATTGGCGGGTCTACAAGACGGACCTGAGCGAGTTCATGCTGTACCCGAACTACATCGCGCAAGACGCGAATGCGGCTCGGCTTTTGACGGTTGATGATTTCTTCGCGGATGCGGCGGCGGGCAAGCTGCCGGCTGTGTCGTTCGTGCAACCGTCGTTCACGACGCAGGGCGGTGGCCGCAACGACGAGCACCCGCCAGGCACACCGTACACGGGCGAGCAGTGGACGAACAAGTTGGTCAAGGCGCTGATGGCGAGTCCAAACTGGAAGGATTCCGTGTACATTCAGACCTACGACGAGCACGGTGGCTTCTACGACCACGCCGTTCCGCCGCCCGCGTGCAAGCCGGACGACATGGCGCCGCAGCTGCTGGCCAGCGACGTGAAAGGCGAGTTCGACGCGATGGGCATTCGCGTGCCGCTGCTGGTCATTTCACCTTGGTCCAAGCCCGGTTATGTCTCGCATATCGCGACGGAGAACACGTCGGTGATGCGGCTCTTGCAGGCGCGCTACGGCCTCGGCGCCTTGACGGCGCGCGACGCGAACGCCTGGCCGATGCTGGACTTTTTTGATTTTTCCAAGCGCTCGATGGAAACGCCGCCCACGCTCCCCGATCCCAAGCCGATGACCGACGTCATTGCGGCTTGCACGAAGAAGTTCTAGCCGGTTCGGCGTCAGAAGCGCGCGTTCTCCCGCGGGCTCTTGGCGGCGAACACTTTGCACGGCATCCCGCCGTTGGTATCGTAACCGCATGGTCGACTTCGCCTTCGCCACTGCTGCCTGGATTTTCGGCAGGCGTGCGCGAAGCCTTCGACTTTATGCAGGTTTTCTGGCCACGTTGGCCGTGCTGGTGGCCTCGCCCGTCTCCGCTGCCGACCCTTCCGATGGCGCGGATCTGCGGAAGGCTGAAGCCGCCGCGACCGAAGCGAAGGTCTTCTTCAAGGCTGGTCTTTTTGACAAAGCGTCGGGCAAGTTCATGGAAGCCTACGCGATTTCCAAGCGACCATCGCTCATGTACAACGCGGCACGGGCGTACGAGGAGGGGCTGAATTTTCGCGAAGCAGTGGCTTTGCTGAAACATTACAAGGATTTGCCTGACGTCGGTATCGACGGCAAGCGCGACGCTGACGAACGGATCGCGCGAATGGAAGGCGTGCTGCGACAACAGGCAGACGACGAAGCAAAAAAACAGGAAGCAGCACGTGTTGAATCGGCCCGCATGGCTGCAGAATTGAAGAAAAAACTGGATGCAGAGCGCGCAGAGCGTGAGCGTTTGGAACGGGAACGGATCGCGCAACTTCCGGTCGAGCCGACGGCCTCCGTTGCACCTTCAAGGGCGCGCAAAGTCTCGTGGGCGCTCGTCGCAACCGCTGTGGGCACAGGCATCTTGGCCGCTGGCGCGTACGGCGAGGCGCTCTACGAAGCGAACCAAGCCAGGCAAATGACGATCACCGATGACAATGACGTGACCAGCTACCTCGGTCATGTCAGTGATGCCAAGACATTTCAGACAGTTGCCATCGTTGGCGCGGTCTTATCCGCGGGTGCTGCGGGCTGGGCACTCGCCGATTGGTGGACTTCGGGCGCAAATGGTGCAGAAAAATCGCCACCCAAGACGTCGGTCAGCGTGTTTCCTGCCGCGGGAGGCGGTATGCTAAGCCTGCGGGGATCGTTTTGAACTGAACGATTCAGGCTGCGGGTTGTCCGCGGCACGGTACGGTGCACCGCCAGTGCAAAGACTGGTGCGAAAACCCGTGAAGCGCCGTGCGCCGCGGGATTGCGATACCGGGTTTCAGGTGAGTATGGCGCTGTGGCGGTTGGCAAAGCAGCAACGACGGTTGGCGCGCATCTGCGTGTTTGTGTCGGTGTGCGCGCTGCTCGGACTGACTGGCTGCATCGGTGACTTCAACAGCCGGGAAGAACTACTCGCGAAGCTGGACGCGGCGCAGTCCGACGCGCTTGTGGAAGATGGCGATGCGCTCGATCCCGCGGACGGGCTTTCGGACGTGGGTTCAGACGTCCTGCCGGATGCCGACGCGGTAGAAGTCGACGTTGCGGACGTTCCCGATGACGCGATCGACGCTTCAGACGTCGAAACCGATCAGAATGATGCCGACGCGGCTGATGTGCCGCTGACTTGTCCGGCCGCGCCGGGCTGTCCGTGCAAAGACGGCAGCAAGTGTGCGAGCGGCGTGTGCCTGGATGTGATCGATTTTCAATCGTCATTCTACTACAAAGTCTGTGCGTTGCCGTGCACGGAAGGCCAAATCTGCGCCAAAGCCGACGGCGCTCCCGACGCGGTTTGTGCGCCGGTCGACGTCAGCCCGACCCAGAAGAACTGGGTCTGCGTGCCGAAGTGGGAAACGCTCTGCGACCCGTGTCAAAACTCAGAGAGCTGCGTCACGTCGGTGCAAAAAGGCGCGGCGTGTCTCAACTTCGGCGCAAAAGGCAACTATTGCGGCACGGCGTGCTCGTCCGTCGGTGACTGCGCCAGCGGCTTCGATTGCCTCGCAGTGACGTCCGTCGAAGGCAAGACGCTGCTGCAATGCGTACCGCAGCCAACCGCGGGCAACAGCGGCATTGGCGAGTGCACGTGCAGCAACGTGGCGCTTCACAAGAAGCTCTCGACCCCGTGCTTTGTGCCGAGCTACGACAAGACAGGGGCGTTGGTTGGCAAGTGCAGCGGTACCCGCGTCTGCGACGTCGACGCGTTGACCGCGTGCAGCGCGCCGAAGCCCAAGGACGAAGTCTGCGACACCTTTGACAACGATTGCGACGGACTCATCGACGAAGGCACGTGCGACGATGGCAAGCCGTGCACCACCGACTTCTGCGCGGGCGCGGCGGACTGCACGCACACGACCTTGGACGGCAACGCGTGCGACGACGGCAGCGCGTGCACAACGGGCGATGTCTGCGTTCAGGAGGCTTGCACCGGAACAGCGAAGATCTGTGCGGGCAGCGCCTGCGTTGCGATGCAGTGCGATCCGATGGACGGCTCGTGCGACTCGGCGCTCAAGCCGGACACGACGCCGTGTGACGATGGCAACGCCTGCACGCTCGGCGATATTTGCCTCGCCGGCAACTGTTCGGGTGGCAGCCTGACCTGCGACGACGCGAACCCGTGCACCAATGACAGTTGCACGCCCAAAGTCGGCTGCGTACACGACGCGAACGCGTCCTTGTGCAACGACCTGAGCGCCTGCACCGATTTTGACCAGTGCGTCGACAGCGTGTGCATCGGCACGGCAAAGGTCGGCGGTTGCGACGACGCGAATCCCTGCACCGACGACTCCTGCGACGGTGGGACGGGCTGCATCCACCTGCCCAACAGCGCGACGTGCAGCGACGGCAACGCGTGCACACTGAGCGACTTCTGCCAGAACGGTCAGTGCGCGTCCGGGGTGAACGAGTGCACCTGCGCGCAGGATGCCGACTGCAAACCCAAGGAAGACGGCGATTTGTGCAACGGCACGCTGTTCTGCGACACGAGCGCGGTGCCGTTCCAGTGTCAGGTCAAGACCGCAACGATTGTCGCTTGCGTGCCGAGCAACAATCCCTGCCTGACCACGGCGTGCGTGCCGGCGACCGGTAGCTGCGTCGACACGCCGGTGGCCGATGGGACCACGTGTGACGCGGACAGCAACGTGTGCACCGTTGGCGACGCGTGCCTTACCGGAATGTGCACGGCTGGACCCACGAAGCTCTGCGACGATGGCAACGTGTGTACCGACGACGCGTGCGACGCGAAGATCGGCTGCACGAAGACCGCGAACGCCGCGGCTTGCAGCGACGACAACGCGTGCACGAACTCGGACATGTGTCAGGGCACCGTTTGCGTGAGCGGATCGGCGACAATCTGCGCCGACAAGAACCCGTGTACGGCGGACAGTTGCGACACGGTTACCGGTGCTTGCAAGTTTGCGCCCACCACTGGACCTTGCGACGACGGCAACTTCTGCACCATGGGCGACAGCTGCGATGCCGCGACGGGCGCGTGCCAATCCGGCTCGCCGACCCAGTGCATCTCCGCGACGAAGTGCGCGACGGGATCGTGCGACGCCGCGACAGGAAACTGCGCGTTCGCCCAGGTCGTGTGCGATGACGGCAGCCCCTGTACGAACGACGCGTGCGTTTCAACCACCGGCTGCGTGTTCACGCCCAAGCCGTGTGACGACAACAACGCTTGTACAAAGGACAGTTGCGACATCAAGACCGGCGCGTGCGTGAACACGCCGCTCAACTGCGACGATGGCAATGTCTGCACGACCGACACGTGCAACAGCCAGACCGGCTGCGCCAACACCAACACCGCCGACGGAACTGTCTGCTCCGGGAACGCCAAGGTGTGCGCTGCGGGCGCTTGCAAGACGCCGTTCGCCTCGCCTCCGCTCGCATTCGGCGGCATCGCTGCGGGCACAGCGTTCACGTGCGTCCGCGCGTGGGGCGTGGGCGGCGAGAACTGCTGGGGCAGCGGGCAGCAAGGCCAACTGGGCGATGGCGGCGGCGTGAACCGCGCGCAGCCTGTGGCGGTCTCCAACCTCGCGTCCGTTCTCGACGCGGATTGCGGCGGTGCCTTTGCGTGTGCGGTCCGCGGCACCACCAACACGACCCGCTGCTGGGGCGCAAACGGTTCGGGCCAATTGGGCAACAACAGCACGACAACGAGCAACGTGCCCGTGGACGTGGTCAGCACAGGGTACGCGCCCGCGACGCCTGTGCGCGTCACGACCGGCAACGTGTTTGCCTGCGCGCTTCTGACGAACCATCGCGTGTGGTGCTGGGGCGACAACGGCCACCAACAGCTGGGCGGCGGTCTCCTGGCCGTGGCCACGCAGACGTCGAAAGTGCCCGCACTCGTGACCAACCTGACCAACGTGACCGCCATCGCCGCCGGAACCGCGCACATCTGTGCGGTGCAGGGCGGGAACGTCTACTGCTGGGGCCAGAACAAAGACGGCCAGTGCGGGCAAGCCGGTGGCGCGGATGTGAACACGCCGACCCAGGTCGGGACGTTGGCGAACATCACGGCGGTCGCATCGGGCGATGACTTCTCTTGCGCGCTCGGCAACGGCAACGTGTGGTGCTGGGGCAACAACCAGCACGGGCAGCTCGCGACTGGCGCGACGGACGGCAGTGGCGGCGTGCCTGTAGCCATCGGCGTCAGCAACATCACCGACCTCTCGGCAGGCCTGGGCCACGTCTGCGCGCGCGGCAGCAACGGCAGCGTCACGTGCTGGGGCAGGAACGACGCCGGACAGACGGGCAACGGCAACCAAAGCGATGTGCTTGTGCCGACGGCCGTACCTGGCTTCAGCGGCGCATACCGCATCGGCGCTGGCGACTTGCACACGTGCACCGTTCGTCTGGACGGCAGCGTGTGGTGCTGGGGCAGCAACACGAACGGCGCGCTCGGCTTGAATAACGGCTCGAATCAGCCGGTGCTCGCGCCCAGTCAGGTCGTAGGAAGCGCGCCGAAATGAGCGAGCTGTTCGTGATCCTGACGTCGTGCCCGGCCGCTGCGGCGGACGGCATCGCGACGCATTTGGTGGAAGGTCAGTTCGCCGCGTGCGTCAGTGCGCTGCCGGGTGCCCTGAGCACCTACCGGTGGAACGGCGAGGTGCAGCGCGACCAGGAAACGCTGCTGCTGATCAAGGTGCGAGAGCCCGCGTTGGACGCCTGCATCGCTGCGCTGGAAGCTGTGCATCCGTACGAGGTGCCGGAGATCGTCGCCCTCCCCGCCGCGCGGGTCAACGCGAGCTACTTGGCGTGGGCGCGGCAGATGGTCCCCGGTGTTTGAAATGGCGCTTCGCCGACGCTGCGGGAAACCGCAATTGCCCGAAATATCGCGAACCCGAAATCCGGCAATAAACTGGGCAGCGGCGCAATCCTCGGCCGCTCCCTCTGCGGAACTGCCGGTGTGGCGAGGTGAAAATGCGCCACGGTTGGGCCGAAAACGCCGTTGACTGCGCTCCAGCTTGCCGTCAGACTCGCCGCTGCGTTGTCTGCTTACATTTTGTCTTGGCTTGGAGTCTGCTGATGCGTCCCCGTACGCCCCTCATTTCCGTCCGCGTTGGCCTGTGGTCGTGGATTTTGGCGCTGGCGCTGACCGTTGGTCTGCTCGGACAGGCACAGAACGCTTACGCAAAGCCGCCGGAAGAGGCGCAAGTGCTGGCAAAGCAGGCATTCGAGTTTTACAATAAGGGCGATTGGACGCTCGCTATTACTTTGTACCGCAAGGCTTTTGCCCTCTCCCGACAGGCTGAATTTCTCTTTGGCGCGGCCCGCGCGGAGCAGAAATCCGGCGATTTGGAATCCGCACGACGTGATTACGAATTTGTGCGGGATATGCTGCCGTCGTCCGATCCGGTGTACGCAAAAACGCTCGCGTCGCTGGCTGATTTGGCGAAAGCGGCAGCCGCGAAAGCGGAAGCGGGAAAGGTCGCAACGGCTCCCGCGCCACTTGCCGTCGTTGCGCCACCGCCGCCAGCGCCAGCAAAGGTGGAACCAGCCAAGATGGAGCCGCCGAAAAAGGAATCAGCGAACGCCGAAGCGGCAAAACCGGACGCGCCGAAGTCCGTTGTGGTCGTTCCGCCCGCCGTCGCGCCCCGTCCGTCGGGCCCTGTGGCGGAGGTCGCTGCACCCGTTGCCGCGACGGATGGTGCGTGGAAGAAGCCCGCGGGTTGGACGGGCGTTGCGGTCGGTGGCGCGCTTGTGGTGACCGGCGTCATTCTGATGGGCGTCGCGAGTTCCAGCCAGACGACCTTGAACGGCAACAAGAACCCGGACACGGGGCACTACGACCCAGCGAAGATTACGCTTGCTGACGCGCAATCGCAGCAGAGCGGCATCAACGGCAAGTTCACCGCCGGCTGGGTGCTGATCGGCCTAGGTGCGGCTGCAGGCGGTGTCGGCACTTGGTTTCTGGCCACCGCGCCCAGCGCGCCGCGCCTGACGCTTGCGCCCGGCGGATTCCTCGTAGACGGTAGGTTTTGATGATGCAGCGATGGGTTTATCTGCTGTTGGCCTTTTCCGTCGCGTGTGGTCAACCCATTCCGACGGCAGAAGATTTTGATCCGGCCGATGTAGGCGCGCCTCTGGACGTCGTGACGGCGGATGCGGACGCGACGACGGACATCCAAGGTTCTGGCGACGCGGCGGACACCTCTGACACGGCGACACTGGACGCCGACGTCGTCCAGCCGACGGACGTGACCGTGCTTGTCGACGTTGGTTCTGATACCGACGTTTCGGTTCCAGACGACGTCCCGGTTGACGTGGATGTCGCGGTGCCGGTTGACACGCAGCCGGATGCGGACGCGGCAGCGCCTGTGGACGTCGAACTGGACGCGGATGCGCTGACGCTGGATGCCGATGCGGCGCTGGATGCCGGCCTGGATGCCGACGACACGCAGGACACTGTCGCGCCGGATACCGGAGTCGACCTGTGTGGCGGCGGCAAGGCGTGTGCGTCGCTGCCGTGTGCGACCAACACCTGCGACCCAGCGACCGGCGAATGCGTGGCAACACCCCTTGCCAACGGCAGTCCGTGCCTTGTCGGCGGTGGCCCCTGCATGGCGTGCGAGAGCAACGCGTGCGTGCCAAACGACCTCGGCAGCTGTGACGACGGCAACGCGTGTACCGCCAACGACGCGTGCGCTGCTGGCTCGTGCACTGGCGCGAAGGTCAATTGTGACGACGGCAACGCGTGCACGACCGAAGCCTGCGAAGCGCTCACCGGCTGCGTCTACACCGACGTTCTCGACGGCACCGCGTGCGACGACGGCAAGACCTGCACGTCGAACGACGCGTGCACAGGCAAGAAATGCCAAGGCGACGCGAGCAAGTGCAAAGAAATTTGCTTCTCCGATGCCGACTGTCCGGGCAGCGCGTGCGACACCGTCACGCACATTTGCTACGCCTGCACCAGCGACGCGGGCTGCAACTCCGGCGAGACCTGCGTCAACCATGTTTGCGGTACGACGCCATCGTGCATGACACCGGGCGCCACATGCCCAGACGCGGCCAAGCCATTTTGCGACCCCAGCACAGCCATCTGCGTCGCGTGCGTGGCCAACACCGACTGCCCATCGGTGCCGCCCCTCCCCGGCGTCTGCATCGGGAACGCCTGTCGAACGCAGGACATCTGCACCAACTCGTTCTTGCCGTGTCCGCTTGGCAAAAAGTGCGACATCCTGTCCGGCCTGACGTTGCCCGTTGCCGCCGGCGTCTGTGGCGACTGCGGAAACGACGCCGATTGCCCGTCGGACCAGTACTGCGACTACGGCGTCTGCGTGCCCGATATCTGCATTCCCGGTGACAGCGCGTGCAAGGGCGACAATCCGCTCGTGTGCAGCGAATCCGGTGGCGGCTACGAAGTCGGCGGCTGCGATGACGGAAACGTCTGCACGTCGGACGGTTGCAACGCCACGGGCTGCACGCACGTCCCTGCCGCATCGAGCGGGATGGTTGTGCCGTGTGTGGTTGACGCCTGCAACACGGGCTTCTGCGACGCAAGCGGGGCGTGCAGCGGGCCCACACCGATCAACTGCGACGATTCCGTAGCGTGCAACATCGACAGCTGCGAGCCGAGTGCTGGCTGCGTCCACGCCAGCAAGTTGTTCACCAAGAGCTTTGGCGGCACGGACACCGAGGACTTGCGCCGCGTCGTCCCGCAGGCCGATGGCAGCGTCGTCGTGGCCGGTAACAAGCACTTCCCCGGCGCTGACGCGAACCAGTACTGGGTCGCGGAACTGGGAGCGACCGGTGCCGTGTCGTGGGAGGTCGCTGCGGGCGGCATTGGCGACCAGCATCTGACGGACTTCGCTGCTGTTCCGGGCGGCATGGCGGGCTTCGCGCTTGTCATGTACGGCGACATGGTCGGCGATGGCTCTGAGGACGCGGCGCTCGTGCGTCTGGACGCGAAAGGTGCTGAAACGTGGCGCAAAGTATTGCCCCATCCTGGCAAGAACGACGAGTTGCACGCGCTCGTCGTGTTGTCGGACGGCTTTCTTGTCGCCGGTAGGACGGACGTCGGCAACGTGCCCGTCGGCTGGGCGATCCGCACGGACGTCACCGGCAACATACTTTGGGAGCAGACGTACGCTGGCATCGGGCTCTCGAACGTCACCGGCGTCGCTGTGGACAGTTCAGGGATACTCTTCGTCGGCAACAACGCGTGGCCCGGCGTGGCGGCGTCCGCGGCAACCGCGGTTCGCACGGACTTGACCGGCGCAGTCGTCTGGGCGAAAGCGTTGAGCGGCTGGTCCGACGCGGCCGCGGTCACGACCACAGCGGACGGCTTCGTCATCGCGGGCACCGCCTTGGGCACCGGCACACCGGGCACGTTCGTCCCGCTGCTGCGCGCCGCCCGCATCTTGCGCTCGAACGGCAGTTTCGTGTGGGAAGTCACCAGCCCCGGCGCGGAGGGCTCCCACGAGGTGTTTGCCAGCGCGAGCGTGGTCGGTGGTACGGTGATTGGCGGCAGCGTGACGGGCAACGACGGGCTGACGCGCGCACAGGTGCAATTCATCAGCGACAAGGGCGCGCTGGGCTGGTCCCGCGTGGTCGACGGCTATCTCACCAGCCGATTCTTGGGCGTCACGACGACAGCCAATGCCGTGCTCACGGCTGGTCAAGTCACTGTTGTCGGCGGCGTCAACCCCGATGGCTTGGTCGCGACCTACGACCACTTTGGCAACGCGTCGTGTGGTCTCTCCGGCTACTGCTACAGCGCATCCAATACCTTGTGCAACGACACGAATCCTTGCACTGCGGACGTGTGCACGCTATCGGGCGCCTGCCAGTTCACGCCCATTGGCGATGGTGTCGCGTGTGATGACGGTCAGGTCTGCACGACCCAAGAAGTGTGTTCGAGCGGCTCCTGCAGCGGCGGCACGTTGAACCTGTACTGCAAGGAACCGTGTACTGCGGACAGTCAGTGCGCTTCCAGTAGCTGCGACCTCGCGACCAGCACCTGCAACGAGTGCACCGTCAGCGCCGAATGCTCGACTGGGATTTGCGTCAACGGCAAGTGCTTTGTCCAACTGGACTGCACCATTCAGGACTGCGTCGTCGGAACGTGCGTGGGCGGCAAGTGCCAAGCATGCAGCACAAATGCTGACTGCCCCGGCAGTTCGTGCGTGGACGGGCGCTGCTCGGCGAATGTGAGCGGTTGCACCACCAGCGCTTCCTGCTTCGGTAACCAGATGTGCGATACCTTCAAGGCGCAGTGCGTCGAGTGCGTGACCGACGGCGACTGCGGCAAGGACCGCTATTGCTCGTCAAAGGGCCACTGCGAGCACCAGGTGTGCACCAGCACGGTGTGCACAGCGTCCGCGTCGCTCGCATGCAATACCAATGGCAGCGGCTACACCCTCACGTCGTGTGACGACGGCAACGCGTGTACGACGGATATCTGCGACCCCATCGGCGGCTGCGTCCACGAAGCCATCGCCGCGGGCGGCAGTTGCGCGGACGGCACCGGTTGCAGCACGTCGGTCTGCGACGGCGCTGGCTCCTGCATCAGTGCGACCAAGGTGTGCCCGAAAGACGGCGTCTGCGATCCAGGAACGGGGCAGTGCGTCGGCGGCGTCGCGGCTACATGGGGCAAGTGCGCCTGGAGCGACCAGACGTGCGTGAACACGTGTGCGCAGACGAAGTGCGCCGGCATGAACGCCGCGTGCGGAACGTCGCCGGGCTGTGTCGGTCTGGCGAACTGCATGAGCGAGTGCCAGACGTCTGGGCAAATGCCACCGGTCACTGTCCCGATCTCCAAGCAGGAATTCGGCGAGTCGGCTACGGCGTATTGCACGCGTCAGTGCTTTGCCAATGCCGGTCCGACCGCTGCGTGGATCCTCCTGGACGGGCAATATTGCGCCATCGGCAGGTGCGTGGACTGCGCTGCGGATGGCGGTGCGATAGCAACCGAGTGTCAGCAGGACTGCGGAATCGCCAACTTCTGCGGCGGCGTCAACGCGATGTGCAAAGGCAACTTCGAGTGTCTGGGGATCTTGACCTGCGCCCTGAGTTGCTCGACCACGACTTGCCAGGCCGCTTGCGAAAACGGCACATCGACGTTCGCCAGAAAGCTCTACAAGGCGACAGCAGACTGCATGCAAGCCAATGCCAGCGGCGTCTGCGTGAAGGGGCCGTAAACGCCAATTTGCTCCGAAATCTGTCGCCCATTCAGGCGCACGACGCGCCACAAGGAGTACGCGATGCACATTTCCCCCCGTTTCATTTGGCCGATCGCTGCGCTGTGCGCGAGTCTTCTTGCGTGTGCTGTGGAAAAGCCTTCGCAGTTTACGGGCAGTTGGCACGGCAAGATGCTGCACAAGAAGACTTTTGTCGGGCAGGGAATCAGCTCCGCTGGATCGGATCTGTACGAGGACCTCAAGGGCCAGATCTGGAACGTCAACGACTGCGGCGGTGGGAGCCTCGCTGTCGAGGTGTACCCCAGCTGCAACGTCCGCGCGACGGAAAGCGGTGACAATGCGGCCTTCGAGATCGGCGGATGGTGCGATGTCCCGGCCAAAGACGGCGGCACGCTGCGCATGTCGGTTCTCGAAGGCAAATTGAGTTTGCTCAACGGCAAAGTTGAAGGCACGGTGCGGCTGGCGTTACAGGAGATTCCGTCGAAATCGGGCGTTTATATGGAATACACCGACACCTTGAGCGACACGCAGAGCAGCCTCGTCGCGGACGGCGGCAATTGCAAAGCGCGATCCGACGGTGCCGTGCCTGAGCAGGATTTCTCGGCGATGCTGAACTGTTCGGAGATCGTCGACCGTTCGGACGCGAGCGCGGATCGCACGGTTGCGGTCGTTTCAGGCGCCATCACGCCGCGCTGCATGAAAATCGCGATTGGCCAAAAGGTGGCCTTTCAATCGGTGCCGTGGAAATTGGAGACGGGCGCACCGGGCCAGCCGTACGCGGGTTCAGCGGGAAATCCGATTCCCTCGATGTCGGTTGCCGACCCTGCGTACGTCCCGTTTCTGCGCCCGGGAGACTACTTGTTTCACACGACGGAAGGTCCCGGCGCCACTGGGTTGATTCGCGTCAGGTAGTCATAAAGGACGGAAAGCTGTCGCGCGACGGCACCACTCAGGTCACCGTCTTCGCCTGACTCGTCCCTGACACCTTTCGCCCCGCCAAGTACAGCACCAGCGTGATGACCGCGAACGGCAGCATCGACAGGGCGTCGCTATCGGGGCCCGCAAAGAACGGATTGGCGCGTTCTGCCCACGCGGTCAGGTCCGCGTCGACGTTGTCCATGACGCCCGCCAGAAACGCGATGACGATGCCGGCGATCGCACCACCGGCAATGTAGCCGGACGACAGAAGTACGCCGGGACTGCGGTCGGAAGCCGCCGCCGCTTCTTCCTCGGTCAGCACGCGCGTTTGCTTCTTGCGCTGGTGGCGATCGACAAGCCAGCGCACCAGACCACCGACGAAAATCGGCGTGGACGACGAGAGCGGGAGGTAAACGCCCACCGCGAAAGCCAACGACGGGATGCCCGACAGCTCCAGCACAAGCGCGATCATGACGCCAAAAAGCACGAGGCCCCAGGGCAATTGCCGATCGAGAATGCCCTTGATGATGTAGGACATGAGCGTCGCTTTGGGCGCCTCAAACTTCTTGACCTTGGAGCCATCGGGGCGCGTGTCGTGCGTGCCGTTGATGCCTGGATCGACCAAATACTTCGGATGGCCAGCGTCATCCACGAGGTAACGACCGACAGCCAAGCCGTTGGTTTCTTTCGTCACATTCCAGGAGCGGTACTTGCCCGCATCGGACTTGCCTTGCGCGTGTGTCAGCGCTTCGGGCGCGCCCAGATCCGCCGTGGGCGCAACCTCCGTTGACGTCACCGGCACGTAGACCGTTGCCGTGTCGTTCAGGGTCAGGAGCAGGGGGCCCAAACAAATCGCCGATGCCAACGCGCCCGCCAGAATCGCCAGCTGTTGGAGCCGCGGCGTCGCGCCGATCAGGTAGCCCGTCTTCAAGTCCTGCGAGGTCGTGCCGCCATTGGACGCCGCGATGCAAACGATCGCGCCGACAGAAAGCGCCGTGACGTAATACGTGCCGCCAGTCCAGCCAACGAGCAGGAACGTCAGGCACGTGAGCAAAAGCGTCGCGACGGTCATGCCGGAGATCGGGTTGGAAGACGAGCCGATTTCACCCGTCAAACGAGAGGATACGGTCACAAACAGGAAGCCAAACACGACGATGAGGATCGCGCCCAGCAGGTTCATGTGGAGCGACGGTGCGGCGACAATGGCGACGAGTAGGCCGAGGATGCCGATGCCAACCCACTTGATGGGCAAGTCCTGGTCAATGCGGAGGACCGTGGCGGTGGATGCGGCGCTGCGGCGCAAGTCCGTGAGACCTTGACGCAAGCCGTGCCAAATGAGCGGCAAAGAGCGCCCCAGACTGATGATGCCGCCTGCTGCAACTGCGCCCGCGCCGATGTAGAGCACGTACGCACTGCGGATCTTGTGCGGATCCATTTCGCTGATCGGAATGGTGCCGGGTGCGAGCGGTCCGGGGAGACCGTCGCCGAAGAACTTGATCATGGGAATCAGCACGAGGTACGCCAGCACGCCGCCCGCGCACATGACGGATGCCACTTGCGGGCCGATGATGTAGCCGACGCCGAGCAATTCCGGCGAGATTTCAGCGGCGATCGAGCCGCCCGCAAGCGGCTTGCCAAAAGTCACGCCGGGCGTGTCCTTCCACAATTTCACGGCGACGTTGGCAATTTTGTAGGCAAGACCGATCGCAAAACCGGCGAAGATTGTCTTGCCCGCGGCTGCACGTTCGCTTTCTGCTTCAGGATTGTCGCCGGTCGCGTATTCCGGACTTGCCGCCGCCCGCGATTCTTCCGATGCACCTGCCTTCAGCACTTCCGCGCACGCCGTGCCTTCTGGGTACTTCAGCGTCTCATGCTGGTCGACGATCAGCGCGCGCCGCAGCGGAATCATCATCAAAATGCCGAGCAGGCCGCCCAAAACCGCGACGAGCGTGACGCGCACGACTTCCAGGTCGAAGCCCAGAATGAGGATCGCCGGCATTGTGACACCGACGCCAAAAGCGATCGATTCACCCGCGGAACCGGCGGTTTGCACGATGTTGTGTTCGAGAATCGAGGCGTCCTTGAAGCCGAACTTGGACAAAAGGCGAAAGAGCGTGATCGAAATGACCGCGACGGGAATGGACGCGCTGACGGTCAAGCCGACCTTGAGCACGAGGTAGAGCGACGACGCGCCGAAGACGACGCCCAGAAGCGTGCCAACGATGACCGCGCGCGCCGTGAGTTCCGGCATGACGGCGCTTGAAGGAATGTACGGGACGTGTTTCTCGTGACTCATTCGGCCTCGGCAGCGGTGAAACGCACGGTCAGCTCCGGCAAGCCCGTCACGGACGCAACGGCGACGTCGCCCGGCACGAGCGCAGCGACACCTTCAGGCGTACCCGTGAAGATGACATCGCCGGCCGCGAGCGCCACGAACTGCGAAAGGTGCGCGATGACGTCGGCGACGGGCCAAATCAGGTCGTCAATCGCACCTTCCTGACGGCGCGTACTGTTCACGTCCAACTCGATCCGCGCTTGGGTGTCGGGCCATTGATCCGCAGGTAGCAGCGCGGAACAGGGCGCTGACGCGTCAAAGCCTTTGGCCATTTCCCATGGATGCGCGGCCTTTTTCGCCGCTGCCTGCAAGTCGCGCCGGGTCAGGTCCAGACCGACGGCGTAGCCAAAAACGTGGCTCAGCGCGTCTGCCGGGGCGATGTTGGTGCCTGCCTTGCCAATCGCCACGACCAACTCGACTTCATGGTGCAAGTTCAAGGTCTTGGGCGGGTAGGGCACCGTTACTGTGCCATCCGGCGTGGCGGGCACGATGGCGTCACCCGGCTTGGCAAAGAAAAACGGCGGTTCGCGATCCGGATCTGCGCCCATCTCGCGGGCATGCGCGGCGTAGTTCCGGCCCACGCACCAGATGCGCCGCACGGCGAAAAGTCCGGGCTGACCGGCGACGTACAGAAATGGCTGCGGTGGCGGTGGCAAAATCCAAGTCACGGGAGGCTCCTGTGGGCTGTGGGTGAGCAACTAGCGAGAGATCGGACGCTGCGAACCCGGTGCGCGGTCCGAATGGCCGGGCGCGCGCATGTCCGCAGGCGGAGTTGGACGCGGCTTGGGGCGCGCAACGGGCTTGTGAACCTGAGGCGCTGCGGGCGGTGGATCCGCGGCGACGGCGGGTTCAGGCGGCGCTGCTGGAACGTCCGGCTCAGCCTCGGCATCGGTCCCTACGGCCAAATCCGGGCCAGAATCCTCGTCAGGTCCAGCGTCGATGTCCGGCGCTACGTCGGGCGCGGGAGCGACGGGCACATCGGGGGCAATGAAAACGTCTGGCGCGACGACCGCCTGCACGTCGACCGTCACATTGGCGTCGGGCTCAGCGCTTGCGGCATCGGGACTTGCCACGACCTTGTCGTCGCCGTGGGACATCGTCCACCACACACCAACGCCAGCCATCGCGGTCACCGCAGCCACAACCCCAACGACAAGGAGCGCTGTGTTGTTGGGACGCGTCGGCGCAACCGGAGCCTTCGCTGCGGTCGGAGTCGCCTGCGCCGTGGTTGGCGCGTCGGACGCGTCCGCAGGCGCAACCGCAGCGGGTTTCTGCTTTGGCTTCAGTGGCGCAGGGCGCGGCGCTGCCGGTGCCGCCAGGGCCTTCTCCAACGCCTCCCGCATCCCTTGGGCGTCTGCAAAGCGATCTTCGGGCTTCTTCTCCAGCGCCTTTTGCACCACCGCCGCAAAAGCAGGCGTGATGCCCGCCAAATGCAGCGCGTTCAAGTCCGGCGCGGGCTCTGCCACGTGCTTCATCATCATCGAATAGCTTGAATCGGCTTGAAACGGCAGCACACCGGCCACGCAGCCGTACAGAATCACGCCCAGCGCGTACAAGTCGCTGCGACCGTCGACGATGCCGGACATCACCTGTTCTGGGCTCATGTACGACGGCGTGCCGATCGACGTGCCCGTCTTGGTCAGATGCGTGTCGTTGCTTTTGGCGATACCAAAATCCAGCACCTTGACGACGTGCTCGCCCGTGCCGATGTCGTGCAGGTAGATGTTTGCCGGCTTCAGGTCGCGGTGGACGAGTCCCGCCTTGTGCGCTTCCGCCAGACTCCGTAGGACGTCGATCGCGATCCGTCCCGCCTCCTGCTGCGTCATCGGGCGCGCCTGGGCGTCCAGCCGCAACTGCATGTCCCCCAGCGTTTCGCCGCGCAGGCGTTCCATCGCGAGGTAGAAGATGCCTTCGTCGCTTTGGCCGAAGTCAAAGACGCGCACCGTGTTCGGGTGCTGCAAGCCAGCCGTCATGCGCGCTTCGTGGAAGAACCGTCGCACGGCCGACGTGTCACCGGCGTTGTCCAGGAGCAGCGTCTTGATGGCGACGGCTTGACCTGTGCCCGTGTGCTGCGCTTCATAAACCGCGCCCATGCCGCCGCGACCGAGCACGCCGACGATGCGGTAGCGCCCGGCGAAGATGGTGCCTTCCTGCAAAATGGCAGAGGCGGGCGTGACGCCCTGAACAACCGTCGCCATGCCGTCCGTCGGACAGTGGAGCGAGTCGGTTTGCTGACCACACTGTAGGCACGTACGCATGGGAGCCTCCGTGCCGGAAGATGCCACAGGTAGGGTGGAAGTGGTAGGTCCGACGCTACTCGCCCTGGGCGAACGTCGTCAGTGGCGCGATGCCTTCCAGCCACCCCGTGTGGGCAAAGATCAGCGTCTTGACGTCCAGTTTCTCCGCGATCAGGCGTGCGGCCAAAGTCTTGAGCGACGCGCGGTTCTGTTCAGGGTCGTCACTGAACACTTTGGGCGCCGCGTGCAGCGTGCCGTCCTTGGACCCGCCGGCGCTGTCGCCGAGGAACAGGGCGCCGTCGATCCAATAGGCCGCGCTGCCGCCCGTATGACCGGGAATGGCAAAGACGCGGATCGCGCGGTTGCCGACCTGAATCACGTCGCCATCTTTCACTGTCTGGCTGACCTTGACGCCGGTCGGCTTGATGGGCATCCAGCGTGGGATGAGCCCGCGTCCCTTGATCTCGCCCGCGGCGAGCGCGATGTCCGCCTCCAGCGCGTAGACCTTGGCGTCGGGGAACAGCGGAATCGCCGCGATGTGGTCGCCGTGACCGTGCGTCAGGAAAATCGCCGTAACCGCCTTCTTGTCGACACCCATCGCCGCGAGCTCGGCCAGCAGCGCCTTGCCATCCTTGTCCACGCCCGCGTCGATGAGCGCCACTTGACCGTTGCCGACGTCAAGCACGTCCAGCGTCACGTAACCATCGCTGACGACGTGGATGAAGCCGTCCACGACGCCCGGCTGCACTGCCGAGTTGCCAATGAACGCCGAGGCGAAGAGCCCGCCCAACAGAAGCACAAACAGCAACAAAACCCCAAGAATACCCAATGCCACCCGTTTCATGTCGTTCCTTGGCGGCGCGCACAGTCAACGCCGGACGGGAAGTGTACGCCGGATCCGCCGCGAGACCAGTGACTGCGCGCCAACGCTGCGCCGCGCCAAACATTTGACGCCACCCCGCTGCGGTACTACGTTCAGGGTCGCGAGCCCGCGGCCGTATTGCCGCCCGCCCGCGCACACAAACACCGTCAGGCCGTCATGTCGCCACTGCACGCAGCGACTCTGTTCTTGCTTCTGGGCGCGATCGCTTGCATCGTCGTGCCCGGAAATGGCCGTCGTGCTGCGGTGGGTATCGCCTCTCAGGTCGCAGCGACGCTGCTCGTGCTCATCGCCGTCGTGCCGGTCCTGGCGCATCAGCCAGCCATTATCGCGCAACTCACCTGGTCCTATCCCGTCGACCTGATTCTGCTCCGCATCGATGGTCTCGGCGCGCTGTTTCTGGCGTTCTCCATGCCGCTCACGCTGCTTGGCGCCGTCTACGCTCACGGTTACTTGCAACCGTTCTTCAAGACGGACCGCAACATCGGCGTCCACTACGCGCTGCTGAACCTCGTCTCGATTTCCTATCTGATCATCTACTCCGTTGAAAACGCAATGGTCTTCCTCCTCGGTTGGGAGATCGCCGCACTCGCCGCGTGGCTCCTGGTGATTTGGGATTATCGCAACCAAAAAGTCCGCTTCGCTGGGTTCAACTACCTGGTCTCCACGCATCTCGGACTGCTCTTTCTGATCACCGCGTTCCTGATCCTCTTTAGTCAGACGCATTCCTTCGATTTCAGTCAGTTCGGTGTTTTTCTGCGCGCGCCGGGCATGACCCGCAATGTGACTTTTCTGCTTCTCGTCGCGTCCTTTGGTCTGAAGTCGGCGTTTTTCCCGATGCACACTTGGCTGCCCCGCGCGCACGCCGCCGCGCCCGCGCACGTTTCCGCGCTGATGTCTGGCGTGATTCACAAAGCGGGGCTGTACGGGCTTTTGCGTTTCACCCTTCTTATCGCGACGCCTGACGAATGGATGGGTTGGTTTCTCATCGCTTTTGCGCTCCTTTCGGCCGTCACCGGCGTCATGTACACCGTCGTCCAGCGCGACCTGAAGCGGCTTCTGGGCTACAGCTCCACGGAAAACGTCGGCATCGCCTGCCTCGGTTTCGGTCTCGGCTACTTGGGGCTCGCGTGGCACAACCCGACGCTCGTCGTCCTTGGCTTTGCCGGTGGTCTGCTGCACGTGCTGCACCACGCCGTGTTCAAGTGTCTGCTGTTCTACGCCGCGGGCGCGGTCTATAGCGCGACGCATTCAGTCGATATCGAGCGCTTGGGTGGTCTCGCGCGCAAGATGCCCCACACCGCAATCGCGTTCCTTCTGGGCGGCATCGCCATCGCCGCGTTGCCGCCGCTCAACGGCTTTGTCAGCGAATTTCTCCTGTACAGTGGGCTCTTTGACGATTCCGTGCTCGGTGGCCAAAACCGCGGTCTGCTCGTCCTCGCGGCGACGGTCCTCGCTTTTGTCGGCGCGGTCTCGGCGTTCTCCATCACCCGCGCTTTTGGCCTGACGTTCCTCGGCTCGCCCCGCGACCCGGAGATTCACGAAGCGCACGACCCGGTGCTCTCGATGCGCAGCGCTCTCTACGTCCTGACGGCGCTGCTCTTCGTGTTTGGCCTCGTGCCGCAGGTCGGTCTCGCGCTTGTCGAGGTCCCGACTTCCCAGTTCATCGCGCTGACCCACCGCGGTCTGGACGTGGCGCGTGTGCTCGCCGTGCCGTTGGCGGTGCTGCAGCCGATCGTCTGGGTGAGCGTGTCCGTGCTCCTGCTGATTGGCGTGCTGGCGGCTTTGCGCAAGTGGGCGATGCCAGCGCCCGCGGCGATTCACCGCACGTGGGGCTGCGGGTACACGGAGCCTCTCCCGCGGGCGCAGTACACCGGCGCGTCGTTCTCTGGCCACCTGGCGGGCTACTACAAGCGCCTCCTGCCGACCAAGCTTGACCGCCACATGCCCGAAGGTCCGTTCCCCGCTGAAGCACACCTCCGCACGCACACCGTGGACGCCGTGGAAGACCGGATGTTCGAGGTGCTGAACACGGGCGAAGATTCCTTGGCGATGCTGGCCGAGAAAGCGCCGCTGACGCCGCGCATCGCGTTCGCTCTGGGTCTGGTCGTGTTGGTCGCAACGGTCGCGATTGTCCTCGCGGGCACGGGAGGTCGGCTGTGATTGTCGCCTCGCTGCTTTTGCACCTGCTCGGTCTTGTGCTCCTGCCGTTCCTGCTTCCCGGCGTCATCAACCGCGTCAAGGCCTGGTGGGGCGGGCGTCGCGGCGCGCCGTTCCTGCAGCCGTTCTGGGACACGCGGCGGCTTTTGGGCAAGCAACCCGTCTACAGCGACGTGACGACCCTCGTCTTTCGCCTCGCGCCTCTTGTCGTGCTGGCGACCACGCTCGTCGCCGCAACGCTCGCGCCGATGCTGCCCGGCGGCGGTCTGCTGCCGTTCCCCAACGACTTCGTCGCCTTCGCCTACGTCCTCGGTCTTGGTCGCATCTTCTTGACCCTCGCGGCGCTGGACACCGGCAGTCCGTTTGAAGGCATGGGCGCCGCGCGTGAAGCGACGTTCTCCGTCTTTGCCGAGCCCGCGCTCTTCATCGTCCTTGGCACGCTCGCGCTGGGGAGCGGTCACAGCACGTTCGCCGAACTCATGCGTCCGCACGGTTGGCAGGCGTTTCTCGTGACGCCGCTGTGCGCGCTGGCGCTCTTCCTGCTCTTGCAAATCGAATGCGCGCGCCTGCCAGTCGACGATCCCACGACGCACCTTGAACTCACGATGATCCACGAGGTCCTGATCCTCGATCACAGCGGTCCCGACCTCGCGATGATGCAGTACGCCGCGAGCCTGAAGCTCACGCTGTACGCGGGCATGCTCGCCGCGCTCTTGAACCCGATCGCGTTGGATCAACAGCCGCTTCTCGCCGCGCTTGTGTCGTTCGTCCTGATGCTCGCGATCGCCGTCGTCGTCGGTCTCTTCGAGTCCCTGCTCGCGCGTTTTCGCATGCGCTTGATTCCGCAGTTCGCCGTCGTCATCGCCGTCATCGGCTTTGCCGCGCTCGTGCTCGCCACGATCCAACCGGAATTGGGGTGACGCGCGCATGACCTACCTCCTCTTCGCCTACTTTCTGGCGCTCACGCTGCCGCTTTTCATCCGCTCGTGGCGCGCGGGTTTGAACGGTCTGCGCATTCAAGCCATCGCGATGGCGCTCATCATCTGGCAGCACGGCGACCACTTGGCGGTCACGCCCTTGATTGCGCTCGCGGACATGGTGCTTTTCCGCGCGATTTTTGCGCCGTGGTACCTGAGCAAGATGGCGACCGAGCGCGGTGTCAGTCACCACTTCGATCTGATCCCGGCGAACCTGTTTGTCTGGACCATCGCCGCCATTCTCATCATGACGGCGTTCGGATTCTCCGCGACGCTGGCGGGCGAGTACTCGCGATCCATCACGCACCTTGGCGTGGCGTGTTCCGCGGTCCTCCTCGCGCTCCTGATTTTGGCCACGCAGCGCACGCCGTTGGGGCAGGCGATGGCGGCGTTGACGCTGGAGAACGGCGTCGCGCTGTTTGAGCTGCACGCGCACCATCACGTCGAGTGGGTCGCGCAGCTGGGCATGACCCTTGTCTACCTGCTTTCCGTGCTGACCATGGCGCTTCTGGTGCGTCGTCTGGGCATGGTCGACGATGCGCCCGAGCATCCTGCGGACACCGCCATCCTATGAGCCTCCTTCCGCTCATCGCTGTGGTCCTGCCACTGTTTGGCGCGCTTCTGCTGCTGATTCCGGCGCTGTTTCGCCACGCGCGATTCTTGCTGTTGCTGATTGCCGGCCTGGACATGCTCGCGCTCCTACCGCTTACAGTGCCGATGGAACGCAGCTATTTCGAACTCGATCACTTCATGGTCGTCGACGCGACGGCGCAGCTCTTTCTCCTGCTCATCAACGCGCTCTTCGTCGGGATCGCCCTGCACATGCACAACCGCCTGCGCGCGGCGCCCGAACTGACCACGGACATTCACCGGCTCTTTCGCCTCGCGCTTGTCTTTATGGCGGCCGCCAACGCGGCGATTCTGTCCAATCACGTCGTCGTTGCGTGGATTTGTCTCGAACTGACCGCGCTCGCCGCCGTGCCGATGATCCACCACCAGCGCCGCGATTCAGCGACGACCGCCGCTTGGCACTATTTCCTCTTCTCCGCCGTCAGTCTTGGCCTCGTGCTACTGGGCGTCATCTGCTTGACCCACGGCATCGAGCTGACCGTTGGCGCCGAGCGCGTCAGCCTCTTTCACGACAACTTGCGGCTGGAAGTCGCCATCGCCGATCCGATCTGGCGGCGCTTGGGCCTCGCGCTCATGATCTTCGGCTATGCATCCAAGCTTGGCATGGTGCCGCTCTATTCCTGGCTGCCGGAGACGTACGACGCCGCTTCGCCTTCCGTCACCACGCTGCTCGCCGCCGTGCAGTTCAACGCGGTCTTTGTCGGTCTGTTCCGCATGTTGCAGGTCTACGGCGGCAATGACGCGGATCTCGCTGGCTATCAGCTCACCGCGCTCGGTCTGGCGTCCATGTTGCTCGCGACCGTCAAAATCGTCTCGACCAACAACTACAAGCTCCTCATTGCCTATGCTGCCATCAACCACGCAGGCGTCATCGCGCTGGGCCTCGCCTTGGGGCGTCCCGCCGCCTACGGCGTCATCCTCTACGTCGTCAGCAACGCGCTGGTCAAAGCCATTCTGTTTCTGACCGCGGGCACCATCAAGGCGCACTACCGCACCAAGAAGATCGACGAACTTCACGGCATGATTCGCGAGATGCGCTACTCCGCGCTGTTCTTCCTCGTCGGCACGTTCGCGCTCCTCGGCTTTGCGCCTTTTGGCAGCTTCTTTGGCGAAGTCATCATCATGACCGGGCTCATTACGACCGGACACTTCATCACCTTCGCAGCGCTGGGCGTGCTTTTGTCCGTTGTGTTTGTCGCCACGGGGCGCTCGCTGTTCCCAATGGTCTGGGGCGAACCGCGTGAAGGCGCCGTCCGCCAGCGTGAATCGCTGGTCGCATTGGGTCCGAAAATCTTCTACCTCATCATCCTGCTCTCGCTTGGCGTTTACACACCCGCGCCGCTTTCAACGCTGCTGCAACAAGTGGCCAATAGCCTGGGGACGCGCTGATGACCCTCTCGCCGCACCTCCTCGTCAGCGCGCAGAACGTGCTTTCGCACGTTGAATTCATCCACGACCTGCGCGAAAGGCTGCAGGACGGCGCGCGGCCGTTGACGTACTTTGGCGAGAAACGCGCGGACGGGCGCGTGGAACTGACCGCGCTCCTGCAGGACGCATCGGGTCTCAGCGTCCTGCAAGGCCAAGCGACGGGCGACGACGGCTTGCCCGCGCTCACCGTGCAATTCCCGCAGCTGCACATCTTTGAGCGCGAGATTCACGAGCAGACCGGCCTGAGTATGCCGGGGCATCCGTGGCTCAAGCCCGTGCGGTCGCCGGTTGCGCCGATGGGCACGTATCCGTTTTTCCAGATGGAAGGCAAGGAAGTCCACGAGGTGGCCGTCGGTCCGATCCACGCGGGCGTGATTGAGCCGGGGCATTTCCGCTTCCTGTGTCTGGGCGAGCAGGTGCATCATCTGGAGATTCAGTTGGGCTACCAGCACCGCGGCATTGAGGAATTGCTCGTGCAACGGCCAGTGGCGCACGGCGCAGCGCTTGTCGAGACCATCGCTGGCGATACGAGCATCGGCCATGCCTGGGCGTTCTGCCGCGCAGTGGAAGCGCTCGCGGGCGTCGACGTGCCGCTGGAAGTCGAGATTGTCCGCGGCATTGCCTTGGAGCTGGAGCGCATCGCGATGCACTTGACCGGGCTTTCAGGGATAGCTACCGACATTGGCTTTCTGCAAGGCGGCACGACCTGGGGGCGCCTCCGCACCACCATCATCAACCTCTCCATGCAACTCTGCGGCAGCCGCTTTGGTCGCGGTTGGCTGCGCCCCGGCGGCGTGCGCTTTGGCATCGACTCCGCGCAGGCGGCGCGGATTCCGGTCATCCTGAAAGACTTCCAGCGCGACATGAACACCGTGACGGAACTCTTCCAGACGTCGCTTTCGGTCAACGGTCGGCTGCATGAGGTGGGCACAGTGACGGCGGAGCGCGCGGCCGAGATTGGTTTGGTCGGCATGGCGGCGCGCGCGAGCGGGCTGGACCTGGACTTGCGGACGTCGCTTCCCGGCGCGGCGTTCACGCGTTTGCCGATGGCGCTGTCCAAGCAGGTGACCGGCGACTGCTGGGCGCGCGGGGCGATCCGCGTCGATGAAATCACCCGATCCGTCGCCTGGATTGCCCAAGCCGTTGTGTTGCCGGGCCTCGATAACGTCCGTGTAGCACCGATCCCTGCGCTGCCGCCGAACGCTTTGGCGATTGGCGTGTGTGAAGGCTGGCGCGGGGAAATCATTCACGCGCTGCAAACCGATGAAGCCGGCACCCTGCGTCACTTCAAGGCGCAGGATCCGTCGTTGCGCAACTGGTTTGGCTTGGCACTCTCGCTGCGCGGCAACGAGATCAGTGATTTTCCGATTTGCAACAAAAGCTTCGACCTTTCCTATTGCGGTAACGACCTCTAAGGAGACCCGCGCATGTTTCGTTCGCTCCGCGTGAGAATCGCCCAAGGTCGCCAGTACATCGGCGATCTGCGCGCCGCGTCGCCCGCGAACTTCCGCGGCTTGCCGGTTATCGGCGCGGCTCCGTGCGCGAGCGCGTGCCAAGCGTGCGTGGACGCGTGCCCAACGCAGGCGTTCACGCGTCTTGACCCGCTGGAAATCGACCTTGGCCGCTGCATCCAATGTGGCGACTGCGCGCCCGTGTGCCCGGAACAGAAGCTCACGTTTTCGAACGGCTGCCACACCGCCGCCGTGCGCCGCGAGGACTTGTTGATTTCCGCTGCGCGGCCAACACCGCCGCCCATCGCGGTTTCCGCGGCGCTCAAGAAACAATTCGGCCGGTCGTTGCGTCTGCGCTCGGTGTCCGCGGGCGGCTGCAACGGCTGCGAAGCGGAACTGAACGCGGTCGGCAACGTCAACTTCGACCTCGGCCGTTACGGCATCGAGTTCGTCGCCTCGCCGCGCCACGCCGATGGCTTGGTCCTGAGTGGTCCCATTACCCACAACATGGCCGAGCCGCTGCAACTCTGCTTTGACGCGCAGCCGCGCCCGCGTTTTGTGCTGGCGTTTGGCGCCTGCGCGATTTCCGGCGGGCTTTTTGCGCAAGCGCCGCAGGTGGAGCGGTTGTTTTTGGCGCACAATGTGCCCGTGTTGTACGTGCCGGGGTGTCCGCCGCATCCGTTGACGTTGGTCGTGGCGCTGATGGATGTGTTGGGGATTGCGGCGGGAACGCCGTAGGTCAGCTGCGCCTGCACTTGACACCCGTCGTCGTCGTCGTGACCCTCACCAACAAGGGCGCTGTGGTCAGAAAGGTGCGGACCATCGCTGCACGCTAGCGACCGGCACGTTCCTGACGCCCTTTCCGCACGGACCGCGTGCCGGGGAGGCTCTGGTATCGCGCGTATTTTGCCGGACGAACCTTGGCGCAGAATCTAACCGGGAGGGAGGGGAAATGGGTGCACACGCGACAGTTGAAGGCATGATTGTTTCAGGCCTCGTGATTGGCGTCACGGTTGGAATCCCGGTCTGTACGATGGCGTATTCGGCGCTCAGCCGGCGCCGCGCCGTCTCGACGGAGCCGGGGGCTGTGCTTTTCTCTGAAGTCTTGAAGCCTCTGGAAGACGACCGCCTCTCGCTCGCGGCAAAGCGGGAGGCGCTGGCAGAGTTCGAAGGGCAGCGCGTCCGCTGGTCCGTCACATTCCAGAGCGTGTCCCCGCGGGGTGCAGGGTGGACAGCTCAATTACTCGGTGACGCGCCCGCGGGAATCATCGGCTGTCTTTTCCACGTAGACGTGGACCGCGCTGACGGCAAGCGGCTGGAGCGCCTGGTCAAGGGTGCGCGCGTGGTTATCGAAGGCACAGTGGTCGTCAACTGGGACTTTTGCCGCATCGGTCTGGCGTTTCCCAAGCTGCGCGATGACCTGACGCCAAACCAACGGTCGCGCCACGCACACCACGATGACGCTCGTTCGCCGCGCGCGTGAAAGCACGCAAGCGTGTTGATGTCCGCCCGCTGTGCAGTGAGCAACGTGCCTGAGGATGATCGGATTCTGTCAGTTCAGTGAAGCCACAAGACCGTTCTGCGAGTCCTGCAGTGGCACAGACTCCACATCCGGTGGCCGACCAGCGGTGACGATCCTCGCGCAGCGGAGCGCGGAGGCAAATCGGCACAGGCGAAGCGGTGCCTCCGACGCTAGGAATGAGAACGTTCGGCGCGCGCCAACGCCTAAACAGGCCCACAAGTGAGACTCATTGTCCGCTGAACCGTTCGGCGCTCCCCTACGGCCGTGTCCGCGCCGTCATCCACGTCGCCAACGCCTCGCGGAAGTCGTCCGTGAACGCGGGGATGTGTTTGGCGCCGTTCATTTTCCAGTGGTCCACGACGATGCCACTTGGGCAGCCGGTGTAGGACCGCCGTTCGGTTTCTTCACCAGCGACGCCCATGTCAAAATCGCCGGTGCCGGTGCTCGTGCTCGTGGTGCCGCAGCCGTTGCGGGTGAGCCACTGACCCATGCTGTCCTTGGCTGACGGGTACGCTGCGCCGCCGAAGCCGGAGATCGTCAGCGTGCCGCCGTCGTACTTGATGGTGTCGTCGTTTGTGCCGTGAATGTGCAACACGTTGACGGCCTTGGGTGTGCCGCAAACTGTCGGGTCTGGATTCGTGGCGCCGGCGATGACGGCGATTGCCGTGATTTTCTCCGATTTCTCGCACGCCAGGCGGTACGCCATGAAGCCGCCGTTGGAGTGCCCGACGACGTAGACGCGCGCCGGGTCGACCGCGAGATCCTTGATTGCGGCGTCGATGAGGCCGGTGAGGTACGCGACGTCGTCGACTTTCACGTTGCCAAAGTCGCAGCAGGCAGGCGTTGCGTTCCAAAACAGGCTGCCGCCAGGATCGCGCGTGCCATCGGGCGCGAGCGTGACGTAGCCGTACTGCGTGGCACGCGCTTCCACGCCCAGAAAGGCGCTTTGCACCAAGCCGCTGGCACCGTAGCCGTGCAGAACGAGTACCAGTGGCCACTTCTTTTCTGGCGTCCAGTTGTCCGGCACCGTGACCGCGACCGGACGTGCGCCACCGAGCGTGTCCGTGTGCGGCGCGGGCAGGGCGATCGCGTCAGTCCCTTGGGCGTCGTCGGTTGTGTCGCTTGTCGCTGCGTCGCTACCGGCTGTCGCGTCCGTACTCGCGTCCTGCGGCGCTGATTCCGTCGTCGCTGAGGTCCCACACGCGGCGCAAGTCACCGCTACCAGAATCGTCAACCACAGGCGCATCTTCGGATCCTTCGCCGACCACTGACCGGCTGTCCGTACCGTGCAGGGGAACGCGGCGGGCGTCAAGCCGTCCGGCCTCGAAACCGCTTATCGCACGGTTGCCGCGCGCTCACGCCAGGTTGCGCTCGCCTTCCAGCCAACGACCGCACCCGCCACCAGGCCGACGGCCGCCAGCGCCGGACCCGCGACGAACCAGCCCGATACGAGGCCAATCGTCCCTGCCGTCAGCGAAATATCCTCCTGATCCAGCGGCAAGTCCTGCAGCACCGGCACCGGCTGGGTCGGCGCCATCCGCTGCGCCGACATCGCCATCGGCACCGCGCACGACTCGCACACCGCCAGCACGTGTTCACCCACCCCATGCCCGCCGCGCGCGTGAATCGGCATCGCCACGAGCCGCCAGCTTGTGTGCGGCAAAAGGCGCAAATCTTGCCAGCACCCGTGGCAGCGGTAGTCGGTGTGGCGCAGGATTTCGTGTTGGCTCTCCGTCATGGCTTTCTCCTCGTGGTTCGCTTGCATCGCGGTCTGAACGGCGTCCAATCTGCCGTTCTTCCTCAGGCTAACAACTTGGATTTGTGGCGCAAGCGTGCTGAGTGATGCGCGCCATTTGACGATCCGTAGCAGATCGTCTACGACGAACACGATCCGCAGCGGATCGCGAAGTGAGGAAGCCATGGTCGAAGAAAGCCCACCGCCGCGATCGCCGCAGATTGTCATCGAGATCCTCCGGCTGCTGCAGGCGCTGATGCAGGGGCAACGTTTGACGGCGGCTGAGGCAGCGCGCACGCACGCGTTCCAGCAACCGGCGGTGCGGCGGCACCTGCAGGCGCTGGCGGACGTGCTGCGCGACCGCGTGGTGACGGAGAAAGATGGCAAGTCGCTGCGGTATCGCTTTGTGTGGCCGCGGCAGGAACAGTCGGACCCGACGACTGCGGTTGCGCTCGAACTGGCGCGTACGGCGCTGGTGAGTCTGCGTGGTTCGGCGCTGGATGCGCGCTTGGGCGAGCTGGTCGAAGACCATCAAAGGCGCGCACCACCGGGCACGGCGCCTCTCGATTTGGCGCGCGTGCTCTACGGGCGGACGCGCGCCCAGCAGCCTCGCGGCGTGGATGCGGATGCTGTGGATCAGATCGTGCGCGCCATCGTGGAGCGGCGGCAGTTGACCTTTGCCTACAGTCACTTTGGCGGCAAGCACGCGCGCGTTGTGCTGGAGCCGTGGACGCTCGTGCCGTCCGATGACGGGCTTTTCTGCTACGGGAAGTGCGTCGACAGCGACGTGGAAGCGCACATCGACACGCGGCGGCTCTTCAAGGTGGCGCGGATGCAACGCGTGCGCCGTGCGGCTGAAACTTTCCTCTACCCAACGCCTGACGTGTACCAGCCGGCCGAAGTCTTTCGCCACTGTTTTGGCGCGTTCCTGCCCGACGAGGACGCGCATCCCCAGCCGATCACGTTGCGCCTCGCCCCGCGCTGGGCAGCGTTCCTCGCGCACGAACCCCTGCACGCCACGCAAAGCGCGCCGCGCACGCTGCCTGATGGCCGCTTGGAAATCGACCTTCTCCTCTACCTGACCCTCGACCTTGAGCGCTGGCTGCGTGGTCTCGGCCGCGAAGTGGAAATCCTCGCGCCCACAGCACTCAAGGACCGGGTCGCCAAAGGCTGACGTTCCCCGCAAACCGCTTCCCGCACGTCCGCCTCCCGTCGCCGCAAGGCCCGCCCGAATCGGCGCCAGCGCGCGAGCGGCCCAACGCTCCGCGCCGAGCCGCGCATCGCGGCTCGGTCGCAAACGTCCGACGTTTGCGATTGGAGACGCGGTGACCGCGTAAGCGGGCACGCGCCCACAATCAAACCTTCAAGCTCAAAGACCAAACTTTGCGCACCCAAAAGTAGATCTTCTCGCTACACGACAAACTTTCTGCGGCAAAAAGTAGATCTTCTGCCTCTGTGACAAAACTTCCGCGCAAAAAAGTAGATCTTCTTACTCCAAGACAAACTTTTCGCCGCAAAAAGTAGATCTTCGAGCCACAAGACAAAACTTTTCGGCAAAAAATCAAACCTTCAAGGCCCGCGCCAAACCTTTTGCCGCAAAAAGCTTCTCTTCTCGCTCAAAACGCCAAACGCCGACCGCGGAACTTTCCTCCACGGCCGGCGTTGCGAGAGCCCCAGCGGCTACTTCGGCGGGATGCTGTACGCTTCCGGGATCAGATCCACGCCGCATTCGACGGTCTCGATCCAGTCGATGAAACGCTTCACCATCACCGGACCGCGGAAGAACGCGCCGTGCTGCGGGGCGATGATTTCGATGTCCAGCGTCCGCACCATCGCCGCCCACGCGCGCATGGCTTTGTTCGACGTCATGTAGCGACGATGGAAGCCGTCCATGTACTGCAGGTGCGAGTCAAAGTCCGGCGTTTCCTGATACGTCATGCCGAGCGACGCGCCCAGGTCACCGCTGTACAGGATCTTCGAGATCGGATCGTACACCTGCAGGTTACCCGGCGAGTGCAGGAAGTGCGCGGGCAGGAGCAGCACTTCCGTGTTGCCCAGCGGCAGGCGCATGCCTTCATCGGGCACGCCCTTCAGACGGTCGATGACCAGGTTGTCCAGACCAAAGTGCGGGATGAACCGCGTCCACAGCGCCGGCGCCCACGCGGTCGCGTCCGTCGTCATCAGCCAGCCATTGGCCGCCGCGACGATGTCCGGATCCTGGTGCGAGAAGAACAGGTGCCGCAGCTTGCCGTTCTTCAGCTGGCTCAGCGTCTCACCCAGCACTTTGCTGTAGACCTTGTGGCCGCCCGGATCGAGCAGCATGCCCTCGCCGTCGTGGATGATGAGGTGCTGGTTGGCCTGGACCGCCTGACCGCGGCCGAAGTCTTCCAGCAGCAGGTTGCGATGCCCGCCGTTGTCGTAGAGTGCAATTGTTGCCATTGAAAACCTCGTAACAAAGAGGAAAGAAGGGGGCGCGACGGGCTTCCCTCGGCGCAACCGCCGCAGACGACCGACGCGGAGACGCTGTTACAGCAGCTTAGCGAGAGCCTGCGAGGCGCGCTTCACTTCCAGGAAGATCAGGCCCAGCTTCGCGGATTCCGTGGTCAGGACGAGCAGCAGCGCGCCGCCGGTGACCTGCGTCATGCAGACGTAACCCTGCGTGCCTTTGATCAGCACCTGTTCGGGCTCGCCACGGCCAAGCTCGATGGCGGCGCGGGTGCCCAAGCTCAAGAGCACGGCGGACATACCGGCCACGCGGCCTTCGTCGATGTGTTCGGGCAGCGCGCTCGCGATGAGCAGACCGTCCTCTGAGATGACTGCGGCCGCTTCGAGTTCGGGCGTGCCCGACTGCAAACCGCGCAAAACCTTATTAATTTCCTGGATGCGAGACATGGCTACCTCCGGTCGATGCGACGTCTACTCGACGTCTTTGTGCGGCTTCCCCGTGGAACCGCGGACATGCGGGGAACTAGAAACAGCGGTGCGCGTCCGTCCACCGGCCTTGCGGTGAACACGGGGCGTGCGTTGGTGGGGACGCGTGGGCCGACGACGCGGACGCACGCGAATCTGCGCGGGATCCCAAGCGGCGACTTCCCACGCGGCAGTGTCGCGAATCTGCGCGGCGGCGCGGTCCTGCCACAGCGTCGCCAAGAGCAGCGGCTGCGGGCCCGACACGCGCTGCACGGTCAAATGCAGGCCGTGGGCATCGGCGACTTCAAAGGTGAGCAGCTCGCCAATGGGCAGCTTGCCCGACCAGCCTGATTCGGTCGCTTGCGGCGTCCGTGCGACCTCGCAGGCCAGCGCCGCCAGCGATTCCTGGGCCGTGCCACCGCCAAAAACAAGAAGGCCATCGTCCGTCGCCAAAACCGCGGCTTGCACGCCGGGCAGGGCAGCGCGCGCCGTCAGACGTTCAAGCGCCGTGGTCAGGTTGAACGCTTCGCCGGGCTCGACAAAGGCGTCCGTCGCGGCGCCTTCACCGGCACTGCTGACAAGTTGGGCTTCGGCCGCAATCAGCCGCGCGCGCGTCTCCCGCAGTTCTTTGGCCAGCTTCTGCGCGCGAGCCCGCGCCCCGCTCAGCGCCCGCACTTGCAGGTGCAGCGCCGCGGAAATCGCACGTTCTGCGGACAACTCGCCTTCGGCCTTTTCCTGCTCAGACGGCGCTTCAGCTTCGTCCTCGTCCTCTTCCGCTTCCTGATACGGCGTGGCGAGCACAGCGACCGGCTCCGGCTCCGGCGCACTCGACTCGGCCAACTCGCGGCGTAGACGGTCTGCCTCACGGCGCAGCGAATCGCGCTCTCTCGCCAAATCCGCAGCCTTCTCCAGCGCATCGCGCTCGGCCAGACGCGCCTTGGCCAGATCCGCCTCCAACTGACCCGTCGCCGACGCGTCCGCGGCATGGCCCGCCAGCGCTTTTTCCTCCGCGACTTTGCGATCAGCGCGCGCCTGCGCGAGCGCCGAGTCGGTCGTTGCCAGCGCTGCCTCCAAAGCCTTCGCTTGAGCCGCTGCTTCGTCGCGTTCGCGTTCCGCCGCCACGGCGCGCTGCTGTGCCGCCTGACTCAGCGCCGCCATCGCGTCGCGTTCTGCGAGCAAATCGTCGCGCTCGGCAACGGCAGCCGCTTCGGAACGGCCCGCCAGATCCAGTCGCGCACGCAGCGTGGTCGTCTGCTCGTCCGACTTCTCCACGACCGTGCGCTCGACAACCGCGAAGTCAGAAACGTCTTCGACCGCATCCACAACGGGCCGGGACGGAGGTGCCGCTTTCGCGATGGGCGCCGCGACGGGCTCAGGCGTCGGCGCGGGCGCGATCGTCTGGACTTGAATTTGTCGCCGCGGCCGGCTCAAGGCGCGACCCAAAAGTGCGCCGATAACAGCGGAAAGACCAGAAGCGACGAGGAGTTCTGCGAGCACGATGCCTCCTACGCGACCCGCGAAAGCTCGGCGACCGCCTGCCGCAGACCGAGCTGGACCAGCCCCGCGTTGGCCTCCGGCCGCACCATCAGCATCAGCGCCGCGTCGCCCGGAAGGAGCGCGATGGCCACCTGACCGGCGCTCGTCACCAGCCAAGTCTGCCGCAAGTCGCCGTGCAGCCACTCGCGCGACAAACGCTCAGCCGACGCCAACGCCGTCGCCGCCATCGCGCCGACCAGCTCTTCGTCCGTGTCTTCGGCCAGTTCAGCCGCAATGATGAGTCCGTCGCGACTCACCACGCACGCGCCGGTGACGTCTGGACTCGCCGCGCGCAGCCCCAAAAGCGCTACCTGCATTCGCTGTGATCGATCCCGCTGTGCCACGTCTTCCTCCCTCGTTCCCGATCACAGGTCGTCGCGTCGGCCGTCCAGCCGTTCGCGTGCCCGTTGCAAATTGAAGGCCCACGCGCGATTTTCTGGGAACGCATGGCAAGCGCGCTCCCAAATCTCAATCGCATGGCGCCATTTGCCGTCGCGATAAAATCGCAGGCCTTGCTCAAACAGCTTGTCCGCCTCTGGCTCCGTCATGCGCGCAGTCGGCTCGACCGTTTCCACGGGTGGCGCCATCGGCTGCGTCCGCCGTGCGTTTTCCACCGCATACGGCGGCGGCACGGGCTCGCTCACGCGCATCCAGGAACGCGTCACCGGCGGCTCTTTCACCACGGGCAGCGGCTGCGTCACAGCGATGGGCGCGACCGGTGTGGGCACCACGGGCGCAACGGGCTGGGTCACACGCGGCGCTTCGGGCGGCGGCGTGGGCGTCGGTGGATTCGTGCCAAGCGTCGTCCAGTTGCCGAGCGCCGGGAAGGAAAACTGCCCGGTCGTCATCGTTGGCGTGCGCGCAGTCGGCGCGATCGGCACGGCGGGCGTGTAGAGCGGCGTCGAAGGCGATTCGTCGCCCTGTTTGGCCAAAAAGGCGCTCACAGGCGTCAGCGGCGGGCGACTCGGTGTCAGTTCGCCCGTCTCAAAACTCGCGCTGAGGCTGCCCATCCGCTGGCTACGCCGCACGGAAACCGCGATTTGCCTTTCGTCCGGGTACACGCGCGCCAACAAGTGCGCGAGGCCGTCAGGCTCACGACCGCCGCCGTAGTGCGCTTGCCACGCCAAAAGGTCGTCGCGCATCAGCAGCGCTTCGGCATAGCGCTTGTCCAGATCGATCGTCATGGCGCGCGCGACGATGTTGTCGAGTTCCGCGTCGATTTCCGGAACGTGCGCCCGCATCGGCGCGGCCGGGCGGTTGAGCATCGCGTCCAGGCGTTCAGGCACGTCCTTGCCGGGAAATGGCCGTTTCCCGGTGATGCACTCGTACATGAGCACGCCCAGCGAGAACAAATCCGAGCGCCGGTCAATCGGCTTTCCCGCTGCCTGTTCGGGCGACATGTAACGCGGTTTGCCCACAACGCCGCCGGAGCGCAGCTCGTCCATGACCCGGGCCACGCCAAAATCGATAATTTTGACGGTGCCGGCAAAGGAAATCATCAAGTTGTCGGGCGACACGTCGCGGTGCAAAAGGCAGAGTGCGTCGCCATTTGGCCCGGTGAAGTCGTGAATGTACGCGAGGCCTTCGCACGCTTGCAGGGCAATTTCCACAACGGCCCAAGCCGGCAACCGCGTGCGCCCGGTCGTTTCCTTGAGCGCTTGCATGGTCTGGCGCAGCGTGCGGCCGACGATGTATTCCATCGCCATGAAGTAGTGGCCATCCTTGCAGCCCAGATCAAACGTTTGCACGACGTTCGGGTGCGTCAGCTCAGCGGCGAGCGAGGCTTCCTGGATGAACAGATCGATGAGGTTCTGGTGCGTCGCAAAATCTGGTCGCAGCGTCTTCAGCGCCACACGCTTCTCGAACCCCGCGCTGCCCGTCATGCGCGCCAGCCAAACAATCGCCATGCCGCCCGCCTCAATGCGCGACTGCACTTCGTATCGCCCGAAGCGGGTGCCGACGAGGTCAATCTCGGTAGGGGGGCTTGGCAACTCAGGACTCCGTAGGCAACTCAGGGCGACGAGACTGGACGAACCGCGACGGTTCGCAAACCGTGCGGTTACATTTCTACACCATTACGCAGAGCGAAGAACTCCCCCCTGCTTGACTTACCGGTGCAGTGCAGATGCCCAAACAGCGTCCGGCCGTGCCACGAAGCAAGTCGATGAGACCGTTCCCCAACGGTCTTTGGGTGAGAGCCCGCGGCCTACGCACCCAGTTGGCAGAGTGCGGCGACTCGCGCGGCGGCGTCAAGGCGTCACGTCATGGCGATGTCATAAAAGTGCCTGTGTGAAGTGTGGTTTTTCGTGTGCGCTGCCCCGTTTCTTCCTCGCGTCGGCGTGAACACAGACCTACATCACGTTCTTCCCAGATGCGCGGTCGCGGGTAGTGCGGCAAATCTTGGCGATCGTCAATGGTCGGTTTCATCGACTGATGCACTGAACCGGCTTTCGCGTATCGCCGCCGGACGGTGTTGGGGCGATGGTTCGGGCAGTTCCCAACGCGCAATACGAGCGGCAATCTTCCCCACGGCGCGTCACTGCTCGTCACGGACGCGGCGGCAGCGATCCGCTCCCCATTCCATGAAAGCCCCTATGCCGCCTTGTGTTGTCGCGGTACGCTCAAGCGCCCGCCCACGTTGCTTCTGGGCGACGGGAGTCTACATGTGCTCGTTACGCGCAGCCTCGTGGTCGTTTCTCGCGTGCCTCATCTTGGCGCAGTGCACCAACATGGACACCAGTGCGGGCGTTGACGCGTCCACGGGGGGCGATGGCGCCTGCGTGCCCAGCCTCAGCGAGCCGTGCGCGGTCCCGCACATCATGGTGATCACGAGCTCTGGTGCGCTGAAGAGCCCGGCGAAGCAGACCGTGGTTGCGTCGGGTTCTCAGGATCTCGAACTCACGGTCACGAACACGGGCACAGCGCCACTGCTCATCAAGCAGTTGCTGTTTGACTACGTCGCGCCGGTGCCGGAATCCACGTCGGCGTTTGCCTGCTTGGGCAGCGATGGCGTGATGCCGTGTGCGCAGATCAAGTGGCCTGAAATCGCGCCGTCTGGGCAACCGGGGACGACGAGTGTGAAGCTGGCCATCCGGTATGTGCAGCAAGCCGACGCGTATGAGCGCCATGCAGAATTGCGCATCGTGACGAATACGCCGGGGGCGCTGAGTGAGTTTCGCGTCGATTTTACGGGCAAGACTGGCGCGCCCAAGCTTCAGGTCGAGGACGTCCTTGACCTCGGCTTCGTCAAGGCGCCTGCCACCGCAGGGCAGGCTCTCACGATTCACAACGTCGGCGACGGCGCGTTGATCGTCTCTGCGATCGACGCGAGCGCGTTGAGTAAGGCGTTTCTACTCACGATTGGTGCCAATGCGATTCCGGCGGGTGCGCTCATCCCCCTCAATCCGCCGCTTTCGGTTGCACCCGGTCAACTGGTCGACGTGATGGTGATCGACAAGGCTGCCGATGACCTTCCACACGACGGCGACCTGATCCTGCAGACAAACGATCCATCGCTGGGCGCTGACGGTGGTCCGGGCTGGAAGCGTGTCCACGTGAAAGTGAACGAGGGCCCTGCGTGCGTGAAGGCCATTCCCAGCGAAATCGTGTTTGGCGGCACGAAAGTGGGCAATGCGGTCAAGCAACAGCTCGTGTTGAAGTCCTGCGGTTCCGTTGATGTGCACGTGACTTCAGTCGCGGTGATTGACGCCGCTCCGGTCGGCGTGTTCGCGTTGCAACTTCAGCCGTTGCCACTGACGATCGGCGTGAACGCGCAAGTGAGCGTGCATGTCACGTACACGCCAACCACGACACCCAAGACCGACGCAGCCGGTTCGCCCATTCCCGATGCCGCGAACTTCATCGTGCAATTTGCTGAACCGGCCGTGCCGACAGTGAAAGTGCCGTGTTCCGGCTTTGGCGTTCCGTAGCGCGTCACAGTGCGTCGCAGCGCGTCAAAGTGCGTCAAAGTGCGTCACAGTGCTTCACGCGGCTTCGGCGGGGTGAAGTCGATCCGCTCGCAGATGTCGTCGCCGCCGTCCGAGCCAAAATCTTCGGTCGTACACGCGTCCCGGTCGCCATTGGCCCCGCGGCTGCGCAACACCGCCTGGCGCCCTTGGTCCCACTCCAGCAGAAACGGGCGCTGCCACGCGTCCAGCGCCACGTCTTTTTGCTTCTCGGCCGCGCGCAGTTCGCGCAAGTAGTCGGCCAGGTCGTCAGGATGCCCGGGTCGCGGCACTTTGCGCGCTTCCGCAATGTCGAGGCGCATCGACTTCGCCGTTTCCGCCAGTTCGCCGCGCTGCAACTTCGTCTTGACCATGTTCTGCGCTTTGGCCACGGCCTTTGGCCCTTGCGTCACGACCAAAACGCTTCCGCCGACGACGAAGAGGATGGGGAGGAAACTTTTGACGTTCATCGCGACTCTCCGCAATTCGCCGTGCCACGTGGGCGTGCACATCGTGTGAGGGGAAGCGCGTTGGTGTCAAGATCGGCCAGCGTTCGAGGTGTTACTTCGTTGCGGGAATCGTGAGCACAACGAGCGTCGACCGAGCGTCACGGCTGGGCAAATCCGCCGCTTGGGGCAGGCGCCGCGTCGGTGGCTGGAGCGGCTGACGCGCGACTTCCCGCCAGTTCGCCGCGTGCAGCGCGTCCGCACATGCAGCGTGGGCAAGACCGTACGGCGTCGCTCGCCAGGCATTTCGCGCCTCGTCGCTCGCTTCGGCGGGCGCTTCGGCAAAACAGCTGCGATCCAGAATCAGGAAGTGCGGCTCGTCCGGCGACGCGAGCGTGTGCAAGGCAGTCGGCTCGGCAAACGGTTGCAACTGCCACGTCGGCTGCTGCGCCACGAGCCACGGCGCGATGGACAGCGAGCGGGCCCACGTCGGCGCGTAGAAGTGCACGTGCGCGCGCTGTGTGAGTGGCGGTATGTTCTCGGCCAGAAAGCGGTATTCGCGCACGGGAGGCAGATCCCAGCGGTAGCTCGCGGGCGTGGCTAATAAGCTCAGACCACCCAGCAGAACGACGAGGACGACGCTCGCCTGCGGTGACCGCAAGCGGGTCCAGAGCGCGGCCCACGCGCCGCCCAACGGCAACATGAGGAGCGCGAGCGCCGCGGATTGGTGGCGCAAGTGCCCCGGAAAGTAGCCGCCAATCATCAGCCCGCCGGTCAAGTGCAAGAGCAACACGCAGCCGATAGAAACCAGCGCTGGACGCCAAAGCCGCGTCCGAAGCGCGACGAGGATCGCCCACAGCAGCGCACCGATCCCACTCCACGCCATCCACGCCGGTACAAACGGGCGACTCCAGCCGATCCAGTGGCTGAGCTTGGGCACGCCGAGCAGGCCGACCGCACCACCTGCTTGGAGTCGTGTGCCGGTCAGGTACGCCAGCCCGTCAGGCAGGACCAACGCCGTCAGGAGCGCCCATCCCGAAGCGTGGACAAGCCAATGGCGTTGGGGCGCGGCAGCGGCCAGCACCAGCGGCAGGCAGAACACCCACGGCAGGGTGACGTCGCGCGCAGTCGCCGCGAGACTCAGCAGCAGCACGCCGGTCAGGAGCGGGAGCCACCACGATTCGCGCGCACCAAGCCAAAGAAGCGGCAAAGCCAGAAGCAGCGCACCGGAGGCAAAAACGATCGGTTCTTCCGTCGGGGCCAGCGCGATGGCCAATGGTTGCAGAGACAAAAGCACCGCCGCGGACCAACCGGCGAGGCGCGAGGCGAACGTCAGCGTACCGAGAAAATAGAGGCCGACGACGGCGCAGCTCGACGCCACCGCCGTCACCAGAAAGAACGCCAGATCGTTGTGCGGCAGGACTTGGTAGAGCAGCCAAGCGGTCGTGACACGCGACGAAGGCAGACCACCACCGATGGGCACCAGCGCGTGCTCCAGCGTGCCGGTGAGCACCTGGCCGAGACCCGCGCGGTTCTCGTGGATGAAGGTGTGGTAGGGCAGGAGCCAGCGCAACCCCAGCGCGACGGTGAAGAGCCCGCAGGCGAGAGGAACGTCGCGCTTGGCCGCTTGCGGAAACCGCCGACACAGCGCGACGACGACGAGCGGAATCAGGACCGCGAGAAGCGCCAAGCTCAGCAGCAGCTCGTTCGTCGCCAACTGCGCCCAAAAGCCGAGCGAAGGACCGTGGTCCGCGTGGTCGTCGGTCATCAGAGGCGGCGACTGGCCGCACCACGCGAGCGGCGCAAAGAACACGGTCACAAGCGGCGCCAGAATCAGCGCGCGAGCGGTGAAACGAGCCAGCCGCGTGCGATGTGTGGAGCGTGCGAGGACCATCGCGGGCAGTGTGTCCAGCGGCGGGTGGGGCGTCAAGCGCGTGATGGGGTCTTGCGCCAACCGCCCAACTGTGTTCCGTTATGCCACATGACGACTGCCCAACACCGCAAGGAGCTCGCCATCGATGTCGCCCTCGCGTGGCTCGTCGTGTGGTTCCTGTACCGCGCCGGTCTGCACGTTTCGCTGCGCTCCGCGATGGTCTGGGCGGGCGCGTGGCAGGACCTGCTCTGGACGGCGCTGGCGACGTTTGTGACGCTGCTTCTGAGCTGGCGTTGGCATTGGGCGGGTGTGCTGCTGTCGGTGCCGTTCCTCACGTTTTGCGTGCTCGACGCGCGCGCGTACGCGGTCCTTCTGGAAGCGCTTCACCAGGGCGTGGACCGCACGTGGGTGCGCGACGCGTACCTGTCCGGCGAACTGCTGGCCGTGGACGCGAACACGCAGCCGTCCGACGTCGCGCTGATTGTCGGCGCGCCACTGCTTCTTCTGACGTTGCGCTGGCTTCCACACGGTCGCGCGCAAGTGCGTCCGCGCGTGGTGCTCATCCTGATTGCGCTCTTTCTGCTGGCCACCCCGCTTGCTCCGGCGCGTTCGTGGGAATGGCCCGCGGACGCCGTGCAGAATCCCCTTGGACACTTGGCCCTGCACGAACCGGAGCTTGAAGTTGCCGGGTTCCCGATCGCAGATCCGCTGCCCGCGGATGTCTCGCCGGTCGACGGCATGCGCATGACCGACCCGCGTCTGGTGGTTCATGGTCTGCTGGCGCGCCCGCTGCCGCCGCCGGTGGAGCAGCCGTGGAACGTGGTGTGGATCATCATGGAGTCCACAGGAACCCGCTATTTTGAAGGCGAAACGTTCCCCGGACTCCCGCCGATGCCGACCCTGCGCAAGCTCGCCGATGAGGGCTGGTATCTGGCGCACCACCAGTCGCCGTCCAATTCGAGTGCGACGAGCATTTTCGCGATGATGAGCGGCCTCTGGCCGTCGCCGCAGATGCAGATGTACGCGATTCAGCCGGACAACTACATTCCGGCGCTGCCAAAGTTCTTGCCCAAAACGTACGAGAAGTTCTTGTACACGCCGGGTAAGCTCTCGTATTTCTTCCCGCGCGCCTTCTTGCAGCATTCCGGGCTGGACGAACTCGTCGGCTTTGCCGAGTCCGAGGTCACGCAGATCCCGCCGGGCGAAGGGCTGTGCAAAGATGAAATCGCCGTGATGACGACGTTTCTGGCGCGGCTCCAACGCGCGCACGAGCCGTTTCTGGGCATCTACTATTCCTACGTTCCGCATTGGCCCTACACGGATTACGGTGCGGCGACGCGGCGTTACAAGGGCGACCGGCGCATCGATCAGTACTACAACAGCCTCTACCTGCTGGACACGCAGATCGCCCGCGTGCTGGAACAGCTAAAGAAGCAGGGGATTCTGGATCACACGATTCTTGTCCTCACAGGCGACCACGGCGAGGCTTTTGGTCAACACGCGCGCAATTGGGCCCACGCGCGCGGCAGCAACCGCGAGAACTTTGAGACGCCGGCGATCTTCTGGCAGCCCAAGCTTTTTGCGCCGAAGCGCGTGGAGCAGCCGACGCAGCACATCGACCTCCTGCCGACGCTTCTGGACGCGATGCGGCTGCCGTACGACGAACATCTGCTGCAAGGCGAGTCGTTGTTTCAGGACCACTCGCGGCGCAAAGTGCAGTTCTTCTGGGCCAATGAAGGCATGGTGACGGCGGAGCGCGAGGACGGCGTGAAGATGTCGTGGTCGCCGTTGGACAAGCGCTGCCGTGTGGTGAATTTACGCGAGGATCCGGGGGAGAAGCGGCCGCTGCCGTGCGAGAGTGAGGCGGAACTGCTGGGGATTCTGAAGTGGTTCCGGGATGACCAGCTGGCGCGGCTGCCGGCGTTGAGTGAGGCCGTGCGGGAGAGGCGAGCGTTTCACGGGCCGTAGCGGCGACGGGGCAGGGGGCAGGGCGTGCCGCTCAACGTGAAGTGGTGTCACACTGGCCGGTTGGCACCAACCGACGTCTCGTTCAGAGAATGAGATAGGTCAGTTCCAACAACGCAATGAGCACCTCACGGTCCGCGGCCGGCACATCCGCCACGACGCTGAGCTCCATCTGTCGCGTCGCACCGAACTTCACATGGTAGCCCGTGCGTAGCCCGACGAAGCCACCGACATCGCCGCCGCCAAAGGTGGGGCCAATCGAAAACGCCAGCCTGCGGCCGAGGAATGGCGATTGCGGAATCCAGCCAATTTCTGGGTCGATGGACCACGCGGAACCGTGGCGGAGCGCGGCGATTCTCGCGCCCAGGCGTACCTCAAGGGCGTCGTTGACATACCGGCCGGTCAATCCCGCGTTCACCGCGAGGTTCCCCGAACCAGTAAAGTCCATGCCACCGCCGACCAGAACGCCTGCGTGCCAACCGTTCACCGCGGCCGCCGCTGCGGTGCTCTCCACCGCGCTCTGCTTTTCAATCTTGAAGAACAAATCGCGCAGTCCGTGCGATTCTTCCTCCACTTTCGGGGCTGGCGAATCCGCCTGGACTTGTCCCTGTTGGGGCATCTCCAAGGCAATCGCCCGCGTCCGCAGCTTGCTGATGCGGTAGGCGCGCCCGACGACCGTCACGCACTGCCGGCCATCGCGGGTTTCAGAAAAACCGCGGATTTCCAGAAGCGCGTCGGCGTCTCCGGCGTGCGTCAATGCCTCGTACTTGGCACGCTCGAACAGCACGGGATGGCCGATGACACGCTCCTTCTCCGCCAAGGTCGGCAGCACCGGAGGCAGCGCTCGTACTTCTGCGCACGCTTGCCCGGTCGTAGGGCCGAGCAACTGGTACTCGATTTCCGTAGGATGGAGCGCGCTCATGCCGATCTCCGGCGTCGCCGGCGATTCGTAGCGCTGCTCCAGCGCAGGACCGCAGCCCGCAACGAACAGCGCCAGCGCCGCGTTCACCATGTGGCGAGAGGTGTTCATGGCGTCTACTTCGTCCCAGCTGGGCCGAATTGGGCGGGACGGGCGTGCAGCAACTTCACCGCGTAGGCACGACCGGTGACTTTGGCGCACGCCTCGTGGCCCTTGACCGTTGACATCACGCGGACATACAGCAGGTTGTCAGCGCCTTCGACCGACTCGATGGCTTTGTAGCGCGCCTCGTCAATGGCGGCCGACACGAGCGGTTCGGGGCTCACGAACATCGGCGCCTGCAAGCAGACTTCAGCGGTCGCCGTGCCGAGCATTTCGTACTGGATCTCCAGCGGATAGCTTGTGCCCGCATTCGGGTCGACCGCTGCCGGAGTGGTGTGACGCGTGGCGTCCCAACGGGTGCAGGCGCCAAGGCTCAGCGCGGTGAGGAGGAAGATGAAGGTGAATCGCATGATGAGGGGCTCCTTGGGGCGGGTGAGAGGTAATCGGCACAGCGGTGCGTCGGCGAAGGCGTGGCGTGTGTCCGTCACGAGCGTTCATGCTCGGGATGCACTCCGGGCGGAGCCTGACTTGTGTGAGGCGAGCGCCGCAACTGTGACACCTGTGATTCTGTCACGCCCACCAAGTGTCACACCGAGACCCCACGTCGACACAGGGCCAACGACGTGCCGGCGCACGGACCGGGTAGGGATATCAGTTGTTGTCGCCGTCGTGGCGAGACCTGTGCACAAGCTGGTGCCCGGCGCCCCGGAGGCGAGCGACGTGCAGGGCGGTGTCACACGCGGCAAATCTTGGTGCGGGATCCAAATCACCTTCGCGTCGTTGACGGCTGCATTCAACCACGAAGTTGCCGCTGACCAGTCCGGGGGCGCAAGCGCCTGACGCGGCCCCGCAAACTGCCGACCTTCCCCGTGCAGCGCCTTCAGCGCTTCGGCACAGCTCGCCCACCGCGAGGCGAGGCGGGCAAGCGCGCTGCCAAGTCACGTGAAGGGAAGCGTCGGCGGCGCACCAGTTCAACGGCAGAATATGCGCCGCTTCGCTCAGGGCTTGCCCGTGGGCACGAGACCACGCGGTCAACAACGCGTCGGCTGGCGGGTCGTCAAAGTCCGTGTCGAAGGTCTTGGCGCGCAAACGCTCCGTCAAACCGTTGAGCGCTGCAACCAGCTCCGTTGACACCGTTGCCCCGCCGCCAAGCAGGGCGAGTGCTGTCGCTGTTGACCGATTGGTTTGGCGCGAATCGGGACGACACACGCCAGGACCGGCGCGAACCACGCGCACCGGTTCCACTTCACCTGACGACGCCGCGGTCGCACAATTTCCGCGCGCGACCGAAAAAATCACCGCCATTTGGCACGATAATTGCTCCATTCCCGCGTAATTCGTCCCTTCGCGGACATTTTCCCAGCTGGAGCCACGCCATGGTGTTCTCACCCGACGATGACCTGACTCTTCCTCCCGCCTCGCCGGCACGGCGTACTCGGCCTGTGGCCGCGCCGCAGGGCTGGCATCTGCACGTGCTGACCTCGCCCGATGTCAAGTTGGTTGACGCGCAAGTACCTATTTCGCAAGAAGGATTGTGGATTGGTCGGCGTCCGGTTCGCGAACCCGGTCTGCGCGTCGACGACCCGTCCATGTCGCGTACCCACGTCTGGATCGGGCCGACGCTGTCGTCGCCGACCGACGTCGCCCGCCGCTCAGGAGTGAGACAGCAGGTGAGACAGCACGTGAGACAGTCCGTCCCGGTGGGCGGTCTGGACTGTCACGACGAGCGCAGTCAGAACGGAACCTTCGTGGATGGCGAGCGGCACACGGCCACGACGCTCGTTGCCCCGGCCGTGCTGCGTCTCGGCGGGACGGTGTTGCTGGTTGAACCGGTTGCCGACGCGCGCGTGCCGCCATCTGCAGCTTCCGCGCTTCTGCCAGGACAATCCGCAGACGCGCGGCGGGTTCGGGCGGCTCTGGCTGACGCCGCAGCGTGTGGCGAGCCCGTTTGGTTGTACGGCGAAACCGGTACAGGCAAAGAGTTCGCGACGCTGGCGCTCCACGAGCTTTCCGGACGTTCCGGCCCGCTGGTCAAGCTGAGCCTGCCAGCTATCGCGCCCGGTGAGTTCGAAGCAGAGCTTTTTGGACACCAGTCGCAAGGTCGCCGCGGTCGCATCGCCGAGGCGGACGGCGGAACGCTCCTCCTCGACGCGATCGACGAATTGCCGCTCGACCTGCAGGCCAAGCTGCTGCGTGTGCTGGAGGAAGGCGTTGTGCGCGCCGTCGGTGGTCAGGCGGACATTCGGGTCAACGTCCAGTTCGTTGCAACGGCGCGCACTGATCCGACGGATCCGACGACCCATCCACGTGTTCGCCGCGACCTCTTGGTGCGCTTTCGCAACCACTGGATTGCCTTGGCCCCGCTGCGCGAACGGCAGCTGGATCTGCTGGCCATCGCCGATCAAATCGTGCCGTTGCCGGCGCCGCACACGTGGCGGACCGCGCTCAACGCCGAAGCGTTGGAGTGCCTGCTGCTGCACCCTTGGCACGACAACATGCGCGAGTTGCGCGCAGTTCTGACGCGCCTACGCCGTCTGATCGGGGACGCGCGTCCGTTGGAGCCGGCGGACCTTCAGTTCGCGATGTACAACCGTCCACTCTCTGGTGCGGAGGTGCCGGAGGCGGCGATTCAGACGTTGCGTCCGCCTTCTACGATGCCGTCGCGTGCTGAGTTGACCCGCCTTTTGCGCGAACACAACGGCAACGTCAACGCGATTGCGCGGGCTCAAGGGCGCGATCGCAAACAGGTGTATCGGTGGCTGGAATACGCGCGCGTGAGCGAGGCCGAGCTGGAGCGCTTCCGCGGTTCCCGACCTGCTCCCGGCGACCGAGACAGTGAAGTGTGACAGTTGGCGCCACTGTCGCACTCGCGGCCCGTCCCGCAACCCGCCATGAGGCGCGCGTTTCACGGGTCGAAGCGGAGCACCCACACGCCACTCGCTGGATGAACGCTGCACCACAAATTTCCGCCCCGGCCGCGCATTCGTGATCGGCAAGGCTCGTCGCAACTTGGCACGGCTCCTGCAACACCTCTCCGCAGGAGGTGTCTGATGCTGAACTTCAAGTCGACCCCGGTGAATCTGGTTGTGTGCGTGGTCAGCCTCTTCGCGGCGACGGCGCACGCGGAAGGGCCTCAGGATCTCGCGCGCGACGCGACTGCAACGCAAGGACCACACGCGGATCAGGATGGCCGGGCGCGCATCGCTGCACAGCTCGGCGTCGGATTTGCCGGCGTGACTGCAGTCAAGGACCGCGGTGCCGAAGCGTATCTGGACGCGGCGCTGGGCTTCGTCACGCCAAGCAAGTGGGGAGCGCGGCTCGGCGTGCGTCTGGCACCGGGTGTCGGCAGCTGGATGGACGTTCACGGCGCTGCAACCTACGACAGCTTCCTCGGCCGCACCGTGCTGCAGGCAGGCGTCGCGACGTTTCTGCCGTTTTTCATTTGTTTCAACTTCTCTGGCAGTTCCCGCGAGTGCGTGCAGCCCAGCTACGGCGGTCCGATGGTCGGCATCCAGCACGAATTCCGCCTCATCAGCGTCTTTGGCGTACACACGGGCGCGCGAGCCGCACTGCTGGACGGTCGGCCCTATGCGATGTTCAACTTTGGCGTTGGGATGTCGCTGTAGTCATCGCGGATTTTGTCGAACACCAAGCTCTGTGGGTCAAGCCTGTCGCCCTCTCGGACTGGACCGCGAGCGTGCACCTCCGGTGGCGCGCCTCGGTTCGGGCAGGTTTGGGCTCGAACTTCGGGCGGAGTGTGCGGACGGGACAACCTGTGCCCCTATTCCTCCGGCATCTTCCCTGTCGGCAGCCCAAACCGCTCGCGCGCACCGACGTCCGACCCACGCTGCACCGCCGCCTTGCCAAACCGCTCGCGCAGGCTGTCCAACGCGCGGTCGAGCTTGTCGTTCTTCTTGCGCTCCGGCTCGCCAAACAGTAGCCCTTGCACCGGCGCGTCTTCCGGCTGCAGGTCGTAGCCGCCGACGCCAATCAGGCGAAACCGCTGGTTCAGGTCAAAATGCGCCAGCAGCTTGCAAGCCTCGTCGTAAAACACCGCGCTTGCTTGGGACGGCGGGCGTAGCACGACTTGCCGCGTAAAGCTCTGGAACTTGTGGTTCTTCAGCTTCACCCGCACGCCGCCCGCGCGTAGACCCGCGCGTCGCAGCCGCCGCGCCACGCGATCCGCCGACCGCAGCAGATACGGCAGAATCTCGTCGCGACCGACGGCGTCCACGTCCAGCGTTTCTTCCGAGCTGATGCTCTGCGCCTCGCGGTCGGGCACCACCGCGCGCGGGTCGTCCGCGTGCGCCAGGGCGTACACGTGCGCGCCCAGGGATCCCAAGCGTTGCGTCAGCCAGCGCGGGTCAGCGTTGGCCACGTCGCCAATCGTCCGCAAGTCCAGATTCCTCAGCTGTTCTTCGCCGCGTTTACCCACGCCCCACAGGCGGGAAATCGGCAGCGGCGCCAGAAACACGACCATTTCCTCGGGCGGCACGATAAGCATCCCATCGGGCTTGCGGTAATCGCTCGCGACCTTCGCCACGTACTTGCAGCCCGACACGCCAACCGACACGTTCAGCCCGCCCGTCGCTTGCTTCACCGCGCGTTTCACGTTGCGCGCCACGGTATCGGGCGATCCCAGAAGCCGCTCTGTGCCGGTGAGGTCGACAAAGGCCTCGTCCAGCGACAGCGGCTCCACACGTGGCGAAAACTGCGCGAACACCGTCATGATTTGCTCGGACACTTCCGCGTACCGCTGCATCCGCGGCGGTACGATGATGGCCTGTGGACACCGCCGCTTCGCTTCCACCATCGGCATCGCGCTACCCACGCCGAATGGCCGCGCCTCGTAGCTGGCCGTCGACACGACCGACCGCGGGTGATCCACGCCGATCAAAAGCGGCTTGCCGCGCAACTGCGGGTTATCCAACTGCTCCACGGATGCGTAGAAGGCGTCCATGTCCGCGTGCAAGATGGTGCGTAGCCAAGCCATGGCGCGATTGTGCGCGTGCTGGCGGGAACTCTGCAACGCTTTGTCGCTGATGTTAGCGGTTTGGTCAGGCGGTGGCGGAGGAATGTGCGTCGTTGGAGCAGCTCGGCGGCTTGCGGCTGGGCACTGGACAGGCTTGTCGGCTGCGGGCGACACCGCGTCCAGTAATCCGGAAAGCCAGTCAACAGCCTGCTTTTACAAGTAAAGCTCAACATCCAGCCACGCGTGTCGGCGGATCCGGACGACAACGCCCGACATCCAGAACTGGCGACAGCCGCGCAACTGCTTGAAATCACAGGATGCCGCAAGTTGGCACGGTCCTTGCTTACTCCTATAACCAGCTCCCAAAGAAACGGAGCCCACAAGAACCCCGGAGGACCCCATGAATACACGTCGCAACCACATCCAGCTGCTC
>CAITYF010000022.1 GCA_903896545.1 uncultured Myxococcales bacterium | reverse complement strand
CGTGGAGAGAATCACCGGTGAAATCAGCATCTTGATGAGCGCGATGAAGCCATCAGCGAGCGGCTGCAGCTTGACCGCGAATTCTGGCGCAAAATGGCCGAGCAGCGCGCCCAGCAGGATCATGAGCGCGACCCAGTTGTAGAGCTTGGTGGCTGCTTGCTTCAACATGCGGATTTCCTCCGGCTAGAATGGCGCGCTCGCTGCGGTCGTTCACACGCCCAGTGACTCGTCCACCCGGCGCTTGATGTCGCAGCGGACGATGAGCAACAGAAGTGGCCCTCGCATTCGCTCCTCCTCAAGAGGCTGCGCCGCTCCGGATCGTTCGCTGGTGGCACCGTTGGTCACCCGCGACTGCGGACGGCCGTTCTCAGGCCGGTTGTAGTGCCTAATTTCTTCGATGGCGTCAGCAGATGATCTCGATTCGATGCCTCTTGTCTTGGTTGACCGCTCTTGAGCGGCGGTCAACCGCGCAGTCGATGGTGCGCGTCGCTATCCGTTGCTTCAATGATGTTCGTCAGGTAATTGTCACAGGGACGCCGACTGTAGAATTCGAAAGACGCTTGCGAGTGCGACGTGTGATCGAAAAACTGGGGGCAGGTGATAGGTTTTCCCACACGGTCGCCTTTTTGCCGCCAAGCGAGCAGCCCGGACGGGAACTTGTGCCGCAAGGCAAATCGGCGGTACTGCTACAGATCGTTCTCGGCGCCACCGCGCGCGTGCCCGCTCGGTTGACCCTCACGTGCTCCGGTGCCACCATCTTGTCAGCGTCTTTGAGCGGTTGTTCGAGACTAAACATGCCTGCCAAGACTGGAGATCAAATGCTGAACACAGAGTGGGCATGTTTAGGCTGCTAGTACCCGCGCTCCGAAGTTCGCCCCGCATTCCAAGCTTTCATCGCGCGGGCACTAGGCTTTTGGCCAAAGATGGGGCGCGCCGCCCCAAACCCCGCGCCAGCACGCAGCCGCGTGCTTCCAGTACGGCGCAACAACCAGTTGTTGATGCGGTGCGAACTTGAGAAGCGCCGTACTAGCTGGGTCGCCAAGCTCGCGTCCCTGCGCGTCGACTCGCGGCGACACAAGATATTTGGCTCCAAGTCAATGCCGCGATGCTGAGGTTCCAGAAACGCGGAGGAAGGAAACAAAATGAGGCGACGCAATCTCTTAGTGGCACTGGGCGTTCTTGTGATGGTGCCCCCGCTTGCTGCCTGTACGACCAGCCCCAAGCCAGTGTCGCTGACTGACGGACTTGGCCGCGAAGTGCCCTTGCCGGCGTCGGTACAGCGGGTCGTCTCGCTCGCCCCGTCCAATACCGAGTTGCTTTTTGAAGTCGGCGCTGGCTCCTTGGTGGTCGGACGCGATGACCTCAGCGATTTCCCCGCAGGGGTCAAGACCTTGCCTAGCATCGGCGGGTCACTTGGTGTGTACGACCTCGCTGCAATTGCCGCGCTGAAGCCGGACCTCGTGCTGGCCGCGCAGATCAACACCGCCAAGGATGTCGCTGCGCTGGAGAAGCTGGGACTGACTGTGTTCTACCTGAACAACCCAACGGACATGACGGGGCTCTTTGAGAACATGAGAAGCGTCGGGACGCTCACCGCGAAGTCTGCGGAGACGGAAACGCTGATTGCGAGCCTGACGGCCAGACTGAACGCCGTGATTGCCAAGCTGCCGACGATCAAGACGCACTACAAGGTCTACTACGAACTGGACGCCAGCGACCCCGCCGTGCTGTACACGGCAGGACCGGGTTCGTACATCAACAAACTGCTGGAGGAGGCCGGGGATGCGAACATCGGAACGGTGGTTGGCAAGCCGTTTGGCGTCATTTCGGCTCAGGAAATCATCAGCCAGAATCCAGACTTCATTGTGCTGGGCGATACCGGATACGGCGGGACCATCGCAGGCCTCAAGGCGCGACCCGGCTGGGACGCGATCAACGCGGTGAAGAACGACAAGGTATTTGTCTTCGACAACGACACGGTCAGCCGGCCAACGGCGCGAATCGTCGACGCGGTAGAGAACCTGGCCAAGATGTTCCATCCTGAGGTTTTCCTGTGAAGTGTCAGTTTCTGTGAATTGGCGCGTCGGCTCAAGGAAGTCAGGTCCACGCGTCTCCGGCGCATCGATCGGCACCGCACTACAAGTATTCTGGGGGTTAGTCGTCATACCCATAGCGAGCGTCTACACACTCCGACCGGAGCTCGAACTCAAACCTGCCCGAACCGCGGCGTGCCCACGGAGGTGCAGGCTCACGGTCCAGTCCGAGAGGCAACAGGCTTGACGCACAGAGCTTGGTGTTCGACAAAGGTCGTCCTGTTCAGGTGCCGCCGCCGTCAGCGCGCTGAATCTCGAACAGACTCAGACGAACCGTTGGCGCAGGATGCTCCCCCGCGAACACTGAGACGCTTGGAAGAAAAGGCGGAACAGGCGCTTGACAGCGGTTCGGCACGCACCAACACTTCACCGGATCAGTTTCATTTATGGGGGAGAGGATGGCAGAGCGCGGCAGTGTCGAGCAGGGGCGGTGCAAGAAGGAAGGCTCCTGCAGTTCCTTCGCGCAGCTGACGCGCGACATCGCAGAACGCAAGGCCGTGGAAGAACGATTGCGCGAGGGGGAAGAACTCTATCGTTCGATCCTGAACGCCTCGCCAGATGACATCACGATCACGGATCTGGAGGGACGACTGCTCCTGGTGTCACCCGCCGCGCACCGCTTGTTCGGCTATCCAGACGTGTACGATATCAAGACACTAACAATCGACGCGTTCATTGCGCCCGAGGACCATGTCCGGGCCAAGGCAAGCATCCAACGGATGCATGAGGGCAGCTACTTCGGCCCCAACCAGTACCGCGGATTGCGGCGCGACGGGAGTCTGTTCGACATCGAGGTCAACAGCGGATTCGTGCGTGATGCCAACGGCGACCCCTCCAAGATGGTATTCGTGGTCCGTGACGTGACCGAACGTGTCGTTGCGCAGCAGCAGATTGAGGGGCTGGTCCGGCAACTGGAGACGGAGAAGGCGTATGCCCAAACCATCGCCCTGACAGATGGCCTCACGGGTTTGGCAAATCGGCGTGCGCTGGATCGAGCCCTGCTGGCTGAGTTTTCCAGGTACAAGCGCTTTGGCGTCGCCTTTTCAATACTCCTCCTCGACATCGACCGCTTCAAGCGGTTCAACGACCACTACGGCCATTTGGCTGGCGACTGCTTGCGAAAGGTGGCTGAACAGCTCACGACCACGGTTGGCAGGCAGCCCGACTTCGTGGCGCGCTACGGCGGCGAGGAGTTTGTCGTCATCTTGCCAGGCACCGACGCCGCGGGGGCTGCGCTATTGGCGAACCGAATCATCGCGAGCATGTCCGCGCTCGCGATCCCGCATGGGACATCGGAGACCGCGCTCCACCTCACGGTCAGCATTGGGCTGGCGACCGCGACTCCTGAGCTCTCGTCCCATGAAGACCTCATGCGACTCGCCGACCAGGCTCTTTACGTGGCAAAGGGGCAAGGCCGCAATCGAATTTCCGGCGCGACACTGCTGGCGTAGCGCTTGAGACGTCCGACCGCCGCGCCAGTCCCAAACGCGCACGGGCTTCGTGTGCGCGTGGGGCACGTCGCTGCTGAACCTTCATCGTCGGCTGCCACGCATCGTCGCGATGCATCCGCTCTGCACGCTGACGCGCGTCATCCACGCCGCGCGATACGGGGCTCCAAGCCCGCTACCGCCCGCTAAGCCCCAAAAATTCCAGCGCAGCCTTCGCCGTCAGCTTGAAACCCGCGTTCACGCGTCCTGTTCGCAACAACTCGCCAGTCACCGAGTCGAACGCCGCCAGAATCGCGTGCGGATCATCGTCGTCCGGCACAATATCCAGGTCCGCGCGCACGCGCCGCCCCGTGTCATCGAAGAAAGTCAGCGAATTGTGCAGCTGCGCCCGCGCGCTTTGCTCGTGCCGCATCAGCACCTCGGTGGCGGTCTTGACCAAGGTCAGGAACGCGCTTTGATCGAGCGGCTTGGGAGACTTCTTGTCGCGGCCCATCGTCCACGGGCCCACCAGCGCGGGTTCGTCGTCGCCCACGCGCGTCATGGATACCGCCCAGCCTTCGTCGTCGCCGGCAATGACTTCGGCAATCCAGCCCGCTTTGCGCCACTTGGTGGGCTCCATCACGTCCTTGCTGTTCTGATTCTCGTCCATGTTGTCCGCGCCGTCTGGTAGTTGAAGCTCTTGCCGGGCGCGGATTGAAGCACAAGCCGTCCAAAAGGTCTCCGATCTGCGCGGCCGGGCAGCCTTCTACACGTTGCGCGGCGGGCCGCGTGTCAGCGAGCAAGCCGCATCGTTCTGAAACATTTCAGCTTTCGACCGATCCGCAGTTCATCTAGAAGATCCACGACGTCGTCGGCCTGTACCTGAATCCTCCGCTGAACGCAGTGGTCCTTTCTGTCGACGAAAAGTCTCAAATACAAGCACTTAGCCGCACACAGCCACTCCTGCCGCTCCGGCTTGGCCAGGCCGAACGGCGTACGCCTGAGTCCAAGCGGCACGGCACGACCACACTGTTTGCCGCACTGAATGTGGCGACCGGCAAGATCATCGGCGACATGCACAAGCGCCACCGGACCGAAGAATTCCTCAATTTTCTCAGGCTGATCAACAGCAACATCGAGGCAGGCTTGGACATTCACGTCATCGCCGACAACTACGCAACGCATAAGTCCCCGCGCGTGCAGGCGTTCATTGTGAAGAACCCACGGTTCCACATACACTTTGTGCCGACGCACTCGTCGTGGCTCAACCAGATCGAGGGCTGGTTTGCCATTCTAACCGAGAAGCAACTCAAGCGTGGCTCGCACACGTCTGTCGCAAAGCTGGAGGCGTCAATCAATGAATTCATCGCGACTTACGGAGCGGACCCTAAGCCGTTTCGCTGGGTGAAGACTGTGGACGAGATCCGCGCGAACATCGCGCGCTTCTGCAAAGAAACGCTGGCTACCACCAGCGACATTTAAGGCTTGAACTTCGCACGCGCCCACCAGGAAAGTCGCGCGTCATCGTCTGGCCCTGACGGGGGCCGTAAGGGAGCTTGAGTCCGCGCGGGCGCAACTCTCGCCATCCGCAGCCATCCACTCATTCCCGCAACCTCCCACCCGTATCACCGAGATGTGAATCCATCCCCAATAGGCGGCGACGAAGCGCCGCCCCTAGGGATCGCGTGGGCACGCACCGAGGGGTTGCCAATACGTAGTGTCGAATCGCCACCGCGGCGCCCTCATCGCGTACGATCCGGTCGAAATATCCCCTTTGCCACACGTGGCCGTGGTAGCGGGGCCACCCCCATTCCGCGACGCCAATCGCGTACCGATGTGCCACAAACGTTTTGAACCTCCGCACGACCTCCCCCAAATCCGTAGAGGCGGCCCCCTCTGGCCGCCTGTTGGAGATGCCCCCACCATCCGTGCCATCCGGTTCGGTCGCAACGTCCGCGCCAATGCCAATCACCACATGGATGTGGTCAGGCATCACCGCTGGTCGCCGTAGGTTGACCGGCGGGCGACGCGGTAGCGGCGGCCCTCCATGGCCGCCGATTGGGGACGTCCTCGCCATCGTCGGGATCCGATTGTTCTTTGCAAAGGTGGCGGCAGGCACGGTGCGCTCCCGACGGCACACGGGCCATCAGGAGGTATTCGTGCGCTGGCGTTTTTTGCCGCGGGGGAGCGCTCACAAGCGTCAGCCAGCCCCGTCAGGGGCATCTTGACCATTGGCCGCGGCGTTCACGCCGCACCCACTCAAGAATCGCTTGCTGGGCGCCGCCCGTGCGCAGTCACAACCGAATCTGCACCCAGCCGAAACAGCCAGTTCGACGCCCGCACGGCCACCCACAGACTCGACGCCACGCAGAGGCCTAGCGCCAGCGCGTGCAGCCACTTGGGATCGATGCCTACCCAGGTCTGGTACGCCTCGACGATCTGTCCCTTGGCGCGGCCCGTCGAAGCGCCCGACGCGAGGACGCGCACGACGCCGCCGAGGAAGTGCGTGGCGTGCGGGACACTGACCATCACCGCCACAGCCACCGCGTCCAACGGCCCCCAAGGCTTGCGCCACAGCATCGGCACTGCGGCGGCCAGGAACGGCACCGGCAGCAGGTAGTAGACGCAGGTGATGTGGTAAAACAGCGAGAACACCCAGACGAACAATGCGACTGTCAGCACGGCCAAAAGTGCAGCGCGGTCCACATGGGCAGCGACGTCCGCACGCCGGAGTGTCCGCAGAATCCAGACGACCTGCACACCGACGACGACGAGTACCAGCAAACCCGACCAGCGGCGCAGGGCCACCGAGGCAACGCCAGACTGGGCAAACCAGTACCACGCGTTGATGCCAAACTCTGCCCCCGGATGGAAGCCAACCAACGGCGGCGGTGCCCCCTGCAGCCACGCAGCGAGGGTGACCCAACCGTAGACCAGCGCGACCGGCGCAGCACCGACGCAAGCCCGCGAGAACAGAGTGCCCTGCGGCAGCACGACGACGAGCGCCATGAGCGACACACCGAGAAACAGCTTGCCGGCGACGACGCCGACACCAGCCAAGATCAGAGCCGCCCAACCACGACCGCGCACCGCCAGCCAGAAGGTGGCCGCTGCCAGTGCCGCTGCGAACGTCTCGTCCTGCGCAAGGACCACGCTGGTCATCCACCCGGACGGCAAGGCGACGACGGCCAGGAGCGTCCAGCGCCGGTGCGTGGTGTTGGGCAACAGATCCTGCAACGCCAGCACGGTGAAACCGACGAGCAGCGCCTCGTAGAGGACCAAGCCGGCCCGCAGCGCGACGAAGTCCGTGAACATGCCGCGCAGCGGTTGCGTCGCGGCGGCGAGCGCCAATGACAGCAGCGGCGGGTGCTGGCCATAGCGACCGGTCTGGCCGCGCAGGAGCTCCAGCGGCGCGTCTGCCATGCCAAGGAGCATCATGGCGTCATCGGCGAACTCCCGACCACCCAGCACGCGATCGAGGACGAGGAGGAGCAGGAGCCGACTGACGACGACGGCCGCCATCCAAGCCGTGGCTTCACGCCACCCCAGAAACAACGGCCTGCGGGTATCGAGCCGCACCATCATGAGACTTCCCTTGGCAAGTAGCGGCCCGCACGCAACTTCCGCACGCCCAGCGTCGTGTCAACACACGGGTAGTTGGAGTTCGACGCGCACGCCGCGAACGTAGGACTGGCGCATGGCGACCGGCCGACGAGGCGCAACCCGGACGCACACTTGCGCGCCCACGGCGGGGTCTACGATGCGCCGCGCCTGATGCAACGTCAAGCGCACCCTGACGATGCGGCGGCGCGGATAGAAGGCGTTCCGAGCATGTCCACCTGCTCAACTTGCCTGCCACATTCACGGTCCTGGCGGCGCCAGACCGTCCGGAGCCGCGCCTCGACCGAACATGACCGGGTGATCGCGTGCTGTCGAGACCCCAAAGCGCGTTGTTGTGGGCCACTCGGACGCACCTGTCCGCCCGCGGCCGACTTCTTCGCCAGTCCACGCGTTGCACATCCTGTCGCGCGTCACCTACGCTGCGTCATCCAGGGCGTCGAGGTCAGGTACTGGCGCACCATTGGTCCGACCGCTACCCGCCTCCGCCCAGGCGAAATCGTCGGCCCACGGCGGCGCCCGAATCGGCAAAAAGCCTTTGGCGGCCTTGGGCAGCTTCAGGTGCGCCAGAATCTTCGTCGCGATGTCACCCGGTGGAATCATGGCGATGATTTCCGCCGCCCGCCAGATAAGCCCGCCACCGCCGAATACGTGGAGGCGGATCGAGGCGGGCGCGTCAGAAAAATGCTGCAGCGCGTCGATCTGGAAAGTCCTTTGCATGGCAGCCGCCCACGTCAGCCGCGACACATGATGCCCTGGCTGCTGATCCTAGGGCTTATGCTTGTGCTCGGCATGCAAGCAACCGCCTGTTTCTTCGGACTCTTTATCTCGCTTGGGCCGGCGCACCACATCCTGCCACCAGGCCGCATTGGCAGCAAGAACGCCGAGATACCGAAACTGCTTCTTCCGCGGCGCCGGAATCAGCGCCCAAAGACGGAGTACGAACTCGGCTGCGGGCATCCGCAAATGCGTCGTCCCGTCCCGCCACGGCGTCTTCAAGCGCAGCCGGACAACTGTATCGTTTCGAGCAGTTCCACACGCTCGCTCGCTAGCGCCGGTCGGCACAGGGAGCAGATCATCTTCTCCAGGCCCTTGCGGGCCAGCGGTGCGATGCGCGAGTTGGCGTGCAGCGTGAACTGGTTGTGCTGCGTGCAGTTTTTGCTGCGCGGCTTCACGTCGTCCGGTAGCGCGCCGCGCTCGCGGATCGGCGGCACGGAGCGGTCAAAGAGCGACGCCTGAAGGATCGCCGCCATCGCCGGATTCCTGCGGGCAAAATCATCCGGCGGCAGCCGACCATCCGGAGTTTCCTGCCGCGGGCCGTGCTGCCGGTGAGGACGGCTGTGTCACGAACCAGGGCCTGTGGAACGCGATGCGGCGCGACGCCAAGCGGTTGAACAGCCCGGCGCTATCGGGCAAGACTTTCCGGCAAACTCACGTTACCTTGAGCGCGCTGGCAGGCATCCAGCAGTCGTTGGTCATGGCGCAAGTCGGTCACAATTCCAAGGAAGTACACGCGATCTACAACCGGCCGCCCGAGGCGCCGAGGCAGGACGCCGTGCGCAAGTTTGGGCAGGTCATTCAGCTCGCCGATCCCGTAGAAGTTGGTCCATTCACAATGACGATGGATCTAGACCCGCAACTTCATGAACTTGGAGACTGAATGAACATCGTCAGCCGCGAGCTGACGGGGTCTTTGCTGTCAGGTAGTTGGCAATTATTCCGAAGAGTTACGGTCGCCCACGATCGCTGTTGACGGCTTCGACTTTCCGCCACTCTCCGGCTTTT
>CAITYF010000021.1 GCA_903896545.1 uncultured Myxococcales bacterium | reverse complement strand
GGCGGTCCGGGCTGCACGGCGTCGCTGACTGCCGCGGAGGGGTACGCGGAAAAAGCCGGAGAGTGGCGGAAAGTCGAAGCCGTCAACAGCGCTCGCTGAACCGGTCAAACCGCAGCTGAACGCGGCGTTCATGGCGCGTTTGGCGGCACACCGCGGCGAATGCGCCATCGCGTCCGTGACGTGGCACGAGGCCATGTACGGCGTTGCACGTCTACCGGCGGGCGCCCGACGTCAGGCGCTTCATCGCTACCTGCACGAGGTCGTCGCGCAGACACTGCCGATCCTGCCCTATGACGCGCCCGCAGCGGCGTGGCACGGCGGAGTGCGTGGGCAACGGGAGCGGCTTGGCCGACCGCTTGCCTTCGCCGACGGCCAGATTGCCGCCATCGCGCGCATCCACGGCCTCGTTGTCGTCACCGCCAACTTCGCCGACTTTGCCGGGCTGGAAGGCGTCGCCGTCGAGAACTGGACCGCCTTGTAACCCCGTTGTGCATCGATGCGGCTCCGGCGAAACTGCGGACTGAACGCGGCACCGACGCAGCGTCCAGAGCTTCGCACGATGCCGACTCGCCTGTTCCAGCTGATTCTGACGCTCGCCGCGCTGGTGGCTTCGTCGGGCCTGGCTTGGGCCCAGGATCTGCCTGACATTGCCAGTCCAACCGAGCTGCCGATGGCCAGCACCGAGGACGACGGTCCGTACAGCATCACGGTGGAGGGCCAGCGTCCACGCGTGCTATCGGCTTCGCAAAAGACTATTCCCGGCGCGGACATCGCAGCTGGCCCAGTCGCCGTGCCGTACGACTTTCTGCACCTCGTGCCCAATCTGGTCGTCGGCCTGCACGAAGGCGGCGGCAAAGCGCCCCAGTACCTGCTGCGCGGCTTTGACGCCGACCATGGCGCGGATCTGGCGATGTACGTTGACGGCATCCCGATCAACGAGGTGTCGCACGTCCACGGCATCGGCTACCTGGACCTGCACTTCCTGATTCCCGAGCTGATCGAGAGCGTGGACGCCCGCAAAGGCGCGTACGCGGCAGAGGATGGCTCGTTTGCGACCGCCGGTACGCTCCGGCTGACGCTGCGTTCGTCGGCGCCAAAAAGCGAGGTCAGTGGCTCGTTTGGCAGTTACAACACGCGACGCGGTTTGGCGATTTTCACCACGCCGCTGGCTGGCGGTTCCCTCATCGCGGCGTTCGAGGCGCAGGGCACGGACGGCTTCACGGTCGCCGGGCAGAGTCATCGGGTGAACGCGCAGACCAAGCTGGCACTGCCGCTCGGTCGCAACACCATGGAAGTGCTGGCGATGTACTATGCCGGCAGCTGGTATGCGCCGGGCCTACTGCCGGAGCGCGCGGTGCTGGATGGCGAGATTCCGGTGTTTGGCGCGTTCAATCCGACCGACGGCGGCTCTTCATCACGGCTGCTGACGGCCGCGACGCTGACGACCCCGCTTGCCAACGGTTCCTGGCGCAACCAGCTGTACGTGCAGCACAAGTCGCTTGAGCTGTTCCACGACTTCACGGGCTTCACGGACGATCCGCTGAACGGCGACCAGATCGCGCAGATCGAGAGCCGCACGACGCTGGGCGGCGAGTCGGCGGTCAAGTGGACAAGCCAGCTGCCCGGCGAGATGACGCTGCGCTCGCGGATCGGCGTGCAGGTGCGCAACGACGCGATTTCGCCAGAGCTGTGGCACACGACGGCGCGGCAGCTGCGCGAGCAGGTCTACGGGCTGGCGATGACGCAGACGTCGGGCGGGCTGTACGGCGATGAAGAGTTGCAGTTGACGGCAAAGCTCAGTCTTCGCGCTGGGTTGCGGCTGGACGAGACGCTGTTCGTTGTGCACGACCTGCACGCGGTAACCGGCCAGCCGGATGCGAGCGGGCAGCGCCTGGCGCTCGTGCCAAGTCCCAAGGCGAGCCTGCTCTACAAGTTCACCGACGACGTGCAGCTATTTTTCGACTACGGCAACGGTTTTCGCTTGCCCCACGCGCGCGCGGCGGTGGCGCCGGGCTTTACGGGCATCGCGGCGTCCAAAGGCGCGGAAGTCGGGCTGCGCACGTTCTGGCTGGCGCGCAAGCTGGAGCTGACCGGCGTGGCGTGGTGGATGGACACGGATCACGACGTGGCGTTTGACGCGGATGCGGGCGCGAACATCGAGATCGGACCGGCGCGTCGCTATGGTGGTGAAGTGGCCGTGCGGGTGAAACCGCTGATCTGGCTGCACGCGGACGTGGACGCGAGCTACACGTGGGCGCACGCCCGCGATACCGGCCTACCGCTGGCCCGCGCGCCGCAGCTGTTGCTGTCCGGCAACGCGATTGCCCAACACCCGAGCGGGATTTTCACCACCGCCCGCGTGCGTTACGTGGGCGCGTATCCGCTGGACGACGTCGGCGGGCATCTGTCGCAGCCGTACGCGGTGACCGACGCGGTCGTGGGCTGGCAGAACGAGCGCTGGGGCACAACGCTACAGGTGGCGAACCTGTTCGATGTCGCGTGGCGGGATTCGGAATACTTCTACACTTCGCGGCTGAAAAATGAGCCCTTGGCGGTGGATGACGTGCATTTTCGCCCCGGCGAGCCGCGGACGGTGATGATGACGGTGAAGCTGCGGTTTTGACGACGGACCCACGCGTTACGGTTCGCGGCGCCGCCAGTGCAGGACCACCGTGACGGTGGCGAGAAAGCACAGCAGTGTGATCGGCGGCAGCTTACCTGGCCAGGTTTCGGGCTTGAACCAGCCGGGCAGACCGATCGCCGCCAGATGGATGGCCACGCACACCGCGCCCAAACGAAGTGCCAGCCATGGGTCCAGCCACCGCCGCACACGGCCGCTGAACCATAGCCCCGAAGCGACGACGCCAGCCAACATCGCCAGTTCGCCGCTCCAGGTCAGGCGCCCGGCGTCGTAGAGCTTGGCATAGTAGACGGGCGACAGCATACACAGCGTCATCGCCACGTGCCCGATCGAGGCAACCGCCATCGCCGCGAACCAGTGGGCGGCCTGAGCCTTGTTGCCCCGCAGCCGGTGATGAACGTGCAGAAACAGCGCCGCGATCGCATAGATGCACACGGCCTTGTTGACGACAAAAAGCGGGATGCTGCTCGCGGGCGTCGTCCCCAGGGCGACGTAGCGAACCAGCGGATAGGCCAGAGAAAGGGCTGCGATGACGAGGTGAAGCAGCATGTTGACTCATCGCGGCTTTTAGGCGGCGTTGCAGAGGATGGCAGGCTCGCCGACGCAGCACGAAGGCGCCCGTCGACCGCGGGCTTCAGGCGCCGGCAACCTCGGCCACCAGATGACCGGCTTCCGTGGTGTCATAGCCGCCCAGCGCCGCCAGCTCCCGTCGAAAGCCACGACTCCCAACCACGTCCAGCATCCGCGTCACCCGCTCATCGCCCTGCAGCGTCGCTGGGACCACGAGGTCGAAGTGTGCATCCTCCAGCGGCAGAAAGTCCAGGCCAAACGCACGGGCGGCGCTGAGCACTGCGACACCGACGTCGGCGAGATCGAGAGCGACCTTCTGTGCGACGCCGAGGTGACTCTGCGCGCTCCGGCCATGACCGTTGACCAGCGCCGAATCGACGCCAGCTTGCGCCAGTAGTCGGTCCAGCAACTGACGAGCGCCCGCCTGCGGTTCGCGGTTGATCAGGCGCACGTCGGCCCGCGCGAGGTCTTCAGCCATGCGAATCGCCTTGGGATTGCCACGCCGCACAACGAAACCCAGCTGCCAGCTGGCCATGCGGAACAGCAGCGTCGGCCGCGTCGGCAACGCCCGGCGCACAAATGACGTGTTGAACTCGCCCGTCGCGTCGTCGCGGAGGTGCGTGCCGGCGATGTGGACGGCGTTGTCCGCCAGCAGCTGCAGCGCGCGACCACTGGACGCGTCGATGGCCGTCATTTGGTGCTGCGGGAAACGTTCGCCGTAGTGGGCGGCGAGTAGACTGAGCGCCGGATCGCAACCGCTGACCAGCAGCGCATCGCGCAGGCGATCCATCGGGCGCAGCGTGTCGACCGCGAGCGTCGTGCCATCGTCGCTGATCGCGAGGCCATCCGCACCCACGCACCACGACGCAGTTCGGTCCGACGGCAGCGCGTGCGCGACCCACTTCCCGCCGATGTGCCCCAGCGCCAAGCGTTCGCTCGGGTGGGAATGGGGTGCGGCGATCTTGCGCGCCAACACCCGCACGTCGTCGTTCACCCAGAAAAGCTGCTCCACCGAGCAGGCCAGCGCGTGAGCCAACCGCAGTGCGATCGCCGTGGATGGCGCCATTTTGCCCGCTTCAATCGCCACGATGCTCTGCCGCGACAAGCCGGCGAGATCCGCCAGCTCCTGCTGCGTCCAGCCCTTGCGCGTTCGTCGCAGCCCGACTCGATTTTGCAGCGGTTCTTTGTCTTTTGCCGGTTCCTTCACGCGCACCTCCCGCGCAGAGTCGCTCATCGTTGACATCATGTCTACCATCGATAGCATGCGTCACCGAGGCGACGACCTCGCACGGGATACCATGAACCTTTTCCGCTACGCTTGCATCCTCGCCTTCCTGTCGCTTTGCGGCTGCGGCGCGTCAACCTCTCAAAACGACTCGGCTGTCGATGCAAACGACGGCGCGTTTGCTGACCTAGCCGAGGACGTCACGGCCGACGCCGCTGGCGTAGACACCACGAGCGCCAACGTCGAACACGGCCCCAAGGCGATTCCCATTGACGGCGACCCGAACGGGCTGGTCTGGGCGGACGACATCCAGACGCTTTTCATCGCCGACGACAACAACAACCGAATTCTGACCTGGACCGATAAGGGCGGCTTCGGTACGCCGATTGCGCTCCCCACCGCACCCGCGTCCGGCGCCGGCTTGGGCGGCCTCGCGCGCCTGAAGGACGGCACGCTTGTCGCGCCGCGCTTTGGCATGGGCATGGACGGCGCGATCCTGTTCGTCAAACCGAACGGTACGACGGGCATCGTGCCCGCGCTGGACACGATGCGGCGGCGCATCGGCGTGACGGTGGACGACGCGGGCGTTATCTACGACACATTTTTCACCAAGAACGGCACGGGCGCGCAGACGGGCTCGGTCGCGACGCTCGATCTGGTCGGCACTGAGGTGCAAGTCGCGACGAACGGATTGGTCAAGCCGGTCGGTGTGGCGATTCTGGGCGGCAAGCTCTACATCTCGGACCAGAAAACGGAGAAGGTCTGGCGCTGCACGCCGCCGGACTGTGCGACCTTGGAGCACGTGGCCGACGTGACGAGCCCGGATCTGATGGTTCCGGGACCAAACGGCTCGCTGTTTGTTGGCAGCCACGCGGGCACCGTCATCGCGCTCCAGCCGGACGGCACGAGCGCGGTCGCCGCAACTGGGCTACAGGAACCGCACGGCGTGGCCTACGACGCCGCCAACAAGCGCCTCTTCGTCTCCGATCACGACCCCAACGGCAAGACGAACTTCCTGCAAATCTTTCCGGTGAACTGATGCGGGGCGCAGTCCTGCTGCTGGCGTTCGGGAGCGTGGGCGTCGCGCAGGCGGCGCGGGCGGACATTCCGGTCGCACCGATTCTGGTTCTCGATGCCGACTACCGGCAAATCCCGCGCGATCAGGAAGGGTACGGTGGATTCGCGCTGCCGCATGTCCAGCTGGGCGCGGCGGTGTCCATGACCGACAGCGTGCAGGCGATCGCGACGCTCGGCTATGCCGGTGAAGGCATTGGCCTGAGCGATACAGGCATTCGCGTGGCGCCACGGCACGATGTCGGTGTGTCGGTCGGATACTTCAAGTCGCCGCTCTTCATTTCCGGTCGCGACCAGTTTGAAGAACGGCTGCCTGTGCCGGAACGCTCGATGGTCGTGCAGGCGCTGTGGCCCGGACGCGACCTCGGAGTGGAAGGCCATTGGTTCCCCGAGAGCTGGCCGCTTGAAGCGTGGCTGCGCATCAGCAACGGCTTTGACAGTTCCACCGGCAACGACAACGCCAGCATCGCGCTTTCCGGACGGATCGACCTCGCGCTTGGCCGTGCGCACGCCGGTGCCGATCCGCGCGAGACGTATGGCCTGCGCCTGGGTTGCGGCGCGCTGTGGGACCCCAAGGTCGATGACCGGGCGTCCGTGACCGGCAAGACCCCCGCGGGCTTCGTGTTCTGGCGCGCGCCCATCGTGTCTGCAGCGCGAACGGTGGTGGAGGGGCATCTGCTCCTGCAGGCCGGTCCCGTGCAAGCGACGGTCGAGGGCGGCGCGGCGACCGAGGAGCGGACGTTGGACACGGACGGCAATCCGAACACGCCGCGCGTGGCGCAGCCGAGCATCACGGCGTGGGGTGTGGCGGGCGAGGTGGCGTGGACGGTTACGGGCGAGCACAGGTCCGGCGACGCGTGGCCGGCCACGAACGCTATCAGCGGCTTTGGCGCAATCGAGGTGGCAACGCGCTTGGAGCGGCTGAAGCTGGGCACCGGCGCGGTCGACGTGACCAGCGGCGGGGCGTGGTCGACCTCGGCAGCTGTTCGCTGGTGGTTGAAGCCGCGGCTGGCGCTGTCGGTGGCGGGTTATGGCTACGCGTTCGACACCGCGCCGCTGCAAACGCCGGGGAACACGACGACGTGGCTGGCGTTGGCTCGGTTGACGTTCAGTTTGCGGTAAACGCGGGAGGCACGATTACACGCCGCTCATCGAGACGCTGGCGGCTGTGAACGTGGGCGCGTATTTGCTGGAAGCCTGCACGCCGCGCGCGGGCGAGCTGGAGATCCTGCGCCGGCTGCCCGCGGACCGGCGCATCGGCGTGGGGGTCGTGAACCAGAAGCACGCGCGAGTGGAGACGGTCGAAGAAATCGTCACGCGCGGGAAGCGGGCCGCGGACTTGTTTGGCGCGGAGCGGGTCTGGCTGGTGCCCGATTGCGGGTTTGCGACTTTTGCCGACAACCCGGTGGCGTCTGCGCAAGGGGCTGAGGGCAAGCTGCGCGCGATGGCGGAAGCGTCGGCGCGGTTGCGGGCGGCGTTGCTGTAGGCGCCCATGCGTCCGCACTCGCCAGCGTACTCGGTCCAACCCTCGTTCAAGTCTGCAGTTTGTGTGCAACGGAACGGACACCTTTCGCCAAACCCACTTGACATCCGCTTTGCACCATGCCGACACTGCCCGTCCCATGACCCACCGTCCGCACCAGCCGCTGCTCCTCCGTCACCGCGCCGCTGCGATGCTGAGCGCATTGGTCTGCCTCGTGCTGCAAGCGACGACCGTGGCGCACATGGCGCTCGTGCAGCACACGTACTGTGCGGTCCACGGCGAGTTTGTCCACGGTGCCCATAGCGATGTCCCCAGCGATGAGCAGCAGGCCGGCTGGCACGCGGGCGAGGAAGACGAACACCACGAACACTGCCCGGTCGCCCAGTTGCAGCGTGCGCCGACGTTGCCCCAGCCGCCGGTCATCGTCCTGCCGCGGCCGTTCCTTGTGGCGAATCGCGCGACCGCGCCGCCTGTTTCGGGGTCGTTCGTCCGTTCGCAGGCCATCTGGCGTTCTGCCCCCAAGACTTCCCCTCCCGCGTAAAACCAGCCGCCAGCGTCCGTGACGCTGCTGGCTCCTCGCGACCGTCGTCCTCGACCGTCGCCTGTGAAGTCGTTTTCGCACCGCGGGACTTTTGCCGTGAATTCAAAGTTTTTGCGCCGATCCGTCCTCGGGATCGCGGCGCTTGCCATCGTCGTGGCGGCCTCGCCGTTGCACGCCCAGCCTCTGCCTGCCGATCTGACGCCGAGCGCGCTCCCCGAGCCGCCGACGGAGACGGGCGACAAGGTGATGGACCTGACCGTGCGCGGCGTCGCCAAGGCAAAGAGCCGTGGCAATGCGGACTTCGACATCGACGTCGGCAAGCTGCACGAGGTGCCGCGCCAGAACGCCACGGAGCTGCTCAAGCTCGCGCCGGGCGTGATGCTGACCAACGAAGGCGGCGAAGGCCACGCGGAGCAGGTGTTCCTGCGCGGTTTTGATGCGCGTGAAGGCCAGGACATCGCGTTTTCCGTGGGTGGCGTGCCGGTCAATGAATCGGGGAACTTGCACGGCAACGGCTACGCGGATCTGCACTTCGTCATTCCCGAGCTTGTGCAGTCCGTGCGCGTCGTCGAAGGCCCGTTCGACCCGGCGCAGGGCAACTACGCGGTGGCCGGCAGCGCGGAATACGAGCTTGGTTTGGGCAAAGAAGGCCTGGCGGCGCAAGTCGGCCGCGGCAGTTTTGACACCACGCGCGCGCTCGTGCTCTGGCGCCCGGAAGGCCGCAGCGCAGGCAATTTTGCAGGCGCCGAGCTCTACGACACTGCGGGCTTTGGCCAGAACCGCAGCGCGCAGCGGGCCTCGGCCATGGCGCAAATCGCCGGCAATTCGGGCAAGGCCGGCCTGTGGCGGCTCGGCGCGTCGCTCTATACAGACCGCTACCACAGCGCCGGCGTCATCCGCGAGGACGACTATCTCGCTGGACGCAAAGGCTTTTACGACACTTACGACACGCACCAGGGCGGCGACGTCCAGCGCATCGGCCTGTGGGCGTCGCACGAGACCCACGAAGCCGCGTTCGGCGCGCGCAATACGCTGTGGTTCACCTGGCGCACGATGCGAACATTGGAAAATTTCACGGGATTCCTGCTCGACGCACAGGAGCCGACCCAAAACCTCCATGTGCAGCGCGGCGACCTCATCGACCGCAACACGGATGTCATCACGACCGGCCTCTCGGGCATGGGCCGCTTCCGCTGGAAGTGGCTGGAGCGCGAACAAGGCATCGAGCTTGGCTATTTTGCCCGCGCCGACCATGCAAGTGGCACGTCGTATCGCATCGAGGCCGCGACCCAGGCGCCGTACCACCTGGACACGGACCTGAGCTCGACCCTGGGCGACATCGGCCTGTACGGCGATCTGGACCTGAAGCCGATGAAATGGCTGGCGATCCGCGGCGGTGCCCGGGCCGATGCCTTCACCTTTGACGTGCTGAACAACTGCGCGGTGCAGAGCGTGTCGCACCCGTCCAAGACCAATCCGCCGGGCGACGCGAGCTGCCTGAGCCAGGAGGCGTTTGGCAATTACCGTGAGCCGACGCAGCGTTCCACGACCTCGGCGATGGCCTTTCTGCCGCGCGCGTCGCTGATTCTCGGGCCGTTTGCGGGGACGACGGCGTCGTTGGCGTACGGTCAGGGCGTGCGTTCCATTGACCCGCAGTACGTCAGCCAGGACGTGGCGACGCCGTTCGCTCGTGCGCAGTCGCTCGATGCGGGCGTGCGTTTCGTGCGCGAGTGGGAGGCGTGGAAGCTGTCGGCGCGCGTGTCGGCTTTTCAGACAACCATCGACAAGGACCTGGTGTTCAGCGAGACGACCGGCAGCAACGTGCTCGGTGGCGGTTCAACCCGGCGCGGTCTCCTGGCCGACGTCCGGCTGACCGGCAAGTATTTCGACCAGGCCATCAACGCGACCTGGGTGCGCGCGACCTTTGACGCGACCGGCCTGCTCATTCCGTACATCCCGCCGGTGGTGGTGCGCAGCGAGAGTGCAGGGCTTTTCGCCTTCAGGAACGCGCTGTTCGGCGACGCTATCGAGACGTCCGGCGCGCTCGGGCTGTCCTACATCGCGCCGCGGCCGCTGCCCCAGGGCGAAGTCGGCGACACGGTGTTCACCGCGGACATGCGGATCGGCGTGGCTTGGCGCGGCTGGCAACTCACTGGATCAGCTCAGAATCTGTTCAATTCGCAGTACCGGCTCGGCGAGTACAACTACGCGTCCGACTTTCACAGCCAGGCCGAGCCCACGCTGGTGCCGTCGCGTCACTTTGCTGCCGGCGCACCGCGGACGTTCATGCTGGAACTGCGGTTCCGGATGGGAGGTGAGCCATGAAACCATGGATGTTTGCAGTGATTCTTGCCGCGTGCGCCAACACGACCGGTGGCGATCGCTTCGACTTTCCGCTTGGCATAGCCGGTCCGGTGGACTTTGCCGCCGGCCAGCCCTTCGCGACCGACTTCGCCGACGAGGTGACGCTGACCAAGGCCACGGTGCACGTCGGCGGCGTATACCTGAACCGCTCGCAGCCGCTCTCCGGGGCCCAAGCGCAAGCTTGTGTGATGCAAGGCATTTACGACGCCGAGATGACCGATGGCGCCGACATTGACGCGCTCTCGCCGACGCCGCAGTGGCGCACCGCGCGTGCGACTTCGGGCCAAGCGGTGACGGCCGAAGTCTGGCTGAACGGCGGCGACGTGAACGCGCTGGACGACGAGACGCTGGTTGTCGATCTGGCTGGAACTGCGAGCCAGGAAGGCCAAGCTTATCCGTTTGTTGCGCAGATCCACATCGGCAAGAACCGCCTGGTGCCGCCGTCCGATCCCGCGCAGCCGGGCATGAATCCGCCGTGCAAGCTGCGCATCGTCTCGCCCATCGCGGTGGACTTCGACCTGGCCGCAGGCGGCAAGCTGCTGGTGCGGGTCGATCCGCGGAAGTGGCTGCAAAACATCGACTTTCACCAGCTGCCGCCGCCGCAAGGCGCATCAAATCTCTACAAAATCGCCGACGACAACAACACGACCGCCGGCATCCACCTGTTCAACGACGTCCGGGCACGCGAGGGCGTGTGGACTTTTTCCTGGCAACCCGCTGGCAACTGACCAGCATTTTTGGAGGCTTCCATGTCCCGTTTTTGGCTCATCATTTTGGCGGCGCTGACCGCCTGTGGCACGACTTCGACCGCGACCGACACCGCTTCCGGCGAGGACGCAACCGCCGACACAGCCGCGACCGACGCGGTTTCTGGCGACATCGCTGTCGGCACGCTCAAAACCTTCACGCCGCCGACCGATCCCGGCGCAGGCGGCTTCCTGTTCACGACGTCCGGCGAAGTGCTCGCGCTCGGCGGCTACGCGTTTCCGCCCACGACGGCCAGCGATCCTGCGTTCGTCGACGGCTGGGACATCCACTTCACGCGCTTCATCGTGACGTTCGACCACCTGCAACTGAGCGACAACCCGGACAAAATGCCGACGGACGAGTCCAAGACAGACGGCGTGGTCGCGCACGTCGACGGGCCGTGGGCGGTGGACCTGCACAAGGGCGGGCCGCTGCAGGGCAAAGGCGGTTCCGACGAGCAGGCGGTTGCCGTGGCGGCGATTGGCAAGATGGACAGCGGTAAAGCCTTTGATCCGCAATCGAAATACGCGTTCAGCTTCGCCTCGGTGCCGGCGACGGCGAGTGCGTTCAACGTCAACCTCGACGCCGCGGATCTGGCCGTGTACGCCACGATGACCGCGCACGGCTACACGACCTGGATTGAGGGCGACGCGACGTGGAAGGCGGCGAACTGTAAGACGACGGACACCAAGTACGACTTCTCGGTCCTACCCAAAACCGTCCACTTTGCGCTAGGTTTGGCGATCCCGACCCAGTACCTGAACTGCCAGAACCCGGACCTCGGCGACACCCACTTCGACGGCGAGGAGCACCCGCGTGGCGTGTCGGTGCTGGCGACGGCTTCGGCGATTGCGCAGGTGACTTTCCACACCGACCACTCGTTCTGGGAGAGCTTTATCCATGATTCGCCGATGCACTTTGACCCGATGGCGGCGGTCGCGCACGACGTCAATGGCGTGATGACGGTGACCGCGGCGGATTTCGTCGGCCAGCCGTTCCAGCCGTTCGTGGACAAGAACAAGACACCGATGCCGTGGCGTTGGTGCGTGGATGCCTACACGCCGCCGAACCAGGCGCCGATGTCGTTCGACACCCAGAACATCCCGGTGTCGGCCAAGGGCGATCCTACGACAACCCTTCGCGATTTTGCCGATTACACCAACTACAACACGAGCACGCAGGGCCACCTGAACTCGGACGGCCTGTGCTTCGTGCAGCGCAACTACCCGTCGCCGAAGTGAGGAAAAATGTCGCCCGTTGAAGTCGTCAAAGTCGCGCTGCTGCAAACCGGCGTGTCGTGGATCCTGTGGTTTCTCGCGGTGTTGTCGATTCTCGGCTTTGCCGTGGGCTTCGAGCGGCTGTGGACGCTGTGGCGCGCCAAGGCCGATCTGCGCAAGCTCTCGGAACAGTTGGACAAGGACCTCGCAGCGGGCGGCGTCGCGCAGGCGCTCGCGCAGATGCAGGCGCCTGCGGTGGCGGCCGCGATCGCGCGCGCGGGGCTGCGGTTGGCGCATCTGGGGCCGACGGCGGCGGATCGGGCGATGCAGAGCGCGGTGGCGCTGGAGCGGGCGAGGCTGGAGCGCGGGCTGACGTTCCTGGCGACGCTGGGCAACAACGCGCCGTTCATCGGGCTGTTTGGCACTGTGGTTGGCGTCATCGCGGCGTTCGAGCACCTGGGCCACGCTGGGCACTCGGGCGCGGCGGCATCGGCGGAAGTCATGGCCAGCATTGCGGAAGCGCTGGTGACCACGGCGGTCGGCATTGCCGTGGCGCTGCCGGCGGTGGCCATGCACAACGCGATCCAGCGGCAGATTACCGGCCTGCTGCAGGGGGCGGACGCGCTGTCGAACCTCGTGCTGGCGTACCTGACGGCGGAGAAGCAACCCTAAATGGCTGGTTCAACTCAGGAAAATGGCGCCATTGCCGGCATCAACGTCACGCCGATGGTGGACATCCTGCTGGTGCTGCTGGTCATCGTGTTCGTGACGGCGCAGATGACGGCCAATGAAGGCGTGGAGCTGGATTTGCCGCAAGCTGCGACGGCTGGCGAGGTGCAGGTCGTGCTGAGCGTGGTGATGCCCAAGGACGGGCCGCTGCAGGTCAACGGGACACAACTGCCCGAGGATGATGCACTTCTGGAGCAGACCCGCGCGCAGATCGCCGAGCACCGCGACCTGTCCGTGCTGATTGCGGCCGATGGTGGCACGCCGCATCGCCGGGTGCTGAAGGTGATGGACCTGCTGCGGCAGGCTGGCGCGCAGAAGATCGCCTTTGCCGCCGAGCCGTTGGAGCAGAAGCCGTGACCCAGCCGCGCATCGTCGATGTGGTGATGCCGCACGCGGAAAAGCCGATCTGGCCGCGGATCGCGTTGGCGGCCGTCATCGCGCTGCTGGCGCATCTGGCTCTGGGCGTGTACTTCGACCGGCCGATGCCGAAGGTGCGCAGGCCACCGCGCCCTCCCATCCAGGTGACGATGCAGCCGCGGCCGACGCCACCACCGCTGGCGAAGGTCGAGCCGCCGCCGGAGCCTGTGCCGCTCCCGCAACCGAGCCAACCGCCGGAACGTCCACGCGCGCCGGTGGCGAAGGTCGCGAAAGTGCTTACGCGAACCGGGCCTGCGGGCGGGGCGAACGTGCCGACTGTGGTCTCGGGGCACGGCAACGCGTCGGCGGGCGGGGCGAGCGGCGCGGAGGGAACGGGCGAGCGTCCGGGTGACTTGCAGGTGCCGGTACCGCTGGCGAAGGTCGAGCCGCCGCCGGAGCCGGTCAAGCCCGAGCCGGACAGGTCGAAGCCGGCGTCACTGGCGGCCGACGACTTTCACTGCGCCTGGCCGGACGAGGCGGGCGACGCGGAAATCGACCAGCAGACCGTGACGTTTCGCGCGCTGGTGCAGGCGGACGGCAGCGTGGAAACGGTGAAGATCCTGAGCGATCCGGGGCAAGGCTTTGGTGTGGCGGCGCAGAAGTGCCTGATGCACACGATGTTTCAGCCGGCCAAGGACGGGCGCGGGCAGGCGACGCGGGCGTGGTCGATGGCGATTCGGGTGCATTTTGTGAGGTAGCGCCGCGTTGGGGGCCGCGCAAGACTGGAAATCGCGGTCAAGCCGCTCGCGCCAACCGTGAAGCAAGCGGCTTCGGCAGCGCGATCTCGGCAAAAAGCTTAGCCGGAAACAGGTAGTCCTCGCCCGACTCATCCACGACCCGCATCATCGCGTGGCTGGCTGCAACCGGATCTTCGAGACGGCGATACAAACGCCTGGTCACGAGCGACACGGCGTGGCCGCGGTTGGACAAGCACACGACAAACATGGGTTTTTCTGCTGTGTCTTTCATGGTGCGTCGTCCAACAGGCGTTTGATTTTGTGCTCGCGGGCGCCGATGCCGTGCGCCTCGTACCAGTGTATCTCAGCGACAGCGGTCGCGCCATCGGCCATAACGACGCGCGCGATGGCCTTGCACTTGCGCCACCGACCGGGGCCGTACACGCGCTTCAACCGCGCGAGTTCGCGTATGGCCGTTCCGACTGCGATGACTTCGACTTCGCTGATGAGCGCGAGAATCTTCATGGCATCGCTTTCTACTACAGCTTCGGCGCGGATCCCAGCGATCTGCGTCCGGCGTCGTGACCGCTTGACGTTATGCGGGTTTGGGCTGGTTGTCTGCCGGCCAGCGGCGGTGGCCGTGGGGATCCCGGTGCGCGGTCAGTTCCTGGCGTGCCCGGTCAATATCTTGCGGCGTCCACAAGCGCTTGTTGCCGCTCACGGCGCCGGCAAACGTCACGACGCCGCGGGACAGGTGCCACCTGAGCATGTCGCCGCTGACGCCCAAGCTCGTGGCCGCCGTCGAAGTCAGAACGGCGCCAAGAGCTCCGGCGGTGCGTTTGATGCCGGTCGGTGCGTGGCCAAGAAGCTGTTCCCAGCGCGCCGGCCGATCCAGCGTGCAAGTCACGACACTTCCGTCGTCGCCATACACGCGAAATCTCGCTTGCACGACCGCGTGGTTCGCGATGTAGATCGCCTCCACGTACTTCGCCAGCCACTTGCGCTTTTGCTCCGGTGGCCAGTCCGCGTTCCAATGCCAGGTTTGTGCTTGGGCGCGAATCGCACGCTCGCTCGGCACAACCGGCACCGCGATCGCGTTGGCCAGCGCCTGCTGCAGCAGGGCACGTTCCGCCTTGATGACTTCCCGACGCGCGGTGTGCTCGTGAAGGTCGATGCCCTCGTGCTCGTACAGGTCCAGCAGCCTCTTCTCGCGCCGATCAAGGGCAGCCAGCGCTTTCGCCGTCCGATCGCCCCGCGCGGCGGTGTCCGGCGCCTTGGCCTGTTTGACCGCCTCGAACGCCGCTGCCACCAGCCAGTCGCTGTGGGTCAAGTCGGTCAGGTAGCGGTCGAGGCATGGATTCACGACATCGCAGCGGAAGCCCACCAGCCCGCATCGGCGCAGTTCATCCGACGCGTCGCCATGTTTGCAGCGGCACATGTACCTGGGCGCGTTGCGCGGACCGGTGCCGCAGCCGTAGATGATGTGGCGGCGCGGAGCGGCACCGTCCACGTCGGACTCGTGCCAGCTAAAGAGGAACGATGACGCCCACGACGATGGCGCAGTCGCTTCCCGTGTTCGCCGGTGCGCTGTCTCGGCAGCCCGGAGTCGCTCGTGGACGCTACGCCAGAGCTCATGCGGCACAAGCTGATCCGCCTCGCTGTACACGCGAACGTCGATGACCTGTTCAGCCGAACGCGGGAGCTTCTTCTGGTGCTTGGAGTTGGCGATCCGTCCGCTCGACCGCGAAGCGAACACCAGGCGGCCGTCGTAGATCGGATTCTGCAGCAGGGCGCGGATGGTCTGGCTCGGAACACCCGTCCGGCGGCCAATCTCGGCCTGCGTCGCACCCTCCGCCGCCAGCCTGAACATCTCGCGGACGCCGTCGGACGCCGCCGTGTAGCTCCAGGTCTGCGTCTTGCGGTCGTAGGCGATCCCGCGGGGCAGGAAGTCAACGCTCTGAACCCATTGTCCGCGCTGTCTTTTCGCCTCCTTGCCAGCCTGCGAACGGCGGACGATTTCCGCCTTCTCCTTGCCGCCAATCAGCGCGAGCAGGCCGCTGACCAGCACGCCGTCGGGCCGGGCGAGATCGTGCGTGCCTGCGGGCGTGTAGATGCGCGTGCCGGTGTGCTGGCAGGCGGCCAGGACGCCGAACGCGGCGAAGTTGGACGCGCGGATGAGCCTGTCGAGCGCGTCGATGGCGATGTGGACGTCGGGATCGGCGATGATGGGCAGGACCTGCGTCAGCCATTCCTTGGACGTACCGACGTCGCTACCGGAGACGTCGACGATGTTGACGATCCCGACGAGCTTTGCGTCGTTGGCCTCGGCAACGCGCTGGATCGCATCGTGCTGGCGGTTGAGCCCGGCACCGTTGTCGCCGGCCTGTTCTTCGGTGCTGACTCTTGCGATGCCTAGTAATTTCATGGCGCTTTCCTCCTCGTCGGTGCGACTTCGCACACGAATGAGAATAAAGGTTGACCGCAGTGGTGTGGTCGTCGCACCAATCGTATGTGAAGCACTCCGGCCGCGGTCGCCGTCCAGGCGTTGGCACGTTATCAGCGCTGATAAAGTCATCGTCACGTGCTGTCCGCAGTACGCGCTCGTGTGCTTGGCCCCGGCTTGGTGACCACGCGATACCCAACAACTTGGTAGCTAAGAAGACGGCGAGGTCGCAGCACACCGCCCACACGGGCGTTGCACAGCAAACCTGCCGTCGGTCGGTGCGTACGGCCTGTGTCGCCTACGCCGCCACGTGCAACTCCTGCGTCGGCAGCCGCGCCACGGCTGGCACGTCGCACGATGGGCAGCAGTTGACCAAGATCGCGCCGTCGTCAAACCAGATGTAGGCAAAGCCCTCGGCGCGCAGCCGGTGGCGTCCGAGGTCGTTCACCAGGTAACGCACGTCCCAGTGGTGGTTGCAGGTCGCGCAGGGGACGGTGTCGTGTTCGTTCAAGATGCCGATGAGCCGCATGGCCATGTCCTTCACCGGCGTCGCGCGCCGGCCTTCACGTAGTTGATGCCGCGCAGCAAGTCCGCGCGGGGAACCGGCCCGAAACGGGCAGGGGAGGCGATTTGGGGTCGACTCCATCCTTTTTATTCCAAGAAGTTCGTGGTGTTTTGCGCCGTCGACCGAGCGCGCCCGCGTGTCGACTCGCCGCCGTTCAGCAGCTTGCCCTTAGCGTTCAACCGCTTGACGGCAATCCGGCCAGTCGTGGTAGCGTGGTCCGGCGGTTTGACCCGTCCCAAGGAAGCGTGATGCCAAAAAAGAACCTGACCGCATCGGAGTTCGTGCTGCAGACCCTCGCCGCTGACCAGACACTGGAATGGCGCGTCGGCGATTTGATGGAAAAGGCGGCTGGCCGCTGGACCGAGGCGAACGTCTACAACACCCTCACGCGTTTGCACGCGGCGGGCAAGATCAAGCGGACGAAGGACGGTCACGCGGCGTGGTGGTCCGCGCCCACAAACATCGTGTCGACGCCTGAAGTATCTGAGCCCGCGAGCATGGTGCCAGTGCTGGACCCTGCGGAAGAACGCGCGCCGGCGGCGAAAATCCAGCCGCCGGAGTTGGCCGTGGAAGGCCCGACCGCGCAGGCGTTCATCGTCGACCTGCTGACGCGTCACCCCGACTACGAGATGCAGGTCGCTGACATCTGGGAAGAGTCCGCGCGCAAGTGGAAGCAGCAGACCGTGGCCAACACGCTGGAGCGGCTTGTGGTCAAGGGCATCGTGACGCGCGTCAAGGACGGACGGAACGTGTGGTTTTCCATCGCGGGCTGACAGCATCCGTCGCCGCCCTTCAGTGCCGATGGTCCGAGCGGCTGCAACTCGCTCCGCAACGACTTGCCCGACATCTGGATTGCGCTGCGCCACGACAGGTCTATACTTGGCTCTGGATTCGGGTCTGTTTGAGCCCGCGAGGAGTTGCAATGTCTGTCATCCACACTGCCGACGACATCGTCCCAATCAGCGAGTTTAAGTCGCAAGTGGCAGAATGGTTGCGGAAAGTCGCGGTGACGGGCACGCCTGTTGTCGTCACGCAGAACGGCAAGGCGGCCGGAATCGTGCTGTCGCCCGCAGCATACGACGCGCTCACTGAGCAGGCGCGCTTCGTTGCCGCTGTGGAGGCAGGCCTTGCTGATGCGGACGCTGGCCGTGTGCATCGGTCCGACACGGTCCTTGCCGGCGTGCGCAAACGTCTTGGGCGGACGGCCCCGTGAAGCGCAGCGAGTCCGCTCCAGCGCTGGAACTTGCTTGGACCGAGCAGGCCGTTCGCGACTTGGACGCTATCGCCGACTTCATCGCGATCGACGACGCCGTAGCCGCCGTCCGCTGGGTCGACGAGCTTGTGGCCGCCGCGGAGCCGGTGCGTCACGCGCCGCGCATGGGGCGCAAGGTGCCTGAGTTCGCCCGCGCCGACGTGCGCGAGGTCATTCATGGTGCCTACCGTATTGTCTACCGGATTGCGCCAGAACGCATTGAAGTGTTGACAGTTTTTGAGGGACACAGGCTGTTACGCCCGTCGTCCCGGTGAACTATCGCTTAGCGTGTCACCATGCCAACACCATGAATATAGTGGACAATCTATAGCTGGTGACGGGTGGTCGCGGGTTGCCTCTATCGAATCCGCGAGATTCGTAATCAGCAGGTCCGGGGTTCAAGTCCCCGTGTTGGCTCCGAGAATAACAGTCAGGCGACGATGACGGGTAAAGACCTGTCCTGCTGATTACGCCATTGCCGACGCGAGCGTTCGCCTTCGGCGCACGCCGCGGTGCTGCCGCGCGCCAAGGGCGCTTGGCGGTCCGGGGTTCAAGTCCCGTGTTGGCGCAACTATCAAGTGCCTACGCGGTGCGCCGCGGGACAGCCGCGGGACGTCCCGCAGGCTAAGGTTATGGCCGGAAAACGGCGTGAAGTTGGGAAGTTCCATGGAGGGGCTGCTGATTCTGGGGTTTCTGGGTCGTCGGCAACTCGGTGGACGACTGCCGGAGAGAGCCACTTGGTGGGCGAGGGATCATGGATTTGCGACAAAATAGGTGGCCGTCGGTCGCGGCCTGTTTGCTGACTATCGCGACGATGCTCGTCAGTGCTTGCGGCCACACGGCGGGTGGTTCAGACGCGGCCGCCGACTGGCGCAATGCCAAGCCCTCCGAGGTGATGGCCCAAGGGCTGTCGAAGACGCCGAGCGACTCGTTCAAGGCACTCGCCTCTCAGATTCAAGCTGGCCTCACGGCTGACGAACTGGCCCATTTGGCAGCCATCGATTGGCAACACGTCTCCGACCAAGCCTTGATGGGCGATCCTGTCTGGCGCAAAGGAGTTCGGGTTGCTCGTGCGGCGCTGGCACAAAATCCAAGCGCGCTGGCCAAACTTTGGGAATTGCTGGGGCCAAGCAGCGCGTATGCCGCGGAAAAGTGTGGTGCGGGACAGAACATTGCCAACAACATCGCGCTTGCTTTCGGCACGTTGGGCGTCACGTGGGTCTCGATGAGCTGTGCCGCGGCGGTCGGGACCGCTGGCGTGACTCTGCCGTTTTGTGTCGCTGGGCTCACGATTTCGGCGGCAATTCTGTTGGCCAACACGAGCTGCGACTCCGCGGCGGACGAGCCGACCTGTACCCCGGACCAACTCTGCGCCGGTGGCTGCCCGGTCAGCGGTCAAAAATGCTGCGGCGGTTCAGCATTGTGCGATGCGACCAGCGTCTGTTTGGCTTGTCCAGCAAGTGGCGAGCGTTGCCAACCAGCCGGAAGCACCTGCTGCGGCGACAACCTGATTTGCAACGCGTCCGAGAAGTGTTGCGGGACGGGGGGCGGCGCATTCTGTCAAGCCGCGGCCAGCGATTGTCAGGGTGCGGCAGATGCCGCGGACAGCGGAGGCGACGATGACGCGTTCGTCGGCACCGACGCGGGTGAGCAGCAGGACGCGATTGGCGATACCGTGCAATTTGCGGATACCGCCGACCACGAGGTGGACTTGCCGGATGGTCAAACTGCTGGGGTGACGGACGGCGTGGTCGGCGGGGAGGACAGCGTGGTCGCTGCGGACACAGACCTGCCGCCACCGTGCATCGGCGGACCGGTCGGCACGCCTTGCACGAACCCTTCAAAGGGGAATTTCTTCGCGTGTTGGGGAAACGACAAGGTCATTTGCCCTAAGCCCGGATCTGGCGACTTTGGCACATGGCAGCTGGAGGAGCATTGCATCAACGGCAATGTATGCAAGTGCACCGTCGTTGACTCTACGGAGAACTCGGCGTACTGCGGAAAGTGAGTTGCCACGCCAGTGTCTCGGCTGCCGCGAACCCGAAATGGGCGGAGCAGCGGAACTTGAAGTGACGCTTGCGGAGAGCGGTCTGCGATGACAACCGCGCCGTTCGCAAGTGATTGCTGTATCGCTTTGCAAGTGGGTGCCACCGGGCGCGATGGATACCGTGCCGTGGCTAACTGGGGTGCTTGGTCGACCTCCCGAGCGCCACCACGTTATTGCGAGTCGTTTCAGCCGCATCACTCCGGTCCATCACCCTCGCCAACGGCGCCTCCGCGATGCCCGCGTAGTGTCTGGCCGTCGTTGGCACGTCCTGGTGCCCGAGCAGCCGACTCACCTCCAAAATCAACACTCCAAGCTCCAACCACCGCGTACCCGCGGAGCGCCGGAGCCCGTGGAAATCCACGCGCGGCGCAATCCCCGCCTTCCCGCACGCCGCGACATTCCGGTGCCACAAAACGCACCCCTGACTTGCACTTCCGCTCCATAACGGCCAGACCTGCACCGCGGATTGCGCGCACGCGCCCGGCGTCACCGCCGATCCGCGCGAACCTTCCTTACCCCATCTGGCTCCAACCGCCTCCGAACAACACGCTCCACACCATCAAAGGCACTCATGACCCACGACGCAGCACACAAAGTCCACCTCGGCGCCGCCCACTTCGACGCCAAAGCCCGCGAGTGGGACCTCAACCCCGTCTTCATCGACCGCGCCATCCGCATCGCCGCGGGCATCCGCGCCGCAGTCCCACTGCGCCAGGACATGCGCGCGCTCGACTACGGCTGTGGCACGGGAATGCTCTCGTTTCCTCTCAGCGACTCGCTCGGCCACATCGTGCTCGAAGATGCGTCGCCGGGGATGCTGGAAGTGGTGAAGGAGAAATTAGCCGCGCAAGGCGTCACGAACATGACGCCGCGCTTGGCCGATCCGCGCGTCGCGTCGTTGCAAAATGAACGTTTTGACCTGATTTATTCGTCCATGGTGTTGCACCACATACCCGACACGGCGGCGATTCTGCACACGTGGCACGACCAACTGACTTCTGGCGGCTGGCTTTGCATCGCGGATTTGGTCAAGGAAGACGGGTCATTCCACGGAATTGAAGTGGACGTGCACCACGGCTTTGATACCGCCAGGCTCTTGGCTCTAACGGTGGGCGCTGGATTTACGGCGCCGCGAGTTGTCACGGTGCTGCAGATTGCCAAGGAGCAGCCCTCAGGCCCGCGCGAGTACCCCGTGTTCCTGCTTGTGGCGAAGAAGAACTGACGTCGCGCGCGCTTGCAGGTGCGGCGATCGCGTCGTCGCCGCACCTACCGCGCTCGGCTACGGCTGGAACAGCAGCGCGTAGACCATGCCGACCGCCAGCGAAAGTCCGATCGCCACGGCTGTGAAGCCAAACAGCCGGAAGGCGACTTCCCACAGAAGCGAGCCCGCGCCTTTCTCTTCGAACGTCGGCGTGATCCCCTCAGCCTCGTAGCGCGCCAGCTGGTCGCCGCGTTCCTCCCGCATTTCCTCTTCACTGACGCGACCGTTGAAAATCACCGGATCCATCGGGAACTTTTCCGGGCGGAAGTGCGTGTTGAAGAAGTGCACAGTGAAGATGAAGCCGGTGGCCAAGAGCGCCTCGTCGGAGTGGACGATTGTGGCGATGTTGAACATCCAGCCGGGGACGAAACCGGAGAAGAAGACCGGGAACCAGAGCAGCAGACCGCTGCCGCCGATGGCAAACATGCCCCAGAAGACGGCCATGAAGTCGAACTTCTCCCAGTAGGTCCAGCGCTCAAACGTCGGCTTGGGGCCAGCGAAGAAGAACCAGCGGAACATGGCCTTGAGGTCGCGCCAGTCGCGGAGGTTGGGGAAGAGCGAATCGGGACCGACGAGGCGCGAGAAAATGCGGCGCTTGCCGTTCTCCTTGGTCAGCAGGAAGCGAATGCTCATGCCGATCGCCACGAGGAAGTAGCCAAACGTCACAACCGCTGCGGCGTGGTGGATGGTGCGCGCTCGAACGGCGCCGCCAAATGTGTCCATCAGCATCTTCCCCCATCCAGTGCCATGGAATTTCAGCGGCAGACCCGTGAGCGCCAGCGTGAGGAAGCTCGTGACGACGACCAAGTGTAACGCGATGTGTTTGGCTTGGAAGCGGCGATACACCTTCTGCGTCCCCACCGCAGCCACGTGACCTTCCACGCGCGGCTTGCGCTGTCGTTCCACGAAGGACCGCAGCGCCCACAGCAGCGAGTGCAGCCAGAAGAACAGGAACGTACCGATGAGGAGCCCTTGCATCGCGATGCGCGTCCAGTAGAGCGCGGGGTACTTCTTCTTGTCGCCGTCTTCCGCGTGCGGCGCGTACTGGGCAAAGGACGCGCCCGCGCTCGTGTGGCACTTGCCGCACGTGTCGACCAAGTTGGCCTTGTTCACGCTCGCCTTCGGATCGTCAGCCTTGCGGACCTCGTGTGCGGTGTGGCAGTCGGCGCAACCCGCGACCTTCTCCGGATAGCCGAGCTGCACGTTCTTGCCGTGGAAGCTGTTGAAGTACGTCGGTCCCGCTATTGTCGTGACCTTGTTGCGCTCCATCATTTCCGTGTCGTCGTGGCACTTCAGGCACGCCTTGGTGTGGAAATCGCGGCCCTTGGCGTCGTTGTCGATCTTGGCAATCGCGTGCAAGCAGTGACAATCCGTGCAGGTCGGCGCGTCCTTGTGTCCTTTCTTCAGCGCCAGATAGTGCACCGACTCGAAGTACGGCGACTCGTGCGTGTGACACTCGCTGCACGTTTCCACAATCGCCAGCTTGTCGGTCTTGTGCGGCTGGATTGTGTGGATATTGGCGTGGCAGCGCGCACAGTCGATCGGCAGCCGTTTGCCGTTGTGAACGCTGCCCTGATGCTCCTTCACCGCTTTGGCGTGGCAGCGCGCGCAGTCGGTGCCTTTGAACGTGGCGACGCACGCTTCGGTGTTCGCGGCGGCGAGCGGCACCGCTTCATCGCGAACGTGACAGGCGGTACAAGCCAAGTCCTTGTGCGCCGATGCTTCGTATGCGGACGCGTGCACCGCTTTTTCATGGCAGCCCTGACAGTCGACGCGTCCGCCTTCCGCCCACGCGGGCCAGGCGAAGAGCAAAGCAACGCCCGCGCCGATCCAGATTCCTATGTTTCTTGAGGTATTCACGGAGCCCCCTTTCTTGGGTGTCGTTGGGGCGGCGATCGCCAGAAGCGACGGCCGCAGCATTCGAGCTAGCTGCACAGGCCGGCGGCGCGACGCGACGTCTTCAGCTTGATCTTGGTGGTGAAAGCGTCCTTCGGGAATTGCTCCAGCACCTTGGCCGGCGGCTTGCTCAGGTCGAAATGCAGCGACGCAACGTGAGAGAACAGCGGTTGCCAATCGCGCAGGCCGTGCTCCAAAATGTAAAGGTTCGTCACGCCCTGCACTTTCAGACGCTGCCAGGCGCGAACCGCTTCGGCTTCGTCGTTGGTGACCAGAACGACCACCCCTTGCGGTGGCAGTTGATCGAGCTCGAAGACGAAGTCCTTGTCCGCCAATTGCGCAAACGTCACGCGCTGCGCGGAATCCAGGTGAAACGCGTCAAACTCTGCCTTGGAGCGCAGGTCCAGCGTGACCAGCTTCACCGCGGAATCGTTCCACGTCTTGACGTACTCCAGCGGGTGAACAAACACGTCGCGCTTGTCCAGAAGCGGCTGGTACTGCGCGCCGATGTGCTGCCATTTCTGCTCCGGCGTCGGCTGACCGTTCATCCAGATGCCGACGGCGACCATCAGTGCCACGACCGCGCTCGCCACGTAAGCGCGGTTGCCAATCTTCCACGTGAACGGCGCATCCGGCGTGCGAAAATACTGCTCGGTCTTTTCAGCGCCGTAGAAGAAGACGAGCGCCAGAACCGTCACGCCGACGACTGTGGCCCCCAAAGACCAGCCAAACCAGTCAGAAAGCAGGAGCCGCTCCGTGTAGGACGCGTTCCAGAAGCCGCTGAACTTGTCGACGGTTTCGCCAAACACGCCGGCGCCCAGGATGGTGCCGACGAAAAAGACGACGCCGTCCAACTTGAAGCTCGCAGCCGACACGACCGATGTGCCGGGGCAATAGCCGCCGATGACGAAGCCGACGCCCATGACGAGGCCACCGATGAGCCCTGGCCAGAGGTAGGTTTGGTTGACGAAGATCTTGGAAAAGTCGAGGTAGCCGATCGACGACGTGAAGAAGATCAAGAGGCATGCCGTGAGGATGCCCGTGAACATGGTCTTCAGCACCGTCATGTCTTTCAAGTAGAACTGCGCGGCGAGCTTGCGGGCGTTGCCGAAGCCGGCGAGCTCCAGAACGGTGCCGAAGCCGAAGCCGATGGCGAAGAAAGTCGCGTAGTTGATGGATTTTCCGTATGAAGCGATATCGAGTGGGAACATGGCGACCTCCTAATTCCACAGCTTGCGGACAAACCAGGCGACGAGATAAGCGCCGCCAAAGACCGCGAACATGAAGACCCAACTGCCGGCGGACAGGACTGCGCCGCCGCTCAAGGCTTGGCCAGACGTGCAGCCCCGCGCGAAGCGCGCGCCAAAGCCCATGAGCACGCCGCCGACAAGCGCGAGGGCAAGGCGCGTGGTGTTGGAGATTTGCGGCCCTTTGCAGACTTCCACTTTGAGGCGGCGGTTGCGCCAGGCCGAGATCAGGCCACCCGCAAATGTGCCCAGCAGCATCATGACGCTGGAGTGGTCGAGCGCGTGCCGGTCGCCGCCGCCGACGGACGCGAAGTAGCCGACGCGATCGACGTGCGATTGCGCGATGCTTGCCGTGGCCGCGACCTGAATGCGGCTGATGGCACCGGAAGCACCGAGGCCGCTGTGGGTGAGCGCGAATGCGCCAAAGAGGACGACGCCCAGAAGCGCGCCCGCGAGGTACGGATTGATGTAAGGCTTACTTTGCATGGCTATTTTTTCCTCCAACCGGGTCGTGGTCGTAGCCGAGCGCCTTCCAATCCAAGCGCCCCTCTTTCCCGTGACAATTCAGGCAGGTCAGCGCTTCCTTCTTCGGCGCTGTCATGTGGGTAATCGGCCAGTACATGTGCGTCTGGGTGAAGTCGTATTGGCCGCTGTACGGCAGCCCCGCGACTTCCGCGCCTTTCTTGGCGGCAAACGCCCAGTCAAACTTCGTCCAGAAGCCGCCCTCGCCGCTGGTAATCGGCGGGATCAAAATCTTGTTCACGGGATCAAAGATCTGCTTGGCCCGGTGCACCTTGAACGGCCAAATCTTCGCCGTCTGGTCTTTGCGATTGCCCAGCGGCTGGTTCATCGCCTGATCCGTGGACGTCAGCTTGTCGCCCATGATGTAGCGGTCCATGCGGCCGTTGTACCAGGCGTATTCGGGGCGGACGTCTTCGTCGTACTTGAATTCGCCCTTGATTTTCAGGTACTCGTGCGCGTTGTCCTTGCGCGTCGCGTCACCCGCTTTGGACCAGTCCCAATCCATTTTCGTCGGGTATTTCCGTGCGAAAGCCGGGATGTGGCACGTCTGGCACGCCACGCGCGCGACGTGCTGATTCAACTGCCCATCCGCGTGCGGCGTCGTCTTGTGACAGTCGACACAGTCAAACCGCTTCGCCGGCGTCTTGTTCGTGTACGTCGCGTTGACCTTGCCGGGCACCACGTGATTGTGCGTCTGGTGGCAATCGATGCATTGGAAGTTGAGCTTGCCCATGTGGACATCGACTTCCTCGCTGCCGTTCAAAAGCGAGTCGTCCAGGTCGCCGTGCTTGACGCCCATACCGCCGCCGCCGTTGAAGTGGCAAATGCCGCAGTTCTCGCGATAGGGCGCACGCACGCTGCGGGCGACGACGGCCAGGTTGACCTTTTTGCCCGGCAAGCCGCCTTTGTCCTTGGTGTACGTGCCGGAACCGTCGTGACAGACCAGACAGTCGACGTTCTGCTCCTTCTTGAAGTCGAAGTTCGCGTCGGTCCACCCATAGCCCGCGTGGCACTTTGTGCACGACGCCCAGTTGCCTGAAACGCTGATGCAGAAGTTGTTCATGAGGTTGCTCTTGCCGGTTCTCACGGTCTTGCCACCGCGCTCGACGTCGCCGCTCAGCCAGCTCCAGTGCGGCGTCTTCATCACCTCCTTTGCCGCTTCCTTATGGCAGGTGAGGCATTTGGCGGTGACCGCCTGCGGCTCTTTGATGTCCTCTTTGAAGTACGCAGTGTGGTCGAGGTGCGGCCGCGTGCGGTGCGCAATAGGGTTGAGCGGTGCGACTTTCACCGCCGTGGAAGGCGTTTGCGCGAGGACAGCGCCGCTGGGCCAGAGCGGCGCGAACGCGATCACCGCGGCGATCAGCCACAACGGACCGGACAACACAGATTTCATCGGGACCTCCTGAAACAAAAGGGAACGCTCCGGTCGTGACGACCGGCGGAGAGGGCAGAGCTGAGGGGAGGGCATGACGCGCCGAAGCAGCGCGGTTCACGCGGTGCGGACAAGAAAACTCGGTTGGGCGACGCGCCTTCAAGCCTGCAGAGGGCAGACGAGGCGCGAGAAACGTTCCGGCACACGCGTCGGCGTGCCCAAAGCGAGGGCCGGGCGAAAGCGTGCGTGTACTGCAGCAGGTCGTGGAGGGCTGCGTCGTTGCGTATCCAGTCGCGTCGACCGTCCCACGAGACGTGGATGCTCAACGAGGGCGCGATGCCCGGCGAGGTGAACGCGTGGTGGCACATGCAAAGGCGCATGGCCTCTGGAGAGCAACGGTGGCGCAAGCGCGCCGCTCGGAGGGGGCGCCTGGGAGGAGAGATGCGCGTGGAAATTGGGGCCGGGCTGGGCATCGCGCCTTCGTTTGGCCGCTTTGCCTCTGCTCGACTGACTCTGCGGGCACACATCTGGATGCCTCAGCACCGTCCGCCGGTTGTGCACCGGCTTGACCACACCGTAGACCGATGACGCGCCGCGTCAAGCCTGTCGTGCGAGGCCGTGACGAACGGATGACAGTTCGCGAGAACTGCTTTTTGCGCCGAACCGTTTCTTCCTCAAGTGGCTCCTACGGCCGCGCCGAGTCCTGCGCCAGGTCTTGAAATGCCATCAAAGGTCGCTCTCCTTTCTCTCCTCTTTCTGGCGGCCGCCTGCGAACGGACCCCGGCCCCGCCGACGGCACTACCCAAGGCGATCGAGCCCACCGTGCCAGTCGCGGCAGTCGCTGACCTCCCCGCGGACGTCTCAGCAGCGTTCGATCAACTCCAAGGCCGCCTCAAAGAGAGGCTCTTGGCCGAGATCTCCCGGGGCGGTCCCGTAGCGGCGATCGACGTCTGCAAGATCGAGGCGCCGCGACTGACCGCGGCGCAAACGACTGCAAACCTGCGTGTGGGGCGAACCTCGGTGGCGCTGCGCAATCCGGCCAATCAGCCGCCTGACTGGGCGGCCCAGTGGGTGCGTGACCAAGGGCGGCGCAAGGTTGCGAACGGGGCAAAGTCGGCGTCGGTGTTGTTGCCTGACGGTGGAACCGGGTATCTGCGTGCCATCGGTGCCGCGCCGGTCTGCCTCGCGTGTCACGGTCCACGTGCCGACCTTGCGTCAGAAGTCGGCGCCCGCCTGAGCCAGAGCTATCCGGCCGATGCCGCGGTGGACTTTGCTGAGGGCGACTTGCGCGGCTGGTTTTGGGCGGAGAAATCCGCAGCAGCCAAGTAGCGCGTCCTACGTTCTCGGTTACGGCGTGCCGCTTTCGTGGGCCGAACTGACAATCGCTTCATACGCCGCTTGGCTCAAATACTGCGGCACGTAAATCAGGTTGCGCGCAACGAGCTGGGTGTGAAAGGCGCGCAAGTGGTTTCGAGACCCCAGCGTCAGCCGATCGTAGGTCGCGACGATATCCGGCTTGGTTGTGTGCACGCGCCGGGCTTCGATGTCGACGATGTCGTATTCCTCAATGAGCACGCCAACCTGTAATGCAGCATCGATAGACGCCCTCCCTTCGGTGCCGAGATTATTGGCCAGCGCCTGCAGCGTTGGATCCACGAAGTGGCCCGCGACGTCACTCGTGATCGGGTCAGGAATACCGTACGCCGCCAGCAGCGTGCCGATTGCAGTCATGTGGCTGGATTCCGACTGCGGGATGGACGCGAAGACCTGCAGGTCCCATTGAGCGCCGAACGCGACGTACGTGTCGCGGGCGAGCTTTTCCTCTTCGCGGATGAACGTCAGGTCGACGCGCTCTTCAGTTGTTGCCGGACCGTTGGCGTTCTCGCCAGCTAACGTCGCTGGATTGGAGCCACCCGTGCCGACGCTGGCGCAGGCCCCCAGCGAGAAGGAAAATAGCAGCGAAACGGCGTGTTGTCCGGCCGTGCGTGTGTGAGAGCTCATGACTGACTCCAGCGGGCCGTTGCTTGGCCCTCCCTGTGTCCGAGCCTGGATGAGGGGCAGAGGTTCGCGATGAACCGAATTCCACTAGCCCGGCTCGCACGCAGTCAGGAGGTGTCCACATGACCGACGCCATTCAGATCCGTTACACCGACCTTGCCGAATCCTCTTGCTGCCTTTCCTGCGGAACTGCCGCTCATCTCTGTGAGCCAACGTCAGGTCAGGTCTGCGTCGACCTCGGCTGCGGACGCGGCACGGACGTTCTCCGACTCGCTGAGAAAGTTGGACCGACTGGCCACGCGTACGGCATTGACCTGACCGAAGCGATGCTGGCGAAGGCGCGGACGACGGCGCGCAAGTTGGGCGTGACCAACGCGACCTTCCTGTACGCGGACCTGGAAGCGATCCCGCTGCCCGACGCGTCCGTGGACTGGATCACCAGCAACTGCGTGCTCAACCACGTGTCGGACAAGGGGCGGGCGTGGCCTGAAATTGCCCGACTGCTGAAGGCTGGCGGGCAGTTCACCATCAGCGACATCTACGCCGTCGACGCCATTTCGGCCGAAGACCGCGCCGATCCGGAAGCGGTCGCGGAATGCTGGGCGGGCGCGGTCCTGCGCTCCGAATACCTGGCGTTTGTCGCCGCCGCCGGACTTCAAGACGTTGTGATCACCGAGGAAAGCGCCCCGTACCGCAAGGGACGCGCCAACGTAGCGAGCTTCACGCTCTCTGGGCGCAAGCCCGCGGTGAGGAAGTGTTGCGGTTAGTGCCAGAAGGCGCCGTCGTGGCGCCAGAGTGAGGTGTGCATGAAGTCTTTGATCAAGAAGAACCAGCCCAAAGCGCAGGCGTCCTGCTGCGCTCCAGCCACGGACATCAAGGTCGCGCAGTGTTGCGCGAAACAGTCCAAGGTCGTCGCGGGCTGCCACGACTGAAACAGCGGCGGCTGCGCAGGTTGAGGGATTTTCGCCTCGACCTGCGCGGCTGCGCGCCTCTCCGGGGTCGTCCATGCAACTCTCCAAGCACAACATTCTGACGCAGATCCACGGCGACGATCGCTGGTTGCTGGTCAACGTCCTCAGCGGCCAGGCCGATATCCTCCCTGCCAACGACGGCGCGCGCCTCGCCCGGGGTGAGATTACGGACCCGGATGCCCTCGCCGCCAAAGGCTACCTCGTCTTTGCCGATGAAGAGGCGCGGCGATATCGTCAGGCGTATCTCGATTTCATCGCCGCGCGGGACACAGACGAAGTCCAGCTGTTCTACGTGCCGTCCTACGCCTGCAATTTCGGCTGTTCGTACTGCTATCAAGACGAATACGCACCCGCGCCCAGTGGTGACGGCGCAGCAGTGCTCGACGCATTTTTCCGCTATGTGGACGACACGTTTGGCGACCGCGCGAAGTACGTGACGCTCTTTGGCGGAGAACCGCTGTTGCCCAACCCTTCGACGCGGCGGACTGTGGAGTCGGTGGTCCGCGAGACGGCGGCACGCGGGGTCGACTTGGCGATCGTCACCAACGGCTATTGGCTGGAGTCCTACGTCGAGACGCTGCGCAAAGGTCGCATCCGTGAAGTGCAGGTGACGCTCGACGGGCCGCAGCCGATCCACGACGCGCGACGGATGCTCAAAGGCGGCGGTGGCACGTTTTCGCGGGTTGTCGACGGTATCGACGCGTGTCTGGCGGCCGGTTTGCCGGTGAATCTGCGTAGCGTGCTCGACCGCGACAACGTCGCCGCGTTTGCCGAACTCGCGCACTTTGCGATTGACCGTGGCTGGACCGACAACCCGAACTTCAAGACGCAAATCGGCCGCAACTACGAACTGCACCACTGCCAAACGGAGCGGTCGCGGCTGTATTCGCGTCTGGAGCTGTTTCAGGACATCCAGCGGCTAATCGAAGCGGATCCGGAGATCCTGCGCTTTCACAAGCCCGCCTTCTCCATTTCCCGCTTTCTGTTCGAGCACGGGGAACTGCCGCCGCCGCTGTTTGATTCGTGCCCAGCGTGCAAGACCGAGTGGGCCTTTGACTATACCGGCAAGATTTATTCGTGCACGGCGACGGTCGGTAAGCAGGATGAAGTGCTGGGGACATTCTGGCCGGAGCGTCAACTGAATGCAGCGGACGTCGCCGCGTGGGAGGAGCGCGACGTCCTCGCCATTGCCCAGTGTGCTGGATGTTCGTCCCAGCTCGCGTGCGGCGGCGGCTGCGGCTCGGTCGCCAAGAACACCTGCGGGCGAATCGATGCGGCCGATTGCCGACCCGTGCCCTCGCTGTTGAGCCTCGGCACATCCATTTATGGCCGGGAGGCCCTCGCCGCTTCGTAAGTCAGGAGGAGCGTGTCATGTCCAATCGCGTACGGGAAATCGAAGCCGCGCAGTTTGACCGCGAAGTGCTTGGCCACCCAGGGCCGGTCGCGGTGGACTTCTACTCTACGGAGTGTCCGCCTTGCGAGGCGCTGGCGCCCAAGTACGACGCACTGGCAGAGTCCTACGGCGACGACGTCCTGTTCTTGAAGGTCTACCGGCAGGGCAGCCGCGCGCTCTCTGACGCGCTGTCGGTGAAGTCCTCGCCGACCGTGCTGTTCTTTGATGCCGGCAAAGAAGTGGGCCGCCGACTGGGTGGTGGCATCCGGCACTCGGAGCTCATCGACCAACTGGATCGGCTGCTACCGGCGAATCGCACACAGGCCATTCACGCCCTCACGCGGCCGACGCAGACGGAATGCGACGTGCTGATCCTCGGCGCGGGACCCGCTGGCATTACTGCGGGCATCTACGCCGCGCGGGCCAAGCTGCACACGGTCATGGTCGATGTGGGCTTGGGCGGCGGCAACTTGGCCATCACGCATCAGGTTTCCAACTTCCCGGGATTTCCGCAGCCGCAGCCCGGCTACATGCTGGCCCACCACATGCTGGAGCACGCCAAGGCAGCGGGCGTGGAGCCGCGTTTCGCCGCGGAAATCACCCACGCAGACTTGCTGCATCACGCGGTGGAGTTGGACGGCATCGAGACGATTCACGCCAAGAAGGTGATCGTCGCGACTGGCTCGTCTCCCCGACCAACGGGCGTCCAGGGCGAGGCGGAATTCAAGGGCCGTGGCATCTCGTACTGCGCGACGTGCGACGCCAAATACTACGAGGGAAAGCACGTGCTTGTGGTTGGCGGCGGCAATTCGGCGGTGGAGGAGAGTCTCTTCATCGCCAAGTTCGCGGCAAGGATCACGATGGTGCACCAACTGGTCAAGCTCACGGCGAACCAGGAAGCGCAGCAGCGGCTGTTCGCAGAGCCCAAGATTGAGGTGCTCTTGAAGCACGAACCGCGCGCGTTCCTTGCTCACGGTGGTCAGGTCGTGGATGCGGTGCTTGTAGATGACTTGCGCACGGGCACGCAGAGTGAAATCGCGGTCGATGGCGTGTTTGTGTTTGCTGGCATGCAGCCGAACTTGAACGGCTTGGGCGATGCGTTCGAGCTCGACGCCTGGGGCTACATCAAGACCGACGAGGACATGCACACGAATCTGCCGGATGTGTACGCTGCGGGCGATGTAGTCTCCAAGCGCTATCGGCAGATGACGACGGCCGTGAATGACGGAACGATCGCGGCGATGGCGCTCTCCAAAGAGATCGCCGCGTGACCGACTCACCGGCCGCGCCAATCGAGACAAGCCAACTCACCACGCGCGCTGTCTTGGGCGGCATGGCGATCGGCGCCATTCTCTGCGTCTCCAACGTCTACGTCGTCCTCAAGACCGGCTGGAGTTTGGGCGTCACGTTGACGTCGACCATCATCGCCTTTGGCCTGTTTCGGGCGCTGCACGCGGTCGGTCTGACGCGCAAGCCGCTTGGTTTACTGGAGAACATGACCGTCAGCTCGGTCGCGTCGGCCGCCGCGTTCATGACTGGCGGCGGCAACATGGCGGCGTTGCCGGCGCTCTTGATTCTGACCGGGCATCGGCCAGATGGTGTCGCGCTCGCGGTCTGGTTTGCGGTCATCGCCGCGCTCGGCGTCGTGGTTGCGATTCCGATCAAGCGGCAGATGCTGGACGTGGACCACCTGCCATTTCCGCTGGGTATGGCGACCGCCACCACGCTGCGGGCGATGCACGAGAAGTCCCAGGGCGGTCAGCAGTCCAACCGCCTGTTCGCCGCTGCTGGCGTCGCGGCGCTGTTCACTGTCTTTCGCGACGTGCGGACGCTGCCCATGCGACTGCCCGGCCTGCTGCCGTTGCCGTTCTCGTTTGCCGGCCACACCGCGCGTTCGTGGACGCTGGGACTGGACGCGAGCCTCGTGCTTGTGGGTGGCGGCGCCATGATGGCCCCGCGGACGGCATGGTCGATGTTCCTCGGCGCGATTGTGACGTACGTCTGGCTCGCACCCGAGCTGGTTGCGACGGGCACAGTTGCCGCCGTGGACTACAAGTCGATCGTCGCGTTCACGGTCTGGCCCGGTGCTGCCTTGCTTGTGTCGGCCGGGGTTTTCTCCTTCGCGCTGCAATGGCGCTCCGGCGCGCGGGCGATTCTCGCGCTCTTCACCGCGCTGCGACCTCGGCTCAACGCTTTGGCAGCAGAAACGTCCGAAGAAGCTCCGCTGCGCTGGTTCGCGATCGGTCTCGCGGTCCTCGCGCCCACCGCCGTGGCGCTCATGTACGCGCTCTTTGCCATTCCGCTGTGGGCGGGCGCGCTGGCGATTCCTCTCGCGTTGGTGATGGGCGTGATCGCCGGGCGCGTCACGGGCGAGACGGACCTCTCGCCCACCAAGGCGCTTGGACCGGTGACGCAGCTCTTCTACGGCGCGGTGCTTCCGGCTCACCTGACAGCGAACCTGATGGCTGCGAGCGTCACGGGCGGCGTCGGATTGCACGCGGGCGACCTGCTGACCGACCTGAAAGCCGGTCAACTCGTTGGCGCAAGCCCGCGTCGGCAGGTGCTTGCGCAGTTCTTCGGCGTGGCGATCGGCTCGCTGGCGGTCGTGCCTGCATTCCTGTTGCTGGTCCCGGACGCGTCCGTCCTGGGTACGCCCGATTTGCCAGCACCCGCCGTCATGGTTTGGGCCTCGGTTTCGCGCGCGCTGAGTGAAGGCCTTTCCGGCATCCCCCACGCAGCACGCGGCGCCGGTTTCGTCGGCGCGCTCATTGGTGTCACGCTGGCAGCTCTTGAACACTTGCTGCCCAATCGCCTGCGTGGATGGGTTCCCTCCGCGGCAGGGCTCGGCATGGCGATGGTCATCCCCGCGTCAACCACGTTCGCCATGTGCGTGGGCGCATTCATCGGGACTGGCATTCGCCGCGCCCATCCGGGTTTAGCCAGCGCGCTCGTTCCCGTCGCGTCTGGGCTTGTCGCAGGCGAGAGCCTCTTCAGCATGGCCCTCGCGCTCGGGCGCGTCTTCGGCTTGCCCGTCTGACCAGACTCCGAGTTCGGAACCCTCTCGCGCAACGCTGGCTCTGAACTACGCGACGGCGAAGTGAAAAGCCGACGAGTTGCTCACCTCATGACCCGCAAACGCCTTCTCCACATCCTCTGGACCGTCTTGAAATTCGTCGTCGTGATCGCGGTCATTGGCTCTGGCATCCGCTACCGCATGACGCGTCCGTTGCCCGCCGTTTCAAAAACGGTTGCCCGCGGCGACGTCGTGCGCGAGGCGTTTGGGCGCGGCACGGTGGAGAGCCGACGCGAAGTCCAGCTCGGCTTTGACATGGTAGGACGCCTGTCGGACGTCTTCGTCGACGAGGGCGACCGCGTGACGCTCGGTCAAGTTGTCGCTCAACTCGCGCCGGAGCAACTGGCTGCAGAAGCGCAATCGGCATCGTCAGGTGTTGCACTCGCCCAAGCCGCGACGGGACGGATTGCAGCGGATCGCCAACGTGCAGAAGCCGACCTGACTTTCGCGCGGGTGGAGGAGGAACGCTTTCGCGCCTTGGTTGCCGGTGGTTCGGCGACCAAACGCGATCTGGACCTCGCCGTTCAGCGGCTGGCACTGGCCCAAGCGGAAGTGGCGCGGGTGCGTGCGACGCAGTCGGAAGCGACGCGTCAGGTGGCCGTGGCAACAGGGACGGCGGACGCGCGGCGCAGTATCCTCACCCGTGCGGCGCTCGTTTCACCCTTTGATGGTGTCGTGATTCGTCGCCTGCGCGACCCTGGCGACACGGTGACGGTGGGTACAACGGTGCTGCGCGTCGTCGCCACGGACCAGCTGTGGAGCCGCGCGTGGATCGACGAGAACGCGCTGCCGTGGCTGCGCGACGGCCAGACCGTGCGCGTGCGGCTGGGCGCAGAAGGCGACGCGTTCCTGACTGGCACGGTGGAACGCATCGGCCGCGAGGTCGATCGCCAGACCCACGAGCTGCGCGTCGACGTGCTCCTGCAAAATCCGCCCGAGCGCATCGCCGTCGGCCAGCGGGCGGACGTTTGGATTGAGCTGGAGCGCAAGACGCAAGCCGTCCGATTGCCCTTGGCCTTTCTGCACCGCGACGCACGCGGCACGTTCTGCTTCGTCGATCGCAAGGGCCACATCGCGCGTGTACCCGTGACTGTCGGGGTCGTCGGTGCGGAACTGGTCGAAATCACCAAGGGCCTCGCGCCCGGCGACGTCGTCTTGACCAACACTCCAGGCAGCGCCGATCTCGCCGAAGGCCGCAACTGGTCGCAGGCCACGCCATGAACCTCGCCTATTTGGACGTGCGGCACCGACTTGGCCGTTTCATCGGTACGAGCCTCGGCGTTGCCCTGCTATTTGCGGTTGTGCTCGCGATGGCGGGCATCTACTTGGGCCTTGTCGACGATGCGACCATCCTTGTACGCTCCGTGCGGACAAACCTGTGGGTCGTGCAGCAGGGCACGCGCGGGCCCTTTGCCGACATGTCGCGCCTCGACCCGTCGATTGTCGCCCGCGTGGCGGCCATGCCGTCGGTCAAACGGGCGCGGGCGTTCACCTACCAAGTCATGCAACGCGAGCACGCCGGGCGTTCGCTGCGGTTTGCGCTCGTCGGTCTCGACTTCCCCGTGGACCGCGGTGAGGCGCTTGCGCTGACGCACGGGCGGCCGATTGTTCAGCCACACGGCGAGATCATTGCCGACGCATCGCTCGGTCTGGCCATCGGAGACACGTTGCATGTGGCGCGCGAAGAGCTGCGCGTCGTGGGCCTGACCAAGCAACTGCTCGCGTCGGGCGGCGATGGCCTGATTTTTGCCACACTCGCCGATGCGCAGCTCCTGGCAGAAGACACGCCAAGCGATGCGATCCGCGCTGAACGCGAGCGGCGGACCGAGCGGCTGCGGGCGACGGATCTCGGCCGCGCGCAACCGTCGCTGGAAGCGCTGACCGGCGATCCCGATTTTCGCGCGCCGGCGCTCGCGAGTTCACCAATCGCTGCGGTGCTGGTTGACGTGGAGCCCGCCCGCGCCGATGCGGTGATGGAGTCGCTGGCGCAATGGCCGGACACGTCGGTGTTCACTTCGGCGGAGCAAGAACAGCTGCTGCTGGACGGCGTCGTCGACAAACCGCGAAAGCAACTCGCACTTTTTGCCGTCATTCTGGTCGTGACTTCGTCGTTGTTGATCGGTGCTGTCGTCTACATGATGACGCTCGACAAGACGCACGACATTGCCGTTTTGAAGCTGATGGGCGCGTCGCCGTGGCGTCTGGGTGGGCTGGTTTTGCAACAGGCGCTCGCCATCGGCGTCGTCGGCTACGGCATTGCGGTTGCGATTGGCGTGCAGGCATTTCCGCACTTTCCCCGCCGCGTGGTCCTGACTGAAGACACCGTCATGGGCGTCTTTGCGCTCGTCCTCACCATCAGCACGGTGGCGAGCATCCTCGGCATCGTTCACGCGCTTCGGGTCGATCCCGCGCGCGCGCTGGAGGGCTGATGGACGCGCTGCGGGCTGAGCATCTGGAGAAGCACTACGGCCAGGGCGATACTTTGGTGCGTGCGCTGCAGGACGTGTCGTTGCGCGTCGCTCGCGGGTCTGTCGTCGCACTCTTGGGACCCAGCGGCGCGGGCAAGTCGACGTTGGTCAAGGCGTTGGGACTCGTGTCGCTGCCCAATGCCGGTCGCATCTGGTTTGGCGACCAGCTCGTCGTCGAGAATGGCCGCCTGCTGGCTTCTGTGCAGGAACTGCGACGCGCGCACCTGGGATTTGTCTTTCAGCGGTCCAACCTCGTCCCGTTCCTGACGGCGCGCCAAAATGTCGAGATTGCGTGCGAGATTGGCGGAACGCCGAACCCGAAGAAGCGCGCGCTGGAGCTGCTGGACTGGTTGGAAGTTGGCCACCGCGCGGCGTCGATGCCGGACACGCTGAGCGGTGGCGAGCAGCAGCGGGTCGCAATCGCGCGGGCGCTGGCCAATCACCCGAAGATCGTGCTGGCCGACGAACCGACGGCGGCGCTGGACAAAGTGCGCGGGCGGGCGGTGATGGAGCTCTTTCGCAAAGTGGCGCGCGAGCAGGACGCGGCGGTCGTTGTCGTGACGCATGACCACCGGACGCTGGACATCTTTGACGACCTTCACGAGATGGAGGACGGTCGCTTGACCCCGACTGCGCTCGCGACGGTTGCCGCCCATTGACCTCATTTTCGGCGGGCTGAACCCTTTTTTGCGCTGGGGACTCTCACGGCTGTGCCCGACAAAATGCCGGGAATTTCGCGCACATTGCGCGCCGCCAGAGGAGTCCACATGGGTGCACGCGTCGTCGTCTTGGGCTCTGGCATCGCCGGTCACACCGCGGCGTCGTTCCTGCGCAAGTGGCTGGGCAAGGAACACGAGGTCATCGTCGTGTCGCCCAAGACCGACTACAACTGGATTCCTTCGAACATCTGGGTCGGTGTCGGGCTGCTGCGCACCGATCAGGTGCTGTTTCCGCTGCCGCCAGTCTACAAGCGCGCGGGCATTGATTACCGACAGGCCAAAGCGGTCGCGATCCACCCAGAGGGCACGGGCAACGACCATCAGGCTTGCGTGGCGATTGAGTACACTTCGTCGGAGAAATTGGGACAGCAGGAGCGCGTTGCCTACGACTACCTGATCAACGCGACCGGGCCCAAGCTGAATTTTGACGCCACGCCCGGTTTGGGGCCCGACAAGAACACGGTGTCGGTCTGCACGGCGGATCACGCGGCGCACGCCTCGCAGCTGCTGGATGAAAAGGTCGAGCGGATGCGCAAGGGCGAGCGGCAGAAGTTTCTGGTCGGTATGGGCCACGGGACGTGTACGTGTCAGGGCGCGGCGTTTGAGTACATCGTCAACCTGGAGTTTGAGCTGCGCCATCGCGGCGTGCGCGAGATGGCCGATATCACGTACCTGAGCAACGAGTATGAACTCGGCGATTTTGGCATGGGCGGCCTGCACCTGCGCCAGGGTGGCTACGTGACGCCGAGCAAGATCTTCACGGAGTCGCTGTTCGCTGAGCGCGGGATCGACTGGGTGACGCGCTCGCACGTCAGCAAGATTGAACCCGGCCGCGTGTTCTTTGAGACGCTGGCGGGTGATGAAAAAGAGCTGGAGTTCGACATGGCGATGCTGCTGCCGCCGTTTCGTGGCGCGGCGCTGTCGGCGTTTGACCGCAACGGCGCGGACATCACCGCGCGGCTGTTCGCGCCGAGCGGCTTCATGAAGGTCGACGCGGACTACACGGCAAAGCCGTATGAAGAATGGCTTGCAGCCGACTGGCCACGCACGTATCAGACTGCGTTCACGAACATCTTCGCTGCGGGCATCGCATTTGCCCCACCGCATCCGGTTTCCGTCCCGCGCCAGAGCCCCAAAGGGACCAACATCACGCCCGCGCCGCCGCGCACGGGGATGCCGTCGGCGATTATCGGCAAGGCAGTCGCGCGCAGCATTGTCGACATGATTCACGGAGCCAAACACCCCACCCAGACGGCGTCGATGGCCGAGATGGGCGCGGCGTGCGTCGCTTCCGCGGGCGCCAATCCGTTCACGGGCACGGCGGCGTCCATCACGGTGTTCCCCATCGTGCCGGACTTTGCGAAGTACCCCGAGTACGGCCGCGACCTGAACCACACGTTTGGCGAAATTGGCCTGGCGGGGCATTGGATCAAGATCCTCTTGCACCATCTCTTTCTGCACAAAGCACGCATGCGGCCGCTGTGGTCGCTCATTCCGGAGTAACCATGACAATTCCAAAAAGCACGAAGCCAATGGGGCGCGACGAGCACTGGCTGACGGTGACCAAGCCGACAGCGACAACGCGATTCTTCCGAACGTTTCTGCCTTGGCAGTTCATCCGGTTCATCGTCATCAACGTCAAAATGGTGAGGATTATCGCGATGGGGCATCACCCGAAGCGGTCGTGATTTCGCGCAGTACAGAAGTAGTTCACCTGACATCAACGGAGGTTTCTCATGAAGAATAGACTGATTTTCTCGACGGGTCTCATCGCGCTCGCATTCGCGGCAACGGCCTGTGGAACCGCAGATAGCATGATGGAGGCCGACGACGGACAGAGCGCTGACACCACCGCTGCGGATGCTCAGGTGGACGATGCTGCGTCCGTTCTGGATGCGACGACCGACAGCACGACCGACGTCACCGGCGACGCGCTGGGCATGCCAGATGGCATGGGCAAAGGCGACGGTATGGGCAAAGGCGATGGGATGGGAATCGGCGACGGTATGGGCAAGGGCAAGGACGGCGGCATGTGAGTGAGTACGCAACGGTAGCTGACTGCGAATGTTGGCGACCGATTGCGTGGCGCGAAGTCACGGCAGACTTGCCTCGCTGCCATACCAGTCTTCAGCCACGGTACGGGCAAGGATGGCCCGCGCACGGGCTGCTTGGAATTCGGCGGTCGCAATGAGAATGTCTGCCTCGGCCAATCGCGTCTCGGTGTCGACGACTTCCAGTCCATTGGCCAGTCCCGCGTGTAGGCGCGCGTCCGCCTGAGCCGCGTTCAAGTGTGCCGCATCACGGGCTTTCTGAGTGGCCGGCACTTGTTGCAACGCCGCTTGGACGTCAGACCAGGCGCGATGCACGGACACGCGACGGGTCTCGCGCAACGCCTCGATCTCTCGGGCCAGCACACTCTCTCTCGCGCTAGATGAAGCGATGACCGCACTCTGGTGTCCGTCGTAGATGGGCCAATTCAAGACGACGCCAGCAAACCAGTTGGGCACTTCTGGCAGCCAGCCGCCGAGCGAGGGCGCTGCCCCACTGGAGGGTGGCGCACCGCCCGCCTGCGCGGAACCCCCGGCGCTTGCCTGAATTTCCGGGCGGCGCTTGACATCCTCTACGCGGGTTTTGGCCTGCTGCGCCTCCAGCCGCGCTGCACGTCTGAACTGCAGTGAACTGGGCAAAAACAACAACTGCACTCGCCACTTGCTACCGAGATGTGCAGAATCGCCACGACGGCAGCGACCGTCACGCATGAGGCTTTCGTGAATTTTTGGGACCAACGCTACGAAATCGACACGTTCTACTACGGCACCGCGCCGAACGACTTCCTGCGCGAACACGTCGGGGACCTCCCAGCGGGCGGCCGCGTGCTGTGCATCGGCGAAGGGGAAGGCCGAAACGCGGTGTTCCTCGCCAAGCAGGGATTTGTCGTGACGGCGGTCGATTTGTCGCGCGTGGGCATGGAGAAGTTGCAGCGTCTGGCGGCGCAAGAGCATGTGCAAGTCACAACCGTCGTCGCCGATCTGGCGCAGTTTGCCATCGTGCCCGGGGCGTGGGATGCGATCATCGCCATCTGGTGCCACCTCCCGCAGCCGCTCCGCGCCCAGGTGCACAGCGCGTCCGTGAGTGGGCTCGCGCCAGGCGGTGTGTTCCTGTTGGAGGCCTACACGCCGCGCCAGCTGGAGTTCGGTACGGGCGGGCCGTCGGTGGTCGAGATGCTGATGACCGCGGACGCGCTGCGCAAAGAACTGGCGGGACTCAAGCCGGATATTCTCGCGGAAACCGAACGTGAGGTGGCCGAAGGCGCCGGCCACCACGGTCATAGCGCGGTCGTTCAGGTGTTGGCGCGGAAGGCCTAGCCGAGATTACTTCGGCTTTGCACACGTCGAAATGCCGAACGGCAGATAGAGGGGGCAGCGCGAAATCGCCGCCGTGCCGAGCAGAATGAACCCAGCGTAGCCCCAAACACCGACCGTGCCGGTAGCGGCCAAGCCGACAAGCGCGCCGCCGGCGACAAAGCGCACGATGCGGTCCAGATTTCCCATATTCACTGGCATCACAACCTCCCCGTCGGTCCAAAGAGTTGCCGACGTGGAGTCAGAGCCAAGCAGCGCCGATTGGGTTCAGGCGTGCACAGGTCGAGTGTGATGCGTGCGATTCAGCGGTTGGCGGTGGCCAAACAGGTGGCACGGCGCCGGGTGATGGCGCGCTGGTAGAGAAGCGCCGAGCCCGCGCTCAGGATGGCGACACAGGCAATGAAGATCGTCATGAGAGCTCCCTCAGTTGGGAAACGGGCTACGCAACACGCGCGGCTTTGCGGTCCGCTTCGATGTCACGCCGCACTTGCGCCATATCCAGCTTCTGCGCCTGGTCGATCAGATCGTTGAGCGACGCCAGCGGCACCACGCCCGGCTGCGAAAACAGCAGGATGCCATCGCGGAAGATCATGAGCGTCGGGATGGACTGGATGCCAAATTGCCCCGCCAGCGCCTGTTCGCGGTCCGTGTCGACCTTGCCGAACGTCACGTCCGGGTGTGCCGCCGCTGACTTCTCAAAGATCGGCGCAAACGCGCGGCATGGACCGCACCAGGTCGCCCACCAATCGACGAGCACGATGCCCGGCTTGGAGAGGGTGGCCTTGAAGTTGTCTGCGCGAAGTTCGATAGGTTTCATTGAGTTGGTCCTCCTTTGAGCGCGTTGCAAGATTGCGGAGTGTCCGAGCCGACCGTGGGCAAAAGGGTTCAGACCGGGCAGACCAGCATTCCGCCAGTCAGGTTCTTCACGTCGCCAAAGCCGTTTTGCTGCAGGATGCGCGCCGCCAGATAGCCGCGAAAACCGACCTTGCAATAGACGACTGTCTCCATGTCCCGGTTCAGCTCCGCCAAGCGGTCGCGCAAGTCATCCACCGGCACATTGCGCGCGCCCTCAAGATGACCCGCCGCGAACTCACCCGGCGTCCGCACGTCCAGCAGCTGGATCGACTTGCCGGCAGCGACCCGTTCACGCAGCGTCGGGCATGTGATCACGTCCAGCCCATTGCGCAGCGCGTTCGCCGCCACCAGCCCGGCCATGATGACCGGGTCGCGCGCCGACGAGAACTGCGGCGCGTAGGCCAAGTCCAGCTCTTCCAGCTCATCGACATGCATCCCCGCCTGTAGCGCCGTCGCCAGCACGTCCAGCCGCTTGTCCACGCCGCTTTCACCCGCGACCTGACCACCCAGCAGCCGCCCCGTCAGGGCGTCCGTCACGAGCTTGATGTGCAGCATGAGCGCGCCGGGATAGTAGCTCGCGTGGTCGAAGTTGTGCGTGTACGTCACCAGCACGTTCAGGCCCAGCGCCTTGGCGTCGCGCTCGGTCAGGCCAGTACGCCCCGCGGAAATGCCCATCGTGCCCAGAATCGATGTACCCAGCGCGCCGGGAAAGCGCAGGTCACCGCCCGCCGCATTGGCACCAGCCACACGCCCCTGCTTGCTCGCCGGACCCGCAAGCGGCATCCGCACTTTTTGGCCGGTCACACGCTGCACCACTTCCACCGCGTCGCCCGCGGCGAAGATGTGCGGGTCGGACGTCTGCTGGCGCTCGTCCACCGCGATACCACCCGCGACGCCAATGTCCAGACCCGCCATACGCGCGAGACTCAGCTCCGGGCGCACGCCAATCGACAGCACGACGATCCCCGCCGGCAACACTTTGCCGCTGGCCAGCTGCACGCCGGTCACGACCTGCGCGCCGTCCGTCTCCAGTCCCGCGATGCCGTCGCCCAGCACCAAATCGACACCGCGCTCGCGCAGGCGCTGCGCCACGTGCTCAGCCATGTCCGCGTCCAGCGCGGGCAGCACTTGGGGCTGCAATTCCACAACCGTCACATGCAAACCGCGCTGGTGCAGCGCTTCGGCGGTCTCCAAACCAATAAAGCCCGCGCCAACAACAACTGCTTGCGTCGGCTTCTGTTCCTCCAGCCACAGTCGCACGGCGTCTGAATCCGGCACGGTCTTGACCACGAATGCATTCTTGGCGGGCAAACCCGGCAGCGGCGGCACAATAGCACCCGCGCCAGGTGCCAGCACCAGCGCGTCGTACGGCTGCCGGAACGTCTCGCCCGTCTCCAGGTTGCGCACGTCAACGGTTTGCGCCACACGATCGATGGCCAGCACTTCGTGGCGGACGTGCACGCGCACGCGGAAACGCCGCCAGAAGCTCTCCGGGGTCTGCAAGAGCAGCGACGCGCGCTCGGCAATGTCGCCACCCACGTAGTACGGCAGCCCGCAGTTGGCAAACGACACGTGCGGACCGCGCTCGAACATCACGATGTCCGCGTGCTCATCGGTCCGCCGCGCCTTGGCCGCTGCTGCCGCGCCGCCCGCCACACCGCCGACAATCACAATCCGATTTTGTTTATTCGTATCCATTTCTTGAGGCCTTCTTGTGTTGATTCCGCGCGCAACTCCCGCTGCGTCGCCGCGCTTGAACTGCGCGGGAGGCGATGCTTGAGGGAACATCTCCGTCACCCTGCGCGCTCTGGTTCTGAGCCGCAAGTCGGTCGATGGGTTCATCCCCCGACATCACTGCTGCGACCGTGACACGCGAAGCCCACGGCACTATGCTGGGCGCCGGAGGACCGATGGAACTGACCGACAAACAACTTCTGGCCGCGGCACAATCTGGCGATCGCCGCGCAATTGAGCGCCTGCTGGCAGCAGAAGCCCCACGCGTGGCCCGCTTTGCCGCGCGCATGTGCCGCAACGCTGCAGACGCCGAAGAAGTCGCGCAGGAGACGCTGATCGCCGCTGTGCGCACGCTGCCCAACTTCCGCGCGGAGTCGTCGGTGTCGACGTGGCTGTACACGATCGTCCGGAGCTTCTGCATCAAGCAGCGTCGCCGGGGGCGTACGGTTCGCCAAGCGGACGCGTCGCTGGACGATCCGCAGTCGGCGGCGGCAACGCAGCTGGCGGACGAGAACCCGCGGCCCGACACGAACCTCGCTGACCGGGAACTGGGCGAGGCGATTGAACACGCGGTCGGTGAGCTGGCGCCGATGTACCGGGAAGTGCTGATCCTGCGCGACATGGAAGGGCTGTCCGCGCAAGAAGTGGCGGATGCACTCGGTTTGCGCGTGGACGCGGTCAAGAGCCGGCTGCATCGCGCGCGGATTTCAGTCCGCGAACAGCTGACGCCGGTGCTCCAGGTGCCCGCTGAGCTTACCGGCGAAACGGACAGTTGCCCCGACGTGCTTGCCACCTACAGCCGCCACATGGAGGGCGAGATCCGGCCGGAAACGTGCGCGGCAATGGAGGCGCACCTGGCGCAGTGCCCGCGCTGTCATGGAAAATGCGATTCGCTGCGGCGGACGCTGGTGCTCTGCAAGACCTCGCCGGGGCCGGCGGTGTCGCCGTCAACGCAGCTGTTGGTGCGGGTGGCGTTGCAGCGGGCGTTGGCGCGGTAAGTGCCAGGCGTCGGATCCAATGCGTGCGGCTCGGCTCTATGATTGGGCCGCGGCCTCAGATTGGGTGCCCGACCACTTCTATGGCCGCCCCGTTGACTTCCATTCGATTGGCAGCTCGGTATTCGGGAGGAGCACGAATCATGGAACGCGCCTGCATCTGCGTCTTCGCCCGCCCGGCCATTCCTGGCCAGACCAAGACGCGCCTTGCCGCAGCTGTGGGCGACGAAGCAGCGGCCACGCTTGCACGCGCCTTTTTTGCCGACGCTTGGGCGACTGCGGGCAAGCAACCCGACGCGGACTGCGTTCTGGCGACGACGTCCGTACCCGACGGCACCCTCGATCTGGAGCCTGGCACGGAGGTCTGGCTGCAAGGCGAAGGCGACCTCGGTGCGCGCATGGAGCGGATCTTGCGACAGGCACTGGCCGTGCAACCGTTGGCGTTCGCGGTGGGTGCCGACATTCCCGGACTGCCGCAGCGGCTGTGGGACGCAGCGCGCGTGTTGTTGGACGACGCCGACGCTGTCATCGGCCCTTGCGACGATGGCGGCTTTCACCTGCTCGGTCTGCGACGATGTCCGCCGGGCCTGCTGGCAGATATCCCATGGAGTGCGCGCGAGACGTGCGAGCGGACCATCGCGCGCCTGGAGTCTGCTGGCATGCGCGTGCGTCAGCTGCCGGTCTGGTTCGACATCGACGAACTTCCTGATCTCCAGCGCTTTCAGGTCCTGTTGCAGCGTGGCGAGGTGGTGGCACCGCACACGGCACGTGCACTGCTCGAACTCGCTGCGCGCGGTGTCGATGTGGGACAAGCATGAGCGGTCATCGCGTCAGTGTCATCATTCCAACCCTCAACGAGGCACAACGCATTGGCGCGCGACTGGATGAACTGGCGGCGATCGGCGGCTGGCATGAAATTCTGGTTGTGGATGGCGGCGGCACGGACGACACATGCAAGATTGCCGATCGTCCCGGTGTGCAAGTCCTGAACGGTCCGCGCGGGAGGGCAAGACAGATGAACGCAGCCGCCGCGCGCGCGACCGGGGACGTGCTGCTGTTTCTGCACGCGGATGTCGTGCTGCCGGCCGACGCACTGCGGTGGATTGACACCGCCATGGCTGATCCCCGCGTGGCGGCAGGTGCATTTCGCACCTGGACGATCGCCGACATCGACGGCTACTGGTGGGCGCCCGCGCTGCACCTGGCAGACGTGCGTTCGCGCTACACGTCGCTGCCCTACGGCGATCAGGCGATGTTTGTGCGAGCCCAAGCATTCGCACAGGTCGGCGGCTTTCCCGACCAGCCTTTGCTCGAAGATCTCGAACTCAGCCAGCGCCTTCGTCGCGTCGGTCGCATCGTGACTCTGCCCGCGCGCGTGCAGGTTTCAGGGCGGCGCTTTCTCCAGCGCCCCGTCTACTACACTTTCCTCGTCAACGTGTTTCCGGCGATGTACCGCATGGGCGTCCCAGCCTCGACGCTAGCGCGGCTTTATGGCAACCCGCGCTGATCCGCGCCGCTACCGGTTATCGGTCTGATCGAGCGCCTCGCGCAGTCCGCGGCGGGCGATGCGCGTCACCACGGCGACGACGACTACCGTCGCAGCGAGGCCAAACCAGTAGAACGCTTGCCGCCACGGACCGGCGCTGATCGCCGCGCCTTGAGCGACCTGGCTCGCAGTCGTCACCAGCGAGCCGAGGTACACAAAGAGGAACGTGCCGGGCAGCATGCCGATCCACGAGGCCAACACGTAGTCACGCAGGCGCACACGGGTCAGCCCGAGTGCGTAGTTCGTCAGGCTGTACGGGAAGATGGGCGAGAGGCGCAGCAACAGGACGATGCGAAACCCCGACTGGCCGATCGCGCGGTCGACGGCGGCAAAGCGCGGATCGCGGTGGATCCGGCGCGCCACCCAGCCTCGCGCCAGCGTGCGACCGAGCAGGAAAGCGGCCGTTGAAGCGAGGACGCTGGCGGGCGAGACGACCAGCAGCCCGATGACAGGGCCATAGGCGAAGCCGGCTCCGAGGGTCAAGATCGAACCCGGGAGGAGCAGGACGGCGGCCGCGACGTAGGCAACGACAAAGATGAGCGCACCCATGAAGCCCGCGCCGCGTAACCACCCGACCAACGCGAGCGCACTGGCCTGGACGGGGAGCAGCGCGATGGCGGCGCCGATGGCGAGAATGAGTACCACGACGATGGCTGCGCGGGCGGTGCGGGTCATGTGGTTTCCCCGGTCGGCCAACAGGCGCGACGCACGCCTCGCCGTGTGGGCAACATCCGTTTGCTCATTGCAGGGCGCCTGCGCAACTGGATCCTGCACCAGCCGTGCAGCCAAAGCAGTGTCCGCCCGTCGCGATACGCGCTGCGTTGAACTCGGCAAAAGATTCGACGTCCCACACCGTGCGCGCGCCGGCACCGAGCGGCAGCTCCAGCATCTGGTTGAAGTCGCAGTCGTACAGCTGGCCATCCCAGCCCACGCTGACCATCGATCGGCACATCAGTTCGGGCACAGTGGCCGGATTGAAGCGGTCGACAAGCAGGCGCTGGTAGACGCTCAGGGTTCCAGCAGCCCGCAGCACGCCGGCAAAGCGATTGATTGGCAGGTTAGTGATGGTCAGCAGGTCATTGAACGCGATGCCAAAAAGCCGCGACAGTTCTTCCTTGTAGGTCGCCTGAAGCGTGTGCTGCGCCGGCGGCAAGGACGGCCCGACCGGGTTGTAGACCAGATTCAGCCGGAGTCGCGACTCTGGCTTCCCGTAGCCCAGTTGGTTGAGCAGCAACAGCGCTTGGATGCTCTTGTCAAACGCCCCCTTGCCGCGCTGCTTTTCCACGTTCGCAGCGCCGTAGCAGGGCAGGCTCGCGACAACTTCGACGTCGTGGGCAGCCAAAAACGCTGGCGTGTCGCTCTGTCCCGGCTCAAAAAACACGGTGAGATTACAGCGATCGATGACCCGCTTGCCGAGCTTGCGCGACTCCGAGACGAGCCAGCGAAAGTGGGGATTGAGTTCCGGCGCACCGCCGGTGAAGTCGACGGTGTCGATGCCGGGGTTGCGTTCCAACAGCTCGATGACACGCGCTGCGACCTGCTCCGACATCATTTCAGTGCGCTTCGGTCCGGCCTCGACGTGGCAGTGCTGGCAGGCCATGTTGCAGCGTTTGCCGAGGTTTACCTGCAGCGTTTGCAGCTTCGCACGCGCCAGCGGCTGCAACCCGTATTGGGCAAGCGCCCGGTCAAATGACGGATCTGCGCCAGCGGACTCGGAAGTTGGCCATGCTGCGGCGACGACGGACATGCTCGACTCTCCTCAGGTTCCCGTAGCCACGCGCGCCACACCAGCGCAACCGATTGCCGTCGCCGCTTGAGCCAGTCGCGAGCTGAACGATTCAGTCCCTCCGCGCAAATCGGACTCTGCAGCCGCTGGAAGTCTCGAAGTTGCTCGCCAAGAACCCTTTCGGCGCGTCGCGGCTCTGGCGCTGCGAGGACCACCGATGCCCACCTCTTGTTCTGCGACAAACACTGCCCTTGACCCGCGCCCCGTTGCGCGTGCCGGCATTGTTGCACGGGTGCGCGCCGCAGGCGTTGGACTCGGCAAGCGGTTGGGCGCGTGGCTCACCGACCTCGAATACCGCTTGCGTGTCTCCTGGCCATTCACCCACGGACGCGGCGCGCGACGCGTGTTTTACCCGGGCTGTTCGCTGACCGCGGCAGACCCAGAACTGGTGATGCGCACCTATCGCTGGCTACGCGAGCGCGATCCCGAGGTCGAACTCTGGTCCGATTGTTGTGGCATGCCGCTTGAGAAGTTCGCATCGCCTGCCGCGGCCGAACATGGTCGAGCGCTGACGCGGCGCAAGCTGCGTGACGCGGGCACCGAGGAAATCATCACCGCGTGTGGCAACTGTGCCGTGCAATTTGGCGCGTTGGCGGTTCCCGGCGTTCGCGTGACCTCCCTGTATGGACTGCTGGCGGAACACGATTGGGGTCCACGCTCGCTTGCAACGCCAGCCGTCGTGCATCACCCGTGCTCGGCGCGGATCGACAAGGGCCAACAGCAGCATTTCAACGCGCTCGCCAATCGCCTGGAACTGACGGTCGCCAACGCGGATTCGTCGAAGCATCCGCTGCCCTGCTGTCTGGTGCGCACGCCCAAAGCAATGGCCAAGCGCGGTGCGCTCGCGAGCACGCGGCTCGTCACCTATTGCGCGCATTGCACGGTCGCCTTCCAGCCCGACATTTCGACGCGCCACATCCTGCAAGAAGTGTTCGGCGCGCCCGAAGATCGGTGGGTGCGGCGCGGCAAGTTCGCGCGTTTCCTGCAGTACCGCCGTTTTGCGCGACTGGCTGTGACCGGTCAGCTTCCACCCACCACACAGCCGGCGCTGCCGCACACAGCGGGCGGCACGGATCCACAACTGAAATCATAGGAGCCCACGAGGCTCGGAGGTCCAATGGCTCTGACTGAAACAATCGCCGCGTTGCCTTGGGAAATGGTCATTCTCGCTTGTCTGACACTTGGGCTCGCCCCGTTCACGCCGCCGCACATCGTGGAGAAGCTCGGGATGCTGTTCGCAGGCAAGCTGGTCAAGCCCATCGACTGGTTTGACCTGTTCCTGCACGGCGCACCGTGGACGCTGCTCATCGTCAAGGCGGTGCTGACGACCGCGCGTCCCGCCTAGCGCTGCCCGACTGCGAATCTGCGTTCATCATTTTCGGGAGGTTCTCATGGGTGCATCCACGCTCAACGTCGAGGCGGCGGTCCTTCGCGTCTATGGCGACGGTGCCAGACGCGACATCGGCTTGTGCTGTCCTGTCGATTACGACCAACAACTACTCAAAATCATTCCGAACGACGTTCTGGAACGCGACTACGGCTGCGGAGATCCCACACGTCACGTGGCGGCGGGCGAGACTGTCCTCGACCTGGGTTCCGGATCGGGAAAATCGGTCTACATCATGAGCCAAGTCGTTGGGCGCGAAGGGAGGGTCATTGGCGTTGACATGAACGACGAGATGCTCGCGCTGGCGCGCGGCGCGCAGGTGCAATTCCAGGCCAACGGCGGGCCGGACAATGTCCGCTTCGGCAAGGCGCGCATTCAGGACCTGCGCCTTGACCTGGAGCTTGCTGACAGCTTCCTCGCCGCACATCCGGTGCGCACGATGGCAGACCTCGCCGTGGCCGAAGCGCACTTTGCGGACTTGCGAACGCGTGTGCCGCTTGTGGCGGATGCGTCGGTAGACGTTGTGGTTTCAGACTGCGTGCTCAATCTCGTGCGCCCAGCCGACAAGGTCATGCTCTTTCAAGAGATTCACCGCGTCCTTCGCCCCGGCGGGCGCGCCGTCATCTCCGACATTGTCTGCGATGAGGATGTGCCCGATCGCCTGCAGCAAGACCCGGAACTCTGGGCTGGCTGCGTTTCCGGTGCGATGCGGGAGGACCACTTCCTTCAGGCTTTCGAAGCCGCTGGCCTCTACGGCATCGAGGTCGTCGCGCGCACACCAGAACCTTGGCAAACCGTCGAGGGCATCGAGTTCCGCAGCGTCACCGTCATCGCGTACAAGGGCAAAGAAGGCGCGTGCCTCGATGGCAAGCAGGCGGTCATCTACCGCGGGCCGTTCAAGGAAGTGCGCGACGACGACGGTCACGTGTTTCCGCGCGGCGTGCGAGTGGCCGTTTGCCGCAAGACGTTCAACCTCTACGCCAAGGCCCCGTACCGGCGGCACGTAGACCTCGTGGGGCCGCGCGTCGCAGTACCGGAGTCGGAGCTTCGCCCGTTTCCCTGTGGCGAGGGGATGTTGGTGCGCGCTCCACGCGAGACAAAGGGCGAGGGCTACCGGGAGACGACCGCGGCTTCGTTCGTCTGCGGGGTCGGCGGGGCCTGCTGTTGACGGCGTTCCTTAGCGCGTGACTTCGAGCGAAGATTCCCTACGCTCGCCCGCTTCGCCAACGATGGCGGCGTGAGAATATCCAACGTCACGCAGCCGTTGCACCGCCTGCTGGGCTTTTTCTGGCGCTACGCCAAAGAACAGGCCGCCGGACGTCTGCGGGTCGAGCAGTAGCATTTTCAGGCTGTAATCCAGTCCCGCCGCAAAGTGGGTCTTCCGCTCAACGTAGTCCAGATTGCGAAACATCGCGCCGGCCAGGCAACCGCTCTCGGCCAAATCATAGGCGCCATTGAGGAGCGGAACGTCAGCTGCGCGGATCCGCAAGGTGACGCCGCTCGCGTCGGCCATCTGCATCGCGTGGCCGAGCAGTCCGAAGCCGGTGATGTCAGTCCCGGCGCGCACGCCAAACGCCTGCATGATCTCTGCCCCCGAGAGATTGAGCTGTTCCATTGCCGCGAGCGCCAGCCTGTAGTCGTTGTCTCGCGCCAGTCCAACCCGCCGCCCCGCGACCAGCGTACCGGTGCCGATCGGTTTGGTCAGGACCATCGCCATGCCCGGTCGCAGGCCAGCGTTGGTGATGACGCGCTCGGGATGGACGACGCCCGTGACGGAAAGGCCGTACTTAGGCGGCCAGTCGTCAATGGTGTGGCCGCCGACGATGACGCCGGCCGCCTCGGACACCTTCTCTTGACCGCCAGCGAGGATTTCACCCAGCACTTCAAGCGGAATCCGGCTGGCCGGAAAACCGACGATGTTCATCGCTGTCAGCACTCGGCCGCCCATAGCGAACACGTCGCTCAGCGCGTTGGCAGCGGCGATGCGGCCAAACGTACGGCCGTCCGAGCAGACCGGCGGAAAGAAGTCGAGCGTCTGAATCAGCGCGGTCTCGGCATCCAAGCGGTAGACGCCGGCGTCGTCGTGCGTAGAGATGTCGACCATCAGGTTTGGATGCGTAGGCCGCTCCAGGTGGCGAAGTACGTTGGCCAGCAGGCCAGGCGCCAACTTGGCGGAACAGCCGCCGTATTCGACGGTAGTCAGGAGATCGAAGGGCGATGTCATCAGGGTGCGATCACCTTGCCGGCCGCGGCTTGAACTTCCAGAATGGTGAGCATGTTGGAGATGCTGCCGACGTGGATTTCCGCCTTCTTGCCGTAGTAGTCGACGCACGTGCCGCAAATCAGCACCTGAATGCCGCGTTGTTCAAGGGTACGCAGCGCATCGGCGTGCGGGGAACCGTCGACGGCCAGCAGGACGCCGCTGCTGTACAGAACCAAGTGCGACGGGGCAGGCGAGACCGCCTTGAGGGTCTCCAGCAATCCCTTCGTCAGGATCGCGCCCAACTCCGGCGGCCCGCGTCCAACCGTGTCGGAGGCGAGAGATACGACGTAGCTCGTCTGTCCGCCCGTCGGTGCCCACTCAGCGCTGGGACCGGGCGAAGTGTGTTCGCCTACATCGCGTGTGAAGCGAATCGAGAACCTGCTGCCGTCGCGCGTGGTTTGCGCCGTCATGCCATTGTCGCGCAGGAAGCGCTCGATGTTCTTGCACGAAGTTTCGTTGTCGACCAGCACGGTGATCGGAGCGTCATCGGTGGCGTCCTTGATCGCTTGCTTGGTCAGGATGAGGGGCATGGGACAAACCTGCCCGCGGGCATCGACGATTGGGCTGTGCATCGCTGGCCTTCCTCCAAAAAGGGTGCGTGAAACGCCAGAAGTACCCCTCCATCAGCCGCGGCACCCCTCTGGCAGCAGGACGGCAGCGCCGGATCGCATCCTGCCCCCCTCGCAGCGACCTGTCTACACATCCTGACCCCCTTCGAATACCAAACCGAACCGCGTGAGACCTGTCGCATTTCGGACTGGGACCGTGAAGCGTGCGCCTTCGGTGGCACGCCGCGGTGCCGGCGGCCGTGACGTTGGAATTCGGTCAGCGTGTATAGCTGCGCCGCCCGCACCCACTGAAGCGACGTCGGCCATTGAAGCCCCAATGCCAGAACCGAAACGCTCCTGCCCCGGTCGGCTCAGATCCCGCCGCTCCTGCACCTTCCGCCAAATCTCTGGCTCTGACGGACACGTCTGCCGCTCTCTGGCGGCGCAAAGGAGTTCACGTGTCGCGTTTCTTCCAAATTTGTTCTGTGTTTGCGGTCTCTGCCGTTACGTCTGCCTGTACCAAACCCGTCGAGAATACGCCGCAGGTTCCCTCGCCGCAGGCCACAAACACGGCAGCAGCAGCACCAAAGTTGGCAACGGTCGACGCCCAAACGTTCCAGAAACTCGCGGCGGAGAAGGCCGGCATCGTGCTGGACGTGCGAACGCCGGGTGAAGTCGCGCGCGGCCACTTGCCGGACGCCACGGTGATCAACATCAACGACGAGCGCTTTGCGCAGAAGATCGCGCTGATGCCCAAGGATAAGGCGATCTTTGTGTACTGCGCGTCGGGTCATCGCAGCGCGGCGGCCGCGTCGGTCCTCGTGCAAACGGGCTTCACTGAAGTCTACAATCTGGACGGCGGCATTGGCGCTTGGGCGAGTGCTGGCCTGCCGATTGACCGTTCGGCCACGCCCATTGCGGCGAACGGCGTGAACGCCATGACCCCAGACGCCCTCGACGCGGTGCTCAAAACCGAGAAGCGCGTCCTGGTCGACTACCACACGCCGTGGTGTACGCCTTGCCGCAAGATGGCGCCGGTGATGGACGCGCTCGCGCAGGCGTGGACCGGAAAGGCCAAACTGCTGCAGGTGGACGTCGAGCAAAGTGAGGCGCTCGCACAGCGCGAGAAGATTCAGGGTGTGCCTGTGTTTGTGCTATACGTGGACGGCAAGGAGCGCTGGCGCAAGTCCGGCGAGCTCGCCAAGGACGTTTTGGAGACAGAGTTGGCGCGTCCGTAAGCGCCGGAGCGGGAGGTAGGACTCATGCAGGCACTCGTTGAGCGCGGCCGCCATCTCCTCCCGCTGCTGTTCACGGCGCTGTTCATGGCGTGCCAGAGCGAAGCCGCCCACGTGCCCACGCCGGCAGACGCGCAGGCCTTGTCGCGGCTTATCAAGGATGTGCAAGTCGTCAATCAGCTCGTTTCCGCGAATGCCGTTCTCGCGACGACTTACCACGATACTGCGCTCTCGACGGTCGATCGCGCACTGCTGCTGTCGTTTTGGGCGCCGCACTTGGACCACGAACGCGCGCTGATTTCCTACCAACGGCGTTTCCTCAACGGCTGGCAACGCGCTGGCGACGCGGAGGATGGGACGCGCGCGCTGGTCACCGGGCTCGTTGCGCTCGCGGCGCAGGTGCAGAGCGACCTCCTCATCATCGACCAATTGGGGCGCTCGGAGCCCCTCCGCGCTGCGATGAACGAGACGTCCGCGGACTACGGCGTGGGGCCGGGCGAGTACGATGCGATCCTGCGGCGCATGGCGCTGCCCCAGACTATCCTCACGCTCCAGCTGGGCACCGACGCCCTGGCTCGGCGCTTGCAGGCGCTGCGTGACAAAAACTTGGTGACGGATGCTGGGTTTTTGGAGCTGGCTGAGCAGAGTCTGGCATTCTCTGCGAGCGTCGACGCGTCGTACCAAAAGAATGCGCCGCGTCTTGTCGCTACGGCGATTACTGCGGCGACCGATCAACAGCTCAACGCGCTGGCGTCCGCCCTCGTGACCAACATTGCCGAGTGGCTGGGTGACACGCGGCTGCGCGGCAAGGGCAAGAGTCTCATCTCAGCGGAACAGGTGACTTGGCTCCAGACCCAACTGCAGCCCGGCGACGTGCTTGTTGAGCGGCGCAATTGGTATCTCTCGAATCTGGGCCTACCGGGTTTTTGGCCACACGCAGAGTTGTACGTGGGCACCCCCGAAGAGCTGCATGTGGCCTTGGATGGTGATCCCGACGTCGTTGCGCTGTACGGTGCAGACGGTCTAACTGGTTGGCTGAAGAAGAACGTGCCCGACGTGTGGTCGCGGTACGGCGCGCAGGCGGAGGACGGCGAACCGCACCGCATTCTGGAGGCGATTTCTGAAGGCGTGCTGTTCTCCAGCATGACGGAAGCGACGCAAGCGGATTACCTCGGCGCCATGCGGCCAACGCTGACGGCGGTCGAAAAGGCGGAGGCCATCGCCAAGGCGTTCCAGCAGATCGGCAAGCCCTACGATTTCGACTTCGATTTTCTGACTGAATCCGTACTCGTGTGCAGCGAAGTGGTCTACGTGAGCTACCGGCCCGATGCCGGCACACGCAAGGGCATCACGCTACCCCTCACCACTGTGATGGGACGACTGACGCTGCCGCCCAACGACATCGTGCGGATGTTCGACGAACAATTGGGCAAGCCCGAGCAGCAGCTGACGTTCGTGGCGTTTCTGGACGGACGTGAAGCGACCGCTTCAGCCGTTGTGGCGACCGAGGCGGATCTGCGCGCGTCGTGGCACCGAGCAAAGTGGGACCTGTCGCAGTTGTAGGCGGGCTGGAGGGCGAGAATGGGCGTATTCAATGGGATCCGCGAACGCGACTGGCGGCTGTATGCCTCGCTCGTCCTACTCGTCTTCGGCTTGGGCGGATGCAGCATTGCGACCCTCGGAACTGCATTGCCGATTGATCCGGGAACGTCGCAGGTCGTCGTTGCGCCGTCGGTCGTTCGCGTTGCGCTTTCAGGCAAGCCTTATACCGGACCTCAGGTCGAGCTGGGTGGCCGCTACGGCGTGAGCAAGAACGTCGATATTGGCGCGCGCGTCTGGCTTCCGCTGCCTGGGTATGCACTGGACACGCGCATCGCGCTGCGGCGTTCGGAGGACCGCGAACGCGGCTTCGATATCGGTCTGCAACCGGGTGTGTCTTACATCTACGTGCCAGGTGGTGAGGCGGACAGTTCGCCGCTGCACATCGCGTCCGCCACACTTCCGGTGCTGCTGGGCTGGAATCTTGGCGGCGGCAAACAGCTGGTCGTGGCACCGAAGCTCATCGACGTACTCTCAGCGAGCAGTTCCGTCGACGGCAAGGCAGCGAACCTGTTGACGATGGCGACGACCGTTGGCTTCATTTGGCCGCTCACGAGCAACTTCTCCATCGCGCCGGAAGTGGGCATCGGCAAGCTTTTGCTGGGGACCGTTCAGGGCTTCGGCAGCGACCTGTGGATGTCTGGCGTGAGTGGTCAAGTCAGCATCGGCTTGCTGTTCGGAGGTCACGCGCAGCCGCCGCCGCGGTGCGTGCCCGATCCCACGTGAGGGCTCAAGCTGACGAAGCCGCTACAGATCCTGACCTCATTCGACTACCAAACTGAACAGGGTGTGACCTGTCGCATTTCGGACTGGGACCGCGAAGCGTGCACCTCCGGTGGCACGCCGCGGTGCCGAGGGCTGGGACGTTGGAATTCGGTCACCGTTTAGAACGAAGCCGCTCATTCATCCCCCAATCGCGCAACTTCGTCGCCGCCGCCTCTTTCACGCCGCCATCGACGTACGCCGCCACGGTCACCAGTGCGCCCGCCAGCACGCTGGCGTCGTCCGTGTAGCCCAGAAGCGGCACGACGTCCGGCACCAGGTCAAACGGCAAAATGAAGTAGCCCAGCGCCGCCGCGATGGTCGCTTTGGCCCACATTGGCGTCTCAGGACGCTGCATCGCAAAGTACAGCCACAGCGCCTTTTCCAGCACCTCTCGCCCCGCCGTCTTCAGCACGCCGCGCACTTTGCGCCAAAACGAGGCGTCACTGTAGTGGCTCGCATACTTCGGGTCAGGCGTCTCCTGCGTTGTCATGGTCGTCTCCCTGCCGTCCGTGCGGTGCGCTCAAGATAGGACGCTGCTCGACCGCTGTGCTGAAAGGCCGACGCGTTACGTTTCCTCAGCGGCCAACACTTCGTCCAGCCGCTCGCGCTCGGTGTCTGGGTTGTAGCTGCGCAGATCAAACTTCTCCATCGTGATCGCGTGCTTGATGCAGATGGTCGCGCATTCGCCACACGATGTGCAGCGGAGGGAGTGCGTGAGATAGGAAATCCCAAAGAACTTCCTGCCGGTCACGCTGCGGCAGGCAACCGGGCAGATGTCCAAGCACAACGCGCAGCCGTTGCAAACGGTTGTGTCGACGACGGGGCGCAAGCGGTCCGGGCGTGCGACATGCGGCACCGGATCACCGTGTTGATCGTGCACCGCGCCACGCGCACACACGTTGCCGCAGACACTGCAGTCGATGCAGAGGTCGGGCTCGACTTGGTACCGTACCTTGAACGTGCCGACGATCGCCTGCGTCGGGCATTGGCGGACGCACGCGCTGCAGCCATCGCAGCGATCGGTGATGAGGTGGGCCATCAGTGCCCCCCGTCGACTGTTGAAATCGGCTCGAGCGCGAGCGCTCCGGTCGGACAGGTGTCGACACAGAGCGCTTGATCCGCGGCGCAAGTGTCACAGCGTTCGCGGCACGCTGTTCCGGAATCGGCAGCAAAGAAGATACGCGTGTCAAAGCCCCGTTGGATAAACGAGAGCGCTTCGGCGCCGACCACGTCCCTGCAGATGCGCACGCAACGGCCGCAGCGGATGCACTTGTTCATGTCCAAGCGAATGCCGGGTCGCAGCGTGACGACCGGGTAGCGGTGGACGGCGCCGCGCATACGGGACGGCGCGATGCCGTAGTCTTGCATCAGACCGCGCAAGGTGCAGTTGTCGTACGTGTTGCAGCCGCATTGCATGCACCGACCGGCTTCCTTGCGGCCGGTTTCGGGCGCGTAGCCTGCCTCAACTTCGGCAAAATCGTGGGCGCACGCGTGCGGTTCACGTTGCGGCATGGGCGCGCGGACTTGATGAGCGATGTGCGCGTGTTCTGCAGGTTGGACTTCCGCCAACGCGGCCTTCCGGCTGACCACTGGTGCTTGAATCGGCGGCACTTCCCCCGTGCGCAGCCACGCGTCGATCGACTGTGCAGCGCGGCGCCCCGCGGCAATCGCCGCAACAGCGGTGGTTGGCCCGGTGGCAAAATCGCCGCCAGCAAAGACGCCTTCGGCCACCTCCACGACGCTTTCCGAGCCGCGCACGTGGTCTGCCAGTGCCGGTTCCGAAGCAGGCGGGTCGGGCTCTTCTCCCAAGCCGCGAATCAGCAGATCGACGGGCAGCGAAAACTCGGAGCCCGGTACTGGCACAGGTCGCGGCCGTCCGGAAGCATCTGCTGCACCCGGCGCCATGCGCTGCAACCGCACTGCGCGCACGCGGCCGTTCTCGGCTTCCACCGCCAAGGGTGCGACCATGCAAAAGAGCTCGATGCCCTCCGATTCGGCTGCCGCCACTTCGTGGGAAAACGCCGGCATCTGAGCGCGATCGCGCCGATAGAGAATGGTCACTTTGCGGGCGCCGGCACGCATGGCCGTCCGCGCCGCGTCGATTGCAGCATTGCCGCCGCCGACTACCGCCACGTGACCGCTCACCTGGGCAATCTCACCGCGACTCACGCCCGCCAGAAACGGGACTCCGCCGATCACGCCGTCGGCGTCTTCACCCGGAATGCGGAGCAGTTGGCTCTTCCACGCACCCAGCGCCAAGAAAACCGCGTGAAAACCGTCCGCGCGCAGGCTGTCCAGAGAGAAATCGGTGCCCAAACGCTGGCCGGAAAGCATCGTCACGCCCATGCTTTTGACGGCGGCGATGTCCGCATCCAGAACCGCGCGCGGCAGGCGGTAGGCCGGGATGCCGTAGCGCAGCATTCCGCCTGGCAACTCGCCCGCGTCCAGCATCGTCACCGCGTGACCCGCACGCCGCAGAAACCACGCGGCGCTCAGTCCCGCCGGACCTGCGCCGACGATCGCCACGCGCCGTCCCGTGTCAGCGCCCGGTTCGACCACTGGCAGCCCATCCGTCTGGAGCACCTGATCCGTCGCCAGACGCTTCAGGTTGTTGATCGCGACCGCCGAATCCACGGAAAGGCGATGACATGCCGCCTCGCACGGGTGCGGACACACACGACCGCAGATCGACGGCAGTGGATTGGCCGTTCGGATAATGTCGATCGCGCGCGCAAATTCGCCTTTCGCCACGGCCGCTACGTACGCCGGGATTTCAACACCTGCGGGGCAGGCGAGCGCGCACGGTGCGATGCAGTCGGCGTAGTGGTCGGAAAGCAGCAACTCCAGCGCCCACCGCCGCGAATGGGTGATTTCCTCGGATTCTGTGCGGACAACCATGCCGGGCGCTACGGCGGTCGAACACGCCGGTTCGATGCGCCACGCCTCGCCCTGCTGTACTTCCACGACGCACACCCAACATGACGACTCCGGCGGGATGCGCGGGTCGTGGCACAGCGTCGGGATCGTGATTCCCGCCGCGCGCGCGACGTCCAGCAGCGTGGCCCCGGCTTGCGCGACGTGTGGCGTTCCATTGACCTGAAGCGTAACGGGCGGGGCGTGCGTCATTGGCGATTTCCCTCCCATCACGCCACCGTCACGGCGTGGAAGCGGCACACCTCCAGACAGCCGCCACAGCGGAGGCATACGTCTGGATCAATGGCCATCGGTTCAAGCAGCGGCGTGCCGAGGATCGCCCGTGCCGCGCACTGGTCGTAGCACAGCGTACACCGATCGCAGACAAACGGGTCGATCGTGTATTCGATGAGCGCGCGGCATTTCTTCGCGGGGCACCTGTGCTCGTAGAGGTGCCCTTCATATTCTTCACGGAAATAACGCAGCGTCGTCAGAACAGGGTTGGGAGCCGACCGGCCAAGACCACACAGCGAGTGCGTGCCCACGCGATGGCTCAGTTCCTCCAGCAGCTCCAGATCGCCCGCGCGCCCGTTGCCCTCGCAAAGTCTTGTCAGGATCTCCAGCATGCGCTTGGTGCCGATCCGACAGAATGTGCACTTGCCGCAGGATTCTTCTTGCGTAAACGAGAGAAAATACCGCGCGACGTCGACCATGCACGAGGAATCGTCCATCGCCACGAGCCCGCCCGAGCCCATGATGGCGCCAGTTTGCTGGAGCGACTCGTAGTCGACCGGTGTCGCAAAAAGCGCGCGTGGCAAGCAACCGCCCGACGGACCGCCGATTTGCACGGCCTTCAGTGGCCGCCCGCTGGGACTGCCGCCGCCCATCTCTTCCACGATGGTGCCGATGGTCACGCCCATCGGGATTTCAACCAAGCCGGTGCGGCGGACGTCGCCGGTCAACGAGAAGACCTTGGTGCCGCGGCTGCGTCCAGTGCCCAGCGCGGCGTAGGCGTCCGCGCCATTGGCCAGAATCCACGGCACAGAAGCGAGCGTTTCGACGTTGTTAATCGACGTGGGCCGACCGTGCAGGCCTTGCTCCACGGGATACGGCGGTCGACGCCGCGGCGTGCCGCGTTCTCCCTCCAACGAAGCGATCATCGCCGTTTCTTCACCGCACACGAACGCGCCGGCGCCGCGTTTGGTCACGACGTCGAAGTCGAAGCCCGCGCCGAGGATGCCGCGCCCCAGATAGCCGCGTGTCCGCGCTGTCGCGATCGCCTTGTCCAAACGTTGGACTGCCAGTGGGTACTCGTCGCGCACGTAGACGTAACCCTGCTGCGCGCCGATCGCCCGCGCCGCGATGGTCAGTCCTTCCAGCACGGCGAATGGATCGCCTTCAATCAAGTTGCGATCCATGAACGCGCCGGGATCGCCTTCGTCCGCGTTGCAAATAACGACTTTGGCGGGCCCAGCCGAGGCGCGAGCGAGCTCCCATTTGCGGCCCGTGGGAAAGCCCGCGCCGCCGCGTCCGCGCAGTCCGGTTGCCTTCATCACCTCGACTACACCGTCAGGCGTGAGTTCGCGCAGCGCGCGTGTCAGGCCCACGTAACCGCCGCGGCTGAGAAAATCGTCCAGCGACTCCGGATCCACATGCCCGCAATTGCGCAACGCGATCCGCTGCTGGGGCTGGAAAAACTTCGCGTCCTGCCCCCATGCGCCGTTCTGGCCGACCAGCAGCGCCGGGATGACCTTGTGCGCGACAAAGTGCGCTTGAAGCAGGTGCTCGGCGTCTTCAGGCTGCACGTTGCCATACAGCGCGGCGCCCATCGTCTCCGATTCCAGCGTCACGAGCACTTCGCGGTAGCAGAGCCCCAAGCACCCCGTGATGCCGACTTCCACGTCGATTCCGCGGCGCGTGGCCTCGGCGGCGAACGCGTCAAAAACCTCGCGCGCGCCCGCGGCCAAGCCACAGCTGCCCATGCCGACGATGACGCGGTTCATCGGCCGTCCTCCGCTGCACGCGCGACGATCTTGACTGCCGTCTTGGCATCCAGCCGCCCGTGCGTCCGTCGATCCACGACCATCACCGGCGCGAGGCTGCAGCATCCCACGCACGCCACGCGCTCGAGCGTGAACGCGTGATCCTCTGTCGTTTCACCCGATGCCACGCCGAGCGTGCGCGACAATTCGTCGGTGATGCGCGGTGATCCGCGGACGTGACACGCTGTGCCGTGACAGACGCGGATGATGTGCCGACCGCGCGGTGTGAAGAAGAAGCCGGCGTAGAAAGTGGCGACGCCGTAGATGCGCGCCAGTGGAATGTGCGTCGACAGCGCCAGACGCTCCAGCACGTCGCGTGGCAGAAATCCGAAGGCCGACTGGATCGCCTGTAGCAGCGGCACCAGCTCGGTTTCTGGACCGTTCAGAATCGCATCGACAACGTCAGCTTGGGCCGCAGCATCACCAAGCGGCGGGTTCTTGAGGTCAAAATGCTCAAGCGCGGGCGACATGGCGAGCTCGGCCAACATCAGGAATCGATGCGATTCCCACGTGTAACGGCAAGACCAGTGCTGAATGCCGCTCCATGCGACCTCCCCCAACGTTGTGCAGCGGGCGCGAACTGCGGCTGCAGACGTGGTTCCTTGTCAGTGTGAGCGCGCCGTCCAGACGCGTCAAGCGATCGCGTGCTCGCCTTCAGACCTGATCGATTCTCCCCCGCGCCACGCCTCCACGCCCGCGCGTCCGCCCGCTCCCGGAAAATCGCCGTCACTCGGACGCAGCTCGCCCCTGGTATGCCGATCAGGGCGAATTGTCGTGCAAGCGGGGCATCTCCTTG
>CAITYF010000020.1 GCA_903896545.1 uncultured Myxococcales bacterium | reverse complement strand
CGGCGAATTTGGCGAGTAGCGTGATGTGCACGGCGAATGACGCGTTCTTGCCGAGTTTCCTGACGGCGGGGTTTGGCGTCCTGCCGGTGAGCGGGACGGATGTGGGGGTGAAGAAACTGATAAGCGTTCGTCCGACCGCCGCAAGTATCAACGTGACCGGGACGAGCGCGTCGTTCCGCGTGAGCGACCTGACTTCGAATGTCCCTTCACTGAAGCTTGCCAAGACTGGTCCCTTCTCGCTTCCTCACGCCGTCGTCGTTGATGCCGGCGCGAGCGTGAACACCTCTGAGCGCTTCTGGGCCATCGCTTTCAACGAAGACACCAGCGGCGACCCGGTTCTCCGCAGCGTTTGGGCCGCGCCGATTTCATCCACCGGCACCAAAGGCAGCCCTGTCGAGTGGTCGACCGGCACGACCCCCGCCTCCGGCACCGGCACGGGCGACCTCCACGACATCACCGCGGTCTGCGGCATGGACGCGTCAGTCGACGCGGCGGGCAACGTTGGCGTCGCGCTTGTGGTACGGCGCAGCGGTAAGGACGCGGTCCTGCTGGTCACGCGCGCGCCGGGTGCCGCGACGGGCGTGGTGACTGTGCTGAAAGAGCAGGTGAGCAGTTCTTCCGGCTGCGCGATTGGATTCTCTGCCGTCCGTCTGGTTGGCCGGACCAACGGCGATTTTGTGTTGGAGTGGCTGGACTCCAATGGTCCAACCGATGTCAGCAAGGGCGGCGTCTGGCTAACCAGTTCGGCCAGCAACATACCGGTCCAGTTGTCGACGCTGACGGCGTGGGACACCGACGGGTTGGCTTCGCCCCTCGCTTGGCGTGGACTGGGGGGCCTGACTGTCGGTCCCAATGGCGTGGTGACGACGTTGTTGGAGGGCCGGACGGACGCACTCACACGGGCGCTTTTCCTGCACAGCCTCAAGCTCTGACCGACCCAGGACGCACCATGACCCAAGCCCATCTGGAAGTGACCTACCGGCACGGCGAAGTTTTTGCTGCCTACCTTCGCTTGCCTCGGCCTCGCGGTGCTTCTGTGGCTGCGACACGAGAAGTGACGCCGTCGATCCTCGCTGACGTCGACTCGGCAGGTCACTTGCTCGGTTTGGAGTTGCTCGCGCCGCAGACCACGACGTTCGCCGAGGTTCAAGCGGTGCTGGCGCAGTTCCACGCGGCGCAAGTCGCAGACCGGGACTTGGCGCCGTTGCGCAAAGCATCCTGAACGGCAGCCCTCATCTGGCGCCGGTTTGCCCGAAATGCGCATTCTAGCTAAGCTCCAGCTATCCAGTCCTCTGCTGGCTGTTGGAACCGCGATGCCAAGCGCCGCACGAATCGCCCGCCGATGGCTCGCTTGGCTCGTCCTCTCGTTGGCTGTTGGCTGCGGTTCCTCGACCACCGCAATCGATTCGCATGACGTGTCGGTCGATGCTGAATCGACGGATGCTTCGGTTGGCACGGACGTGGTTGACGCAGCTGACGTCACGCCCAAGCCCGATGCTGCCGCTGATTCCGTCGACATGACGGTCACGCCCGATGCTGCAGCGGACGCGGTTGATGTGGTTCCTGAGGCGGATGCTGATGCCTCGGAAGATGCGCTCGTCGATGCCCAAGATGTTCACGTACCGCAAGACGCAACGTCGTCCACGGATGCCGTCACGACGGATGCGCCCGACAGCGATGCTGGGTCTGACGCGGCGCCGTGCGCGCCTTGCTCTCCGGCTGTCTGCCAGACGGTCACGCTCGACCCCTCGACTTGCGCTTGTCAGGCTGCGCCCCTGGCCGACGCCGCGACGTGCAGCGACGGCGACGCTTGCACGATCGGTGACAGCTGCAAGGCTGGCGCGTGTGCAGCCGACGCAGCATTGAATTGCGACGATGGGGTGGATTGTACGACGGACACTTGCGCGAATGGCGTGTGTGCCCACGTTGCGCTTGCCGACGGCGTGACCTGCGCGGATGACGGCCTCGTCTGCACGGCCGACGCGTGTGCTGCCGGTGCGTGCGCTCATCCGCTCGCTGCCGAAGCTTGCCTGATCGCCGGCACTTGCTGGGCGATTGGTGCCGCAAAGCCCGGTGGCTGCTGGCTTTGCCAGCCGGAAGTCTCGCAAACGGACTGGACGGGCGCTGCGGCTGGAGCGCCTTGCGCCAAAGCGGCGGCTTGTCTCATCGGCGTGTGTTCGGCGAACCACGCGTGTGAATCAGCGGGTGTGGACGCGTCGCACTGCTACCTGTCGGGCGCTTGCGTACCCGTCGGCGCTCAGAACCCCGCGAACGAGTGCGAAGTGTGCAATACCGTTTCACAAACGCAGTGGTCTTGGGCGGTGGACGGCGCGGACTGCACAAGCGACGGCATCGTCTGCACGACGGACGCCTGCGCCAGCGGCGCTTGCACGCACACTCCCCAAGCAGGAGCGTGCGCTGCGAACGATACTGCGTGCACGATCGGCGTGTGCGACTTGGCGATTGGCTGTGTGTCATCACCTTCACCCTCGTCAGTCCCCTGCGACGCGGACGGCAGCGTCTGCACACTCGACCATTGCGGTGACAAGACGGGCCTCTGCGCGTCCACCAGCGCCGCGTTGGACTGCGACGACGGCGTGTCGTGTACGCTCGACGCGTGCGGTGCTGTCGCGGGCTGCACGCACAAGGCGCAAGCCACCGCCTGCGACGATGGTAACGTCTGCACGAGCGACGTTTGCGACATCAAAGGGGGCTGCCAGCACGCGGCAGTCGCGAGTTCTTGCACGCTGCCCGGCGACTTGAACTGCAACGCCGACACGTGTGTCGCGGGTGCATGTCAGGCCGCGGTCGTGCCAGACACGTGCTTGATTGACGGAAAATGCTTGGGCACAGGCCTAAAATCGGCCGACGGCTGTACGGTCTGCGATCCGAAGACGTCCGTGTTTGCATGGACAAACGTGGCGACCGGCACTGCGTGCGCCACCGACTCCATCGCCTGCACGATCGACCAATGCGACGGCGCTGGCGTCTGCAAACACGCCGCGACGGACGCCCTTTGCGCGGCGACCCCCGACACGTGCAGCGTGCCGCTCTGCAAGCCCAGCGATCCAGGTGCTGACGCGGCGACGGGCTGCT
>CAITYF010000019.1 GCA_903896545.1 uncultured Myxococcales bacterium | reverse complement strand
CGGCGTCCATGCGTTCGGCGACCTCAAAAAGCAGCGCACGGACCGCCTCGATCCGCATCTTCATGTCGACCAGTTGATGACGGACAACTTGACGTGAAATCAGTGGCTTGCCAAACGTCTCGCGGGCATGCGCCCAGTCGGTCGCTTCGGCCAGGCATTCCTCGGCAAACGCCCAGGCCGCTGCCGCCAAGCCGAGACGCTCACCGTTGAAGTTCTGCATGAGCCCAAGGAAGCCAAATCCAAGCTCGCCAATCAGGTTTTCCGCTGGAACTTCAACGTCATCAAAGGTCAAGATTGCAGTATCACTACACCACCAGCCCATTTTGTCCATGGGCGCTCTGGTTAATCCCTTGGGATTGCCCTCCACGACCAGGATGGAGACGCCCGACGCTCCGGGGCCACCAGTGCGTACGGCCACCGTCAGGACGTCAGCACGCATGCCGCTGGTAATAAACGCTTTTTGTCCGTTGACGCGGAAGATATTGCCCTCGCGCTGGGCGGTGGTGCGCAAATTTGCGACATCGGACCCGCCACCTGGTTCAGTGACCGCGAGCGCAGCGATCTTTTCGCCCGTCAGAATCGGCGCAACCAGACGAACTTGCTGTTCCGCGGTGCCCAGCGCGCAAATCGGTGGCGCGGCGATGCCATGGCTGAAGAGACCGGCGAGGAGACCGCCCGAACCGGGCCGACAAATTTCCCGCTGCAATGCGACCCGCAGCCGCGACGAGCCGCCAACACCACCCACAGATTCGGGAAATCCGACGGCGAGCACGCCGATTTCTGCCGCTTTCTTGTAGAGTTCACGCGGAAATGCGCCCGCTTCGTCCCATGCAGCGACGTTTGGCGCGACTTCACGGTCCACCCAGCGGCGAACGTTGGCGAGAAAGGCGACTTCATCCTGAGTCAGTGGCATCGGGTCCTCCGGCCCAAATGATCTGCCCAGAACGCGGTGCTTGTCCACTCCGCGCCGCGGGCGTATGGTTGCGACTGCGTGTCCACGCTGCGGAACTTCATGCGCTCACTTGTGCCCTACCTGCTGCTTCTGAATTGGCTTTTTCTGCCTGCGCCGTCCTTTGCCGACGTGCCCCGCGCCCATCCGCCCACGCTGCTGCGGGATGCGACGCTGTGGACGGCCACCGGGCAGGTGCTGGAGAAGACGGATCTGCTGCTGCAAAATGGCCAGATTCAGGCGATCGGCGAGCACCTGGCGGCGCCCCCGGACGCAAGGGTGATCGACGCCACTGGCAAGATCGTGACGCCAGGTTTGGTCGACATGCACTCGCATCTGGGCGTCTACGCCGCGCCGTCGGCCAAAGCGCATCAGGACGGCAACGAGATGACGTCGCCGACAACGCCAGCGGTGCGCGCGTTGGACGCGTTCGACCCGGAGGATCCGGCGATTGCGCGAACGGTCGCGGGCGGCGTGACGACTGCGCTAATTCTGCCAGGGAGCGGCAACGTCGTCGGTGGTCAGGCGTTCTACGTCAATTTGTACGGGAAAACCGTCGCGGATATGGCGATCCAGAACCCGCCGCGGGCGATGAAGTGGGCGATGGGCGAGAATCCCAAGCGGGTCTACGCTGCCAAAGGCGTGCTGCCGATGTCGCGCATGGGCCACGGCTGGGTGCTGCGCAAGATGCTCTTTGATGCCAAGGATCTGCGCGACAGTCAGGACCGTTTTGACAAGGAAACGACGCACACCGGTCAACGGCCGTTTCGCGCCGAATTGGAGCCTATCGTGGCGCTTCTGCGCGGCGAGGTGCTGCTGCAGGTGCATTGCTACGAAGTGCACGACATCGAGACGCTGGTGCGGATCAGCCGCGAATTCGGCTTTAAGATCGCGGCGATTCACCACGCTTTGGAGGCCTGGAAAGTGCCGGAAATCCTGAAGACCGAAGGCATCGGCGTGGCGACCTTCTCTGACCTCTGGGGCTTCAAGATGGAGGCGTACGACGCGAGCGTGCACGGACCGCAAGTGCTGACCGATGGCGGCGTGACGGTGGCGTTGAAGAGTGACCATCCGGTGCTCGACTCCAAGTGGCTCATCAACGAAGCGGCGAAGGCGCACCACTATGGCGTGCCAGAGCAGACGGCGCTGCAGATGGTGACGCGGAATCCGGCGCGGCTGATCGGGCTGGGCGAACGGCTGGGAACGCTGGAAGTGGGTAAGGAAGCGGACGTCGCGGTGTGGCCGGGCAATCCGCTTCGCGTCGGCGCGCAGCCGGAGCGCGTGTTTGTCCGCGGCGTTCAGGTCGTGGGCGACGGCGCCAACGCACAGGCGGCGTATTCCGGCACGGGCAAGGCCATCGGGATTTCACATGGTTGCGACGAATAGACTGCATCTGGCGTTTGTCGCGCTGCTCTGGACGGGATGCACGTCCACTGCGGCGCCGAGTCCAGAATCATCGATGACGCGTGAGGAGCTCGTCGACCCGGAGCGCTGCAAGTCCTGTCACCCCGATCAATACCGGGAGTGGGCGTCCTCCATGCACGCGTACGCGACGGATGACCCAGTATTTACGGCCATGTGCGAGCGCGGCCAACGGGAAACCGGCCTGAAGCTGGGGACGTTTTGCCTGAAGTGTCACGCCCCCCAGGCGGTCGCGGACGAGCTCATCGTGAGCGCGGCGGAAGACATCTACAAATTGCCCAAAGCGTACCGCGGCGTGACCTGCTTTTTCTGCCACACGGTCGACGCGGTTACCGGGTCGCACAACAACGGGCTGCATCAGGCGAACGACTTGGTGCTGCGTGGACCGCTGAGCGATCCGCTGCGGACAGATGCCCATCGCAGCAGCTACTCGACGCTGCACGACCGCGACCAAATCGGTTCCTCGGACTTGTGCGGTTCGTGTCACGACGTCGTGGCGCCGTCGGGTGCGGCGCTGGAACGCGGCTACGCGGAGTGGCACGGATCGGTCTTCAATCAGACGCCCGGCGGAACAACGTGTGGGCAATGTCACATGCCGCAAAGCCCGCAGTCCAAGACGGTTGCAGCGGTGGAAGGCGCGCCGATTCGTCGGGCGCACAGCCACATGTTCCCTGCGGTCGACACGGCGTTGACCGAATGGCCGGACAAAGCGGCGATGGCAAGCGCGGTACAGACAGAGCTCAACAAGACGCTGCAGTCGGCGTTGTGCGTCAAGAAGATCGGCGCGGGCGCGCAACTGTCGGTGATTCTGGACAACGTCGCCGGGGGCCACGGCTTCCCCAGCGGCGCGGCGTTGGATCGGCGACTGTGGGTGGAACTTGTCGCGAAGAAAGCAGGCAAAATGATTTACCAAACAGGCAACGTGCCCGACGGCGTGGTCGTCGATGACGGCAAGGATCCCGATCTGTGGCTGCTGCGCGAATGCGCTTACGACGCGAACGGCAAGCTGGTGCACATGTTCTGGCAGGTCGCGAGCGTCGTCGGCAATACCCTGCCCGTGCAACTCACGTTTAACCAAAGCGATCCGCGCTTCTACCAGAGTCACGTCCGCGGCGATTTCCCGGCGAACGGCACGCAGCTGGCCGAGATGCCCGACGAAGTGACGCTGCGCGTGCGGCTGCAACCGATTGGCCGCGATGTGCTGGACGACCTCTTGGAAAGCGGCGACTTGACCGCCGCGCTTCGGGACGCAATGCCGAATTGGCAAGTGGGACAGACGCTGGTGTGGACGCCTGAAACCGCGACCCACGCGTTCCAGCAGGACGGCCTGGCGGTGTCGTGCCGGACGGAGACGAACCTGAACCCGCAGGCAGATTCCGTTCCGGCGAAGCGGTTGGTGGGATGTAAGGCGCAATGACCTGCCGGCGTACACCGGAGGTGCACGCTTCGCGGTCCCAGTCCGAAATGCAACAGGTCTCACCCCGTTCAGTGCGCCCCACGATCGCGCTGGGGCGTCGCGGTCGCTTCAGAACGCACGCACGCAATCGATGTGGAATTGTGCGCAATAGGCAGGCAATCTCCTGGGCTGGACGCGGCGCGCACCGCAACACACGATGCAACCAACCGCGCGCTTGAGACTCATACCAGACACAACATGTAGCTTCGTGAACGCGATGGCCTTTGCCGCCTCGTTTGACGCGGCAAAGCGTCGCTATTCGCAAATTGCGTCAGCTATTCGCTTCCGCCGTATCGGGTTCTGTTGTACGGACACAAGCAATAACCGCCCCGCTTTGCCGCGGGTACGTCTGGGCCATGCCGTTGAGGTCGGCCGGCCCGCGCGAGACTCACTCTGCTTAGGAACGCTGGGATGCAAAAAACGAGCGGAACGAGTATTGCAGCGCCGACATCCGAAGTGACCGCGGGAGGTTTTGGTCGGTTCGTCCTGCTGGAGTCCATTGGTCATGGTGGAATGGGCAACGTGTTCCGCGCTTTTGACCCGGTTCTCGGATGCGACGTGGCCTTGAAGACGCTCAACAGCGTCAGCCCGACGAAGCTGCGGGCCGTGAAGCAGGAGTTTCGCACCCTCGCCGACTTCGATCACCCCAATATTCTGCACTTATACGAGCTCTTCGTGGAGGCAGAGCAGTGCTACTACAGCATGGAGTTGCTCCCCTCGCCGGTGAACTTCCTCATGTGGTGTCGCAACGAGCAGACCACTTGGGCGATTACTCACCCGACACTGGCCGAATATGCAGGGCGCGCGGACATTCCTGCCCCCGCCGCGAGTCCGGCTGAACCGACGGGGCCGCTGGACGTGACGCGCGTTGCTCGGGCGCTGCTGCAGTTGGCCGAAGCGCTGGACGCGATGCACGGCGCGGGACTGCTGCACTGCGACATCAAGCCAGGCAATGTGCTCCTGACGCCCGACGGCGTGCTCCACCTCGTGGATTTTGGCCTCGTGATGCGGATGGCGCTGGGTTATTCCGCCGCGGATCAAGGGCACTTCATGGGTACGCCGCCTTACGTCGCTCCCGAGCGCACACGACAAGGCAAGCTGAGCGCGGCAGCCGATTGGTACTCGGTCGGCATGATGCTCTCCGAGCTGCTCGCGGCAACTGAAACGCCGCCGGACGGACTGAGCGACTTGACGGTGTCCCTTCTGGCGCCGGAGCCGGCCCGACGTGGTGGCACGCGCGATGTGCGCGCTTGGGCGGCACGCTGGGTGCCGGGGACATCGGTGGAGCACGTGGCCCCATTGGTGCCGCCGGGACGACGAACCCTGTGCGTGGGACGTCTGCGCGAGTGGCGTACGCTGGAACGAACCCTTGGACGCGTCACGATCGGCGAATCGACCGTGGTGCGCGTGACCGGGCCATCGGGCGTGGGCAAGACGACGCTGCTGGAGTCCTGGCTCTCCACGTTGCGGCAACCGAGCGAGGTGCTCGTCTTGGCGGGTCGCAGCCATCCGATGGCGACCGTCGCTTTTCGCACCGTGGACGAGATCGTCGACGGAATCAGCCGTTTGCACCGGGAAACGAGCGACGAGTTCGGACTTGGCCCAGACGAGCGCGTGGCACTCCGACGGCTCTTTCCCATCCTGAGTCGTCTGCTCACGGAGCCGCGCGAGGCGCCAACGCCGCCGTCCGTCGCAGAGCTGCGCGAAAAGAGCGTCGCCGGCCTGACGCGCATCCTCACGTCGCTTGCCGAGGACCGACCCGTCGTCGTCTGGTTGGACGACGTCCAGTGGGGCGACGTCGACTCGGCGCGCTTGCTCGCCTCCATGTGGACCGGCCCACCCATCCGCGGCGTTCTCTGGGTTCTGAGCCATCCGGACGGGGCCCACGCGCAATCGTCCGCGCTGCGCATTCTGAACGAAGCGATTGAAGCCGGGCGTCTGCCGTGCGTCGATCTGCCGATCGGGCCGCTGGGCGATGACGACGCACGCATCATGCTCCAGGCGCTCTCCGTACCGAGCGGCACGGCGGCCGAAACGATCCTCGCGGAAGCCGGCGGCGTGCCGATTCTGTTGACGATGGGGGCGTCAACGCTGGCGAGTGACACGGACCCGCGCCCCTTGGACGCACGGCTGGCGGCGCGTATCGCGGATCTGCCCCCGCTGGAGCGCGAGTTGCTCGAGCTGATTTCCGTCGCGGGTTATCCGCTCAGCGTTTCGCTCGTCGGGGATGCGGTCGGGCGCGTTGACGGTTGGCGGCTGGCGATTGATCACCTGCGACGAGCGAAGTGGGTGCGTTTTCACGCCGGCGTGCGCGACCCGGATCTGATCCTGTCTCACGCGAAAATCGGTGAAGCGGTGTGCGCCCGTCTCAGCCAAACGGCGACGCAGCGTTTGCATCAGGTGCTGGCCTCAGCGACGCTGCAGCGCAAAGACCGGGCGATGCAGGCGCTCATTCACTTGGAGGCGGCGGGCGCGTCCGAGCAGGCCGCGAGCCTCGCGGTTCGCGCAGCGCGGGAAGCCGAGAGCGCGTTGGCGTTTGAGCGCGCAGCAGAGCTGTGGGCAAGAGCGAGTGCGCTGGGGGCCCGCGAGGAGCCGAATTGGCGCCTCGTTGCCCATCGCGCGGACATGCTGGCTGCGGCGCGCCGGAGCCGGGAAGCGGGCGAGGCCTACGCGCAGGCCGCGGAAGAACTCGCAGCGCGCTGGGGCGACGCTGTTCAGGTCGGGAGACTCCGCGAGAAGGCGTTCTCCCACCTCATGCGGACCGGCGATTTCATCCGCGGTCGCGAAATCATGCGGACCTGCCTGCTGGGTGCGGGGCTACCCGTTGCCGAAGGGCGCGTCGCGTGCATCGCCGGGATTCTGTATTACGAGACGCGCAATCGCCTCACAACGGCGAGCAGCCGCGCGCGGCCGAGCGAGGCCACGCACGGTCTGGCGCGGCTGCAGTTGGAGATCGCATGGTCGGCGGCGATGAGCGTCGCATTTGTGAATTCCCTCCAAGGCGCGTACTACACGCAGTTGCACGCCACGCTCGCGCTGCAGACTGGCGAGCCAACGCACCTGGTGCGCGCGCTGGAGCGCAACGCGATGCTCCTCGCAACGATGGGCGGCGAACGGCGGCTCCAACGTGCGGCGGCACAACTCGCCCTCGCGGATACGTTCGCGCAGCCCGTCCAGACGCCGGCGGAACGCGCTTGGCGGGCCATGACACGGGGTGGCATGGCGTTTGAACGGCTGGATTGGCCAGATGCGCTGGTCTCCCACGCGGAGGCGGCGACTGTGTTTCGCAACGACTGCCAAGGCGCGAGTTGGGAAGCCGGCATGGCGCAGTTCCTGATGACCGCGTGCTACGTGAGTTTGGGCCAGTATGACGCGTTGCGGAGCCTGGCAAGCGAGATGGCGCGCGACGCGGAGCGGCTTGGTGACGCGTGGGTGCCGGTGGCGCTGGCGATCGGGCCGCCGTCGTGGCTGGGTCTGATCGACGATGACCCGGAGCGCGTGGCGCGTCAGGCCGACGCCGCGATCGCGACCTGGCCCCGTGAAGCAGCGGACGCGCTGCGGTTGATGCACGTGCACTGCGCCATCACGGTCGACTTGTATCACGGCAACTGTCACATGGCCTTGGATGTGTACGACGACGCCCTACCCGATTTGCGACGGGCAGGTTTCCTGACGCTGCCACAGCACGGCTCGGATCTGCGGTTTGCCCACGCGCGCGCGCTGATCGGTCGCTTGCAGCGGCTACCGGCTGGAGCGGAGGCGCAGCGACTTCGCGCGTCGTTGGAGCAGGTGCACGGCGCCCTGCTGAAGGTCGCGCTGGGCGGCGTTCGGGCACGCGCCCAAGTGATTCACGCGTCCCTGCTTGCCCTACGCGGCGAGTATCAGTGCGCGGCGGATGAGATGGCGGATGCGGCGGATCGCTTGGAGGCAACGTTCACGCCGGCCCATGCCGAAGCCGCCCGCATGATTGTGCAGCACTGGCGCGGGGAGGTCGTCGATGATCGGCCGTTGCTGCGGCGTGGGGTCAAAGCGCCGAGGCGGTTTGCGGCTGCGCTGTTGGGTTGGACGGTGCCTTGATCGCGAGGAACGCCAAGAGCGCGTAGCAGGCGGCAGCCAGACACCAGACCGCCGCGACACCGAACTCCGCATGGAGGAGAACGGCGAGCGCACCCCCAGCGACCGCACCCAGACCATCCACCGCGTAGAGCGCGGGACGTTGAGGACTGGCAACGGCGGCGAGGAACGCCGGGAAGCAAGGTCCCAAGGCCAGTCCAAGTGGCAGGACGGCCAGCGCCACGGCGACGTGCGTCCACGATGGCGGCAGGGTCAGCGCAAGGGGCGCGGTCGGTCCGAGCAGAAGATGGACGAGGCAAAGCACGACGACGCCCAGCGCGCCGAGGACCAATTGCCGCTGCGGTGCGAGGTTGAGGCGTTGCGCCAGCACCGCGCCCAGCGCGGACGCAGTCAGGAGACCGCCGATCGTCCACGCGACGGCAACCGGGGCACGGCCGAGCAGAAATTGCGCGTCGGCGAGAAGGGCCGCTTGCAGGAGCATCAGCCCCGCGCCCAGGAACAACGCTTGCGCGAAGGCATTCGGCGGCAACGGCGGTCGCGATCGACGACGGCGCGCAAAGAGCCACCACGCACAGGCCGCGGCAACGGCAGCGAGCGCCGCGTTGAGGACCAGGAGCAGCGGATGCGCCGGGTAGAAGTTGGGACGCGCGTCGGTGGGCGGAACGAAGTCGGGAGGAGTCGGCGGAAGCGCGCGTTCGGAAGCGCCAAGGGCGGTCGCTGCTGCGGTCAGACTGGCGCGCTCATCGGCTCCGAACGGCCGCAGACGCACAAGCAGAAGCTGCGAAAAGGGGTTGCGCTCGGCCATCGGCAGGTTCAGCAGAACGACGTGTTGCGGCACATCTTGAACCGGCACGCCACGGGCCTGCAGCGCGGCAGCCAGCGTCCAGAGCGTCCGCTCCGCGATCTCCGGCGTGTTCTGCACCACAACGAGCGTTCCGTGCTGTGTGAGTTGCGCGAAGTAGGTCGCCGCTGCCTGCACGGTCATGACCCAGTTCTGCACGCCTGCTACGCCGCGCAGGACGGAGGAGTCGGCCTGCATGAGCGACAGTTGCACGACGTCCCACGGCGCGTGCGGGGCGCGCAAGAAACGGCGCGCTTCCTCGACGTGCACGGAGACATCCCGCCGCGCGAAAACGCGTCCGCTGAAGTCACCCAAATCCTGCACGAGCGCGACCATGGCGGCGTTCACTTCCACGGCGTCGACGTGTTGCGCGCCGGATTGCAGCGCCAACGCGACGTCAAATCCACCGCCCGCGCCCAACACGAGCACGCGCGACGGCCGGAGCACGGCAAACGGCAAGCGCTTCAGGCGCGCAAGGTGATTCGGCTCCGCGGTCGAGAATTGTGGCGAGAGCCCATCCCAGCGCAGCACGCGGGCCGGATACATGCGGTCGGTGTAGAGATAGCGCAGCCAGGGTTCCTCGGTGTGCACCAGATCCGTCCGCGCGTAGCTGTCCACGCGCGAACGCAACACGTGTGCCGTGTGCCCGCGCGTCTGCTCGACCAGATGCGGCAGAAAGCCGGGGGCGGAAAAGGGATCGGTCGCAAGCGGTTGATTCGGCAGGAACAGGTGCGAGGCGACGACGGCCAGAAGCGGAAGAAAGAGCAGGAGCGAACCGTGGCCGCGACGGGAAGGAAGGAGGAGCAGCGCGGCTGGAAGGAGCAGAAGCAGGGCAAAGAGCGTGGTCGTCACGTCACCGAAGTGGTCCAACGCTGCAGGAGCAACGAGCGCGCCAAGTGCGCCGCCCAGCGCTTCACCGGCGAAGATTCGGGACGGGGTCGGCGAGAGGCGGTAGGACTCGGCGGCCAGCGCACCGGCGCAGAAGAACGGACCAGCGAAGGCGCCAGCGAGGAACAGCAGCGGCGCGTGAGCGATGGCGAGCAACGCGAAGACGCCTGACAGGGCGCCAGCGGCGAGCAGCCATTGCAAGAAAGTAGGCGCTTGGGCGCGACCAGTGGCGAAACGGTGGGCAAACGCAGCACCGAGGCCCAACGCGGCGAGGCAGGCGGCCAGCAGCAGCGTCGTGATGTGGGTGAAGAAGAGCGCCGACGCTGTGCGCGTGAGTGCGACTTCCAAAAGCAACGTGGACGCCGCCGCCAGAAAGACGACGATGGTCAGCGTACGCGGCGGGACACGTGTGAAACCTTCGCGCATTACGGGCGACCGCCGGTCGTTCGGGAAATCTGGCGCAACTGCTCCACACCGAAGTGCACAGGCGTGCGGGGCAAGCGCGACCACGCAAAGTCGTCAATCAGCGACGCGAAATCCTCCGACGGCGACATTCCCAACGACGTAACAAGCCACGCGCGCAGCCGTTGCGCCGGCACGCCGGTCTCACGCAGCGCGCCGAGGTGCAAGGACGCGTTGCGCTTGGCCAGACGGCGGCCGTCATCGCCCAGCACCAGCGGCACGTGGACGTAGCTGGGCAGCCCTTGGAACGCAGGCAGCTCGGACGCACTCAAGCGTTGCAGCGCTGCGTAGACGGCGAGCTGCTGGCCGGTCACTTCCAGGAGGTCATCGCCACGCACGACCTGATTGACACCCATCGCCCAATCGTCGACGACGACAGCGAACATGTAGGCAACACCGCCGTCTTTGCGCCGAACCACGATGTCGCCGGAATCGTCCGGGAGGCGAACCGTCTGCGGGCCGTGCAACAGGTCGGTGAACGTTACGGGCGCGTCGGGCACGACGAGACGCAGCGCGACGCCCAGCGCAGGACGACCTTCTTCTGCCGCACGTTGACGCTCAAAGGCCAGCGCTTCGGCTTCCGACCCAAAACGGCCGCGACACGTGCCGGGATAGGCGGTCGCTTTGTCTTCTGCGTGTGGCGCGCGGGCGGCCAGGTCGATGTCCTTGCGGGTACACACACACGGATAGACCTCACCGCGTGTCAGGAGGCCCGCAAGAAGTGCGTCGTACAGCGCGGCGCGCTCGCTTTGGCGGATAAAAGCCTGACCTTGCCACGGGTCACACGGCAGCCCCAGCCACGCGAGATCGGCCAGAAGCGCGGGCAAGTGCACGTCGCCATCGGGTAGCAAGTCCTCGACACGCAGGTGGATGCGCCCGCCCGCGTGACGCACCGCCAGCCACGCCAACAGCAGACTGCGGGCGTTGCCCACGTGCAGAAGGCCCGTCGGGCTTGGGGCGAGACGTCCAACCACGGTGGTCATGTCAGTCCGCCGGCTTTTCACGCAGTTCGGCTTCCGTCGGCGCACCTTCGTGCCGCGGCTTGTCGGTCTCCGCGTGCACGTACGTCAGCTCGCGCACCACGCGGCCATCGGGCGCGTACTCGCGCGACAACCCGTGACGCCGGCCGTTTACCCAGTTCACCTCGCGCAGACGCACGCCGCCGGGACCGTAGTCGACTTCCAGACCGTTCACGATGCCGCGGTGGTACTGCCCTTCGGCGACCTTGTTGCCCTGCTCGTCCCACGTGATCCACGGCCCGTGCAGCATGCCGTCCTGCACGTTGCGCTCACTGCGCGGCCGACCGTTGGCATAACTGTCGACCAAGCGCCCCGACAGCGGCGTCCCACGCACCCGCGCTTGCCACTTGCGTAGCAGCCAGCGCACACCCATGCCCAGACCGAACCAAAACGCGAGGATGAAGAGAACGCGAATCATGCGTTGCCTTTGGCGCGGGCTCGGCTGGCGCGTTCGGGATGTTCGCCGTCGGTGCCAACATACGGGCAATGGCGACACGCGTTGCCGCAGCAGAAGCCGCGCTGGCGCAGGTAGACGCTCGACATGACGTAGAGGCCGGATGTGGGGTCGATGTAGCCGGAGACGCCGCGGCGGCAGGCATCGTCGTGCAGACTTTGGGCGTCGGACATCGGGCACTCCCAGCGCGCGGCGCGCGGTCTAGGCAGTCTTGACCATTGGCAGGTGGGCGTCAATGCAATCAGCAACAGGTGTGTGCCAACAAATTTGACCTGAACACATGTTCAGCCCACAGTACTGAACAGGCGTACAGTACGCCGCCGCGATGCAAGCGACTCAGAGACCGATCAGGAGACCCAATGACTCAGCAAGAACTCACGATTTTGCGCCACACCGACTACTGCTGCCACGGCTGCTGGCAGGACTTGCGCCTGTTGCCGCAAGCGCGGTGGCGCATGGTGGCTGTGCCGGCGAAGGTGCGCGGCAGTATCAAGCGCGAGCCGCACCTGCTGGCGATGTGCGAGTCGTGCGCGTGGCCGATGGCGTTGGCCAACGTCGCGGACGCACCGCTGCACCCGGTGCCGGTGCTGGATACGGAAGATGCGTCGCTGGCCGCGGGCGCGGTCGGGCTGGTGTCGGGGTGGTTTGTGGCCGGTCCGGCGTTTGCGCTGGTGGGGTTGGTGGCTGGCGCCGCGGCGGGGTATGTGTCCGCGCGGCGGATGGCGGCGTAGCGGGGGCTGCGGGGCCGGCGCCGCAGGCGCGCCGGATCTGAGGGAAACGCAGTTTCCCTCAGACTCCCTTCCGGGGGGCGCGCAGCGGCACGGTGGATGGGGATCGGCGCCATAGCGCCTCCTAGAAAGCTTTCGCTTTGGACCTGGAGTTGGCTGGTGGGGATCGCCTTCTCGGCGTGCGGGACCCCGATGGACGCCGCTTTGCGGCGATCGGTACCGCGCCTCGGTCGGGATGGTAGCGGGCGAGCGTGCTGGGGAATGGGGCTGGTACCGGGCGGCTTGATGCGGCGATCCTGGTTGTCGTCGGGGTGGCCGGGCTGCGCCCGTGAGGTGGCGCGGCGATTGCGGGTGTTGTGGCTTGCGCTCTTCGCGCGGATCCGGGATGAACGGTGCGCGCTTCGCGCGGTTCAGGGGCGAGCTTTGCGCGCTTCGCGCGAATCGGGGACCACAGTTGCGCGCTTCGCGCGGGTCATCGTGGGGGCTGGCGCGCTTCGCGCGGATCCGAGGTGACCTTTGCGCGCTTCGCGCGGATCGGCGGGAACGCGCCGCACATCGACTTCACGCAGATGACACGACTGCTTCGCCAAACTGTGGCGGCACCGCTTTACCCTGCGCGGCATGCACAGACTCACCCTCATCACGCTCCTTTTTACCGCCTGCGGCACCGCCGCCACAGCGGAGAACACCAACGATGCCACGGTAGCGACTGACGTGACCGCCGATGTCGGCGTCGACGTCTCCACCGACGCGACCACAACGACCTTGCCGACGCCAACCGAGTCGTTGCCCGCGGCGTGTGGCGTTGCCGGCCCGCAGTTCTGCAACCCGTTGGACGGCCATGGCTGCGCTGTGGGCCAGACCTGCGACCTCGCGGGCGACGGCACGTGGCAGTGCTTTGCCACCGACGGTGCCGCCGAAGGCGCGACGTGCGACGGGTTGCAGGGGCCGTTCTGCGCGACTGGGCTGACGTGCGGCGGGACCCAGACCGCCAAGGCGGTGTGCGCGAAGCTCTGCTGCGACCAGGCCGCTTGCAAGACGGGCACGTGTACGCCACTGCATGGGGTCGGCGCGAGCGCGGGCAACGTGGGCGCTTGCGTGGTGAGCGATCCGGGCACGGTCGTCCTGGGCAATCAGCCGGGGCGCATCCAGGGGCGCGGACACGTCGTGACGTGGAAGCCGTGGCGGGAGGCCGTCGCGCTGCAGATGGCGTGGTATGCGACGGCATGTGATGACGTGGGCGGGTATCCGCTGCTGGCCAGCGCGACGCACTGGAATGGCGACTGCGACACGACGAAGAATGACGAGGTCATCCCGGCGATGCAGGATGGCACCGCACTCTTGTCCTACGTTGGCTATGACGCGTTTACGGCGCACCAGAACCCGCAGTGGCTGAAGACCGCGCGTGGCTTTGGCGACTACCTCATCAAGGAAGCCGTGACGCCATCGAGCGGTCTCTGGCCCGGCGTCTTCCGTTCGACCGGCGCGCCGACGACGTTTCCGCTGCCGCCGGATTGCGGGATTCGCTCGGATCAGCCCTACGAGATTGAGCCGGACAAGCTGGGTATCGCGGCGCTGGGGCTGGTGCAGCTGGCCGACGCGACGGGCGACAAGAAGTACCTCGACGCGGCGCTGCATCAGGCGATTGTGCTGGCGGCGAACATCCAGACGGGCGACGCCGTGTCGTCGCCGTGGCCGTTCCGTGTGGACTGGCGCGATGGTCTGACGAGCGAGCCCATCTCCGGCAACATGGTCTACAACCTGCGGCTATTCGACGCGCTCATCGCCAAGGGCCACACCGAGCTGGAGCCGCAGCGCAAGAAGCTGTGGACCTGGATGCGCGACGTGCAGATTCCCAACGCGGCGGGCGATGGCACGCTGTGGGGCGAGTTCTTTGAAGACTGGACGTTCCAGGTGAACCGCACGGCGTGGTCACCGCTGTCCACGGCGAGCTATCTGCTGGAAAAGCGCGAGGCGATTGATCCCGATTGGAAGAAACACGCGGATATTTTGCTGACGTTTGTGGAGCACAATTACGTCGACATCAAGCAGGGTTTCCCGTTGTGCATCGAGCAGGACTTTGATCGGAAGCCTTTTGGCGGGATTCTGTCGACGTATGCGGCGGCAGAAGCGCGCTGGGCGGCGCTGACTGGGGATTCGGAGCGGCGGTCGCGGGCGTATCTGGCTACGGCGCTGTTGATTCAGACCGTGGGGAATGATGGGTGCCCGGCGGACCGCGCGCTGGGAGGCGGGTGTGGTGGTTGGCAGGAGGATGCGCAGACCGATCGGGTGCATAACCTCTTGACCGTGTTTATGCTGTTTCCTGACTGGGGGAAGTAGGCCGCGGGGCCGGCGCCGCAGGCGCGCCGGATCTGAGGGAAACGCAGTTTCCCTCAGACTCCCTTCCGGGGGGCGCGTAGCGGCGCTGGGGCCCTGTGATCGGCGCCATAGCGCCTCCTAGAAAGCTTTCGCTTTGGACCTGGAGTTGGATGGTGGGGATCGCCTTCTCGGCG
>CAITYF010000018.1 GCA_903896545.1 uncultured Myxococcales bacterium | reverse complement strand
GCCTTCCTCAACCGCCGCCCCCAGGAAGGGAGTCTGAGGGAAACTGCGTTTCCCTCAGATCCGGCGCGCCCGCGGCGCCGGTCCCGCGCTCCCCTCTCAGCGCGGGCAGCGAATCAACCGCAGGTCATCTTCCAGCCACACGCTTGGCTTCTGCCAGCCGCCGCCTTGCGCCGCCTGCTTAGCCTGAAGCCACGTGATGAGGCACGCGCCTTTCTTCGGCTTCCACAGCGCCGCCAGCCGCCGTTCCCGCCGCACGGCATGGCCGTCCTGCACGCGCACCGCCCACTTCGCGTCGATGACGCGCACTTGCAGCAACTCACCGCGCTGACCGGGCATCGGCCCTTCGTCCGCGGTCGCAGCCACAATCGGCGTCATTTCCTTCACAAACGCCGTGTCCGTCACATCGCCCGGCAGCGCCCACGCATTGCGCCCCTGGCGAATGGCCCGCCGCAGGTCGCGCCGCGCCGCAAATCCTTCGTGGAACAGTTCGCCCAGAATCGGTAGGCCCAACTGGCGTGCGTAGGGCTGCAGCCACGCCGTTCGCTCGGCCATGTCCGACTCCAATCTCTGGAAAATCCGCAGCGTCTGCCAAGCCACACGCCCTTGGCGCTCGTAGCGGCGCGCCGCGTCCCGCAGGTTCTCTGGGAAACGCACGGCGCGCTTGGCCGCCAGTAGGTACTGTTCCTCCACGACGTCGTGGGCTCGCCGGGCCAGGGCACACGGCCGCGCCAGCGAGTTCTCGTCGTAGACGTCCAGCAGTTCAGCCGGCGCCTCGTGACAACCCGCCAGCAACGTCGTGAACGTTGGCAGCCGCGCGGCAAACGCGGCGATCTCCGGCACCAGCGCAACGGGTTTGTCGCCCGCCGCTTCCCATTCTGCAACCTTGGCCAGTTGCGGGGCCAGACGCAAGGCTTCGGCCTGCAGGAATTCGCGCTGATCTTTGTTGTGCTGGGTCGCGCTCTCCGCGGCCGACGGCGGTGGCTGCGGTGTCGGCGCATGCGCTTCGTGTTCAGGCGTGGCGACAACGGCCGGCGCGCCACAGGCGGTCAACATCAGCGCGAGCGCGAACAGCCGGTTCATTTTCGCCACCTATCGGCGAGCTTGCGCGTCAACTCCAGATATTTCTTGCCGTATTCCGCCGACGGCTCGATCTCCGAGCCTTCGTGCCATTCGTTCCAACTCGTGATGACGACCCAGTCGGCGAGTTTGGCTGCGGTCCACATCGACTCGTAGAACTGCCCGTCCAGACGTTGGTCCACGCGTCCGGGTGACCGAATGTGCGTGTCGTCGTAACCAGGCGCAACCGACGCGACCACGAGCTTGTCGTTCAGGCGCGCGGTCCGCTGGAGGTTCACGAGTTGCTCGCGCTGTTGATCGGGCACGTCGAGCGCCATGTACCAGCCCGCGCCGTCCAGCAGAGAAAACGTTTTGGTCTCCATCGCGTCGCCGATCGTGAAGATCGTGGTGCCCTTCAGGGCCTCTCGCACACCGTCGTGGCCCAAGCCGTAGAGGATGCGCCCGTAGAGGAACACGACCGGCCGGCCTTCAACGCGCAGAAACGACGGGTGCTCCTTGGCAATGGCTTCAATCTCCAAGAGTTGCTTGTGTAGATCAGCGGGATTGGCGGCAGTCTCCAAGTAGAGCGACACGGCAAAACGTTTGGCATCGGCCTGTTTCAACAGCTCAACGAGCACTTTCCGATCCCACGCGGTCCACCACGAAAGGATAAAGCCGTCGATGCCGGCTTCCTGCGCCCACGCGATCTGCTGGCGGACGATCTTCGAATCGGCCGAGTCGTACCAGCCCAGCTGTGGCGTGTTCGTGGAAGCGTGATCGGCGACCTGCGGATTCCAGTGCAGCCACTCCTTGGCCAGTCCGTCGGGGCGCCCGTACCAGCCGTAGTGGTACGCCAGGACCATGGGTTCAAAAGCGCGTCGCGGTAGCGGCGCGGCCACGAGTAGCTTGTCCGCCCGCACCGGTTCGAGGAAATCCTTGGGACCGCGATCCTCCGCGACTGGCTTCGGTTTGCTCACCGCCGTCGTCTTGACCGCACGGGCTGGCTTCTTCTCAATTTCTGCGCCGCCCCACGTCTTGTCCAGCGCGACGCGCCCGCCCGCGCGCAGGATCAGCCGTGTCTCACCCGGACAGCCGCGCGTGAATTTTACCGCGATTGGCGCGTCCGTTGCCGTCACGAGCAGGTCCGCTCGCAGCGTGATCGGCGTCGTGTCCCAAGACTGTTTTTTGACGTGCAGCGGCTTGGTCAACACCTGCGCCGCTCCGCTGACGCTCTCCACGCTGCTTTTGACAACGCGGAATTCGAGCCCGGTAAACGCCACTTCGACGTCATCTGACGTGGTGTGCAGTTCCAGCGTAATCGGCTGCACGGTCTGCGCCAGAGCCGGAAGCGGCAGCAGCAGAAGAACGGCGAACAGCAGGGTGCGCAGGGTCAAGCGTGGCTCCGGGGCAGGGTGCGACACAGCGACTGTGCGCCGGGGTTGCGGGCGCGTCAAAAGAAGTTACCCGTCCAGCAGCAAATCCGCCAGCGTGACGGGGGCCAACTCATCGAGACCAAAGCGTTCTGCGTAGTAACGCAGCACGCTGCGAGAACACGCCACCGCCATCGCACATTCCTGCGCGCGGGGACACGGCACGACGGGCGCCACGCGCGTGTCCTGACTGCCCAATCCATCGGCAGAATGTTGGTATTTGTCGTCGCGGTACGCGCCAGCGGGCTGATGGCGACTCGTTTCCACCGAGAGCCAATCGCGCACCCGCGCCCCGTGCGCGCGCATGCGCGGCAGCAGCACACACGGTGGCAAGCCCGCGACTTCTGGGCGAAACCGGTGGCGTGCCCATGCGTCAGCCAACATCGTCGCCATTTCGCCAAACGGTACGGCTTCGGTGAAGTAACGGTCGTCGCTGCTCTCACTGGTCGGGAACGGCAGGTGCAGCGTCAGTTCCACGTCCCAACGGCGACAGAGCGACTGCATCGGAATCAACTCGTGCAGATTCTGCCGCGTCAGCACCGAGGTTACCGACACCGAGGCGTGTCCGCGTTCGGCCTGAAGTCCGGCAACTGCGGCTTGCACCTCAGCGAACGCCCCCGACTTGCCGACGTACGTGTCGTGCGCTTTTGCAGAACCCGCGTAGAGTGGCACGAAGAAGCGCGTCTCGATCGGCAACGCGCGCAGGACGTCCGCACGGAAATGCGGGTCGGCCAGGCGCGTGCACGGTGACCAGACTTCAGCGCGGCGAAAACCCAGCTCCACCGCGTACGCCATCAGATCCAAAATGCGCGAGAATGCCAGCGGATCGTAGCCATTGAACCGCACGGTCGCTGCACCGGATTGCCGTGCTTGACGCAATTCCTGCGTCAGCGCCGCGAACCGCTGCGCGCCGCCATCCTGCGGGGGCTGTGCCGCCAGCGCAGAGCAAAACGCGCAGGCCTGACCGCAGTCCGCGGGCACGGCGAGGTTCACAGCACGCCCCGCGACTTCCGCGACTTTTTCAGGCGCCGGCAGCGCCGCGACGTCTTCGGCGAGCGTTGGGAACGTCACGGTCAGCGCGTCGTGGTCGCGCAGCTGCAGCGCAAAACAGAGGAGGGTGAGCAGCGCCGTGCCGTCTTGACCCGGATCCACGCCGAGCGTGAGGTGCTCCAGGTCAAAATGCACCGTTTGGGCAAGCACTTGGCGCTGTCCGCGCTGTCCCACCAAGAGCACGAGCCGCCGTCCGTCGGCGTGGCGAAGTTCGACGGCAAGCGTCAGCGTCTCGGTTTGGCGCAACTGCGACGCCGGAAACACGTCGTGCAGCTGCCACCCGCCGGGCAACTGCGCGCCGGGCTGCCATTCAGGCCCCAGCATGTCGAGGAGCAACTGGCGCGAAAAGCGCACATGGCGCGGGGTCGAGTCGCGCCCCAACGCCTCTGCAAGGGACTGCCCCGGCTGTTGCGCCACGCGCGCGTCGATTCCAGCCGCGATGCCCCGAACCAGTGCCGAGGCCTCCGCCTGTCGCTCGGGCCGCGCGTCCTGGAGCCGACCGCGTACCGACAAGGTCGTTGCGGTCAGGCCACGTGAAGCGGGACGGTCCGGACTCGATTTTTGGATATCCAAGTCGAAGCTGACGTTGTCGACGGGTGCTTCAAACCGGACGCTGAGCCGATCGTCGGCGGAAATCTGCAATTTCTTGCACAACCACGCGCCCGCTTGCACCGGCACGAGCGCACCGGATGTACGCTTTGACAAATCAGCAGGCATAGCGAGAAGTCCTCACTTCAGTCGAATAGCGTAGACAAACGAAGGCTTGGACACGCGCAACCAGCGTTCGCGGATGATGGCACGCAGATCGGCAAAAGGGTTGCCTTCTGTGACGTAGGGCGACAGAAGTTGTTCGGCACCCGCCTTGTCACCCTGCGCTTTGATTTGGGCCACGCGCGTCATCAGTCCGAGTACGGCGTTGGCCACGCGTTCGCGGTGTAGCGAGAAGCAGCCCTTGTCCTTGTCGTTGGCGGCGAGCGTGTCGGCGTGCCAAGTCAGCGCCTTGGCGTCGTACAGCGTTCCCACTTGGGTCGCAGACAGCTGGCTGTAAGGCTTGGGTTTGTCGCTCGGCGTGGTCATCCCCTGCGCGATGTGGCCCATCGCCCACGCCACGCCCGCCGCTTGTCCGGCGTCGCGCTTCTCTGGCGTCAGTTTGCCCTGCGCGACGAGCCAGTCCGCAAAGTAGAGGGCCGCGGTCTCGGCCTTCAATTCCTCCAGGGTTGCTGCGAGCGGCCCACCGAACACTTCGTCGTCGACTTTGCCACCGACCTTATACCCGTGCGCCGGCCCTAAATTGTGCGCTGCTTCGTGCAGGACGGTCGTCATGACGAGCGATTCCGGGTCCGTCGGCACCCATGGCGCGCTCTCTTTGCAAAAGAGCGATGACACTTGCGTGCGGAACGCGGCTTGGCTGTCGATGTCGGTGTACAAGTTGGCCATCGCCACCGTACGACCGCGCGACTCGTCTGCAACGGGGCCCCAGTTCGGCAGGCTCTGTCCCACGGTCGCGCCAAGCGCGGTTCGCGAATCGCCTGCATTCAGGACAATGTCGATGAAATCGGGCAAGTGGAAGTTCGGCTTGGCAGACTTGTAGGGCGGGCCGGCCAACGTCGCCAATGCCCGCTCCAGCTGTCCCTTGAGCGGCTCCAGCATCTGTTGCCACGCGACGGCGTCCTGGTTCACCCGCGCAAAGCTCACATGAAAGCCCGCCTTGCGCGCGCAGGGCTCGTGATAGGTTTCGTCCGGACCCACACGGACGTACCATTTGGAGCGGCTCTCCATCTTGGCCCACGCTTCGTCGGCGGCAAACCAGGAGCCGTCGATGAAAGCCTTGGCGGCCGCACGTAGGTACGCCACGAGTGCGGGCTCCGACACCTTTTCATGGACCAAGGCGTCGGCAGCTGCAGTCAGTTCGTTGCTGACCGCCTCCATTTGCACCGGCCACGCCTTTTCGTACGGCACAGCGACCAGATGCTCCGGCTCGCCGCGCACAACCGTGAAAGGCCCCATCAGCGCCGCAGCGTTGGGTAGCTTGTCCAACTTGGCGCAGAACTCTTTGTCACGTTGCAACGCCTCCGGATAAAGCCCGGACAGCTTGCGCGGGCGGGACGGCAACGCGTTGCAATCAGGGTCCTGCTCGGTCGCAGGCGCGGTGCACCACGGCGTCTGGTTGCGGTGGAACAGCGCGCGGCTGGGCCGGTGCGGCGGCAGGAGCGGCACAAACCCCGCCGTGCCGGACTGCAGGGCAAACAGCGTCTCTACGCCCGCGGCGGCGTTCAACATGTGGCGGACGAACTCACGTTCACCCACCGGCAGGTACTCAAAATCGCTCCAGATCAGCGTCGCCCGACCTTGGCGCAGTTCCCGCAGGACCGCGGCGCGACGTTTGCCTTCCGGTGAATCGTCGGCCGGCTTGGCGCGCGCGCGAACCTCCAGGAGCCCGTAGGCTTCTGCAAACTGCGGGGTGAACTTGCCGTCAACCAGCCACGCTGACCAATCTCCAGGCCACGTGACGCCCAATTCGTCGGGATCGAGAGCGCCGTCCTTGTCCGCATCCACGCGCCAGTAGAGCGGCAGATCCTGCTCCGCCGCCAAGCGGTTGAACTCGCCACGCGGCAGCGCAGCAAAGCTCGTCGCGGTCGGTCCGAGGGCCAAGGTTGTCGCCGTTTCGTCGTCAGGTTGAACGAGCGGTGTTGCGCCTTCAGGCGGCGGCGCCGGATTGCCCACATCGTGCGCCAACAGCGGTTCCGCGACCGCGGCGGACGGCGCAACAGGCGCTGGCCCGTCTGACTTCTTGTGGCAGCCCACGAGCGTGAAAACGGCGAGAAAGACGACAGCACTGAGGCGATTCATGGCAGTCCCAGCGTCTTCAGCGGACGCGGCCAAAAGGGTGGCGTGCGGCACGCGTTCCGTCAATGGCGCAGGTCCCACGCCACGAGCCACTCGGTCCCGGTGCGGTGAAACCCAAGCGCCTCCAAGCGTCTCTGTAGGTCGGGCATGTGCGCGCCGCCGTAAAAGATGCCCAAGCGCTTGGCCCCGCTCTGGATTTGCGTTTGCAGCGTCGCAATTGCGGCCTCGTTGCGTCGGGCGATCAGCGCGTCCGTACCCGCAGTCGCCTGCGTCAAGTCGCCCATGTCGGCCAACTCGCGCGCCAGAACGGTCTTGATGGCCAAGTTGCGGTCAGCGCCGGGCGTCAGTGCGGTGAAAAGCGCGAGGCCGCCAAAGCGAATCGAGCCATCGGCGTTGGTTGAGCGTGCCGCATCAGTCAGCATCCAGCGCAACAGCATGCCGAGCGTGTCTGCCCAATGCCCCTTCATGTGCGCGATGAGCTCGTTTGGACCCAAATCGGCGTGTACGAAGTTGGCGCGTTTGTAGTCGATTTCTTCCAGCTGAAACGTCAGGCGAAGTTTGTCCCGCAGCCACGTCTGCAGCGTGGAAAGTCCGCTCGTCGACCGCACGCCGGTTCGCGCGAACTGTTGGCCATCCGCTGCAACGAGCTCAAAAAGCAGCTTCGGGTAGCGGTCCAGCCGGCTCTGCAGCGCGCGGTAGTACGCGGCGTCCGCGATGTGGATGGCCGCCACGAGATCGACTTGCACGTTCCCGCGCTGAAAGTGGCCGATCGCGGTCGAGAGTTGCTGTTTGTCCGCTGGCTCCGCGACGAAGCGGATGTACGGCTCCGGTTGCACGGAGGCGGCATGGGCGCTCGTCGGATCGGCAGCGACCAGAAGCGGCAGGACAAGGACAATCAGCAGAAGGCGGTGCGGCATGGCCACAAACTAGCACACGCCATGGCGCTGTGCATCCTGACGCGGTAGTCGACGCTTGCGTCCACGCGCGGGCGCTACCAAGCTACGCAAGTGCGCTCGGTCCTGCCGGGCCGCCCGGAGTTCATGACGCACGTCCGCGCGATTTTGCTGCTGCTGGTGCTGGCCCTTGGGTGCCGAAAGCCGCCCGTGGTTGCGCCGATGTTGCCGGTTCAGCGCGACGCGCCGGATGTCAGCGTTCTCTCGGCTACACAACAACCAGCGCCGCTTCCTCCTCCTCTGCCGCAGCCTGCGATCCTACAGCCCTTGGATGTGCGCTTAACCGCGGATATCGGTCGTGGCGGCACCGTGCTGCTGGATTTGCGCGAGGACGGCGTGTGGGCCAAGTCGGTGGACGGCGTGCGCAAAGAGCGACTTGTCCAGACCGACGCGACTTGGCTCTGGCCCGACGCGCAGACCCGGGTGCTCTGGCTCTGGCGCGAGTTGGGCGGGGAACTGCAGGCGCTGGACTTGGCCGCGCCTTTGCCTGAACCGGTGACAGTGGCGATCGGCGTGCCTGCGGGACTTGGCTGGCAGTGGACCAAACGTACAGTGGCGGGGCCCGACGACGCGCGGCTCAGGCTTTCGCTGGACCCGCATGATCCCGGGTTTCAGTTTGGCCTGCCGCCTGAACCGGGCCACTGGAATGCGCCGCGGCGGTGGAAAGCCTGCGCTCACAGCAAGAATCCGCGCGCGCTGGCGATCTGCCCGAAGTTGGCGCCCGGCGCTGAGGCGCTTCTCCACGCCTGGTCGGAACGGCTGGTCGGCAAGGAGACCGTGGCGCAATTGGGCCACGCGAACGCGCCCGTGTCGGGCTGCTCGTCCGAAACGTGCGGCGTTGCGCACGCGATGGGCGCGACCCACTGGTGGCTGGTGCCCGCGGCGGTGTGGACCGACTGCTGTCGTCGCGGCAATCAGTTGTACGACCCGCGCACGCGGCGCTTTCTGCGGCTGGGTTCGGGCAAGATGCTGCCCGGTCCAAGCGGCGATCGTCGCGACACTGTTGAATTTCTTTGGCTCTGTCCGCAAAACGACGTGATTGTGACCGAGTCAGGCGTTGTGCCGCTGGAGCCGCCAGGGGCTCTGCGCTTTGGCGACGCGGATGCGTGCCTGGGCGGACTCCCGTTGCGGACGCCGAATCAGCCGTGTCCACAAGGTGACCAGTGCGAAGAAGAGCCGCCGGACGCTGCCACCGACGTCCAGTAGCGCTTACGGCTGCCGCAACAACTGCGCGGTCGCCAACACGCGCTGGACCGTCGTTTCGGCAGCGGCGAGGCGTGCGCTCAGCGGCTCCGCCATCCCCGTCACGGCGTCCGCCAGCGACTGAGCCAACCGCGCGCCATCGGGCACCGCCGAACTGACCCAGACGTGGACGCCAACCGACCGCGCGGCAGGGCGCTTGGGTACTTCCAACTCAGGGACGGCAAAAAGCACCCAGCCACGCCAAGCGTCCGCGTGTGCATCGCGCAACGACCAGCAAATTGTCCCCGGCGTGCGGCGGAGATCGCCCGGCGGTGGCCCCGGCTGCGGCAGGTGATCCTGATTCGGCGCGACGTAGACGTTCAACTGCGGCGCGCCATCGCGTCCCAGCGCCACGACCGTGAGCTCGGTGCGCGACGGAAGCCGATCCAGCCACGCATTGGCTTGTGCGAGCGGCACGTTCAACGCGCGCCCCAACGCCAGGAGCTCGTCGCGCAGTTGCTCGACCGGTTGCCGCGGCAGAGCGACGTGCAGCGCGCGCGCCTCCCCCACCACGTCCTGACGGAGCAGCGCTTGCGTCGCTTGACCGTGGGTCAGAAGGGACTGCCAGGCGGCCCGCACCTGCGCCGACAACTCGCCCAATGGATTGAGATCATCGGCGGTGTGCTGCACGTAGGTCCGTTCGCGCATGGCGTCCGCATGCCACTCCCATGCCAACATCGGCACGCGCAGATTGCCGCCTTCCACGTACAGCCGCCGTGACCAACCCGACTTCGAACGCGCCAGTCCCAACTGAACCGCGTGCGGAATGACGCCGGCCGCCCATAGCGCCATCAGCTTCGATCGTACCGGCTGTGGCAGCACGAGTTCGTCCGTCAACCGACTCAGCGCAGCGGGCACGCTCGTTTCCAACGCTGCCAACGTCGCGCCCACGATGAACCGCGCGCCTTCGACGTGATCGGCTTGCCAGCGCGCGGACGCCTCTACCGCAACGGGCAGTCGTTCGCGCCGCCGTTGACCGGTTTGCAGCAGTTCCGTCAGGAGCCAGTGTTCGTGATGCTGCAGCAGGTGCGCCGCGACGTCGTCGTGCACACCTGTCGTGTGCTGCAGCCACTCGGTCAGCGCAGCGTAGTGGGCCCGTACTTCGGGCGCGACCGTGTCAAGTTGCGATTCCGCAGTCATTTATCCGGCACCGCAGTCGCGCGTTCCAGCCGCGTCAGGAACGCCGGCAGCGCAAGAGGCGCCGTTTGCGTCGCGGCGTCGGGGATCTGCCCGTGCGAGATGTCCAGAAACGCTGTTCGCCGCCAAGCCGGTTGGCGGTCATCGCGTGGCCGCACGTCCACGGTGAATCGCGTCTGTCCCCACGTCAGCACCCAGCGCACGTTCGCCTGGTGTCGCGCCACGCTGGCCACTTGCCAATCGCCCAGCAGCGCGCCGACGCCGAGATCCAACGCAGCCGTCCAGGTCAGCAACGCCTCGTCCACGACGTGTTGGGCCTGAGAACTGGACGCTTGTGGCTCCGCGCGTTGTGGTTGCAGCGCCGATTCCTCCCAGCCGTGCGTCTCAATGTACGCGTGCGACAAGCCGCTGCAGCCTGTTTGCGCGTTGGCGCACACGCCGGCCCAGATGCAGCCGTAGGCAGGAACCGCTTCCCAGTAGTCGCGGTCGATCAGCGTTGTCGGCTGGCTGTCGTCCTGACGCGCGGCGTGGCGCCCCAGTAGGCAGCGTGGAAACCATTTGACGGTCGCAGGAATCCGCGCGGCAGCACACGCGTCGAGCGCGGCGAGAAGATGCGGCTGCAACTGCGTCACGGGGACCATCTGCGCGCGCATCGCCAGGTGGTCAACGCGTGGCCACAGGTTCCAGAAGTCCATGCCGGCGGGATGCAGGGGCGTGATGAGTTGCACGATGTCAGACAACTGCTGAAAATTCTGCTGGACCGTGCATGTGTTGGTGAAGAGCTGCGCCGAAGAGGCCGCGATGGCTTCCAGACCTGCGCGGATCGCCGCGAACGATCCTGGTCGTTGCGCGATAGCAGCAGTCGTCGGTTCGTCGGCGCCGTGGACCGAGACAAAGAACTCGTCCGCACCGGCGGCAATCAGTTCGTTCAGGAGTGGTCCCGTGCCCAGCCGCGTCGCGTTGGTTTGAATGCGGACGTGCTCGACGCCCGGTATGCTGCGCGCGACAGCGATGTACGCCAGCAGTTCCGGTTCCAGCGTCGCTTCACCGCCCGACAACACGATCCGCCGAATGCCGCGCGTGTGGTTCGGATCGGCGGCAAAAGCGCGAAACGTCGCGAGATCCGTGCCGGGACGCTGACCCAGTACATCCTCCACCATGCAGAAAGTACACGCCAAATTACAGCGGAATCCAAAAGCGATGAGCACGCTGTCCGGCGCGGTACGCTCCAGCGGCACGAAGGGATTCGGCGCGACTCGCGCGCGCTGCATGCTAGAACGAGCCATAGATGCCGCTCTTGGTGAAGGTGAGACCCGAACCGGTCGTCTCGTGATTCTGCTGAAAATCGGCGCCGAGATCCCACTTCAAATGCGTCAACTGCGCCGCATGCTGGCGAATGTACGCGCGCAGTCCCGTCGGCCATGCGTGGAGATCGAGGAAAAACTGAAGTTGATGAATATCTACTCGTGACCAGTAGACGGCGTCTGCGTACCGCTTGTTCGCGACACACACGTGCAGACAGCGCATCAGTCGCGGCGGCAGCAATTGCGCCAACGTGAGCGGATGCGGCCGAACGTGGACTGATGCCTGGAGACGCGTCAGGATGTCGTCGATGCCCGACTGCGGATCGCGAAAGAGGTAGTGGTTTTCAAGCTCTGGCGGCGCATCGTCGCGCAGTTTGTAGGAAAGTCCGCTGGTTTCGACGTACACGTTGGCCGTGCAAGGCGCTTCGCCACGAAGTTGATGAACGTCAAGTTCAATGCTGAACATCAGCCAACGCCAAAAGGGCGGGATTGCGCCAGAAACCCGAATCGGCGCGAAGATTTCCGCCACATGCGCGAGCGTATAGTCCGGCGGATTGTGTGGCCGACGGTAGAAGTAGAGCTCCCAACTCGCCGCGTCAGGCTGCCCGTGGCGGTGTTTGATGCCCCAGACGACCTGATTCGGTCCAAGCGCGTTGCGCAGACGCTCGATCAGCGCCTCGCCCTCGGCCAGAACGCCGTGCGCTTGCCAACTCCAGCGCAGCAGGTTCACCGATGCCAGATCGGCCTCGGTCGTCGTCTCCGGCGTGTAGGGCAGCAGACAGTAATCGAAGTGCGTGGGCTGCCCCGGCGTTTTCGCGCGCGCCTGTGGCCACAGCGGCAACGTCGGCAACGCGGATTCACAAGAGGCGAGGGCCATCAATGCACCTGTCGGGCGACGTTGCGGAAGCTGGATGAGCGCGCGAAAGGCTACTTGGCTTGCAAGCCGGCGAATACTGCGCGCTCGCACGGGCCATGTGCACGCTCGCTGGCGATCGAGAAGAACGAGGGATCACGCGTGCTCAGCGGCACGGCTTCGTCGACAAAGCCGAGGATGTCGTCGGCGGGGATGCCGCGGCTGCACACGGCAGCGACGATCGGATTCAAGCACCGGCGGCCATCGGGCAGGGATGCGACCATCGCTGCCACTTCAAGCGAGGCCATTTCACCTGTTGCAGAGGTGAGCAGCGCGCAGTCCGTCTGGCCCTTGACCAGCCAACGCGCCATCAGGAGGTCCATCAGCGTCCGATTGGCCAAAGTCACCGTGCCTGACTCCTCGCTCTTTCGGACCACAGCCGACTGCATCAGCTTGCGGCACACAGTCCCTGGATCGGCGCCGCCGGGCGACGGCACGCCTTCGCAACGGTTCACGGTCAGGCGCAAATCGGGTTCACGTTTGTCGACAACGCCTTGCGCGGCAATGCGGTCCAGCCAGTTGATCGCGCCGTCGGCCGTGCTCGTGATGCCGCGTAGGCGGTGAGCCAACCACGTCGCGTAGATATCCGTGCGGACCGGATCGGGCGGTAGGTCGTCCAGACCCGTGCTTGGATCGGCGGCCGACGCCAGCCCGTCCTCTGCCAGATCCGCAAGCGTCTCGGCATCGCGGTGCGTGGACATGTGCACGTAGCGGCAATTCGCGCCCGTGCGCTTGCGGTCCAAACGGTGTGCAGTCAGCCAGGTCCGCGCGTTCTTCAAGACCGCCGGATCGGCGAAGCGCCGTGCGATAATGTCGTCGGCCTCGGCACAGCTCAGATCAGTCAGATTCAAGATGGCCTCTGGCGCGTGCGCCGCGTGCACTTCGACGATGCCCGGTCGCTCAAATCGGACGATATGCTGGCCAAATTCGCCCTTTTCCAGCCATTCCAGCTCCGCGTTCAGCTTGCGGCGTTCGCTCTGGCTCAGCTCGTCCGTGCCATCCAGGAGTAGCAGCCACGGAGATTCGCCCAGTTCGTCGTGCAGTTGCCCGGCAGGATCGTCGCCTGCGCGCACGCCAAGTTGTGCCAGAAGGACCCGCGCGAGTGCCGGCTTCGACGCAGTCGCCACCTCCAACTTTGCCCGCAGATCCAGACCGACGTCCAATCGAAAGGTCATTCGCTGCCCACAGGTCAGCGCTTCCAGGCCCCATGCAAGGCGACTTTTGCCTGACCCGCCGCGCGCAATGACCCACGATTCGCCGCCTGGCTTTCCGGCAAGCAGGTGCTCGGCGGCCTGTTGCTCGGTCCACGTTGTCGTCGTCGGCGCGCCCGAAACCGCGAGTACAAACGGTTGGTGCTTGCCCTCCTTGACAGCGTTTGCCAGCGCGCGCGACGCCGCAGCACAGCGATCGGCCATCGCTTCAGGCAGCGGCCGCGGCGCCTTGCTCGACGCGCCCGAACAGGCCGTCAGCGTGGAGGTCAGCGTGAGAACAACCAGGGATGTGCGGATGAAGTTGATCATGCCGAAAGGCTAACAAGGAGGCCGCGTTTTGTCCAAGGTGCAGCAGCCCGGCAAGCGTCGGTTGGGGTGGGTGCGCGTTGGAAGGGTCGCCCGCGGTTCAACGCGGGCAAACGCAGAATCCCGGCGAGTCTTCCGATCCTCCGGGTTCCTCCGCAGTCGCTGGGCCAGGATTTGAACTGGCAAGCAGCCGCCGGCACGAACCCCACGGGTGACGAAGGATCACCAAACTCAGCATTGAAAGGCTTTGGCTCCGCCTACTTCTTCACGGCATCGAGCTGCTCCAGATTCTTCTTGGCCTGGTCCACCACGAACTGTTCCTGGCCCGGCGTCGCGACGATGTCGGCCATCGCTTTCTTGGCCTTGGCGACGTCGAACAACGGCAAATAGGTGTCGAACGGCACGAGGATGATCAGCGCGCCGAAGTCGAGCGTTCCCGGCTTCTTGGCATGATCAGCCACGAACTTGATCAGCGCGTCGAAGCTCGCCTTGGTGTGCATTGCTGCCTGCAGCGCGTAGAACGCCGAATACTGCACGTCTTTGTCGGGCAGGAAGCCGGCGATCGTCTTGACGTCCTTGTCGTCGCCGACGTAGCCCATGCCCGACACCGCGCAACTGCGCACGTGCTTGTCTTCGGCCTTGTTGTCCGCGTAACCCTTGAGCAACTCGAAGACCGTCCGGTCGTCTTTCCACGTGTCATTGCCGAAGTACTGGCACGCAACCCCGCGCACCACCGACGTCTTGTGCTCCTTCAGGACAGCCTTGGCCTTCTCCTGCGTCGCCGTATCCGCCTTGTCGCGCTTGACGAACCGCGCAATCGCCGCCCATTCGGCGGTCCCGGCGTGTTCATCGTCCATCAACTGCTCCAGCCGGGCCACGGTCGTCGGCGTGGCGTCGAGACGAGTCTGGTTCTGGAACACCGTGTAAAACACCACCGTGCGATCCTTGTCCGACAGCGTCAAAGCCAGCTGCTGTGCAAGTTTCGCCTTCAGTTCCTTGGATTTCGCGGTCTTCGCTGCAAAGTCCTCGATGGCCGGATCGTCGATGCTCTTGGCCGCGTCCCACAGCGGTTTCAAGCACGCGCTGTAGTCCTTGGCCGCGATGCCGTCCTCCGCTTTGACACAACGTGGAGTCTGCTTCAGTGCCGAGACATAGACGTCAACGGGATCTGTCGATGGCGCTTCCGCGGGTGGGGCGGCAGGTTTCTCAACGATTTTTTCCACCGGCTTGGCCGCTGCGGGTGGCGGCGAAGCGGGAGGTGCTTCCTCCTTCTTTGCGCACCCGGCAGCGAGGATTGAGAAGGCAAGAATAGTGGCATTGATGTGTTTGAACATGATCACATTCCCCTTGCGCGAAGCTGGCTCGCGGTTAGTCATATTTCAACATGCTAGTTAGATAACTTGCAAGCTGAACGGGTGTTCACTCCGATGTAAAGTTTGCGTTTGTGCCGGTGCCATCGCGGGCCGAGAAAACGGCAGGGACGGCACGCGACGATTGTCTTATGAGGGCATGATGGGGACCTTGGCACGGCGTGACATCGAGTGGGAAGTCTTATCAGAATGCGGCGTTGAAGACAGTCGGCGTTAGCGCACCGTACTCAGCTTTGGCAGACTTTGGCATCCGTTTTGCCGCACGGGTGCTGCAAGAACCGGCGTTCGCGCCTGTACCGCGCATCCCGCGCGACGGCGGGCGGAGGTTGAATCCGCTTGACAGCCGGAGCGCGCATTGTATGTTTTCTTCGGTACATTGCCGACAACCGGAGTCTAATGCCAGCCCCCGCGCAACCCGACCTCGAAGCCAATCGCGTCTATCGGACCAAGGAGTTTGCGCGATGGGGCAAAAATCCGGCGCGGCTTGTGCATCGGCTCGTTGAGGAGGGGCAACTCCGCGAACTTGCGCACGGACTGTACTACGCGCCGGCCAAGAGTCGCTTTGGCACGGTAGCGCCGCGCGATGACGAACTGCTGCGCGCTTTCCTGGAAACCGACGAGTACGTGCTGACCGGCCCGCCAGCTTGGACCACCCTCGGTTTGGGTGCCACGGCGATGTTCGCAGCAACGCTGGTCTACAATCGAAAGCGCACGGGTGCGTTCGAACTGGGTGGGCGCAAGTTTCTGCTGCGCCGCGTCGCGTTTCCGCCACGTCCACCGCGCGAGTGGTTTGCCGTGTTGACGGCTCCCCCATTCCGCCACATTCCGGCTTTTTCCGCGTACCCCTCCGCTGCCCCGCCTGACCCACGCAGCGAAGCGAGCGTGGTGGCCGAGCGCGCGATGCAGGCGCGAAGCGACTGCGAGCATGCGCGCG
>CAITYF010000017.1 GCA_903896545.1 uncultured Myxococcales bacterium | reverse complement strand
TGGCTTGTGTGGGTGGCCGTGGACCACGGCGACGTCGTGCTCTTCGTCCAGACGGGCAGCAGCGGCAGGCTGTTCGAGGCCATCTCAGACCTCTCCGCCGCGGAAAACCAGGCGCGGTTCGACAAAGACCTCCGGTTCTGTCGCGATCAGCTCGGTCTGGTCGAGCCCGTTCTCGCGCGCCTCCGCGCGGTCGGCAGTTGCCCAGCTCCGATCGCCTGATTCCCCCGTCGTTCCGTGAGCCAGACTTGGCGGCGATTTGTGCGAATTTGTCGAGCCCCACGCGTGCTCTGGTGGCCTTGGGCTCCACGCGTCAGATGTGAATCCATCCCCAATAGGCGGCGACGGAGCGTCGCCTCTATGGATCGCGTCGGCACGCCCCCGAGCGGTTTGCCAATACGGATTGTCGAATCGCCACCGCGGCGCCCTCATCGCGCAAGATCCGGTCGAAATATCCCCGTTGCCAATGGTGGAGGTCGTGCCTCGGCCAATCCAATTCCGCGACGCCAATCGCGTGCCGATGCGCCACGAACGTCTTGAACCTCCGCACGACCTCCCCCAAATCCATAGAGGCAGCCCTCTGTGGCCGCCTGTTGGGGAAGCCCCCGCTTCTTCCGCGCCGGCAGTTCGCCAGAACGGCCTTGCAGGCTATGGTTGGGCGGTCAACCTCGCGACACAAGCCCGTTGTACGCCATGGTTGGCGCGTCGACCTCGCGCTACGAGGGCGTTGTTCGCCATGGTTGGCACGCCGACTTCGCGCCACAAGGCCCTTGTAGGCCATGGTGGGCGGGTCGACCTCGCGGTACGGGAGCGTTGTGGGGCGGCGCGAGAAGATGCCCAATCGTCCCGACGCGGCGTGGTACGAGCAAGCGCCGGATTGGGTGTGCGAGGTGATTTCGCCGTCGTCGGGTCGCCATGACCGCATCGCCAAGGCGCGGATTTACTTACGGGAAGGGATCGGACGGTTTTGGCTGGCGGACCCGGAGCAGGAAATCGTGGCGGTGCGGCGAAATGCCGGGGATCACTGGGCGATCGTCGGGACGTGGGGCGGCGAGGAGGATGTGGAGTTGCCGCCGTTTCTCGGGGTGGCGATGGAGCTGGGGCGGTGGTGGGAGAGGTGATCTGGGGCTAAAACGACACGCCCAGCCCCATTCCGCTGCCACCGCGCAAGTCCAACCGCGCCCACGACAGCGCCCGCAATGATCAGGCCCTTCCCACCCGGCTCGGGCTTCAGGTCGTCCTGTTTCGGATTGCCCGCCGGGTAGTTGTGCTGCATGACCGCATTTGGAATCACCTTCAACTCTTTCACCGCCGCGTACGGCACCAGGCGCTCAGAGCCGTTTTCCCGCACCAGATAGCCGGTCGGCGTCCGCGCCATCAGCAGGCAGATCAGCGACGTCCCGTCGGCCATCCTGATCACGACCGACTGCGAGGCGTTTTGCGCCGCGGCGGGGTGCGCGGGATAGACCAGCAGGCTGGCAATGATGAACCAGGCCGCGGCGAAGCGCCTGGACGAGAGCATCGAGCCGGGCATCAAAACCTCCCTCCCTTGTGGGCACCGCGGCCAAAAGTCTGCGCGTTCGTCGTCGCTCCGGCAACCGCGACACCGCCAAGGGACCGTTTCCGTCCGTCCTCCACGAAAGAAGGCGGTCGCAGCTCGGTGCGGTCACAGGTGCGCCGTGCAGACATAGCCCCACGGTGAGTTGTCACAGGTGCAAGGTGTCCCTGAGTTGCAGAACATCGTTTTGCTGCAATCCGCCACGGTAGAGCAGCCCGCGACGCACGACCAGTCGGACGCCGGCGCATTCGGGTTGTCGTTATATGGCTTGCAGACGTCAGTGCCGCAACTGTGCGGACATTTGCTCGCGGGATCGTGGCAGCGGTAACCTTGCGGCCCCTTTCCATCGCATTCGTAGCCGCTATTGCAGCACCAACTCCCACAATATACGCCATTGTCGGCCTCGCACGCATCTTTGGCGGGCGAACTCGATGATGTGCAAGCGCTGAGCACGAGGGTGGCCAAAACGAAAAAACCGAACCATGGGCGGTCGACCCGTGACGACGACAGTGTTCCGGTCAACGAGGCATATCGGTCCATGTTGGTACTCCTTTGGCTCCGCGAAATCAAAGTTGTCGCCGAATCCGCCGTCCGCTGTGGACGGCGCGCGTTTGCAGATTCCGGCTATTTGGGCGCTGTGATGCATTAGGCAGACAATGCAATTCCGTAAATCCAGGCATCCGCAGGCGATTTGACGCCGGACGCGTCGGAGTCCTTGAACGGCGAACCCTTGCTGCCGTCAATGGTGCAGGTGCACATGCCGCCATCGCACGCCAGCATCACGTCGTGGCCGACAACGGACTTTGCCTCCACCGAATAGCCGGTTCCGTCCTGGGTGACTTCACCGTTCTGGCCGAGCTTGGAGAGATCCGTCTCACCGGCGCCCTTCATGCAAGCCGAAAGCGTCGTATTCGCCTGGTTGATTGGGGCGAAATCCGTCGCCTCTGCCAAGCTGTCCGTGGTGCACGTCCAAGTTGCCGAAGTCTCCGCCGCCATCGCGGCAAGCGCCTCTTTCTCGCATTTGGCCGTCGTCCCGTGGGTGGTGATCTCGTCCAGCGGGCAGCTGTCCGCGCTCGGAATCGTGCATCCAGCGGCCAGCTGTTTGGCACACGCAGCCTTGGCGGCCGAATTGAGCGCCGGGTCCATCGTGACTTCCAGCTTGCCGCCGACCACCTTGGCGGTCGGCCCGCCAGCGACCGAGCTCTGCCCATCGCCACCCGCATCAGCACCCGAACCCGGCGCCGCGGTTGACGCGCACGCAACGGCCAGCAATGCCTCGCAACCAAGCAAACCCATTCGATAGTTCTTCATCGGACCTCCAAGTCATTTCGCCAATGCAGTCGCACCTAGCATGCGCGGACGTTCGTCGCTTGCAACTGTGACACCTGCGCTTCTTGTCACACAGCAGCGGTGTCACACCGTTCTTCGCAACGGCGATTACCTGCTGTTAACGGCTACCGAGTTCCGCCGCAAGACGGCTTTTTCCACCTGCCCCACCGCAAGAACTACGAATGCTCGCAACATACTAAGATTATTAGAAACAGCATGCGAGGGTTTCCCCCGCGGATTGCAAACGCCGGCAGGTCTTTGCCGCGGGTCTGGACCGCATAGGCCCAGATTCAGCTGTGGCTGCAAGGACTTGCAGTGCCCCGCAGCCAACTTCGGCAATCTGCGCGAAAACGCCGGAATGCGGCGGAAAGGCGAAGCCGTCAACACAGATCGACGGGCGCAGGACACGCCCAGACTTTGCAGGCGCGCGACGAGGCAATCATCCCAGCGCCCGCAGCACGCGCACGGCGGTGTCGAGGTCGAGGCCTTCGAGCACGGCGCCGGACGCGGTGCGGATGCGCAGCGTGGTGTCGGTGCGCGTCGCCACGACAGGGACCGGAGTGGCCGTGACCGTTGCACGCGGCTCGGCCCAGCGCTGCAGCGTGACGGTCCGCAAGCCAAGCTCGCGGCTGAGGGATGCCCACGATTGCCCGCTGGCGCGCGCGGTGCAGATGTGCGCGCGGATGCCAGCGCGAAGCTCGGACGGGTAACGGTGGCCGCGCGTCGGTACGCCATGGGCGGCGAGGCCGGTGCGGATTTGGGTGAGGTCCATGAAGTGCTCCTGCGGCCGGAAATTGGCCGGGCCAGAAGCTTCGCAAAGTGTCAGGTGGGCGTCAGGACGGGGGACGGCGAGCACTTACCTTTCACCAGTCCACACGCCCGCCCACGTCTGCGGGTAACCGCGCTTACGCGGCGTCTTCGTCAAAGAACGGCACGTCGGTCATGTAGGCCATCATGTTGTCGGTCTCGTTGACGTGTTGCTGGCGTTTTGCGAAGCCCGCAACACCGGTCCAACCCATCGGATCTCACAGACACGGGCCGTCGTGCCACTTGCCAGCTTGCGCCTGCGCCAAGAGACATCCGTTGGCGTAAGTAACGCCATAGCACCCACATACCGGAGTTCCCGTCGCAGGACATGTGCTCGGAACCGGCGTGCAGATGCCCATCGTGCCGCCGAAGGCGAAGCCACAATCGCCTTGGCAATAGCTGCCGCTTGGGCAGGAACCCGAACCAGGGACGCAGAACTGG
>CAITYF010000016.1 GCA_903896545.1 uncultured Myxococcales bacterium | reverse complement strand
GGCATGACTATGCGCGCGACTGGAAACAGCGCACCGGTGGTCAGGTGGTGGCAACCATGTGCACCTATACGGCAGAAGAGTTGCTGATTGCGGCCGACATGCTGCCGGTTCGCGTACTCGGCGCGCACGAGCCGCAGAACGTCACCGAGCCGCATATCTTTGGCATGTTCTGCCCGTTCTGCCGCGACTCGCTGGCGCAAGGGCTGCTGGGGCGCTTTGATTACTGCGACGGTGTCACGCTGACGCAGTCCTGCATCCAGTACCGCCAGACCTTCAGTTCCTGGCGCAGCAACGTGCCCAGTGTGCAGTGGGACTATTACGTGCCCATGCCCAACGAGGTGCAGTCGCCCCACGCACGCAAGGCGCACCACGCTGAACTGCAATCCTTCCGCGTCTTCCTGCAAGCCCTGACCGGCAAGGAACTGACTGACGCCAAACTCAAGGAAGCACTGGCCGTGGTCGATGAAAACCGCCGCCTGCTGCGCGAGCTGTTTGAGTACCGCAAGGCGACCGATCCGCAGGTCAGCGGCGTGGAAGCGATCTACGCATCCCTGACCGCGCAGTTTGTCGACAAGCGCGAACACAACGAAGAACTCAAGAAGGTGCTCGCCGCCCTGCCCGCTCGCAATCTGAAGCGTCCCGAAGGCGTTCGCTTCATGACCATCGGCTCCGAGAACGACGACATCGCCTTCATGGCCATGGTCGAGTCGGTTGGCTCCACCATCGTCATCGACGACCAGTGTTCCGGCACGCGCTATTTCTGGAACGAATCCAAGCCCGACGCGGACGTGATCAAGGCCATCGCCGAGCGCTACTGCGACCGCCCGGCCTGCCCGACCAAAGACTATCCGGATCACACGCGTTTCGACCACGTACTCGGTCTGGCCAAGGAGTTCAACGCCCGCGCCGCGATCTTTTTGCAGCAAAAATTCTGCGACCCGCATGAGGGCGATTACCCGGACTTGAAGCGCCATCTCGAAGCCAACGGCATCCCGACGCTGTTCCTGGAATTTGACATCACCAACCCGATTGGTCCCTTCCGCATCCGGGTCGAGGCGTTCCTCGAAACGATGAGCGAAGAAGACCTTTTCTGAACTGACGGGAGACACAGTCCATGCAAAACAAATACCCCTCCGAGCCCCTGAAGCTCTGGAAAAAAGCCAAAGAACTGCGCGAGCAGTACTACATGAACTACGCCCGCGCCAAGGACAACGGCGGCCTGCGCTGGTCCGGTTCTGCCTGGGCGCTGGACGCCCTGCCGGCCGGCCTCGGTGAAGACGTTTACTCGCTCACCGGCGAGCCCTACGCCGCAGCCGTCTCGCACGACCGCAAGTTTGCCAAGGAGTGCATGGACGCAGCCGAGTCCTACGGCTTTGCACGCGACCTGTGCTCTTACATGCGCATCTACTGGGGCGGCATGCACCTGGACAAATACCTGTTTGGCGGCAAGTTCCCGAAGCCCGATTTCATCTTCCAGTCGCAAATCTGCTGCTCGCACTCCAAGTGGTACCAGCATGTGGCGGTGGCCGAGCAGGTGCCGCAGTTCTATGTGGACGTCGG
>CAITYF010000015.1 GCA_903896545.1 uncultured Myxococcales bacterium | reverse complement strand
TTGTTGCAACCACGGGACTACTCCCAATTTCTTTTCAAAACAAGTATTTGTATCGACTGGTCAGGTCGCCGCCGCCAACGGGCGCACGATGTGATCAGTCATGGGCGTGCGGAGACCCCGGATTTCGATCCTCGCCCCGCGCGGGTTCTGGGCCTTGTCGCCACCGGAAAATCCATCTACGCTCACCGAGGAGGAGCTTCCCACGCATGAGCGATCGCACGACAAACGAGCGCATCTGCCCACAATGCGGCGTGAAGACGACGGCGCTTACCTGTCCCCAGCACGACATCCCCACGCTCGCGCGCATCACCGGCAGCGTCGACACCGTGCAAACGGGCGAAATCATTGGCAGGCGCTACCGCGTCGATCGTTTGTTGGGCAAAGGTGGCTTTGGCGCCGTCTTTCGAGCCACGCACGTCGTCACCCAACAGGAACTGGTCTTGAAGGTGCTCAAGCCAAACTTGAGCGATGACGAAACCCAGGTGAAACGCTTCTTGCAGGAAGCACGCACGGCGTCCAAGTTGAGCCATCCGAACACAGTGCGCGTGTACGACTTTGGTCAGACGGACGCTGGACACCTGTATCTGGCGATGGAGTTGCTGCACGGTCAGGAACTGGGGCAAGTGTTGCTGGATGAAGGAATTCTGGCGCCGGAACGCGCGATTCACATCGCGATTGGCGTGTTGAAATCGCTGGCGGAAGCGCATCAGGCGGGGCTCGTGCACCGCGACTTGAAGCCGGACAACATCTTCTTGTGCAAAGTCCACGGCGAGGACGACTTTGTCAAAGTCATCGACTTCGGCATCGCCAAGCCAATCGAACAAGGCGACGACGGCGGACTGACGCGCACCGGCTTCACGGTCGGCACGCCGAAGTACATGAGCCCGGAACAAGTGCTGAACAAAGGCGTGGAAGGTCGAAGCGACTTGTATGCGCTCGGTGTGATTCTGTACCAGTGTTTGTCGGGGGAACTGCCGCTGTCGGGGCCAAGTCCCGTGGAAACGATGATGGCGCACGTGCAGCAGGAGCCTGCCGCGCTGAGTTTGGTGTGTCCGCAAGAGTTGCCGCCGGGGTTGGAAGCGGTCGTGATGCGCGCCCTGCGGAAGCAGCCGAATCAGCGCTTTGTCGATGCTGAGGACATGCGGGCGGCGCTGGAGGAAGTGCAGGAGAGCGCGGGGCTCACGACGGGCCGCAAGGCGCGCTCGGCCAAGCTGCGCGCGGTGACGCCAGCGGACGTGGAGCGGACGACCGCGCAACAAGTTCGCCCGGACCCCGTGCAGACACCCGCACCCAGTTTGACGCTGGTGCGGAACGAGCCGTCTGCCCGGAACGAAACACCGAATACCGAAGACGGCCTTGACGCGACCCTACAGAACGCGAATCCGCGGCCGCGGGCGCCGACCCAGCCGAGCACCGCGGTGGTGCCGTTGGCGACCTTGAAGGATGCGCGTGTGCCGGCGAATCACTTGGACGCGACGCTGGACGTGGCCAAGCCGCAGATCGCGCGGCCGCAAGCAAAAACGCGGACGTCTGCGGCGGCGCCAATTGCAGCCGTTGTGGTCGTGCTGGCTCTCGCAGTCGCTGGTTGGTTTGTGCTCGCGGGTAAGTCTGCGCCGGTTGCCGCGCCCCCGCCGCCCGCATTGGCAGTGGAGCGGCCGCCGGAAACCGCTGCAAGCAGCGCCGCCAAACTGCTGAGCGACGACGCATCTACCGCAGCGGAAACCGATCTGGCGCCGGCTGTTCACGCGTGTCGTCCCAAAGGTGCGGTGGACATCGCCGTCCTGGTAGACGGCAAAGGCCATGCGACCGACGTGCAATTTGCGCGGCGCTCCGCCGAGGGGAACGTGGCCTCGTGCATCACATCTGCTGTGCGCAAGTACAGATTTCCTGAAGCGGACACGGCACTCCGGCAGGCATCGCTCCGTTTCGCGGTAGCCGCCGCCCCCGTCGCTCCCACGACGGAAGCCGCGCCCGCGGCACCGGCGGCCGCATCGGAACCAAGCGCAGAAGCACCGAAGGCCGCGTCGAAGGTGCGGAAAGCCGCACCCAAGGCGAACGTTGCCAAACCCAACGGCGATGAGGCCCTCTAATGCTGCGCCGCCTGCTCGCCGCCTGTTTGACCTTGACGCTGTGCACCGCCGCGTTTGCTGCGCCGCCGACCAAGGACTTGGGCAAATCGATCGCTGACGACGCGGCATTGGCCTTCAAGGAACAGCGCTTTCAGGAAGCCGCGGAACTTTTTGAAAAAGCCTTCGCGCTCAGCAACGACAAGTATGTGCGCCTCCGCAATGCTGGTCGCGCCTGGGAGGAAGCGGGCAAGTTGGAGTACGCGCGGACGCAGTTCCAGAAGTACCTCGACAAGGTGCCGACCGGACCGGATCACGACGAAGTTGTCGAACGCCTGGCGCGTCTGGAGGCGCGCATCGCACAGAAGCCGCAGGTGCCCAAAGCGGAGCCGGCAGTCGCAGTGCAGCCGGCGGTCGATGTCTTCGCTCCGGAGCCTGCAGCGGTGCCGGCAGAACCAGTCGCGCATGTGCAACAGCCGGCGGGTTCGACCAATCGCTGGCTGGGTTGGACGGTCGTCGGCGCGGGCGTCGCACTCGTCGCGGGCGGCACCACGTGGTTTCTGATGACGCAATCGGCGAACGCGCGTATGCAGGACGACGTCGCGGCAAACCGCTACACGCCGGACAAGCTGAGTCACGACGAGCAGACGATCATGAACAACCGCATTCTGGCGTCTTCACTGCTGGGCGTCGGCGCGGTCGGCATCATCGTCGGCGCGGTGGTTGCGGTGCGGTCTGGCACGCAGCCCACTTCGGGTCTCAGCGCAGGCGTGTCGCCAAACGGCGGGACGGTGAGCTGGACGACCCGCTTCTGAGCGTTCCCCGGCTTCAACGCAAGTTCGCGTGTCCCCAAGCCTTCGTGTGCGCGGCCCTGTTGCCGCGGGCGTCGCCCTGCTATCTTCACGCCCCGCGGCCGTCACGCGCCGTCAGGTTCCTCGATGACGCCCTCCGCCCGCACCGCTCGCATTTTCCTCCTGCTGACCGTCCTTACGTGGGCGCAGATCGCCTTTGGCGCGCTGGTCCGCGCCAAGCAGGCAGGTCTTTCCTGCCCCGATTGGCCGCTTTGCCACGGTGCGCTCGTGCCCAACTTGAAGCTCACCGGCGTCGTGTACGAATACGGCCACCGCGTCTTCGCCGGCGTCGTCTCCCTGCTCTACTTGGTCGGTGCCGCATCGGGCTGGCGTGATCCGACGCTCCGGCAACGATTTCGCGGCATCTTCCTTGGCCTGGGCGTTCTTTTGCTCGTACAGGCCATCTTCGGCGGGCTGACGGTGCTGCTTGTCGACAAGTCCGCCGGCATCGCGCGTCCGGCCACCTGGACCGTCGCGTCGCACCTCATCTTGGGCAACACGTTCGCGGCGTTGTCGCTCATTACGGCGCTTCGCCTGCGCGAGATCGACACGCCTGAACTCGCCACAACCGCGTCCCTTCCCCGCTGGGTCTCGCCGTTGGCGATCGCGTGGACGTTCTCCCTGTTGGGCCAAATGCTGGTCGGCGGCACGATCGCCGGGAGCCTCCAAGGCTTGGCGTGCGCCGAGTTCCCCACGTGCAACGGCGGCGTTTGGTTCCCCAACTTTGACGGCTACGTCGCGGTCCAGCTGCTCCACCGCTGCAACGCGTACTGTCTCGTGGTCGTCGGCTGGTCGTTGTCGTGGCTGCTCCGCGGCAGCGGGCGCCTCGGTTTGGTCGCGAACGGCCTCGCTTGGCTCATTTTGGCTCAAGTCAGCTTAGGGGCGATGAACATCTGGTCGCAGCTGAAGCCACACGTCACGACGGCGCACTCGCTCGTCGCCGCGCTCCTGTTCTCCACGACCGCGGTGCTGTGGCTGGAGTTGCGCAAGCGGCGTGTGTAGGCTCAAAAGTCGATGGACTCTTGCCAACTCGTTGAATACTTCGGAGACTTCGGCGTTTTTTGGACTTCCACGCCGGTGAGGATGCCGGCCCTTACCCTTGGAGAATCCAATGCGGCTCACTACTTTGCGTTTTTTTGCCTGCGCCTCGGCGCTCTGCGCGATGGCGGCGTGTACCACCACCGTCAACAACACCACGAACAATAACGGCACTGGCACCGGCACCGACGCCGGTAGCACCACGACCGGCGACAAGAGCACGAACACCGGCAGCGTCTCGGTCAAGGGCTCCGACGGCACCAGCACGGACGTGAAGGCCAGCGCGCCGGCGAGCAAGGACTCGACGTCGGGCGCGGGCGGTGCGAAGCAGCTGGGCGCGATGGCGACGGACAAGATCCTGACGCTCTACATCTCGGACGCCACCAGCCTCATCACGATCACGATCGACACGGACAAGTATCCGTTGCCGGCGACGGGCATCAAGGCCGGCGCGACCGGTTCTGGCGCTGAAGTCGTCTACGTGGGCGTCGCGGGCTCGTTCAGCTCGGACGGCACGGGCGGCACGATCGACGTCTCCAACTGCCCGTCGGACGCGAATAACACAGTCACCGTCGGCACGCTGAAGGACGTCGTCGTGTCGGGCGTCACCGCCACTGGCGCGGGCAAGCTCACGCTCAATGGTACGTTTAACCTCGTCTACTTCGGCGGTTATGGCAACCTGAAGTGCACTGCGCCGGCCGTCAAGGAAGATGCGGGCTCCACCACCGACACCGGCCCGACGACCGGCGGCAGCTGCGGCTACACGCAGTGCACCGACCCGACCAAGAACTGCTGCCCGTACGGCGCGTGCCTGGCGCCCTGCGTGCAGGACTGCGCGATGACGGTGATGACGTGCATGCAGAACTGCGCAATGAACCCGATGGACACGGCGTGCCCGACCAACTGCCTCGCCGACGAAGTGAAGTGCGAAGACGCCTGCATGACCAAGTGCAACGTCTCGGCGGCGTGCAAGACCGCGTACAGCGTGCTCTCGGCTTGCACGCAGAAGGCGGATAGCGCCGGTTGCGGTGCCAAAGAAGGCGAAGCAAAAGACACCTGCGAGATCGATGCCTGCTGCGTGGAATTCAAGGCCGCGTTCTGATTCAGGCTTTTTCCAGCGATTGACAGTCCCATCCGCCGCCGATTACACAGGCGCTCCGCGTTCGGCGGCGGATGGAGACTCTCGTGAGTGCAGTGCAAAGTTCCCCACATCGACAGCGGCTGGGCGGTTTGGATACCGTCGTGATTCCAGGTAGTCCGGACGGGCCGACGCTCGTCGTGCTGCATGGCTACGGCGCTGATGCGTGGGATCTGGTGCCGTTGGCGCAGGTGCTACGCGTGCCGCCGGGTACAAACTGGCTGTTTCCCAACGCGCCGCTGGAAGTGCCGCTGGGGCCGCACATGAGCGGCCGCGCGTGGTTTTCTATTGATATGGCAGCCTTGGAAGCAGCGATGATGCGCGGGCAGCACCGCGACATGGCGAAGGAAGCGCCACCGGCCATGGAGCACGCGCGCGAGTCGATCATGCAAATGCTGACCGAAGCGGGCGCAACGTGGACCAAGACGATCCTCGCGGGCTTTTCCCAGGGCGCGATGGTCGCGACCGCGGCAGCGCTGCACGCGCACCGTCAGCCGCTGGGACTGGCGGTGTTGTCAGGGACGCTGATCGACGAAGCGACTTGGCAAGTCGGCGTGAAGAAGCACAAAGGCCTGCATGTGTTTCAGAGTCACGGCACCCGCGATCCCCTGTTGGATGTGCAAGCGGCGCGGCGACTCCACCGGCTCTTTGATGAAGCAGGCCTGGTGACGGAGTACCACGAGTTCATCGGCGGTCACGAGATCCCGCAGCAGGTCGTGGAGCGCTTGAGTTCGTGGCTGGTGGCGCGGGAAGCGAAGTAGCCGTCAACCTGCCACGCACGCGTACACAAGCGCAGTCGCCTTCGTTCCGTCGGCACGTTCCAGCGTCAACGTCACGCGCCACACACCGGCCATCGTCAGGTACAGGTTGCTCAGCAGCCACGTGCCGCTGGGCAACAGCGTCGCGATGGGCGCAACCGAACTTGGATGACCGTGATCGGGCATGAACGCCGCAGCACTCACTGACTTGATGTCGGCGGTCGCACCGCCCGCGGATTGGACGGCAAAGGTCCAGGTGTTTTCACCCGCCAGCGGGACCGCGGGATCCGCCGCGGTGAAATGCAGCGTCAGCGCGCCGTCCTCACTCGTGATGTCTACCGGAATCCCGGTGAGGTTGATGCGTTTGTCGCCGTTGCAGCCGACGTACGTGGCGGAATTCGCATCGCTGGCATTGCCCGCGCTCGTGCAGCCGATCAGGACCACGGCCAACGTCGCACCAAGCTTCCGAATCATCGCGACCTCCACGCGCACGATACCGGAACACACCGTCCGGGTCTACGGAATCGGCACTACCCGACCGCGGCGCATCGTGGCAGACTCCGCGGCCCTGACCGCGTCCCGCTGGAGGTTCTGATGCGTCGCCTGCTGCTGTTGTCCCTGCCCCTTGTCGCGTGCACGCACGCTGAAGTTGTGGCGCCGTCCACGCCCGCATCCGCGCCTGAGGTCGTCGCGCAGCCCGCGCCGGTGCCGGTGCCTGAGGATCCGCTGTTGCAGCGCTGCCGGAAGCACCTCGACTTGGCCAAGACGGAGCGCATCACGCTGGTCATGGCCGGTGACCAGTCGCCTGTGGACACCGACGTGGTGCTGCGTGCGTACAACAAGCTGGCGACCGCGCTGGACAACGCAGACAACGAGTCCGGGCTCATGCGCGCCGTGCACCCGGAAGCGCGCGTTCGTGATGCTGCAAGCGAATGCGAACGTCTGGTCGCTGCGCGGCGTACGGAGCTGTCGCTGGATCGTCCGCTCTACGACGTTTTTGCCAAGTTGGACGTCGCGTCGCGCCCCGCCGATGAGAAGCGTTTGATTGAAAAGACGATCGACGAGTTCAAACGCGCTGGCGTGGACAAGGACGAAGGAACGCGGGCGCGGTTGAAGGCGCTGAACGATGAGTTGGTTGAAGTCGGGCAGAAGTTCGACAAGGCGATCGCGGCGGATACCCGCAGCGTGGAAGTGCCCGTGGCGCAGTTGAAGGGGCTGCCGCAAGACTGGATCGACGCGCACAAGCCGGGCGCGGACGGCAAGGTCAAAGTGACGACGAACTATCCGGACTACATTCCGGTGATGAGCTACGCCGAGGACGACGCGCTGCGCAAACAGCTGTACATCGTGTACCGCCAGCGCGGTTGGCCGGAGAATCAGCAGAACCTCGCGAAGATGCTGGCGTTGCGCGCAGAACAAGCGAAGCTGCTCGGCTTTGCGAACTGGGCGGACTACATCACGGCGAACAAGATGATTCGCTCGGAGAAGAACGTCGCGGACTTCATCGCGCGGATTACCGCTGCGTCGGAGAAGCGGATGCGCGCCGAGTACGCAGTGCTTCTGGCTGAATTGCAGCGGCAGGATCCGAAGATCGACGCGGTGGAAGACTGGCAGCAGTCGTACGCACTGGGCCAGGCGAAGAAGCACAAGTTTGAGTTTGACGCGCAGGCGCTGCGGCCCTACTTGCACTACGACAAAGTAAAAAACGGCCTGTTGGCGCTGACTTCCAAGCTCTTTCACGTCACCTACAAGCCGAATACGACCGCGCCGAAGTGGCACCCGGACGTGGAGGCGTACGACGTCTACGAAGGCGAAAAGCTCTACGGGACGATCTACCTGGACATGCACCCGCGCGAGGACAAGTACAAGCACGCGGCGCAATTCAGCCTGCAAAACGGCATCGCGGGCGTGCAGTTGCCCGTTGGCGTGCTGGTCTGCAACTTCCCGAATCCCAAGACCGGCAACGGTTTGATGGAACACAAGGAAGTGGAGACGTTCTTCCACGAGTTTGGCCACTTGATCCACCACGTTTTTGGCGGTCAACAGAAGTGGGCGCGCTTTTCCGGCGTCGCGACGGAATGGGATTTTGTCGAAGCGCCGTCGCAGATCTTCGAGGAGTGGAGCAAGGATTACGAGACGCTCAAGGGCTTTGCGACCGACGACAAGGGCGTGGTCATTCCCAAGCCTCTTGTCGACAAACTGCGGGCGTCCGACGACTTTGGCAAAGCGCTGTGGGTGCGGCACCAAATGTTCTACGCCGCGCTGTCGCTCAACATGCACAACCGCGATCCGGGGACGCTGGATCAGGACAAGCTGGTCGAAGAAATCCAGAACAAGTACAGCGCGTGGCGCTTCGTCGCGGGCACCCACATGCAGGCGTCTTTTGGCCACCTGAATGGCTATTCCGCGATGTATTACACCTACATGTGGTCGATGGTCATCGCCAAGGACATGTTCAGCGCGTTCCAAAAGGCCGGTGTTTTGGACCCGGCAACGGCGCTGCGTTACCGCAAAGCGATTCTGGAACCAGGCGGCTCAAAGGACGCTGCAGATCTGGTCGCGGACTTCCTCGGTCGCAAGTATGGGTTTCAGAGTTATGAAGATTGGCTGAACCAGAAGAAGAAAGGTAAGTAGCAGGCATCACGAATTCACGTGCATGAGGGCTCCTGGCCTCCGTCCCCTCCCCTCTCTTGCGTGTCGATTTGTGTGTGCTCTTGTCTAGCTGCCGGAAGTGCCCCATTCTGTTGGCGGCATGAAGCCGACGGTGGGGCCGACGATTCATCCGGAGACGAGCGAATTTCAAGGAACGCCGCGGTACCGCGTGCGCAAGCGCTTGGGCGCGGGCGGCATGGGCGTTGTGTATCAAGCGCACGACGTCGAACGCGACATCGATGTGGCGCTCAAGGTGTTGCTGCGGATTGACGCGGACGGCATCTACCGCTTGAAGTCGGAGTTCCGTTCGCTCGCGGACGTGAGTCATCCCAATCTCGTCGGGCTTTTTGAGCTCGTTTCGGAAGGTGACCAGTGGTTCATCACGATGGAGTTGGTCGAGGGCGCCGACTTCCTCGTCTGGGTGCGCGACGAATCGGACGTGCAGATTGCGACGCACGTCAACGACGACACAATGGCCGCGATCGACGGTCAGCCGACGACCGCCAAGGCTGAGCCCCAGCAGACAGCGATGGATACGGTCATCGCGGACGAGGACGACGACGCCGTCCAAACGGGCGACGGACACGGGATGGATCCGCACGCGACGCTGGCGTTTGATGACGTCAAGGACGATCCGGACGCGCACCAGGCCGCTGCGGAGTCGCTTGCAACCCAAACGGTGATTCGCGTTGCGCGGACGAGCAAGCTGCCCAACCTCCAGCGTTTGCGCGACGGGATGCGGCAGTTGGCGGAGGGGGTTCACGCCATTCACGTCGGCGGCAAGCTGCACCGGGACATCAAGCCGTCGAACGCGATGGTGACCGCCGATGGTCGCGTTGTGATGCTGGATTTTGGTCTGGTGCAAGATGACGCGTCCCTGATGCACCTCCGCAATCGCCGGGAATCGCAGCGGGATCGCGCCATCAGCGGGACGCCAGCGTACATGGCGCCTGAACAAGCGACCGGACGCGAGGTCACGGCTGCGTCGGATTGGTACGCGGTCGGCGTGATGCTCTATCAGGCGTTGACGGGCGACTTGCCGTATCAAGGCTCGTGGTTCCAGCTGCTGGAAGCGAAGTTGCACGCAGTGCCGTTGCCGCCGCACCTGCGGGTGGCTGGCGTGCCGCGCGATCTCTCCGACTTGACGATGCGCCTGCTCCAAGCCAACCCGGCGAACCGGCCGTCCGAGCAAGAGATTTTGCGCGCTCTGGGCGTCAACGTGCGCCAGGATAGCGGCGTGACGACCGTCGAGGATTTTGAACCGCCGATGATGGGCCGCCAAGCGGAGCTGCGCGTTCTACGCGATCACCTGGATGCCCTGCAACGGGAAAAGCGGCCCCACATTGTTCACCTGAAAGGTCCCGCGGGCATTGGCAAATCGGCGATTGTCGATTCGTTTACGGCGGAGCTGCGCGACCGTCAGGACGAGGGGGCGCCGCTGATTTTGGCCGGCAAGTGCCACGAGCGCGAGGCGGTGCCGTACAAGGCCTTTGACTCGGTGATTGACGCGCTGACCCGCCATTTGCTGCGCCTGTCGAACACGGAGTTGACGGCGCTGCTCCCGCCCGACATTGCGGCGCTCGGACGCATCTTCCCGGTGCTGCGGCGTGTCACGGCGATCGACATGGCGCCGTTGCGTGAGGCGGAGCTGGAGGATCGCCGCGGTCTGCGTCGGCGTGCAGCGGTAGCGCTGAAGCGCTTGCTCGGACGGCTAGCGGCGCGTCGACCGCTGCTTTTGGTGATCGACGACTTGCAGTGGGGCGACGCGGACTCGGCGGAATTGCTCGCGTCGCTGGTGGAACAACCCGACGCCCTGCCCGCGCTCCTGCTGCTGGTTTGGCGCGATGAAGATTTGGCGCGCAACACGGTGCTGCAGTTGATCGCCCGGCTGGGTTCGGGGGCGCAATCGTCGGTGAGCGCGGCGCAGATTCCAGTGGGACCGCTGGGCCGCGAATTCGCCGAGTCACTCGCGCTGGCGATGATGCACGGCACCGACGACGAGTCCAAGCGCCGCGCCGAGATCATGGCCAAGGAGGCGGGAGGAAGTCCGCTCTTCATCGTGGAATTGGTGCGGTTCCGCCAGAGCGGCATCGTGCCGAATTCGTCGCAGACTGATCCGGAAGTCACGCTGGACCAGGTGCTGCGGGCGCGCATTGAGAACTTGCCGCCGACCGCCCGGCACTTGCTGGACATCGTCACCGTCGCTGGCAAACCGCTGGGGCAAAAGCAGGTGTTTACGGCGGCTGCGCTAGGGCGCGACGAGCCTGCGGCGATCGCCCGTCTGCGCAACGGTCACTACGTGCGCACGGCTGGCGTGGGCGACGACGCGCAGATTGAGACGTTCCACAACCGCATTCGCGAAGCGTCGATGCGGCTCATTCCGTCTTCCGCGCTGCAGGGATTGCACGCCGCGCTGCTGAACGTCCTTTCCGCGCCGCAAACCGATGGCACGCACGACGTGGACGCACTGGCATACCACGCGCTGGGCGCGGGCGACAACGAAGCGGCGCTGCATTACAGCCTCGCAGCGGCGCGCAAGGCGCACGCGGTCTTCGCCAACCACGACGCGCTGCGCCACTTCGACGCCGTCCTGCGGCTTCTGGCCACGCACCGCGACGGCGACTCCATTGAGCTCCTGCGGCACGTCAAGGAAGAAGCGGCGGAAGCGGCGCGCCAGGCGGGGCTTTACGCGCGCGCCAAGGAATTGCTGAAGGAGCGGCTGGATACCGAACAGGACCCGGCCAAGCAAGCCCAACTGCACGTCAATCTGGGACGCGTCGCGCAAGAACGCGGTGACACGGACGATGCGATTGTGCAGTTGGAAACCGCGCTCCGGATGTTCGGCAAAGCACCACCGGCAAATGGCTGGGAGCTGGCGCTCGACTCGACCAAGCAGTTTCTGCAGCACTTGTTCCGCAACTGGACGCCGAGTTTTGCGCCCAAGGTCAACGACGATCCCAACGCACAGCAACGCGCGGACACGATGTTCGCGCTCATCCGAATCTACTACTTCATCGACTTGCCCAAGGTGATTTGGTCAGGCGTCACCGCCATCAACATGACGCCGCAGTTCCGCAAAGGCGGCGACGTCTCGATGGCCTACAGCTTCTACGGCGTGTTGCTCTTCGGCATGGGGCGTCTGGGCTTGTCGGAGAAGTACGCGACGGAATCCGTCACGTTGGCGCGCCTCGCGGGCGATCCTGTCGCGGAGGCGATTGGCCTCATGCGTCTGGGCACGACGACGCAGTTTGGCAACCGTCTGGACCGCGGGCAGCAGCTTCTGGGCGAGGCGGTCGAACAGTTCAAGGCCATTGGCGAGATGTGGGAACTGCAAACCGCGCTGATGCTCTACGCGACCGGCTATTTCCAGATGGGCGAGTTTGAAAAAGCCGAGCCGGTCTACGACGAGATGGGACGGTACGGGGAGGAACTCAACGCGGTCATGCACCAGGGCTGGCACCAAGCGTGGGCGCCGTTCTGCCGTTACCTGCGCGGGACGTTGGACGCGGAGTCTACGCGGCGCTCGCTGGACCGTGCGATTGAGCTGTCCGCGAGCGCCAAGGACGTTGCCAACACCGTCGCGGCGCTGCAACACATGGCGAATCTGGCGGTGCGCGAGGGGCAAGTCGAACGCGCGGCGGGACTTGCAGTGCGGGCGGACGAATGCGTCTCGCGCTACCTCGTGTTGGTGCCGTTCCTGCAACGCGCGCGCATTGACGCGGCCGAGGCGGCGCTGTTCGCGCTTGAAAACGGCGCCGTCAGTGTAGGCGCCGGCACCTTGCGGAAGATCGTTCGCCGCGGCTATCGCATCGCCGGTCTGATCGGTCTGATGTATCCATTCCTGCGCGGGCCGTCCCTGCGCATTCGGGCCCGCTTCGTGGCGCTGCAGCACGGGGCAAAGGCCGCCGAACCGCATTTCCGCAAGGCCATCACCGTGTCGGAAGCAACGCCGAATCGTTGGGAAACCGCCCTTGTCTGGTACGACATGGCCAAAGCGTTACCGTCGCTCCGCAAAGAGTGCAAGGTCCAAGCGCGACGGCTCTTTGAGTCGATGGGGATGGCGGCGGAACTGCGGCGGTTGGAGCGGGAGATGCCGGACGATGTGCGCTAGCCGACCGGGCTTCCGCTGCACAACCGCGGGCTATTTGCAATTCGAATAGACCGACCCGTAGTTGCCGACGGCCACGTCGCACGTGGGCGACGACGTGATGGCGTACAAGCCTTTGATGGTGCCCAAACCAGCGTCGGTCCACGTTTCGCCGTCGGGCGACGTGACGATGATGCCGGTCGACGGATAAGGCGAGACTTCAATCGCGGCCAAGAAGCGGCTGCCCGACCAGTGCATGCCGAAGACCTCGCCCGCGAACGCGGGAACCTTCAAGTTCGTCCAAGTCGTCAGATCCGCCGACGATTGCGTGCTCTGGCCGGCGGCGATGGTGACCTTGCCGTTACTGACCACGGCGTCGAACCACATTCCCGCCGGATTCTTGACCAGCGTCCACGCAGTGCTGTCGGTGGAGGTCAGGATGACGGGACTTTGACCGGGGCCTGCCGGTGCCTTACCGACCGCGACGTAGGTGGTGCCCGTCCAGGCGATGCTCGTGAGTTCTTGGGAAGTCCCCGACGATCTCTCCTCCCATGTCGTCCCGTCGGCAGACCGGACGATTCCCCCCTTCATGCCCACCGCGACGAATTCGCTGCGCTCTGGCGCCCAGACTACCGCGTCCAACTGGTAGGGGAAGGTCTTGGTCCCCGATGTCCAGACCGCACCGTCTGGCGACGTGGCGATGTAGCTACTCGTGAAAGTGCCGCCCACGACGACGTAGGTGCTCGAATTCGCCGCGATGCCGTGCTGACCGAGGGTCGAGTCCACTATGTGCTTGGTCCAGTTGATGCCGTCGGGTGAGGTCAAGGAGATGTCGCCCGGCTTGGTCGGATCGCCGCCGCCGACGACGACAAACCGACCGTTCGCCCAGATGGCTGCGCTCAACCCGGCCGCGGTGTCGGTGGTTTGCTTGACGAAAGCGAGGCTGGTACTGCCCGTGCCACTGCCCGTGTCGACAGCGGCGGCGTCAGTACCGCCTCCCACATCAGTTTGACCGGTTGTGTCGTTCGTTTGGACATCGCTCGTCGTCGTGTCGGCCGTCGTTACAGCGTCGTCCGTCGCGCCGCTGGCGACGTCGTCCGTGGTGCCACCGGCACTTGAACTGCTGCCGCAACCGGAGAAAAGCCCAGCGCCGAGGAGTACCGTAGATGCGAGATGGGGAAGAAACCGCTTCATTGAGGAGCCTCCAATTGTCGGACCGCCCCGTGCGCTACCCAAAAGCGTCGACACGTCCGCACAGACGACCGAGTCCCGTCACGCCAACAATCGACCTGGCAAAGGACGCAGCGCGCCGACAGGGTCGGAGCATTGAACTTGGCCGTCAACGGGTTGCGTGACACACTCGTGACCTGAAGCGGCTTCGCGAATTACGCCAAAATGGTCACCAGATCCGCGGCGCGCTTGGCCTTTGCCCGCGCTTCGTCGGTATCCTTTCCCAACGCCAAGGCAACGCCCATCCGGCGGTACTTGTGCGCGCGCGGCTTCCCGAAGATCCGCAGATCCGTGCCAGGCTCGGACAAAGCCGCGGCGAGGCCTGTGTAGCGCGGCGCTTCGACCGTGCCTTGTGCCAAAATTACCGCCGAAGCCGCCGGGCCGTACGTGCGCAGGTCGGGGATCGGCAGGTCCAACACAGCGCGAAGGTGCAGTTCAAACTCGCTCAGCGACTGACTAATCAGCGTGACCAGCCCGGTGTCGTGCGGCCGTGGCGAGACCTCCGAGAACACAACGCCATCCGCAGCCAGGAAAAACTCGACGCCAAACAGCCCCGCGCCCTGCCCGTTTTCGCCCTTGCACAGCGCCGCAGTCACGCGATCCGCCATGTCCTGCGCGGTCTTGAGCACGTCAGCCGACATCGCCGCGGGGACCCAGGATTCCTGATAATCGCCGCGTTCTTGACGGTGTCCAATCGGATCCACGAACCGCACCTGCCCGTCGCGCGTGCGAACCGTCAGCAGCGTGATCTCCAGATCAAACTGGATGAAGCCTTCGACAATCACACGCACCTGGTTCTTGGCGCGCGCGCCCGCCATCGCGTACTCCCAAGCGGGTACGACGTCCGCGGGCGTCTTCACGACACTTTGACCCTTGCCCGACGACGACATGATCGGCTTGACCACGCACGGATAGCCGAGCTTGTCCGCAGCCGCACGCAATTCTTCCGCCGTCGTCGCGTACGCATAAGGCGCCGTCCGCAGACCGAGCTCCTTGGACGCCAGTTCACGAATCATTTCACGGTTCATCGTGATTTGCGCCGCTTTGGCGGTCGGACTGACGCGGATGCCTTGGGCTTCAAATTCCGCAAGCACATGCGTCGCGATGGCTTCCACTTCAGGAATCAGCACATCCGGCTTGGCCGCTGCGATCGCTGCACGCAATGCGTCGGCATCGAGCATGGAGACCACGACGCGCTCGTCCGCGACCTGCATCGCCGGCGCGCCGTCGTAGCTGTCCGCCGCGATGACGTACTGCCCCAGCCGTTGCGCTGCCAACACAACTTCCTTGCCCAGTTCACCAGATCCCAACAACATCAAGCGCTTGGGAAACACCGTCTGATCAGCCATCGACCACCTCCGCGGCAGCCTTGTACTCGCCCGCGGGCATCGAGCACAGGGGCGCCGTGTGACGTGTCCGTGAAACCCGCACCGGCGCACGTGACGCGACAGGACCTGTTGCAGCGGGGCCAGCGGATGTGCCAGCATCGGTGCGGTCTTTGGCAATTCAGGAGGTCGTGTGGAGCTGTTGTTCGTCGCTATCTTGCCCGGCTGGACATTTGCCAAAGGCAACGGCGTCGAGCTGCCCGACGGTTTTCCGCGCCACCTGATCTGGCGCCTGCTGCTCACTGTGGCGATCTGTGACGCGTCCGCGCTGCTGCGCCACGGGCGGCTGCTGCGCCTGCTGCCCGCTAAACGGCGTCAGACGCTCGTGGCCAGGCTCGCTCAGCACCCTTGGCCGTGGCTGCGAAGGAGCATGGCACTCGCGCGTGCGACCGCACTGCTGACCTGCCGCGGGAGGATCACTTGAATCCAGCCGCAGGCGTGCTCCACGATGGCGCGGGTTATCACGTCAACGAAGAAGCGGACTTTGTTATCGTTGGAGCCGGTGCCGCTGGCGCAACGATGGCGCGCTGGTTGACCGCAGCCGGGCGGTCCGTCGTTGTTGTGGAGGAAGGGCCGCCAGCGCGTCCCGCCACCGGTGACGGGAGGGCCGCACTTCAGCAGCTCTATCGCGACAGCGGCACAACGACCGCGCGAGGCCCCGATCCGTTGCTGCTCCTGCAAGGACGTACCGTCGGCGGCTCCAGTTTTGTCTCCGGCAGCGTGCACACCGCGTTGCCTGAAGCGACGTGGCGAGCCTGGGCGGAGCGCGATGCCGCATGGAAGGCGCGCGTGCCGTGGGAAAAGTTGGAAGCCGCGCGCGCGCGGGTTGACAACGAACTCGCCGTGAACAAGACGCCGCGGAGCCTCTTGAGCGACGACGCCGAGGCGCTCGCCCGCGCGATGCCCGGACAAGCGATGGCGACGTGGCGCGGCGCGCCCGGGTGCGTCGGCAATGGTCGCTGCTTTCTGGGCTGCCCACAGGCCGGAAAATCCAGCGTCAACGTGACATTCTTGCCCTTGGCCATGCAGCGCGGCGCGCGAATCTACAGCCGATGCGCCGTGGAAGGAATCGACTGGCAGGGAAAACGCGCTGTCGGCATCCACGGTCTCTTTGACAACGGCTACCGGTTCAAGGCGCGCGCCAACGTTGCCGTGATCCTCGCTGCCGGCGCCGTCCAAACGCCGGGAATCCTGCTGCGCGCGGGCGTCAAAGGGATCGGCGCGAACTGGAGCTGCCACCCAACGGTCATCGTCAGCGGGTTGTGGAACAAGCCGTTGAACTACGCGGGTGCGACCCAAGGCGTGGACGTTCAATTGGGCCACGAACACGGCATCGACATCGAGACGCTGCGGCTACCTCCCGCGTGGCGTCGGTTGACCGTTCCCGGCTGGGGAACGGCGCTGGCGGAACGCGTCGAACAGCTGGATCAGGTCCTGACCTGGCAGGTGCGCCTGCGCCCGGAAGCGGTCGGGCGCGTCCGACTGGGCAAACTGACACGCAAGCCACAGGTCGAATTCGCCCTGACCGCCGCAGATCGCCGAGCGCTGTCGACCGGCATCGCGCTGGCGGCCGAAGGCATGTTGCGCGCCGGTGCGCTGGTCGCGTGGCCGCAGGTCGGCGGCTGGAGCGAAGAGATTGGCTCGCTGAAGCAGGTCCACGAACTGATGAATCGGCCAATTCAACCCGGCGCGCTTCATCTCATCGCCTCACAACTGTTTGGCGGCGTGCCGACGGACGCACGCGGTCAGGTCGTGGGCACGGAGCGCCTCATCGTCGCGGACGCTTCGGCACTGCCGGGTGCGGCCGGTGTGCCGCCGTTGTCGCTCATTCACGCTGCGGCAAGTGTTGTGGCGGATTACTGGGCGGACGCGCGACCGTAACGCAGGCCGCGGCTGTTCCTGGTACGGCGCTTCTCAAGTTCGCACCGCATCAAAAACTGATTGTTGCGCCGTACTGGAAGCACGTGGCTGCGCGATGGCGCGGGGTTTGGGGCGGCGCGCCCCATCTTTGGCCAAAAGCCTATACATGCCTGCATTGACTCGGAGCCAAATATCTTGTGTCGCCGCGAGTCGGCCCACAGGGACGCGAGCCTGGCGACCCAGCTAGCAGCCTAAACATGCCCACCCGTTGTTCAGCATTTGATCTCCAGTCTTGGCAGGCAGGTTGAGTGCCCGCGCGACGAAAGCTTGGAATGCGGGGCGAACTTCGGAGCGCGGGTACTAGCGAACAACCAGCTTGTCTACTGGCAAACGCCAGCCAAGCACGACTGGCCTGAACCACAAGACGTGCCGTCCACCGTCGGCTGCCAGTAGCAGCCGGTCGCGGCCTTGCACGCGTCCACGGTGCAAGGATTCGCGTCGTCGCAGTCTTTCTTGGTCCCGGTGCAGCCCTTGCTGGTGCACGTTGCGTCCAGCACGCACGCGCTACCCGAGTCGCACGGCGAACCGTCGACGATCGCGGCGTGTTTACAGATTGCCGACGCTGAGTCGCACGTATCCACAGTGCAGGGGTCACCGTCGTCGCAGTTCTTCACCACGCCCTCGCACGTCGCTCCGACACACGCGTCATTCGTGGTGCAGTTGTCGCCGTCGGTGCAGGGTCCATAGACAGGCTTGAAGACGCAGCCCAACTTCGGGTCACACGAGTCGTCGGTGCACGGAGTGCCGTCATCGCAGACTACCGGCTTTCCCTCACAGATTAAGAACTTGCAGACGCCGTCGGTGGTGCACGCGTTGCCGTCCTCGCAGGGCGTCAGCATCAACGAGGTGTACTGGCAACCGCTTGTCCCGCACACGTCTTGGGTGCACGGGTTGTCGTCGTTGCATTCCGTCGTCGTGGCGACCTTACACAGCCCAACCTCACACTTCCACGTTGCACACGCGTCGCCGCCTTTGCACGCGATCGAGTTGAAGTTCTTCTGGCAGCCTTTGATGTTGTCGCAGTAGTCGTCGGTGCACGCGTTGCCGTCAGCACACTGAACCAAAGTACCTTTGCACAGACCAAGCGAGGTGCACGCATCACCGGAGGTGCAAGCGTCGCCATCGGAGCAGTTGCTGCCGATTGCGTGCGGCGTACCGACGCACTGGCCCGCGATACACGCGAGGTCGAGGCATGGTCCGCCGTAAGCACACTGGCTTGGCACGTTGCACTGGATGGTCGGCGGCACGTCCGGTTCGACGTCGGGCGCGGCGTCCTCTTGAATGGCATCGTCCGAGCCGCCGTCCGAAACATCCGAATGGGAAACTGCGTCGCCGTAACCCGGAGCCAGCGCCCCATCGTCGCAGGCGGAAACCATGACGAGCGTCAACGCGGTGCACAACCACCCCGCATGCCGAGCTTTAGCAAGCGAAGTCAGGAGTTCTAGCTGAGTTTGTGATGTGACGCGTTCAACGCTCATGCGCCTATCTTAACCGACGACAGACTGTGCTGTCGATGGCTGAGTTGCCACTTGGCCTACTAAGGGTCACTGGACCCGCGCAGAAAACCACTTTGCAACGTGCTGCCAGAGCGGCGCAGCGCTAGCGTCAGTCACCAGACCCATGTGTCCGGGAGTCATCCCACGCAACGATTCAACATCACAAGAAGCGCCCAATCGCAGCACGTGGCGATTGGAAAGGGCAGCCGTGAACGCAAGGCCATCGGCGGGACGCGTAAAGACGCGATCGCCATCGCTGAAAACGCACAGAACTGGCACTGATACGTTTGGCATTCCAACGTAATAGTCCGTGCCCGTTCGCGATTCCCAGCGGGTCGCCGCCATTCGCGTCAAGTCGCGCCAGTAGCCGATCGCCTCGTCGTGATTGCCCATGCGCAAGCGTTTGACCGGCATGCGTCCGGCGCGCTCCGCGGCGAAACGAGAGGTCTTCATGACCGTCGACTTGCCCAGCCAGAGCAGCGGATTCGGCTCAAAACGGCGGTTCCAAGCGTTCACCGCCAGCGCGACAAACGCGTGCGGCAGGCGGTGCGGGTTGAGTCCGAACCACGCCAGCGAGGTGTGGCCAAAGAGACTGTGGCTCAGCCAAAGCACCGGTAGACCGTCCGCCAGATCGTCGGCGAGCGAACGCCAGACTTCGGTGTCCGCCACAAGTTCGTCATAGGTCCAATCTCCCCCCGCGTCGGCCCTGGGCCCGCTCGCGCCATGCCCGCGCAGATCGGCCACCAGGACGCGAAAGCCCGCGTCGACGAGCGTTCCCACGATGCTTGGCCGATCGGGGCGCCACAGCGTCCTCCCGTCGACCATCATCGCGTGTCCAGCGACGACCAGGGCCTTGGGTCGAGAATCGGGAGAAATATCGACAGCCTGCAACCGCCAACCGTCTGCCGCCAACACACTTCGCTGGGTAACCTGCATCGGACCTCCGCGGCGCTTGCTACAGGGCGGCTGCGGCGACGTCAACTGCGTCCGCTGCATTCGCCGGGAATGCGCCCTTGGCCCCGTCGCTCGATCCTGCGCTCGCGTCGGAACCGCGCAGAAGGCGCTCCTGTCCTCGTCTTGAGAGCGGAAGTGGAAAAACCGAGAATGGACGCGGCCTTTCTTGAGCGAATTCTGCGCCACGCCGCTACAACGTCCGCGCACATCTGAACCCGATGAACTCCACCTGATTCGCCGGGCCGTACGCGTTGCGGAACGCGGCCCTTGCCTCAGCTTCTGGCAGCCGGTACGCGCCACCGCGGAACACGCGATTCTCGCCGCCCGCGGGGCCGATCGGATCCGTGACCGCGCCTGGCGGGTAGTCGCCCTGCCAGTCGTTCACCCACTCGTGGGCGTTGCCGAGCATGTCGTAGAGGCCCCACGGGTTCGCTTTCTTGCCCTTGACCGGCTGCGGCTGCAGCTGCGTGTTCGTGTCGGTCCACGCGATGTCCGGCGTCTCGCCATAGCGTGGCGTCGTCGTTCCCGCGCGCGCCGCATATTCCCATTCCGCTTCCGTCGGCAGGCGATAGCCGCGACACGTCACGCCAAGGAACTGCACCGTCTTGTCCTGCCCCTCGTAGCACTCGGGGAGCTTCCTCAGCCGCGACAGCGCGTTGCAGTAGCCGGTCGCCTGAAACCAGGAGACGTTGAGGACTGGGCACTCTGGGCAGACTTTGGGCTGCGCCGGCACGTTTCCCGCCATGACGCTTTTGAACGACTGCTGCGTCGTTTCCGCGACCTGCAGTTCAAATGGGTGCGTCAGCGTCACTTCATGCTGCGGCGCGTCGTTCCAGACACCCTGCTCCAATTCGCCCGGCGACGCGCCCATCGTGAACTTGCCTGCGGGGATGACGACGAAACCCTCTGTCTTCGCCCCCGACGCGCTCGACGCCGCTTGCTGCTGAGCCACTTGCGCGGGCGACGGTCCTTGCGGCTTCTCCACAACCGGCGCGACGATCACGTCCGGAAGCACCGGCGCGGGCGGTGGCGGCGGTTTTTGACAGCCCAGAATCGGCAGGATGACGAGCCAAAGGTGTTTCTGGTGAGGACGCACATCAATCTCCATGACAGCCAGATGACGGTTCTGTAGCATTCTCGCGACGGGACGCTGGGGGGCGCGATGAAAGCTTGGTTGTGGACACTCGTGATGCTCAGCGCTTGCGGTCAAACCGCGGCGAAACTGGACGATAGCACCGATGCCGCTGGGGCGGACAGTAGCGATGTGACGCAGGACGTGGGGCCAACGATCTGTGGAACGCTGGAAGACTCGCTGCGGCTACACCAGATTCAGATGAAGGCGACGCACAACAGCTACCACGTGGCGCAGGAACTCGTCCCCGCGCTGAACTACTTCCACAGCCCGCTGGACGTTCAGCTGCAAAATGAAGGCGTTCGTTCGTTTGAGCTGGATATCCACCCGCCGGAAGTTGCGCCCGGACCGCTGGAGGTCTACCACCTGCCGGCCGTCGATCAGACGTCGAACTGTGGAAATTTCAAGGAGTGTCTGACTGTGCTGCGCAAGTGGTCGGACGCGCACCCCTGCCACCACGCGATTTTGGTCATTATCGAACCGAAGGATCAGCTGATCGACAGCGGCGTGGTCCACGAAAAGCTGCCGCTGGACGACTATTGGGATCAGTTCGATCAGGAAATTCTCGCAGCTTGGCCGCGCGAGCGCGTGATCACGCCCGACGACGTACGCGGCACGCACGCGAGCCTGCGCGAAGCCGTGACGACGGTCGGCTGGCCGACGATGGCGGAGTCGCGCGGCAAGATTGCGATCTTCCTGATGGACAGCCACGGCCACGGCGCTTGGTACAAGAACGGCCACGAGCAATCCAAGGGCCGCATGGCCTTCGTCTTCGGCGCGCAAGACGCGACGGACACGGCGGCGGTGCAATACGACGGCGTGCATACGCCCGACGACGTGACGCAGGTGCAAGCGCTGGTCAAGTCAGGCTTCATCGTCCGCAGTTTTGCCGACGGTGACGTGGAGAACAACCCGTCCGATCTGACGAAACAAAACCGGGCGCTGCAATCCGGCGCACAGATGCTGTCCACCGATTACCCCGTGGAAAAGCCGCGCGCGCCGGGCTTCTCGTTTCAGATCCCAGGCGGCACGCCGTCGCGGTGCAATCCAGTGAGCGCGCCGGCGGGATGCAAGTCCAGCGATGTGGAGAACTTGGGGCTGTAGCTTGGGGCGATTGAGGCCCAGCCTGCCGTCCCACGCACCATCTCAATTCCGCTGGTCAAACGGACACGGGCGCTGGCCGCATTCGTTGCTGAACGGCGAGTGCAGCGGCCGTGGCTTGGGGCCGCCGAACAGGTGAAAGAGGAAATGCAGTACCCGCGCCTCGATCGACGACTGGTCCTTTTCGTCGTGAACGCCCGGCGCGGACGGTAGCGGATTCCAGGTCGGCAGTTGCCCGGCCTGCGGCAGCGCGGTTTCCACGCGCTTCACCGGCGCTTGCGCGCTCGCCGCAGTCGACAGCACCATCAGCATCGACGCCAACAACGCGACAACGATTCTACGCGGCTTCATGGCATCCTCCTTGGGCTCAAGGCCCAAAATCAGCGTCTGCCGTTGCGCCACGAGCGTCAAGGCGGAGCGTCACACGCCCGTCACCGCGGCACGCGCCATCGCGTCCGTCACGCGCTTGGCGAACCGCGCCGGGTGCTTCAGGGGCGACCCCTCCGCAATCAACGCCTGGTCGATCAGCATTTCACCAAAGTCCTTCAACTTTTCATCGCTTCCGGCAAGTTGCGCCAACTGACTCATCGCGCTCACCACTGCATGATCCGGATTCAACTCCAGGATCCGCTTTTGCTCCGGCATCGGCTGGCCCAGCTGCGCGTAAATCCGTTCCAGCTGCGGGCTCAAGCCGCCCTCTTCGGCGACCAGACACGCCGCGGAATCGGTCAGCCGCGTCGTCAGGCGCACATCCGCCAGATCGTTGGCCAGCAGCGTCTTCAGCTTGCCCAGCAAGTCTGCGAACTTGTCCGACTGCTCTTCCTGCTTCGCCTTGTCCTCCGCGCTTTCTGGCAGCCCATCCAGTTCGCCGCGCGCCGCCGACTTCAGCTCGTGGTCCTTGTACTTGTCCAGCACCGACACCACGATCTCGTCGATCGACTCGCCCAGGAGCACGACCTCAACGCCTTTTTTCGCAAACACTTCCAGCTGCGGCGCCTCGCGCAGCACGTCAAACTTCTCGCCAGTCAGGTAGTACAGCGCCGTCTGACCTTCCTTCATGCGTTCAACGACTTCCGCCAGCGTCGACCAGCCTTCATCCTTGGTCGTCTTCACCAGCAGCAGGTCCGCCATCTTGTCCTTGACCGCCGGGTCGTAGTGGAACGCCTCTTTCAGCGCCTGCCCGTACTCCGCCCACACTTTCTCGTACGCCGCGCGGTCCTTCGCCAGCAGGTCCTTGAAGAAGTTGATGAGCTTGGTCGTCACCGTCTTCTTGATCCGGTTCACCACCGCGTCTTGCTGGACGACTTCACGCGAGACGTTCAGCGGCAAATCGCTCGAATCCACGAGGCCGCGAATGAAACGGAAGTACTCCGGAATCAGCTCCTTGACCTCCGCGCCGATGAAGACGCGCTTGATGTACAGCTGCAGCCCGCGCTTCTGCTCGCGCGAATACAGGTCCATCGGCGCTTTTTCCGGCACGTACAGGAGCGCGGTGAACTCCTGCGTTCCTTCCACGTGAAAGTGCAGCGTCTGCAGCGGCGCGGTCCAATCGTGCGTCAGGTGCTTGTAAAACTCGTTGTGTTCTTCCGGCGTCACTTCCGCCGGGGTGCGCGTCCACAGCGCCTTCTGCGAGTTGATCGTCTCTTCAACGACCTTCGTCTCCGTCTTGCCGCCCTCGACAACTTTGCCATCGGCATCGCGTTCGACTTCGTGCTTCTCTACATCCAGAACGATCGGATACGCGATGAAATCGCTGTACTTCTTGACGACCTTGCGCAACGTCCACGCGTCGGTGAAATCGCCTTCACTGTCCGGGAGCGCCTCTTCTTCGGCGTCCGCGTTCTCCGCCGCACGCAGGTGCAGCGTCACCGTCGTCCCGTGCACGCTCGGCTTGATGCGCTCAATCGTGTACTCGCCATCGCCCTTGGAATGCCAACGCACGCCGTGCTTTTCGCCCGCTTTTGTCGTCTCCAGGGTCACTTCATCTGACACGATGAACGCGCTGTAGAAGCCCACGCCAAACTGCCCGATGAGGTCGGGCGCAGCCACATCCTTGCCCAGTTCTTTCAGCTTCTCGGCGTACGCCTCCGAACCCGACTTCGCGATCGTACCGATGTGCTCGATCACCTCGTCGTAGGTCATGCCCACGCCGTTGTCGGAGATCGTCAGCGTATTCGCCGCGCGGTTCGGGATGAGCTTGATCTTGCCGTCGGTCGCCAAATCGGTGTTCGTCAGCGCCTCAAAGCGAACTTTATCAATTGCGTCTGAGGCGTTGGAGATCAACTCGCGAAGAAACACATCCTTCTGCGAGTAGATGCTGTGGATCATCAAGTCCAAAAGCTTCTTCGTGTGGGCCTGAAAGCTGCGCGTCTCGATCGTGGGCTTGCTCATCGTTTCTCCATCCAACATGTCGTGAGGCCAATTCCGTGAACCGGCGAGGCAACGAAAGGCCACGGCAGGCGTATGTCAAGAGCGCAACCTTTTCACGAAGGCCACGGTTTGCGGTTGACCTGCGCGACCGCGTTGCCCAACCTACGGCGTCCTACTGGGACGATCGAGGCTGACATGCGCGCAATGTGGACTCACTCTCTCTGCTTGGCCCTCTGCGCGCTCGCTGCCTGCAGCGCAAGTTCCACCGGCGATGGCAACGGCGCAGTGGCGACGGACGTCCACAGTGACAGCGTGACGCTCAAGACTGACGTCGAGACAAGCGAAGCCGACGCGGCAGACACCGTAACGACCGATGAAGTCGACGTCCCGGCCATCGCCGATGAACAGGATGCGGCTGCGGAAGACGCAGTCGAAGACGCGGTGACCGACGCCGGCGAGCAAACCGACCTTGCAGGATTTTTTGACGACACCGGCGTGGATGATGCCGTGGCGTCAGACGTGGAAATCGTTTGCGGTGACTCCGGCTTGGTCAAAGGCGTCGCGTGCGCGCCCAAGGCAGGCGTCAGCGTCGCGTTTGCCAACATCAGCATCGACATTTCCACGCCCTGCCTCAGTTCGGGCAACACGTTCCACGCGGACACCGTTGCGGACGTCAAAGGCAGCTACGCGTTCAACGCGGTGCCGCCGGGCGTCGGTACGGTCAAAATCGTCAAGGGCTCGTTCCAGACCAGCATCCCCGTGACCATCGTCGGCGGGCAGACGCTCGACCTGACGCAGCCTACGAGCGACCGTTGCTTCAAGGCCGGCGCGGTCAAAATCGCGGTCGTGCAAGGTGACGCCGACTCGATTGAAACGCTGCTGACGGAATTGGGCTTTGCCCACGACGACTTCGCGACATCGAGCGGAGCGACGTCTGCCGGTGCGAAATTCCTCGGCGACGGCGCGAAGATGAACACGTACGACGTCATTTTCGTCGACTGTGGCAGCAAGCTCGACACCATCTTTGCCGGCACGCCCAAGAACACGATTACAGCGAACATCAAGGCGTTCGTCGCCGCGGGTCACTCACTCTACGCCAGCGATTGGGCGTGGCTGATGGTCGAAAGCGCGTTCCCCACCGCGATTGAGTTCTACGGCGACGACTTGAGCACGTCCAAGGCGACGGCGGGTCCCAAGCCTACGGCCGGTCCGCGTCAAGGTCCCGGACCCTCGTTGACCGAGAAGAAAGCGGGCGCGGCGGCCTACACGACGACCGGCAACGTCGTCGACGCGGGACTCGCGGCGGTCCTGGGCAAGTCCTCAACGACGATCTACGAGGATCTGGGCACGTGGGTCGTGATGCAGAGTGCTGGACCGGGCACGACGGTGGAAATTGAGTCGACCGTGACCGACACCCTGCCCGCGACGGGCACTTGGGGCACCGTGCCGCTCGTCGTACGCTTTCCGTCGGGCGCGGGTCACGTCGTGTACACAAGCTTCCACAACATCGCCGTCAAAGACGCGGGCGGTCCGGTGGATGAGATCAAAGCGATCCTGACCTATCTCGTCTTTACGCTGTAGCCGCGCGAACCGTTGCGCCGCGCGCATTTCCTGTTGCTCCCTCCGGTCAAGTTTGCCAAGCTCAGGCTTGCTTTGACCCAAGCGACGGGGGCCCTTGATGCTGCGTACACTCTGGATTTTTCTGGGACTCGTCCCGTTGTTGGCTGCCTGTTCGTCAACAAGTGGCGGCGGCGGCGGTGGATTCTTCGTTGGCAAGGACGCGACCGGCGACGGCATCGTGATCGCGTTTGACGCCAGCAAGTCCGACGCGGACGGCGGTTTGACCGACGCGACGACCGATCTCGACGGAACCGACGGCGACGCAGAGGACACGGCCATTGCGGAGGTCGTCGATCCAGACGCGCCCGACTTCGGCGGTTTTTTCGATGACGACACCGTCGATCCGCAGGACTCCGGCAGCAACCCGCTGGACAACTGCGCCGCCGGAACGCTCATCTGCCAAGGCAAGAACGCGATCGTGTGCGACGGCAATGGCGGTGCGTCGGCCAGCAACCCGTGCCCAGACCTCTGCGCGCCGGGCATCGGCTGCGTGTTGTGCGTGCCGGGCTCCACGATGTGCGACGAGAACGGCGCGCAGAAGTGCAATGAAGACGGCAGCGCGTGGCTCGACTCCAGCTGCGACGCCGAACTTGGCCTGACGTGCGACCTGACCCTCGGCAAGTGCGTTGGCCCCTGCTCCGCGACGACGCTGGAACGCAGCTACATCGGCTGTGAATACTACCCGACCGTGACCAGCAGCGGCCAATTGTACAACGGCTTCAACTTCGCGGTCGCCATTGCCAGCGCGTCCAAGGACCAAGCTGACGTCGTCATCTACAAAGGCAACACGCTCGTCGCCTCGACCACCGTGCCCGCTGGCGGCGTCGTCGCGGTGAAGTTGCCGTGGGTCGCAGCCCTGAAGAACGACGCGACGACCGTGTCCACGAAGGCGCAGTTTGACGCGGTGTTCGCCAGCGGCTTGGTCAAGTCCGGCGCGTATCACCTGAAAAGCACGCGTCCCGTTACCGTGTCGCAGTTCAACCCGCTGGAATTCCAGATCCCTTCCGACGGGACTTGCCCCGACCCGATGGGCGTGGGCACGTGCAACTCGTACACCAACGACGCGTCGATGCTCCTCCCGGTCAACGCGCTCGGCAAGACGTACTACGCGGTGACGCTCGCGTCGGGCGGCTTTTATTCGCCGACGTTGGGGCTCTTGTCCTCGCCGGGGTTTATTTCCATCGTCGCGACGCAGGACGGCACGACGGTGCACGTCGACGCCGCGGGCAAAGTGCGGAAAGGCACGGGGATCAAGGCGATGGCAGTCGGCGCGGGTCAGGATTTTGTGTTGAACACCGGCGACGTCTTGCAGCTCTTGAGCGACACGCCGCCGACGCCGAGCAACACGGCGAACTGCGCGACGCAGCCCAATACCGCCAAGCTCTGCCCCGCGCAGCCGGCGTACGACCTGACCGGCTCGCACATCACCGCAAGCGCGCCGGTTCAAGTCATCGGCGGTCACGACTGCGTCAACGTGCCCGCAACGATGGCCGCGTGCGACCACGTGGAGGAATCGCTGTTTCCGGTGACGACCTGGGGCAATTCGGTCATCGTCGCGCCGCCGCAAGCGGTCGCCGGTGCTGCTAAGGCGAACGGCAAGGCCGACGCGCAGCTCGTCCGTGTCATTTCCGGCACCGACGGCAACCAAATCACGTTTGACCCGCCCGTGCCGACGCTCGGGCTGCCCACGCTCAAGGCCGGCGGCTACATCGACCTGCCGATGGACAGCAAAAGCTACCAAATCAGCGGCAGCGGTCCGATTCTCGTCGCACAGTTCATGGCCAGCGGCGACAAGGTCGACCCCGCAAATTCGGGCACGGCGCAGTCCAAGGGCGATCCGAGCCTGTCGCTGGCGGTCCCGTCGACGCAGTTCCGCAAGGATTACGTGTTTCTGGTGCCGGACACGTATACGTACGACTTTGTGAACATCGTGGCGCAGACAGGCACCAGCATCCTGCTGGACGGCCAAGCCGTGACGCAAACCTTTGGCGCGATTGGTGCCAGCGGCTACGGCGTGGCGCGCGTGAAGCTGACCGGCGGCAACCATTCGATTACTGGCAGTAGCGCGTTTGGCATCGTGGTCTACGGGTACGCGGCGTACACGAGCTACATGTATCCGGGCGGCCTGAATCTCGCGATCGCCAAGGGGCCGTAGTCCCGCCGTGCTGGCCTTGCTGGCGCGTTTGTGATCATCGCGGACCTATGCAGTGCGCTTTGAGTGTCACGCGCTTGTCATGACCCGCGATCTCGGAGACGCTTCAACACGTTGAAATCATACACGCTTCACTGCGTGCCGGCCTCACTTGCCGTCGCGGTTGGCGCGTACCTTTCAACTCCGTCTTGCCCCACATGGCCCGCGCTCGCCAAGCTATCGCCGCATGCCGTTCGTAGGCGTGCGCTGACCGTTTGCCCGGAGCCCTGCCATGACGCTGTCGTTGGATGAAATTCGCCGTTTGGTGCTGGAAGAGGAGTCGGAAGACCTCGACAACGTCCACCTCACGTCCAATGAAACGGTGCTGTCGCCGCTCGCGCAGACGATGATGGCGTCGCCGTTGGGCAACCGCTACCTGCTGGAACACGCGGACATGCGTCAGGATTCGCCGTCGCGGTTGAACGGCTTCATCTACAAGGGGCTGAACCGCGTCAACGCGATTGAACGTTCCGCGGCGGAAGTGTGCAAAGAACTGTTCGCGGCCGACTACGTCGAATTCCGCTGCCTTTCCGGCCTGCATGCCCTGCAAACCACGATGGCGTCGTTGACGAAGCCGGGCGACTGCATCATGCGCTTTGGCGTGGCGGACGGCGGTCACTTCGCGACGGAAACGGTCATCAAGGTGTTTGGGCGCCGCAGCTGCGCGTACGTCTTTGACCGTGACCGGCTGACGATCGACATCGAAAAGACTGCGGAAGTGTTCCAACGCGAGAAGCCGACGCTGCTCTATCTCGACGCGATGAACTATCTCTTTCCCTTTCCAATCAAAGAGCTCCGCGCGGTGGTGGGCGACACGCCGATTGTCTACGACGCCAGCCACACACTGGGGCTCATTGCCGGCGGGCAGTTTCAGAATCCGCTTCTGGAAGGCGCGGACATTTTGCAGGCGAACACGCACAAGACGTTCTTTGGACCGCAAAAGGGCATCATCCTGAGCCGGAATCGCGGGTTGATGGAGCGCGTGAGCTACCACATGTCGCAAGGTCTGGTGTCAAGTCAGCACACGGCGTCGCTGCTGGCCCTCTGCGTTGCGCTGCATGAAACCAAAGAATGGGGACGCACGTACGCCAAGCAAATCGTTGAAAATGCGGCGTTTCTGGCGGACGAGATGACAGCGCGCGGACTGCCCGTGCTGCGGCGGTCCGATGGGACGGCGACGAACAATCACCACTTTTTTGTGAACCTGACGGCGAATCAGTCGGCGTCGCACGCGATGGAGAAGCTGCTCTACGCCCGGCTGGTCGTGCATCGCGGCATTCCGTTCCGCAACGTCGACGCACTGCGAATTGGCGTGCAGGAGAGCACGCGGCGCGGCTACACCAAAGCGGATTACGCGGAGATTGCGCGGTGGTTTGCCGACATTTTGCTGCACGGACGTCCGCCCGAAGAAGTAGCGCCCTTGGCGACGGCGATGGCACGGCGGCATCGGGAGATTCAGTATTGCGATGGTCGCCCGCTGCACGAAGCCGGTGAAGTGGTGCCGGTGATTGCGCCCGTACGGCACGATCCCGCGGGGCGCTGGGTCGACTTCCACCGCGCGTCGAATGACGCCAACTTGAGTCTGCAGACCGTGACAACGGGGCACGAGTTGGGCGTCTGCGCGGCGTCCTTCCCGAACCAGACCGACGCGACGGGCAACATCAGCGTGCGCGACGGCAACGACGTGATCGTGACGACAAGTGGCTGCTACATCAAGGACCTGGAGGCGAAGCACTTCGTGCGGCTGCTTGGCGTGCAGAACGACGTCGTCGCGTACGCGGGTGAAGGCGTGCCGTCGTCCGAGTCGCTGATGCACTACCTGATTTACCAGACGACCAACGCAGGTGCCGTGGTGCACACGCACTACCTGCTGTCTGACCGCGAGGCGGAAGACCTTCACGTGGCGATCATCCCGCCGCAGGAGTACGCTTCGATCGCCTTGGCGCAGCGTGTGGCGGACGCGTGCGCGCAGAATCCCATCGTGTACGTGCAAAAGCACGGGCTCATCTTCCACGGCGTGGACGCCGCCGCGTGCCTTGGCAACATCGCTGGCTTTATTCGCTATCACGAGGCGCACGCCCATGTCTGAGATCCTTCACGAACAGACGCCGTTGTGGAATTCGCTGCCGCTGACGCGCGCGCTGGGCGTGCCGGTGCAGCTGAAGATGGAGGCGCTGCAGCCGATTGGCTCGTTCAAGATTCGCGGCATCGGGCGGCTGGCGACGGGGGCGTTGCAACAGGGCTACAAGCGGTTTGTATCGTCATCGGGCGGCAATGCGGGCATCGCCACGGCGTACGCGGCGTGGAAGCTGGGCGTGCCGGCGACGGTCTACGTGTTTGCGGGCGTGCCAGAAGCGGCGCTGCAGCGGATGCGCGAGTTTGGCGCGGAAGTGATCCACGCAGGTGCCGGTTGGGCAGAGGCGCATGAGGCGGCGAGCGCGGCGGCGGCAGCTGGAGACGCGTTCTACGTGCACCCGTTTGACCACCCGGAGATTTGGGCGGGTCACTCGACGCTTGTCGACGAGATGGCGGCGGCGGGTCCCTTGGCGGAGACCATCGTGCTGTCCGTCGGGGGCGGCGGTCTGCTGTCCGGTGTGCTGGATGGTCTGGCGCGCCACAACTTCCAAGGTCGCGTCATCGCGGTGGAAACTTACGGAACGGCGTCGCTTCACGACGCGCTGGCGGCGGGCCATTTGGTACGTCTGGCGAAGATCGACTCGATCGCCAAGACGCTGGGGGCCGCGCAGGTCGCCGAAGGTGCGTTCACGCGCGCGCAGACCCACGGCGTGCAATCGGTGCTGGTGAGCGACGCGCAGGCGCTCAGCGCGTGTCGGCAGTTCGCCCTGGATCACCGCGTGCTGGTGGAACCGGCGGCAGGCGCTGCGCTGGCGACGGTTTACGAGGCGATGGGTCCCGTCGCACAGGCCAAGAGCGTTGCCGTTGTTGTGTGCGGAGGCGCTGGGATTGCTTTGCGCGACGACGTTTTTGCGTACTGAACCGCGGAGACTTTCTCCATGACACCCGTGTCAGCCTCCGCTACCATCGTTTCATGACGGACGCCCCGCCCAGCATCACGCTTCAACCGCTTCAGGAAGCTGACTTTGCGCCGCTTGCCGCGTTGGCGCGTGAGATTTGGCACCAGCATTACGTCGGCATCGTCGGTGCTGAGCAGCTCGACTATATGCTCAGCGGCCGCTACACGCCGGAGCGGCTGCGGCTCTACCTACCGGGGCAGGAAAGTTGGATGCGGCTCCTGCGCGTCGACGACGACCTCGCTGGGTACTGCAGCTACGCCCTGACGGCGAAGCCTCGCGAAATGAAACTGGAACAGCTCTACCTGCGCGTGGATCACAAAGGCGCGGGACTCGGTGGGCGGATGCTTCGGCACGTCGACGCCGATGCACGTCTGCGCGGGTGCACAACGGTGATGCTGACCGTGAACAAGAAGAACGTCGATTCCATCGCCATCTACCAGCGTTTTGGCTACCGCGTGCGCGAGGCTGCCGTCTTCGACATCGGGCGTGGGTACGTGATGGACGACTTTGTGATGGAAAAAGTCCTGTAGGAGAATGGCCTCAGCCGGGCTGCCCATCGAGACGCGGCCGGGTCAGAATTGGCCAGTAGACGGCCGAAAATACTGCGTAACCGGCCGACCAAAGCGCACCGGCCGCAATCACCGCATGTGGATGGGCGGCAGCGACGCGGAGAATGGCGCCGGAAATGACCAGCGCGTACGCAACGACGGTGGCCGGTGAAGCCACGAGTGGTCGGCCCGCATGACCGAGCGCCGCGCGTGACGCCACGGCAAGAATCATCACGCCCATCGCGCCCGCGGTCAGAGCGTGCAGCGCCGCGAACGTGCCCAGCGGTCCGCCCACGTCCGCGACAGCCTTCAGCGCCAAACCGAGCGGCACAAACGCGTAACCGACGTGCAGAATCCACACGATCGGCAGCGCGCGGGTCTGCCACGTCCGCCAGCCGCGCATCCTCAGACCCAGAATCAGCGAGGCTACAGCCGCCGCAATGCCGCTGACCAGCGTGAGCGGCGCGATGAGTTCGGTCGCGGCCACCGCGAGTACCGCAGGCACCGAAAGCACGTCGAGCCACTTGGGCGTGTGACACTCGTGCGCCGCATGGCCCGCCAATTTCAGCGCGTTGCGCGTGAACTGCGGCACGATACGTCCGGCAATCAACGCCACAAGCGTCGTCACAACGTACGCCGCGACCCGCAGCGCGAGGCTAGAATCGAGGAAGTGAAACAGCAGGTTCAACGCCCAAAGCGCGCCGAGCAAGAGCGGGACGCCATAGTTGCGGCGGTTGCGTGCATGCCAGATTTCACGGCCAAGAAATAGCGCGAGAACGGGCAGAAACAGCAGGTCGAGACGCGCCAGTCCGGGAATCCACATGCCCAAACGACCAACGAACCAGAGCGTGACCAAAAGTGCCACGCGCGGACCGCGAAACGGCTTGGAGTCTGTCCACTTGGGCACCGCCGCCAGCAGAAACCCGGCGATGGCGGCCACGGCGAAGCCAAAGACCATTTCGTGGCCGTGCCAAGTCGACGTGAGAGGCAGGATTCCGCGCCACGCGAGCAACCACATCGGCAGCGCGAGCGCGGCGTACAACCCAGCCAAGAGGAAGAAGGGGCGATGACCGGAAGCCATCAGGATCGGCCCGCGGTAGACCTCGCTGGTCGGTCCCAACGGAATGTGCACGCGCGGCGGCGAGACGTGGGTCATCGAGAGCTCCGGAATTCGTCAAAGTAGCGAGGCGAAAAGCGCCAAGGCACACACAGCCATCACCACGAACGTCGCCATCAGCATGACCTGCGAGAGACGTCCGCTCGCCCACTTCCCCATCACTTCGGGGTCGCGCGCGATGCGTCCAATCAGGAAGACCAAAGGCACCGCGACGACGCCGTTCAATACGGCGGCAAATACGAGGCTTTTCATCGGGTCAAAGCCCATCAGCGTGACGCCCAGGCCGATGGCCACGGACAGCACGATGATGCCGTAAAATCCTGGCGCTTCCCGTGGCGTGCGCTGTAGACCTGTGCGCCAGCCCAGGGCTTCGCTGACCGCGTACGACGCCGAGCCCGCGAGCACGGGAATTCCCAGAAGCCCCATGCCGACAACGCCCAGTGCGAAAATCACCTTCGCCCACGTGCCTGCGTGCGGGAATGTCTGCACCAAGGGCTCCAGCGCCTTCGCTGCATCGGCCGCCGTGGCGATATTCGTTACGCCGTGGGCGTGCAGCACCGTCGCCGTTGTCACCATCATGAACCAGCTACCGACTTGCGAGATGCCCATGCCGACCGCGTTGTCCACGCGTAACTGGCGCATCGTTCGTCGCGCCAGGTGCGCCGCATCCGCGTATTGCCGTTCCTCGACCTCTTCAGACGCTTGCCAGAAGAACATGTACGGACTGATGGTCGTCCCCAAGATGCCAACGATCACGTAGAGATAGGCGGTGTTCCACTGCACCTGAGGGACGAGCGTCGCGCGCAGGATTTCCCCCCACGGCTCGTGCACCATGAGCGCGGTCGCCACATAGGAAAGCAGAGCAAGCGCGAGCACTTTGAGGAACTTCGCGTAGAGGTGATAGCCGATCCACAGCTCCAAAACCAGCACCACGAGGGTAAATACGACGCTAAGCAGCGGAATCGGCAGCGGAATCAGCAACTGCAGCGACGCGCCCACCGCTGCGATATCGGCGGCGATGTTGATGGTATTGGCGACGACAACGAGCGCGACGACGAGGTAAAGCACCGACTTCGAATAGCGTCGGGCGGTCACTTGCGCCAGGCCCTCACCCGTCACCAGCCCGATGCGCGCTGCGGCTTCCTGAACCGCCGTCATCAGCGGCAAACAGAGGGTCAAGGTCCACAACTGTGCGTAACCGAACGCTGCACCGGCTTGAGAGTACGTCGCGATCCCTGAAGGATCGTCATCTGCCGCGCCAGTGATGAGTCCCGGACCGAGAATCCGCAACCAGCTCGGCGTTTTCAGCTTTTTGGCCACCTGTACCTGCATTTGGGTGCGCGGCGTCGCTTGGCGCCACCTTCGACCGCGGGCCACTGTGCGCTGCCCGGGCTGGCGGGTCAAGCACAGGTTGAACCACGTTCTCCGCGTCTCTTTTGGCAAAAGTCGGGGGCCATCTTGCCGACTTGGGCAAGCCGTGGCAAACCAGCCTCCGGCAATTCCGCCGTTCTCGCCGTGAGGCCGCCGTGACCACGCTTCGCAATCCGCCCCTCCCCGGCTCCGTCTGGGACAACGTCGGCAACACGCCGCTCATTCGCATCCGCTCGCTCAGCGAAGCCACGGGCTGTGAAATCTACGGCAAGGCCGAATTCCTCAACCCCGGCGGCAGCGTCAAGGACCGCGCGGCCAAGGGCATCATCGCGGACGCCGAAGCGCGTGGTCTCCTGAAGCCCGGCTACACGATTGTGGAAGGCACCGCGGGCAACACCGGCATCGGCCTCGCGACGTTGGCCGGCGAACGCGGCTACAAGGTGATCCTGACCCTGCCCGACGATCAGGCGCAGGAAAAGTTCGACCTGCTGGGCGCACTCGGCGCGGAGGTGCGCAAAGTTCCCGCCGTTCCGTTTGCGAACCCGAACCATTTCTACCACACGGCCAAGCGCCTCGCGGAAGAGCTGCCCAACGCCTTTTGGGCCAATCAATTTGAGAACACCGCGAACGGCGACTTTCACGCACAGACCACCGGCCCGGAAATTTGGGCGCAAACTGCCGGCAAGGTCGACTTCTTCACATGCGCCGTCGGCTCCAGCGGAACGATGAGCGGCATCAGCCGGGCGCTCAAGGCGCAGAATCCCAACGTGCAAATTGTGATCGCGGATCCGGGCGGATCGGGCATGTTCAGCTACCTGAAGACCGGCGAAATCAAGTCAGAGGGGAGGTCGGTGACCGAAGGCATCGGCATCATGCGCATCACTGAGAATTTCAAGCAGATTGTCGCGGACGACGCGCTGCGGGTGAACGATCAGGAGATGATCGACATGGTGTTTCACTTGGCCAAGCACGATGGCCTTTTCGTCGGCACCTCTTCGGGACTGAACGTCGCGGCGGCGCTTCGGTTGGCACTTTCGAACCGCGGGTCGGGCAAGACCATCGTGACGGTGCTGTGCGATTCCGGTTCGCGCTATGCGTCGCGGCTGCTCAACCCGACTTGGCGCGCTGAAAAGGCACTCGACCCGCAGCCTGTCGACCTGCGCTGAGGCTGGTTTACCGCCACTTCCACTTGGCCCACAGCACACACAACGACAGCGCGAGTGTCACGACGTTGGTCCAAATCACCGGCCACGAGCTGATCCACACGCCGTAGACAAGCCACAGCGCGACGCCGGACGAGAAGAGCAGGAACATCCCCAGCGACACGTCCTTGGTCGACCGGGTACGAAAAACGTGCAGCACTTGCGGCACAAACGCGACGGTCGTCAGAAAGCCGGCCATGTAGCCAAGCACTTGCGGAGTCATTTCCACCATCTACCTGCGCTCCTTGGGGACCGGCGGCTGGGCGTGCCGCGGATCATCCGGCCACGCGTGACGCGGGTATCGCCGCTGCAGTTCCTTCTTCACCGCCGGATAGTGCCGCGTCCAGAAGCCTGCCAAATCGCTTGTCAACTGCACGGGTCGCATGTTCGGCGCCAGCAGGTGCAGCACGACCGGGATCTTGCCCCCGGC
>CAITYF010000014.1 GCA_903896545.1 uncultured Myxococcales bacterium | reverse complement strand
TTGTTGCAACCACGGGACTACTCCCAATTTCTTTTCAAAACAAGTATTTGTATCGACTGGTCAGGTCGCCGCCGCCAACGGGCGCACGATGTGATCAGTCATGGGCGTGCGGAGACCCCGGATTTCGATCCTCGCCCCGCGTCGCCCGCCCCGCTTGACACCATCGTCCCCCGCAGCCAGCCTAGCCGCGGAGGTTCGTCATGGTCACAGTCCGTCTGCCGCAGTCCGAGCTTGAGCGACACCTCGGCGCGCGTCCCAAGCATGTCTTCATTTCCGGCGCGTCACGCGGCATAGGCGAGGCGATCGCCCGCAGGCTGGGTGAGCAGAACCACCGCTTTTCTCTGGCCGCGCGCTCGCACAATGCGCTGCTGGGGCTGGCCCGCGACCTTGGGCCGGAGCGTGCGCAAGCGCTGAAGTTGGATCTGGCCGACGACCGTTCGATCGACGACGCGATCGTGGCCGCGGAGAGCCGCTTTGGCCCGATCGACATCCTGATTTGCAACGCAGGTACCAACGCGCCCACGCCACTTTCGGATTTGAGCGCCGAAAACCGCGCGCGTTTTCGCCACATCATTGACGTGAACCTGACCGGTACGGTCTTTTTGGCACAGCTTGCGTGCGCGCACATGCAGCCGGGTGGTCGCGTAATCTTCATCGGCAGCGTCCTTGGGCGCTTTGGCGCACCGGGCTCTATCGCCTACGTGGCGAGCAAACATGCGATTCAGGGCGTTGTCCGCACGATGGCGTTGGAGTTGGCGCACCGCGGCATTCGCGTGAACGCGCTGAATCCAGGCTGGGTGGATACCGAGATGGCCCGCGCGTCGATCCAGGCGATCGCCGACAAGCGTGGGCTTTCCGCGGACAAGGTGCTGACTCAGCAAATGGACGGGCAGCCCGTGCGGCGGATGATCAAGCCGGAAGAAGTCGCCGCGTACGTCGAGTTTCTGGCGGGACCGACGGGCGACGTCCTGACCGGGCAGGGCATCGATATCTCCTGCGGCAGCGTGATGGTCTAAACATGCCGACCTCTTTCAAACATCAGGTTGCTTCGGTCAGACCTGTTGCGTCTCGGACTGGGACCACGAGCGCGCACCTCCGGTGGCACGCCGTGGATGGAAGCGGTTTGATCTCGACCTTCGGTCGGAGTGTGTAATGTCGGAACGACCGATCGCCATCGGCCTCTTTCGCGAGGCAGTGCTGCGCTTTGGCGAGGGCCAGACCGCGACCGCTTCACGTCTCGCCGATCGCTCCCGCGAGTTGTTCCTCCTCGCCGGTGACGTCGATGGTGCGTGCGCTGCGGCGTTGCTGCGCGGGCGTGCGGCGTTGCGGGCGGCGCGCTATCCGGAAGCGGCGCACTGGCTGCAGTGGGCGCGCGATGAGGCATTTCGCCGCGGACTGGTCCCGCGGGTCCTTTCGGCCTCCTCCGAGTTGGCGGTACTGGCTGAACTGCAAGGCGATCTACTCGGTGCCGTAGCCGCGCACCGCGATGTCCTGGATCAGCAGCGGCAGCGCGACGACAACTTGGGCATCGCCATGGCGGCCGGCAACGTGGCGCGGCTTCTTCCACGCGTGGCCGGGCATACGCCGCAGATCGTGGGAGAAGCGCGTGAGTTGCTGGCCGATGCCCTCCAGCGCTTTCGCGACGGACCGCACGACGCCGGAATTGCCAACAGTTTGATCTGCATTGGCGATCTTGATCGCGCCGACGGCAAGCTCGACGATGCCCAGCGGCTGTTTCAGGAAGTGATCGAGATGACGCCGACGTCCGGGGTGCAGCCGATGCGCCTCTTGGCGATGCACAATCAAGGCAGCGTGCTGCGGCAAATGGGCGACTATCTGCCCGCCATCGCCGCGTACGAAGCGGCGCACGCGCTGGCGGTGGCGCTGGGCGAGGTTCGCTCCGCCCGTCGGGCGCGGACAGCGCTTCTGATGACGGAGGCGATGTCGGGGCCGCTGGACAAGTCGCTCACCGCGCTCGTGGCGATGGGCGGCGATCTGGTTGGCAGCGATGAAGACGTTGCAAAAGCCGTGCTCTGGATGAATGAGTCGCACCTCTACGCCGCGTCCGGGCAGATGGACGTCGCGATGTGGTGTCTCAAGGACGCGCATCGCATCTTCAAGCAGCGCGCGGATCGGGTGATGCTGGATGAAGCAGACCTTGCGATCGCTGCGATCGCGCTGATGACGTCGAGCGATCGACGCGCGCAGAAACAGACGCGGCGGCGCAAGTCGCAGTCGGTCAACGCGAACCGGGAACGCCAGTTGTTGCGCGCGCAGGTGGCGTTTCGTCGTCTGGATCTCCGCGATTTTGACGAGACGGTGGAGGCGCTGGGGACGGCGAAGTCGTGGCAAGAAGCAGTCGGCATTGGTGCGCTCTGCGTTGAACGCGCAGCGCTGGCGGGCGTCGACAACACGGCGGGGCTCGACCCCATGGCCGAATTGGCGCTGGAGCGTGGCGCGCGCGTGGACTACCTGACGCTGCGCTTGGCGCAAGCGAACGCAGCGCTGTGGCTGGGCAATCTTCAGCAAGCCGAAGCATGGTCGGCGGAAGTGGCGACCGAGGCCGCGGTTCTGGGGCGTCCGTTTCTGGATCTGGGCGCGCGGCTGGTCTACGGCGCGGCGAGCGGAAACGCCATCGACGCCGCGTCGTGGCAAAAGGAAGCCACACGGTGGCGCGAATTCACGGCGATCGTCCCCGCTGCGTGGTGCGACGCGCTCGCGTCCATCGAGACGTTGGATGACGGCCTTTTTGAAGAACAAATCAAGACGCTGCACGAGGCGGGGGATGAACGCAGCAAGCTGTTTTTCTTCGCCTTGCGCGCCGCGCGCGGGCCACGCGACATCGTGGTGCTCGCCGTGCAAAACTTCACGGGTGCGGGAATCTTTGTGCCGCCTTGGCTCACGGCGCTGCTGGAGCATCTTCACTAACCCCGCGTGCATCTGACTGCTGGGCGCGACCGGCGGATTCGTCGACACGCGCATCGGGTGCGCGGCCTTGACTTGAAGCCGCCGCGTGCTTGGCTATAGTGAACACAGGACAGCGTCGCTCCGGCAAAACGGTGGCGGTGACTGCTCCCAGGTACGCTGACCCCGGGTCGGCACGTCGAGGAAGCCATGTCGACCGAAAAAACATCCCCCGACACCCCAGAAGCGGCTGAGCCGATCCAGTCTGGCACCACGCTCCGCAACTTGCCGATCCTGGCGCTGCGCAATGCGGTGCTCTTTCCCGGCGCCGTGATGCCCGTCGTCATCGGTCGCGGCAAGTCCATCAAGCTGCTGGAGAGCCTGGGCGACCGGCGCGCTGCAGTCGTGGGCGTGGTCGCGCAAAAAGACAAAAGCATCGACAACCCGAAGCCGGACGAGCTCTACTGGGCGGGTTGCACCGGCCAGCTGATCAAGGTGCTGCGCAATGGCGCGGAGACCTACCACGTCGTCATTCGCGGCGTCGATCGCTTCAAGATCACCGGCATTTGTCAGGAAGATCCCTACCTTTCCGCCGATGTCGAGATTCTGGGCGAGAAGGACGACGCCGATCCGCAGATTCAAGCGCTCGTGCACTCGGTGCGCGACACGGCGATTGAACTGGTGAACATGGTTCCCGAACTGCCGATCAACGCCGCGGATCTGCAGGAGAATTTCGAGCACCCCGCCCGCTTGGTCTACCTGCTGCTGACGCACCTCGGTGTGACGGTGGAAGAGAAAGTGGACGTGCTGCAAGCGGCGAACTTGCAGGAAATGTTGACGAAGACGCTGCACCTGGTCATCCAGCAGGTGGAAATCCTGCGGATCAGCCAGCGCATCAACAGCGAAGTGAAGGGCGACCTGAACAAGAGTCAGCGCGAGTACGTGCTGCGTAAGCAATTGAAAGCCATTCAGAAAGAGCTGGGTGAGCTGGAAGGTGGCGAGGGCGATGAGCTCGGTGAGCTGGAAGAACGGCTGATGAAGGTCGGGCTACCGGAAGACGCGCAGAAGATCGCGACCAAGGAACTGAAGCGCCTGCGGACGATTCAGGCGGGCTCGCCGGAATACACGGTGGCGCGCACGTACTTGGAATGGTTCTCGGATCTGCCGTGGAGCACGATGACCGATGACAACCTCGATCTGAAGCACGCTGAGAAGGTGCTGGACGATCGGCACTACGGTCTGGAGAAGATCAAGACGCGGATTATCGAGTACTTGGCGGTGTCCAAGCTGAAGAACGACATGCGCGGTCCGGTGCTGTGCCTCGTCGGTCCTCCGGGTGTGGGTAAGACGTCGTTGGGTCACAGCATCGCGGAGTCGCTGGGTCGCAAGTTCCAGCGCCTGTCCTTGGGCGGCGTGCGCGATGAAGCGGAAATTCGCGGTCACCGGCGGACGTACATCGGCGCGATGCCGGGCAAGATCATCATGGCGATGAAGAAGGCCGAGTCGCGTAACCCCGTGATGATTCTGGACGAAGTGGATAAGCTGACGCACGATTGGCGCGGTGATCCGACGGCGGCGCTTCTGGAAGTGCTGGATCCGGAGCAGAACCACACGTTTGGCGATCACTACCTGGACACGCCGTTTGACCTGTCCAAGATCCTCTTCATCGCGACTGCGAACACGACGGACACGATTCCGCCGCCGCTCCTGGATCGCATGGAAGTGATTGAGCTTTCTGGCTACACGCACGAGGAGAAATTCCACATTGCGCGGCGTCACTTGATGCCGAAGCAGCTGAAGGAACACGGTCTGAAGGAGGAGCAGTTGATCCTGCCCGACGACGTGCTGGACCGCGTGATTTCGCACTACACCCGCGAGGCTGGCGTGCGCAATCTGGAGCGGCGGATGGCGGACATCGCGCGCAACGTCGCGGTGGGCGTGGCGAAGGGTGATTACGAGACGCGGACGCTGACGCTGGATGATCTGGACGACATGCTTGGCCACTTCGCGTACGAGCCGGAAACGGCGACGCGTACGGAAGCGCCGGGCGTGGCGACGGGCATGGCGTGGACGCGCGCGGGCGGCGACCTGCTGTTCATCGAGACGTCCAAGATGCCTGGGCGCGGCAAGCTGCGCTTGACCGGACAGTTGGGCGACGTGATGAAGGAGTCGGCGCAGATCGCGCTGTCGCTCGTCGAGGCGAATGCGGAGAAGCTGGGCATCGATCGCAAGATGTTCGAGGAGTGGGACATTCACATCCACTTCCCGGCGGGTGCGACACCGAAGGACGGTCCGTCGGCGGGCGTCACGATGTACACGGCGCTGGTTTCGTTGCTCACGGGCGTGCGCGTCCGCGGCGACGTGTCGATGACCGGCGAGGCGACGCTGCGTGGTCTCGTGCTGCCGGTCGGTGGCATCAAGGACAAGGTGCTGGCGGCGATGCGCGGTGGAATCAAGAAGATCATTCTGCCGGTGCGCAACAAGAAGGACCTGCGGGACATCCCGGAGCAGGCGCGCGCCGGTGTGGAATTCGTCTTCGCGACGCGGATGGACGACGTGCTGGAAGCAGCGCTGGAAGTCCCGCCCTCGACCCGGACCGGTGGCGTTGCTGCCGCGAGCGCGTGACGCATGCCTCTGCTCCCGATGGCCGATTGCGTCGTCTGCGCCGCAAATGAAACGCCGAACGGCTGGCTAGGCCTTGCGCTGATTGTTCTGGTACTCTCCGGAACGTTGGCGTTGGCGTTGGCCTGGATGGACGGGCGCAATCGACCGAAACCGCCGCAAGGTGACTGAGCATGCCGCGTGTGTGGGTTTCTGTTGCGACTTTCACGTTGGGGTCCGGTCTTGCGCTACTGGCGGCCTGTGGTTCGACTTCCGGCGGTGGCGCGGGCGTTTACGTGACACTCGGTGACGCAACCACCGACGGGCAACTGGCAGCAGACGCGACGCCCGTTGCGGGCGATGCTGGTGGCGACGATGCCGCTCTCGTTGACGTCCCGACCGTCGTCGACACGGCGGCGAGTGACGTCCCGCTGGAAGATGCTCAGGCTGGCACAGACGCGGCGCTCGCTGAGGTCGGCCCGCCCGACGTCCCGGTCCTCCCCGATAGCGTGATCGCAGCCGACAGTGGCCAGATTCCCTGCAAGTCCGACGTCGCGTGCAAAGCCTCCAAACAGGTCTGCGACGTCGCCGGCGGGGTCTGCGTCGACTGCAACGCGCAAGCGGACTGCGCGGGCGAACAGGTCTGCGTGGCCCATCAGTGCGTCATTCAAAAGGCGTGCGTCTCCAGCAAGGATTGCCCGTTCGTGTGCAACAAGGCCACGGGAATCTGCGTCGAGTGCGTCGCGACGCCCGATTGCAACCCCGGCTTCTCCTGCGGTGCGGATTTTGCCTGCCACAAACAGACCAGCATCTGCGCGCCCGGAACCGGCCAGTGCCTCGGCGCGGTCTACCACGCGTGCTTCAGCGACGGCAGCGGCTACGACCCGAACGGACTGGGCTGCCCGTCATCCAGCGGCGCGTGCGGCACGTCGGGGTGCTCGACCACGGGTTGCTTCATCAACTACAACAACGGCAGCAACTGCAACGACGGCGACAGCTGCACCAGCAACGACGTCTGCAAGAACGGCGCCTGCGCTGGCATCAACACGTGCAGTGACAACAACCCGTGCACGCAAGACGCATGCGGACCTTTCGGCTGCCAGCACACGCCGATGACCTGTGACGACAACAACGCGTGCACCAGCGACTCCTGCGACAAAGCCAACGGCGGCTGTACCCACGCGCAGCTCACCGGCACGCCGTGCGAAGACGGCAATCTCTGCACCACCGGCGAAACGTGCGGGCTCGGCAGCTGCTGGAACGGGACGACGATCAACTGCGACGACAAGGACGCCTGCACGGCGGACTCGTGCGATTCGACGATCGGCTGTTTGCACGATCCAATCCCCGGCTGCGGCACACCCGTCTGCGGCGCAGATCCCAACAACACGTGCAAAGGCAAATGCTCGACCGACCCGATCTGCAGCTTTGGCGCGGCGTTTTGCAGCATGCAGCCCGGCATCTGCCCGCCCGACTGGCAAGTCTGCTGCCCTTGACGCCGTGCGGCGAAACGTCGCAGGACAGCGCGCGGCCCCCGTGGCAGAATCAGCACATGCAGATGGCGCACGCGGACCGGGAAGTCAGTCATATTCAGCTCACGTTCCTCACGCGGCTCCGTTGGGCGGCGCTGGCAACGCAACTCGCGGCGATCCTGATCGTCGACCGCGTCATCGGCATTGAGCTGCCTCTGCCGTTGCTCCTGGTGCTGTCGGCGTTCGCGGCGCTGACCAATCTGGCGCTGGAAGTGTGGCGCCGTCGTGGGCACTTCGTCACGGAACCGCAGCTTGCCGCCGTTCTGGTCTTTGACGTCCTGATGCTGACCGGGCTGCTGTGGATTACCGGCGGTCCCTCCAATCCTTTCAGCTTTCTCTACCTGGTCCACATCACGCTGGCGACGGTGCTTCTGGGCAATCGGTGGACGTGGGCGATCGCGGCGCTCTCCAGCCTCTGTTCGGCGCTGCTCTTCATCCAGCACGTTTGGCGCAACGATGACTGGCAGGACGACTCCAATCCGCACGTGCACCACATGAAGCTGCACCTCTACGGCATGTGGGTGGCGAGCGTCGTGGCGGCGGTGTTCATCGTTTACTTCGTGACGCGAATTCGCAACAGCCTCACGCAGCGCGACGCGGAACTGCGAGAGGCGCGGGAACTGGTCCTGCGCAGTGAGCGGCTGGCATCGCTGGCGACGCTGGCGGCGGGCGCGGCGCACGAGCTGGCCACGCCGCTGTCGACCATCGCCGTGGTGGCTGGTGAACTGCAGAACGTGCTGGCGGAGCACGCGGCGGACCCCGAAGCGCGCGACGACGTGCAGCTGATCCGGACGGAAGTGCAAAGGTGCCGCACGATTCTGGCGTCGATGGCCGCGGATCTGGGGCAGAGCACCGGCGAACAAGCGACGGTCCACGCGGTGTCGCATCTGCTGAGCGAAGCGCTTTTGCCGTTGCAACGTTTTGGCGCTGTGTCGCTGAAGCTGTCTGACGCATTGGCGGCGACGCCGGTGCGCGTGCCCGAACGCGCGACGATTCAAGCGCTGCGGTGTGTCCTGAAGAATGCGCTGCAGGTACAGCCGCAAGGTCAACCGGTCGACGTCCGAGCGCGCATCGCCGATGGCAAGGTTTGGATCGACGTCCAGGATCGCGGACCGGGGATGGCGACGGACGTGCTGGCGCGCGCCGGTGAACCGTTCTTTACCACCAAGCAGCCGGGTGAAGGCATGGGGCTGGGGCTGTTTCTGGCGCGTGCCGTGATGGAGGGCGCGGGCGGCGTCCTGCAGCTAGAGTCGGTCGTCGGCCAAGGAACCACCGCAACTGTCGCGCTTCCTGCGACAATTGGTCGCGTTGAAAAATGAGCACCGACGTACGATTCTGCGCGCCGTGAGTGATTTGGACGCCAACCACCTGTACCTGCTTGTCGACGACGACGCCGTGTTTCGCGAGCGTCTCGCGCGGGCGCTCCGCAAGCGCGGCTGCGAAGTGGAGACCGCGTCTGGCGCTGCGGAGGCCATCCTTCTGGCGCAGCAAAACTCGCCGGAACGGGCGGTCGTCGACCTGCGGATGCCGGGACCGTCGGGCCTGGAACTCGTCCGCGAACTGCTGGCGATTGATCCCGCGACGCAAATCGTCGTCTTGACCGGCTACGGCAGCATCGCGACGGCGATCGATGCGATCCGTTTGGGCGCCACGTACTACCTCTCCAAACCCGCCGACGTGGACGACCTGCTCGCCGCGTTTGAGCGCGGCACGCAGCCGGTGGACCCGCAAGGCGGTCAAGTTGCTGCGCCGAGTCTGGCGCGCGCCGAGTGGGAGCACATTCAGCGCGTGTTGACGGACGCGGACGGCAACGTGTCCGAAGCTGCGCGGCGTCTGGGGATGCACCGGCGCTCCCTGCAGCGCAAATTGCAAAAACAGCCACCGCGCGACTAACGGAATTATTTCTATTTTCAAGGGGTTTTAGATGGTTCGTCTTTCGCTTGTTGTCGCCTTGTTCGCTGCCGGCTGCGGCTCGACCGCCACCACTTCGACCGACCCGACGCGCACCTACGGCACGGCCGGTCTGGTGACCGCCGACGCGCCCGACGAAAGCTGCAAGGGCAAGGAAGTCCCGGTTGTCGATTCGGCGACGTGCAAGGCGGACTCGGACGCGATGGGCGGCATGGACGGCATGGCGATGGGCGGCGACGCGACGACGACGGACGGCGGCACCGACGGCATGGCCATGGAATACGGCACCACGCGCAAGGGCGGCGAGGCGGACGACGACGATTGCAAGTACCACGTGAAGTGGCTTGCGACGAGCGCGGGTCTGAACGAGGACGTCTATTTTCAGGTCGACGTGTCGCTGAAAGCGGACGGCAAGCCGGCGAGCCACCTGGTCGTCAGCGAGACGCCGGTGACGGCTGAGGTGCTCGTCGACAACGGCGATCCGTTGAAGAACCACGCGGCGCCGAATTCAGGGCAAACGTCGCAGGAAACCGCCGTGCCGGGGCGCTACGTCGTTGGACCGATTCACTTTGATCAGGCGGCGCGCTGGACGGTGCGTTTCCATTTCTACGGGAGCTGCGACGACGGTGAGACGTCGCCACACGGGCACGTCGCCTTCTTCTTTGACGCGAAGTAGCGCGGGCCGGGTTCGCGGCCGTTACTCCTCCGCGGCCGTCTCTTTTTCATCAAAGCGGAATTTGTCCTTGCACGCTTTGCCGTGGCACAGCTTGCCCACGACCTGATACGTCGATTGCACGCCATCGCAATCCAGGTCGCCGTAAGCCGTTGCGACGAATGTGGCTGCGTCACCCGTGCCTGCCGATTCGAACCGATACCGGTAGTGATGTTGACCTTCGGGCTGAAAGCCGAGTTCCTGCCAGCCGACTTGCAGCCATGGGTTCGGATCGGCGTCGCAGCGCTGGTCGCCATCTTGGTCAACGGCGGCATCGCAGCAGCTCACACCTGGCGTCACGACCGTTGTCTGCGGAAAACGCGGTGGCAGCGGCTTACCGTTGCGGTCGAGATGCTCGGTTTGCCAGAAAAGTACCGCGGCGTGGCGAATTTGCCGCAGGTTCTGCCGCGCTTCTGCCGTCTTGGCGCGCGTCATGTACTTGTGGAACTGCGGTATCGCGATCGCTGCCAGGATGCCGATCATCGTGCCGCCCGACCAGCCGCCTTCACTCACTGCCGCCGGTCCGACAGCCAGCGTCTCGTCTTCCAGCCGCAGCGTCATGCCCACGAGGCGGGAAGTACCGAGCACGGCGCTGAACGTGTCCGCCAGCGTCTTGGCCTCCGCTTCTTCCGTTTCCCGCGCCTGCAAGATGCTCACCACCATCTCGCGCGCCGTCGCCAAATCCACGACCAGACCGAGAATGTTGCGCCCGTCCAGCGCGTCACCCATCGGCGTGCCGGCCAGCGACTGCGCCAAAGGCCGCGCCAGCGCAACTTCCAGCGCATCCACCGACGGACCGAGTACGACACGCTCACCGTCGCGCACTGCGGTGATGCCAAACGGGCCGGCCTGTACGAAATAGCCCGACCGTCCCGCGACGGTGACTGTTCGCACGGGCATGCTCAGCGCATTCTTTGCGCGATCTGCCAGCGCGGCGAGCATCGTGTCGGCTTTGGCGCCGTCCTGGACGCCAAAAACCAACACCCAGTTGGGAAGCCCTTGGCCGTTGAGCAGGGTCGGGACGGTCGCCATGTCCAGACCGCCGCACAAATGGCCGTTCCAAGCAGCCATGACGTCGGGCGGCGGCTGGCCGGTCAGCGCCAGCGCCGTCGAGACCGCCGCTGCCAGAACCATGCGCTTTTCCACCGGCGTCGACGGTGGCGTGAGGCGCAGCAGACCGTCCGCGAATTTGTCGAGGTGGATCGACAAGCGCGCCGCGCCCCAACCTTCTGCCGGAATCAGCCCCGCACACGCCGGGGCCGCCTTTTCGGGCACAAACATGTCGTGCAGCGCTGCGTGGGAAAACGCCGTCGTGCCCAAACGGAACGCCCAGCCATCGCCGAGCCACCAGGCAAACTGTGGGAAAATTTTGCCGAAGTGTGCCGCATCCGCTGCCGAGACCCCTTGCGCGAGCGGCTGGGAGCGTGCCCAGGTGACCATCCACGGACGCCCGGCATCGCGCAACGTCGCCTTCCAGCCAGCCGTCTTGTCCAGCGCGTTCGTCGGCACTTTGGCGACTTGCACAAACGTCTTTAGCGCCGCCGCGTGCGCTTCCGCCGAGTCCTTCAGCGACGGAATCGTCAGCGCGTAGTCCTGACCCGACGGCGTCAGCCAAATGGTCATCTTGCCGATCTCGCACGTCTCGACGTCGCCTTCCTTCGCAAAAACAGCGCCTTTGCGCGTCAAGAGCGCCTTCCAATGGTCGAGGTGGGTCAAGTGCACAAACACGACGACTTGCCGCGCGAACGCGTCGTTGCCTGGCCAGCGGTCGTCCATCAGGAAGAACACGCCCGCCGCAGCGTCCACGCCGATGTCATCCCAGCCCGCGCGCTTGGTCGGGTCAAAGCCAAACCATTCAAGCAGTTTGGCGCGGGATATGACGCCTTGGGTCTGGGTGCGCGTGGGTTCGGGCAGAGACTCCAACGCGGAAACGAAGCGTTCAGCGGCTTTGTCGAGATCCTGCAGCCCACCGGCGAGGTAAGCGTGATCTGCGTCCGCGTGCGCGGCAAGCGCGACGGCGGCAGGGGGAGCGAGCGGTACGCGATCGATGGGCGGAGGCGTTGCAGTCGGCGATCCGCTGCACGCGGTCAGCGCCGCCAACGCGAAACAGGTGGCAAAACGCAGCAGCATGGCGACCTCCGGCGCGTCGGGGCGCGCCCGTCGGCAACGTAGCACAACGCAGCGGAACTTTCAGCCGCAGTCCGCAGAAGCGCGTCGGTCGCGCGAGGTTGACAGTCCTTGGTCGAGACGCTTCGCTGGTTGCGCAATTATCACACGCTTTTTTGATCTATTAATACTTGCAAATATTGAAAGGGTTCACATCGCATTGGCTATTTTAGTAGATTGACTAGTCTGTAGACGTCGCCAACGCTGCAGTTCCTCAGCGGAACGGGTAGGACGATGAAACCGCAAGCAGGTAGCCAAACGCAGGTGGGCGGCTGCCACTTCCTTCTCAGATTCGCTGCTTCCGCTGTCTTTGGCCGCGAATTTGGTGCTTGACGTGGCGGCCGGTCATCGGTAAATAAATGAGCAGCGGGTATTTGCATCGCTGCACCACCTTGATTATGCCGCCGTTTGTGCGGCGAGCAGGCGGGTAAACGAGGCCGAAGAAATTCGGCTGAGAGTCTGTGAAAATTCGTTTTCACCGCTTGTTTTAAGCCGCGGTCGTGTATTTGCGGCGACTGAAATCGCCTGAAATTGCGGCTGGTTGGTAGGTGCTCGGTGGCTGGATCAAGAAGAAAGCTGAGAGGTTGGAAACTCAAAAATCAGAACCTCTGGGCGCGGCGAATAGCCGCCGTTTTTTGCGCGTTATTGCGCTGCTAGTGTTCGTACTGTACGATTTCCGTGCAGTTCTACGCGTCGTTCCATCGGCTTGTGCCCTGGACGCTTCTTCGCCCGCCTGAATGTCGGGCTGGCTTTCATTAGGAGAATTCATGCTTCGTTTCTCGACCCGTTTTCTCAGCACGTTTGTCCTCGCTGGCGCTGTGTGCGCGGCGGCTGGCTGCACCACGACCGTGAACAACACGACCAGTGGCGGCACGAACACCGGCACGGACACAACTGGCGGCGGTGGTGGTGGTACTGACACAACCGGCGGCGGTGGTGGCGGTGCGACCTGCCCGATCGCGGATGAAAAGCAGATCTGTTGCTATGGCGAGAGCGCAGCAACGGGCAAGCTCTACAAGTGTGCCGATGCGGACGCGTTCGGCAAATGCTCCGTGGGCTCGCCCGATCTGGACTGCCAACAGGCCTGCATGAACGACCCGGATCCGGGTGCGTGCGTGGCGAAGTGCGCGCCGAAGATGGACCCGTCCGGCTGCACGGAAGTCAGCGCATCTGAGGCCGAGAAGGCCGTGTGCTGCGGCGGTGGCGGCGGCGGCGGCGGCGGTGGCGGCGGTGGCGACACGACGGGCGGCGGCGGCACCGATACCGGTGGCGGCGGCGGCGTGACGGGGCTGGACTGGACGGGCACGTGGTCCGTCAAGCTCGAATACGACGTCAAGTGCGAACAGGGCCTCACGAGCCCGTGGGTCGGCCACCAGTCGTTCACCAAGTCGGTGTCGATCTCGGGTAGCAACACCGACCTGCAGCTCTCGACCGACGGTGGCAATCACACGATGATGGGAACCGGTCACGACGACCACGCGCAGTTCAACGGCGACTTCCCCTTCGTTGACGCGAAGGGCGGCCTCGCGGGCGGTCAGGCCAAGGACACGCAGGGTTCGTTCAACATCACGACCGTCGTGACCAAGGACAAAGTGACTGGCGACATCGAAGGCACCAAGTTCCCGGATCAGTACTCGAACACGCCGAAGTGCACCGTGTCGAATTCGACGCTGGTCATGACGCGCTAAGTTCTGGTGATCAGGTAGCGGGCAGCCCCGGACGTCGCGAGAGGTCCGGGGCTGCTGCGCTTTTTGGGGCGACTGAGCTGCCACGCGCGGTCGGTTTCCGCGACGCGCGCTGAGCGCCAGGCGAAGCGGGTCGCATCCCAGACGTCTGTACACGCGCGGCCAGTCGCGCGGAGCACCCGCTGAAAGCACTCCTGCAAGGGCAGCTGGCGTTTGCCGAATGTTCACTCGGCAGGAGCGGCGCCCGAACGCCTATCCCAAGCTCAGCATGTAAGGCGACGCTCCCCGCACGTTCTCGTCCACCTGCATCGTGTGCCGCAAGCTTGGAAACGCCCGCTGGTCGCAGTCCTGGCGCTCGCACAGACGACACGTGACGCCGACCGGAATCGCTGAGTCGAGGCGCGCGAGGTCCATGCCGTCCGCGTACACCATTTCACGGCCATAGCGCACGTTGCAGCCCAGGCCAATCGCGTGGACCGTGTGCGAGGCGTGAAAACCGCCGCGTCCTTTGGGCACCGTGCGCGCCAGGCAGAAGAACGACGTGCCGTCGGGCATACGCGACAACTGCGTGCGGATCAGCCCCGGCGTCAAGAATGCCGCGTGAATGTTCCAGCGCGGGCAGGCGCCGGAGAAACGCGCGAAACGAATGCCCGACGCGCTGAAGTGCTTGGAAATATTGCCCGCGAGGTCGACGCGAACGAAATGCAGCGGTACGCCCTCGCGCCCCGGACGTTGCAGCGTCGTCAACCGGTGGCAAACCTGCTCAAAACTCGCGCCGAAGCGGTTGCCCAGAAGCTCAATATCGTAGCGTTCTTTGCGAGTTACATCCAAGAACGGCTCGTAGGGCATCACGACGGCGGACGCGAAGTAGTTCGCCAGCACCAAACGTCCCAGCGTTCTTGACTCTTGCGAGGTCAACACCGCGTCGTCGCTCAGCTTGTCGATGAGTTCGGGGATCGTCAGCAGGGCGATCTGCACCGCCATTTGGAACCGCCGACTGTGCGCGGTCAGCACCTCCGACAAGTGCAACACCTTGCGCTCCGGATCGTACCGCCGCAGCGGCGAGGGCCGCCCGCCCGTGCGGTGCACCTGCACGTCGACGCCCAGATCGCGCACCAACACGCGCTGCAAGCCCGCGCTCAGGTCGTCCGCCTGCAGGTGCGCGTGTCGCCACAAGTGCTCCGCCGCCTCCTCCAGATCCGGAAAAAAGTTCATGTGCGCCTGCACGAAGTCATTCACCTCTTCTGACGGCAGTCGCGAAGCCGCCACGCCGGGCAGGTTCTGGTCCGTGTACACCTTCGACGCCAGCGTTTCGTTCAGGTTGCGCGCCGCCTGCCAGCCTTCAAAAAGCGCCAGAATCGCGCGCACAACGTTGGGGGATTGCTGGGCGACTTCACGTACTTCCGTCGCCATCAGGTTGTGCCCGTCAAAAAACGGGTCAGAAAACGCCTCCATCAGATCGGCGGACAAGCGCTCTTCGGCGCGTCCGGAAAGCGTCTGGAAGTCGATCGGCAGCACTTGCGCCAGGCGAATCAGCAGATCCGCGGTCAGCGCGCGCTGGTCGTGCTCGATAAGATTGAGGTAACTTGCTGAAATACCTAGGCGACGCGCCAGTTCCGCTTGGGAAAGCTGCTCTTTGCGGCGCAAGGTCCGAATCTTCCCGCCCAGCTTGCCCTGAACACTCGGCTTTTGTCCGTCTGCCATGACCACGACCTCGTCCAAAGTTTACAAGGTTTACACCTTGACGCGACTTTACAGAACGGCGTTTACAGAGTCAACACAGCGAAACAAAGGCATGTGTTGACTGAGGTGCGCCGTTTGTAAACAATACGCGTCGCTTGGAGGCTTGACATGACGTCCGCGCAGACCGCTTTTTCAACCCACCCACTGACCGTTATCGGCACGATTCGCCCCGGTTACGAGCGCATTCTGACGCCGGACGCTCTGGCGTTCGTCGCGTTGTTGGAGAACACGTTTGGCGACCGTCGCCGCGCGCTTCTGGAACGCCGCAAGGTCGTCCAGGCGAAGTATGACGCGGGCGCGCTGCCGGACTTCCTGCCGGAAACCGCGGAGATTCGCGCGGGCAACTGGAAAGTGGCGGCGATCCCTGCGGACCTGCGCGACCGTCGCGTAGAGATCACGGGGCCGGTTGACCGCAAAATGGTCATCAACGCGCTGAATTCCGGCGCGAGCGTGTTCATGGCGGACTTCGAGGACGCCAACGCGCCTTCGTGGGACAACAACATCGACGGGCACATCAACCTGGGCGACGCGATCCGCAAGACGATCACGTTCCAGCAAGATGGCGGCAAGGCGTACAAGCTGAACGACAAGATTGCGACGCTGCTGGTTCGCCCGCGCGGCTGGCACCTCGAAGAAGCACACGTGACGCGGAACGGTCTGCCGATTTCGGGTTCGCTGTTTGATTTTGGCCTCTACTTCTTCCACAACGCCAAGGAAGCGCTGAGCCGCGGCACGGGACCGTATTTCTACTTGCCCAAGCTGCAATCTCATCTGGAAGCGCGCCTGTGGAATGACGTTTTTGTGCTGGCGCAGGAGACGTTGGGCGTGCCGCACGGCTCGATTCGCGCGACCGTGCTGATTGAGACGCTGCCCGCGGCGTTTGAGATGGACGAGATCCTGTACGAGCTGCGCGACCACTCGGCGGGCCTGAACTGCGGGCGTTGGGATTACATCTTCAGCTTCATCAAGACCTTGCAGGCGCACGCGGACAAAGTGCTGCCGGATCGCAAAGACGTGGGCATGACCCAGCACAACATGGCGTTGTACGCGCGCTTGGTCGTGCAGACCTGCCACAAGCGCGGCATTCACGCGATGGGCGGCATGGCGGCGCAGATCCCGATCAAGAACGACCCGGTGGCGAACGACGCGGCGCTGGAGCGCGTGCGGGCGGACAAACTGCGGGAAGTGACAAACGGGCACGACGGCACGTGGGTCGCGCATCCGGCGCTCGTGGCGATTGCCAAAGACATCTTTGACGCGGGCATGCCGACGCCGAACCAGATCGACAAGACCCCGAATACGACGCCCGTGACGGCGGCGGATCTGCTGACGACGCCGGTGGGCAAGCGCACGGAACACGGCCTGCGCGAGAATATTCGCGTGGGCGTGCAGTACATCGAGGCGTGGCTGCGCGGCAATGGCTGCGTGCCGCTGTACAACCTGATGGAAGACGCGGCGACGGCGGAGATTTCCCGCACGCAGGTGTGGCAGTGGCTGCATCACGGCGCGAAGCTGGAGGATGGCCGCGTCGTGACGCGCGCGCTGTTTGACGCGACGCTGGCCGAAGAATTGGCAGTGATTCAGGCTGAAGTCGGCCCGGATCGCTGGGAAAAAGGCCGGTTTCCGCTGGCTACGCAACTGTTTGTCGAGTGGTCCACGGCGGACAAGCTCGCTGATTTTCTCACCCAAGGCGCTTACAACTACCTCGTTCAGAAGTAATTCCGCGTCGATTTTCACCGTTTCTGGAGGATTCTCATGGCCCCCTACGCTCCCGTTGCCTCGTCCAAGACCCCGAACCGCTGGGACGGCATCGTTCGCCCGTACACGGAAGCCGACGTCAAGAAGCTGCGCGGCTCCGTGCTCGTGGAATACACAATCGCGCGCCTCGGCGCTGAGCGCCTGTGGACCCTGATGAAGACCGAGCCGTACGTCAACGCCCTGGGTGCGCTGACGGGTGGCCAGGCCGTGCAGCAGGTGCGCGCCGGTCTGAAGGCGATTTATCTGTCCGGTTGGCAGGTTGCGGCGGATGCGAATCTGTCGGGCCAGACCTACCCGGACCAGAGCCTGTACCCGGCGAACTCGGTTCCGGCCGTGGTGAAGCGCATCAACAACGCGCTGACGCGTGCGGACCAGCTCGAATGGGCGGACGGCAAGGGCGGCGAGCACTACTGGTTTGCGCCGATCGTCGCGGACGCGGAAGCCGGCTTCGGCGGCGCGCTGAACGTGTACGAATTGACCAAGCAGATGATCGAAGCGGGCGCGTCTGCGGTGCACTACGAGGACCAGCTCTCTTCGGAAAAGAAGTGCGGCCACTTGGGCGGTAAGGTGCTCGTGCCGACCAGCCAGTTCATTCGCACGCTCGTTGCGGCGCGCTTGGCGGCGGACGTGCTCGACGTGCCGACGCTCATCATCGCCCGCACGGACGCTGACTCGGCGACGCTCCTGACGAGCGACGTGGACGCCGTCGACCGCCCGTTCACGACCGGCGAGCGCACCGCGGAAGGCTTCTACCGCATCAACAACGGCATCGACATGGCGATCAACCGCGGTCTGTCGTTCGCGCCGTTTGCCGATGTGGTGTGGATGGAGACGTCGACGCCGGATCTGGCCGATGCGAAGAAGTTCGCGGACGCGATTCACGCGAAGTTCCCCGGCAAGATGCTGGCGTACAACTGCTCGCCGTCGTTCAACTGGAAGAAGCACCTGGACGATGAAACCATCGCCAAGTTCCAGATCGAATTGGGCAAGCTCGGCTACGCGTTCCAGTTCGTGACGCTCGCCGGCTTCCACGCGCTGAACTACTCGATGTTCGAGCTCGCGTACGACTACAAGGCGCGTGGCATGGCGGCGTACTCGCAGCTGCAGCAGGAAGAGTTCGCGGCGGAGAAGCACGGTTACACGGCGACGAAGCACCAGCGCGAAGTGGGCGTGGGCTACTTTGACGCGGTGGCGACCATCGTGTCGGGCGGTCTGAGCTCGACGACGGCGCTGAAGGACTCGACGGAGACCGCGCAGTTCATCGAGAAGTAGGAAAGTACAAGCACCAAACGGGGCACGCGGGCGCGAGGGAAGGAGCTGGGACCTTCCCTCGCGTTTCGCGTTTTGGGGAAGTGGGAACGGTGAAGCGGGGGCAGGAAGGGCCGATTTCGGAACGCTTACGTCTGACGGTGCGCTTGCGGAGACCTGCGGCGGTGCGATCCGGACGGCTCGCTGCGCACGTTGCGCACTTCCGTGCGCGGGCGGAGAGCAGCGCGGGGGAGGACGTTTGATCAGTAGATGAATGTCAAGCCGCGGCTGCGGGCGGTGGGCGCGCGTGCGGGGAAGAATCCCGCCGCGCCGCGAGCAGCCACTTTCACCGCGACTGGACGATTGTGCACCCAGATCGAACGGTGACGCGCCAAAAACAGGCCGTTTCGCGCAACAAAGAGACGTTCCACCGCACAAGTACACATTTTCGCGCAAGACAAGACGTTTTCGGCGCAGAACACGCAAGTGCGCGCCAAACCGTTGCAGATCGGGTGTGCTGCGGTTCGTTCTGGCGGCGATTGATTCCGCGTGTGGATAAAAGAGGCATTTCATCTAGCATTGGTCGCGCGAGGAAACGACGACACCCAAAAAGAACCGCGCAGAGACCAAAAACGCCAGAAACGCGTCCGTATTTGCAGAAAAGCGCCCGTCACACGTCGCAAAGGCGACGTCTACCGCTCGACAGCGACCATCGCCCCACAAGTCTCCTGCGTCCGCACGTCCATAGGCCACGCAACGATAGGCGCAGGTCCAGTAGGCGGCAACAAATCCGCAGGCCTGCGCTTCGCTGATTGATGGACAAACGCCACAGTTGTTTGACGAAGATCTAAAGTTGTGGCACAAAATTCACCAACGGCAGCAACACTATCAAACTGCCAACTTGGAGGTCACTCATGTCCGATGAAACGCTCCCGCAAGAAGTAGACATCACCCTTTCCGATGAAGGCGTCACCGGCGCCAAGCCGCGCAAGAAGCCCGCGCCGCACGGCGAACTTACTCGCGCGGACAAAGCGTTTATCGCGCGGGTCGACGCTGTGTCCGCCACCAACCCGAAGCCGGAACTGCCCGATGATCTCGCGCTGGACGGCCTCGTGCAACACGGCGCCACCATCAAAGCAACCCGCTCGGCTGACGCGACTGCCTTTGTAGCGCGCAAAGTCGCCATCGAGAAACAGACCAAGGCGCGCAAGGAGGCGCGCGTGCTCTTGCGACGCGCAGAACAGTGGCTGTCCGGCGTCTTCGACGATGGGGCAGTCGGTGCCTTGGACTTTGTGCCGCCGGGCCCCGGCCCTCACGATGAAGCGCAGCGCCTCAATGCGTTCTTATCGGGCCTGGCGAAGCACCCGGACGCGGCAAAGAAGTTGCCGGCCGCGCTGACGGTGAAGGAGATCACCGGCAAACGGGTGGCGCTGGAAACGGCAGTCAAGGCGGCTGAAGCGGCGGTGAAGGCCAAGGTTTCCACTGGCGCGCAACGCGCAACCGCGGCCAAGAAGACGGCAAAGTTGGATGCGCGCCTCGTGAAGTTCCTTCGTGGCTGGTATGGCGAATCATCGGCCGACCTGCTGGCGTTCGGGATCAAGCCGAAGAAAGGCTGACCGCAGCGTTCGCTAGCCAAGCGTCAGGGAACTGGCCCGGTGTTCGCGGAAGATGTGCGCAGCACCAAACGAGTTGTCACGCATTCGCGTGAAGCGCGCACCAGCCCGGCTGCGTTCCGCGCCCGTCCGTGGTTTTCGGGCACGATTGCGTACGTATGCGGCTCGTTCCCAGGCCCATTCACCCGCAAGATCGCTCTACCTCCACCCGACCGAGGCGCGGTACCGATCGCCGCAAAGCGGCGCGCATCGGGGCCCCGCACGCCGAGCAGGCGATCCCGGCCGTCCAATTCCCCGCTTTACGCAAAAGTCCGCGAGGAGGCGCCATCGCGCCGACAACAGAACCCCGCCGTCCTCAACCACCGCCGGCAGGAAGGGAGTCTGAGGGAAACTGCGTTTCCCTCAGCTCCGGCGCGCCTGCGGCGCCGGCCCCGCACTCACCGCCAAACCCCGACCCAAATCCCAATCATCATCAAAACAACCCCCGTCCCGCGGACCACCTTCTCAATCACCGCGCGACTCATGCGCTCATGATACCTCTGCACGAGCCCCAGCAGCAGGCCAAACCACGCCACGATGCCGACAAAAGCGCCAGCGGCAAAGGGCAGGGCGTGCTGCGGGTCGCTGGCGACGAGGCCGGTGGAATAGAGCGTCGCGACGGCGGTGCCCCAAGTGACGAGCAGGGTCGGGTTGATGGCGGTGACGACAAAGCCAAAAACGAAAGCGCCGGATTGAATCCACCTGGACGGCTTGCGGCCAGGGGCAAACGTTGGCGGGCGAAACGCGAAGACTGCGCCAAGGATGAACAGGAGCACGGCGCCGACCACGCGCGACGTGTTCATCACTTGCGGATAGCGCACGAGGAGCCCGCCCATGCCCCACGCGGCGAGGAACGCCCAAGCCGCCTCGGCTATCGCGCCGCCCAAGGCGACGAAGAAGCCACTGCTGCCGCGACCGGCCAGCGCCCGTTCAAGAACGACGGCGGAGATGGGCCCCGCGACGGGGATGGAGCCGAAGATCCCGAAGGCGAGCGCGATGAGGAACGGGAGCACGTGGGGCGCCTGAGCCGCGAACGGCGTGGAAAGCGAACAGGCTACGCGGAAATAGTGGCAAGGGGAAATGCCGGAACTTCATGCGCGCGCGTCTCCACTGATGCCGACCAAAATCGCGCAGCCCCTGTCTTCCTGCTGCGTGTGTAAATGTGAAGGGGTGTGGCGAGCGACGGCGCGTGAGCCGGTTTGGCATGGCAAATTCGCCTCCGCTTCGTTATGTTTCCGGCTCAGGAACTGCGTGTCTGCGGTTCTGCTTGCGCCGCGAGTTCGCCATGATGACCGCCGTATTTTCCACCAAATCATCGGACACGCGAGTCTGCTTGCTGCCTTGGCTGGCCGCCTGTCTGATCGGTGCGCTCGCGGGATGTAGTGCCAAGGCCGTCTCGATTCCGAGCGAGGAGGCGGACGCGGTCGTGGACGTCGCCGTGCCGCAATTGGATGCGACCGACACGGACGCGCCCGATGCTTCAGACGACGCCGACGTTGGCAAGCCACATCCCGGTGGCTGTTATGCCTGCCACGGCACGCAGGACAACGGCAATCCCGCGCCGCCTTTGGGCACAGACGGCGAGACGGACACGACCGATCTGGCGGTTGGCGCGCACCAGCAGCACCTGACGACGAGTGATTGGCACCGCGACGTCCAGTGTGAGGACTGCCACAAGGTGCCGAATTCAATCAAGCACAAGAACGGCGTCGTCGACTACGCCTGGAGCAGTGTCGCGACGGCGATGGACAGCTCGCCCACGTTTGACGCTGGCACTGCGACCTGCAGCGGTGCGTACTGCCATGGCGGCACGCTTTTTGACGTGGGCAAGGCCAAGACCAAGCCGGTCTGGACGCAGGTCGATGGCACGTTCAATTCCTGTGGCGCCGCATGCCACCTGACGCCGCCCAGCAGCCCGCATCCGAGCAACACGCAGTGCGGCGACTGCCATGACAAGGTGATCGCGAGTTTTGACCCGGCGAAGCAGCAGGCCGTGTGGAAGGACGCGACGCTGCACATCAACGGGCAGATCGACGTCAAGCAGCTCACGTGTACGGCGTGCCACGGCAACCCGCTGACGAACGACCCAGCGCCGCCCAAAGGCACGCACGGGGAGACCAAGACAGCGCAGGCGGCGGTCGGCGCACACCAGCAACATCTGGGGACGAGTAACTGGCACCGCGTGGTGACCTGCACGGAATGCCACGCTGTGCCGACCAATCCGCTCCATGCCGACGACAAGATCGACTTCTCGTGGAGTGGCGTGGCGACCGCGATGGACAGCGTGCCGGCGTTCGACGCCAACTCGGTGTCCTGCAGCGGCGCGTATTGCCACGGTGGCACGCTCTACGACGCCGCGACTGCAAAGACCACGCCCGTCTGGAATCAGGTCAACGGCACTTTCAATGCGTGTGGCGCGGCTTGCCACCTGACGCCGCCCGGCGGTCCACACCCGCAGAGCTCCAAGTGCGCGGATTGCCACGATGCTGTGCTGAGTTCATTCGATCCAGCGACGCAGTCCGCCATCTGGAAGAACCCCGCGCTGCACGTCAACGGGCAAGTGGACGTCAAGCCGTTGACCTGCACGAGCTGCCACGGCGACGCGAAGTCGAACAATCCAGCGCCACCGCTCGGCACCAAAGGCGAGACGAAGACGACGGACTTGGCCGTGGGCGCGCACGCGCAGCACCTGGCGACAAGCGATTGGCACCGCAACGTCGACTGCACCGATTGCCACGCGGTGCCGACGTCGACCCAGCACGCAAACGGGACGATCGATTTCCTGTGGAGCACCGTCTCCACGGCGATGGGAAGCAAACCGACGTTTGACGCGGCAACGGCCTCGTGCAACGGCGCGTATTGTCACGGCGGCACGTTGTCTGACGTTGGCAAAGCAAAGACCAAACCGGTGTGGACGGAAGTGACGGGTTCCTACAACGCCTGTGGCGCGGCTTGCCACCTGACGCCGCCCAGCGCGCCGCACCCGAAGAATACGAATTGCGCGCAGTGCCACGATGCGGTCATCGCCGATTTTGACCAAGCGACGCAGACTGCGACGTGGAAGGACGCGTCGCTGCACATCAACGGGCAGGTTGACGTGAAGGCGATGACCTGCACGACGTGTCACGGCGACGCGGCGACCAGCAATCCGGCGCCGCCCAAAGGCACGAACGGCGAGACGTCGACGACGCAATTGGCCGTCGGCGCCCACGCGCAGCACTTGAACACGAGCGCGTGGCACCGTCAGGTGGACTGCACGGACTGCCACGCGGTGCCGACATCGACCTCGCACGCCAACGGACCGATCGATTTTGTTTGGAGCGCGGTGGCAACGGCCATGGCGAGCACGCCGTCGTTCAGCGCGGCGACGGCGACGTGCAGCGGTGCTTACTGTCACGGCGGCACGCTGTACGACGCCGGCAAGGTCAAGACCAAGCCCGTGTGGACGCAAGTCGACAGTTCGTTCAACGCGTGCGGTGCGAGTTGCCACATGACGCCGCCCAGCGCGCCGCATCCGCAGAACAGCAAGTGTGCACAGTGCCACGACGCGGTGATTGCGACGTTCGATCCAGCGACCAAGCAGGCGACGTGGAAGGACGCGGCGCTGCACGTGAACGGGAAAGTCGACGTCGTTGCGATGACGTGCACGACGTGTCATGGCGATGCGGCGACGAACAATCCGGCACCGCCCAAAGGCACGAACGGGGAAACGCAGACGACAGATCTGGCGGTTGGCGCGCACGCGAAGCACCTGGCGGGCGGCGACTGGCACCGACCGGTCGTGTGCACGGATTGCCACGCGACGCAGACCTCGACGCAGCACGCGAACGGTGTGATCGATTTCGCTTGGGGCGCTGTCGCGACGGCAATGAACGCCGCGCCCAAGTTTAACGCGGCGAGTGCGACCTGCAGCGGCGCGTACTGCCACGGCGGCACGCTCTACGATGCAACGACGGCCAAGACGACGCCGGTGTGGACACAGGTCGACGGTTCGTTCAGTTCGTGCGGGGCTGGTTGCCACATGACGCCGCCGGGCGCGCCGCACCCGCAAAATAGCAACTGCGCGGACTGTCATGACGCGGTCATCGCGGGCTTTGACGTTGCGACGCAGAAGGCGACGTGGAAGAACGCGGCGCTGCACATCAACGGCACCATCGACGTCAAGAAGATGACCTGCACGACGTGCCATGGTGACGCGGCGAGCAACAACCCGGCGCCGCCCAAGGGAACCAAAGGCGAGACAAAGACGACGGAACTCGCGGTGGGCGCGCACGCGCAGCACTTGGCGGCGAGCGGCTGGCACCGTCAGGTCGATTGCGCGGACTGTCACGTCGTGCCGACCGAAATGGTGCACGCGAGCGGCGTCATCGACTTCAGTTGGAGCGCTGTCGCCACGGCTATGGACAGCACGCCGACGTTTGACGCGACCTCAGCGACGTGCAGCGGTGCGTATTGCCACGGAGGAACCCTCTACGACGCAGCGACGGCGAAAACGAAGCCGGTATGGACGCAAGTCGACGGGACGTTCAATTCCTGCGGCGCCGCGTGCCACATGACACCGCCCGCAGCGCCGCACCCGACGAACACGAACTGCGCGGACTGCCATGACACGGTGATTGCGGGCTTTGACGTGGCCACGCAAAAGGCGACGTGGAAGGACGCGTCGCTGCATATTGACGGCAAGATCGACGTGAAAGCGATGACCTGCACGTCGTGCCATGGCGACGCGGCGACCAACAACTCGGCGCCGCCCAAGTCGACGAGCGGCGCGACGCTGACGACGGACATTGGCGTCGGCGCGCACGCGCAGCACTTGGCGGGAAGCGCGTGGCACCGGCAGGTCGATTGCACGGATTGCCACGTGGTGCCGACCTTGACGACGCATGCCGACGGCAAGGTGGCGCTGACGTGGAGCGCGGTTGCGACGGCGCAAAACAGCGCGCCGACTTTTGATGCGAATTCCGCCAGCTGCAGCGGCGCATACTGCCACGGCGGAACGCTGAAAGACACGACGACGGCGAAGTCGACACCGGTGTGGACGCAGGTCGACGGTTCGTTCAAGTCGTGCGGAGCGAGTTGTCACTTGACGCCACCCGCCGGCGAGCACACGACGAACACGAACTGCGCGCTCTGCCACGACGCGGTGATTGCGAGCTTTGACCCCGTGACGCAAAAGGCCACGTGGAAAGATGCCGCGCTACACATTGACGGCAAGGTGGACGTCAAGACGCTGACTTGCACGGCGTGTCACGGCGACCCAGCGACGAAAAATCCGGCGCCGCCGACGGGGACGCACGGGGAATCGCTGACGAACCAGAAGGCGGTGGGCGCGCACGCCAAGCACTTGGCGACGAGCACGTGGCACCGGCAAGTGGCGTGCACGGATTGCCACGCGGTCCCGACGGACATGGGGCACAGCAACGGAAACGTCGACCTGACCTGGAGCGCCATCGCGACGGCGCTGAATTCGACGCCACAGTTTGACGCGACGAGCGCGAGCTGCAGCGGCGCGTACTGCCACGGCGGGACCTTGCCGCACGCGACGACGGCGAATTCGACGCCGGTGTGGACGCAAGTCGACGGGACGTTCAGTTCCTGCGGCGCAAGCTGCCACCTGACGCCGCCCGCCGCGCCGCACACGCAGAACACGAACTGCGCGCTGTGCCATGACGCGGTCATCGCGAGTTTTGATCCGGCAACGCAAACAGCAACTTGGAAAGACGCAAGTTTACACGTCAACGGCAAGACCGAAGTGAAGACGCTCACGTGCACGGCGTGTCACGGCGATCCGGTTGCCAACAATCCGGCACCGCCGCAGGGCACGCACGGGGAGACGTTGACCAGCCAGCCCGCGGTGGGCGCGCACGCGCAGCACTTGGCGAATAGCGCGTGGCACCGTCAGGTGGACTGCGCGGACTGTCACGCAGTGCCGACGGCGATGGATCACAGCAATGGGGTGATGGAGCTGACCTGGGGCGCGGTCGCAACGGCCATGAGCGCGGTGCCGCAGTTTGATGTTGGCGCGCTAACGTGTAGCGGCGCCTACTGCCACGGCAGCACGCTCGCCGACGGATTTGTCGCCAAGACGACGCCGGTGTGGACACAGGTCGACGGGACGTTCAACTCGTGCGGGGCCGCGTGCCACATGACGCCGCCGGGCGCGCCTCACCCCCAGAACACCCAGTGCGCGGTCTGCCACGACGCCGTGATTGCCAGTTTTGATCCGGTGACGCAGAAGGCGACGTGGACGAACGCGGCTCTGCACATCAACGGTCAGGTCGACGTGAAGAACCTGACCTGTACGACGTGCCACGGCACAGCGGCGACGAACAATCCAGCGCCGCCCTTGGGCACGAAAGGCGAGACGCTGACGACGCAGCTGGCGGTCGGTGCGCACGCGCAGCATCTGGCGCCGAGCACGTGGCACCGCGATGTGGTCTGCACGGATTGTCACGCGGTGCCCAACGCGCCAGTGCATGCGAATGGTGTGATTGATTTTGCGTGGAGCGCTGTGGCGACGGCGATGTCCGCGGTGCCGAGTTTTGACGCGAACAGCGCGACGTGCAGCGGTGCGTACTGCCATGGTGAAACGCTCATCGGCAGCGCGGGCGCCAAGACGAAGCCCGTGTGGACGAAGGTCGATGGTACGTTCAATTCTTGTGGCGCCGCTTGCCACACCACGCCGCCGGCTGCGCCGCACCCGCAGAATACGAACTGCATCGACTGCCACGATCAGGTCCTTGCGAGTTTTGACCCAGCGACGCAGGTGACCACGTGGGCGAACGCGGCGCTGCACATCGACGGCAAGGTGGAGGTGAAGAACCTGACCTGCACGAGTTGCCACGGCGATGCGGCGACGAACAATCCGGCGCCGCCGTTTGGTACCAAGGGCGAGACGCTGACGACGCAACCAGCGGTGGGCGCGCATGCGCAGCATCTGGCTTCGAGCACCTGGCACCGCCAAGTCGCGTGCACGGATTGCCACGTGGTGCCGGCGCAGCCCCTGCACGCAAACGGCGCGATTGATCTGGCGTGGAGCGCGGTTGCCGCGGCGATGAATGCGGTGCCGCAGTTCGATGCGGCGGCCATGACCTGCAGTGGCGCCTACTGCCACGGCGCGACGCTGCAAGGTACAGCGACGGCCAAGGTGACGCCTGTGTGGACGCAGGTCGACGGGACGTTCAACTCGTGCGGTGCCGCATGCCACAGGACACCGCCGGGCGGCACGCATCCGCAGAGCACCAAGTGCGCTGATTGTCACGACGCGACGCTGACATCCTTCGATCCCGTTACGCAGACGGCGGTGTGGAAGGATCCGACGCTGCACATTGACGGCAAGATCGACGTGAAGGTGCTGACCTGCACGACGTGCCACGGCGACGCAGCGACGAACAACCCGGCGCCGCCCAAGGGCACGCACGGTGAAACGCTGACGACGCAACCCGCGGTCGGTGCGCACGCGCAGCACTTGGCGCCGAGCACGTGGCACAGGCAGGTCGACTGCAAGGATTGCCACGCGGTGCCGGACATCACGACGCATGCCAATGGTACGGTCGACTTCCTGTGGAGCGCGGTTTCAACGGCGATGGGCTCCGTGCCGCAGTTTGACGCGGGCGCGGCGACCTGCAGCGGCGCCTACTGCCATGGCGGCAAGTTGCTCGACGCGGCGACGGCCAAGACCAATCCCGTCTGGACGCAGGTCGACGGTTCATTCAAAGCGTGCGGCGCGGCGTGCCACATGACGCCTCCGGGCGGCACGCACCCTGCGGTCACGAACTGCGCGCTCTGTCACGCGGGTGTCGTGGCTTCGGTCAATCCTGGAACTGGCGCGGTCGCGTGGGCCAACGCGGCGCTGCACGTCGACGGCGTTGTGGAGAAGAACAACTATCACACGCTCGCGGACTGGACGTCGCCGAAATTCGCGGCAAACGGCGTCGCCAACCCGAACCACCACGGCTACGGCTATTTCCTCGTCAACCACGGCAAGGACGACAAGGGCACGAACTGCACGGACTGCCACGGCGCGGATTACAACGGCGGCAGCGTCGGTATTTCCTGCAACAACAGCACGGTGAACTGTCACGGCGCGAATCCGGCGGGTGGCACGGAGGGCGATTGGAAAGCGTGCAATTTCTGCCACGGCACCGCGACGCAAAACAACCCGCCGACGGGCGTGGCCAACGAGTCGACCAGTCTCTCACTGGCCGTGGGTCGTCACGCGCAGCACATCACGGCGAGTACAACGCACATTCCGCTGGACTGCACGCGTTGTCATATCATCCCGTTCTTTGGCGACCTGGCGCACACCCAGCAATACGTGCCGAGCGCGGACTTGTCGACGACCGGACATCACGGCGATGTGACGTTCGCAGCGCCGCCAGCCGGGGTGAACAACACGGGATCGATGATCTGGAACGTTGCGGCGGCTGTAGGTGCGCCGGTTGCGCAGCGAGGGACCTGCATGGGGGCTTGCCACTCGAACGGGCGCGGCGGTGCGCCGTTGGTCACGCCGTACTGGGCAGGCGGCAACTGGAACGCGGGAAGCTGCGCCAGTTGCCACGCGGCGACGCCGACCACGGGGCATCACAGCACGCATCTTGGCGGGAACGGATTTGTCGTCTACTGCACGTCGTGCCACCCGGACGCTGGGTCCGCGAGCCACGTCAACGGCTTGCGCGACGTGCTGGGCACCATCGTCGGCTTGCCGTACGTGGGTGGCGTCACCTCGACGCGACCGACGACGGGCGGCTGCACAACCTCGGTGCGGTGCAACGGAACCTGCCACGGCGAAGCGCACACCAACTACTGCTGGTAGACCGAGCGCAGAAGCGACGCGGCAATCGCCGAGCTGAAATGCATCTCCGCGAAGTGTCCCGGCTGCTTGAGCAGCGACCCGAATAGCCAGTCTGCTGCAAGGGAAGGCGCTGAGTGGTGCGAAGCGGATCGCGGTCGAGGACACGGCCGTGAAGCGCGTCGACCCCCTGTTGCAAACCGCTTACGTGCGGCTGGTGCCCAAGGATGCGCTGTTCATCGGCCAGGAGACGGGCGAAAGCCAGCGCGTGCTGCATCTTCACGCCCGGCCTGGCAGTGCGCTGGAAACGCGGCTGCGGACGTGGGCGATCGCGCTCGGCGTGGAGCGCGGGCTCAGCGGGTTTCCCGACCCGCGCTGGGATGTGCTGCAGAAGTGGCGCTCGCGTTGATTGTCTGCCGATCAGATCGGTTGCGCTACAGTCACACGATTGCGGCCACCGCGCTTGGATGCGTACGACGCCTGATCGGCAAGCTCAAACAGGTCGTGAGCGGACTCCATCGCGTCGTTGAGGGGCGCTACACCCGCGGAAATCGTGACAGCGAGGCGGGCACCGCCAAAAACGAATTCAAAGTGCTCAATCCACGCGCGGATACTTTCGGCGCAATCGGCGGCAACAGTCAGCGAACTATTGGGCAGCAGCACGACGAATTCTTCACCGCCGTAGCGGGCGAAAAATGCGCCATCGTTGATGCAATTGTCGTGTACGAGTTGCGCGAGCGCCTTCAGCACATAGTCGCCCGCCTGATGCCCGTACGTGTCGTTCACCTTCTTGAAGAAGTCGAGATCAAAGACGATGACCGACAGCTGCGCACCCGTCGCCCGCGCGCGCTTGTACAATTCCGCTGCGGTGGTCAGGTAGGCGCCTTTGTTGAAGATTTGCGTCAGCGCGTCGATCTGCGAACGCTCAAAAGTCTTCTGAATGCCAACCGATTCCAGGCTGCCGCGTTCCAGAAACTTGAACACCAGATTGCCGATTTGCACCAGATCGTTGTTCTGCAACTCACGCGGCTGCTGAGGCCGCAGCAGGTCGTTGCCAACTTCCGTGCCATTGGTCGAATTCAGGTCAATCAGCGCCACTCGCCCGTCCAGCACCAGAATCCGCGCGTGGTTCTTGCTGAGCTTCGGGTCGTCCACGTAGATTTCGCAGGAAGGCGCGCGCCCCAGAACCAACTCTGGCCCGACAAGCGGCCACTGCTTGCCGACGAGCTCGGACGGCCCGGACAGCAGCAGCAGCGCGGGCGCCGCGTTCTCGGCCTCCGCCATGATGCGACGGATCGCGCTTGTGTCCGCAACTAGCGTTTTGTCGTCATTGACCATCTGCCTCTCGCCTTGCTCCGTTGTCCGCAACGAAACCTGGCCGAGCTTACGATGGCATTTGCCCGCGATCAATCGCCGATTGTGCGGGTTGTCGTTCGGCGTCCTGCGTAGACATCATCGGCGTCGCATGGCACCCTCACGCCATGCTCCGAGCACAAATTCTAGCCACCGCGACGCATTTTCCAGGGGCTCCACGTACAACGGCGGACGTCGCGCGCGCAGCGATGCCGGACCGAACAGTGGCGGACGTTGAAGTGCGAACGGGCATTCAAGCGCGCTGGTTTGCCGGTCCGGAAGACTCCACGGCGTCCCAGGCAGCCGAGGCGATACGCAAAGCGCTCGTCGCGGCGAATCTTCCCGCCAGCGCGTTGCGTCGCGTCATTTTCGCTTGTTCCACGGGCGGCGACTACCTGCTTCCGGCAACGGCCAACGCGGTGCTCGACTTGCTCGGCATCGAAGGCTCGGCAGACTGTTTTGACCTGAACAACGCGTGTGTTGGCTTTCTCTCAGGCCTCGACGTCGCCGCCCGCTGCGTGGCAACTGGACTTGGACCTGTCGCCGTCGTTGCCTCCGAAATGCCATCACGGCACATTCGCGCCGATGATCCGCGGCCGTACGTTGTTTTTGGCGATGCCGCCGGCGCCGCCATTGTCGCTGCTGCGGAACCCGGTGGTGCGGCCGTTCTGGCGTCTGCGTTCGGCAACCGCGGCAGCCTGCGCGACACCGTGACGATGGGGCACGCCAGCTTGACGGGGCAACGCGAGACGATCCTCTTTAACAAGTCCAACCAAGGCATTACGGACGTTGCGATGCTGGGGCTTGGTCAAGTCGCTGGCGAGATTTTTGCCCAGACCGGCCTGGATTGGCACGGCGTCGATTGGATCGTTCCGCACCAGCCAAATGGCGCGATGCTGGGGCAAATCGCCGACCATTTTGGCCTCGATCGCGCCAAGCTTATCCCCGTCGTGCATGAAACCGGCAACATCGGCGCCGCGTCCACCGCGGTCGGACTCGACACGCTGCTGCGTTCCGGTCGCGTTCGTTCTGGCCAAACCATCTTGCTCATCGGCGTCGGATCCGGACTCTCCTACGGCGCACTTCTTTACCGGGTCGGATAACCATGCTCGATTTTTCGCAGTGGCGCGCCCAGCCGGCGCTGCAGACTTGGCTTGCCGCGTGGAATCACGTCGCGCGCGTGCACCGCTATGAGGTCGAACACCTCGATCCCTTGCTGCAAGGCCGCGCGTGTCTCATCGTCGGCTATCACGGGCGGCCATTCGCCTGGGATTTGTGTGTGCTGACCGCGGAACTGCACCGACGCCTGGGCTACTTGCCGCATGGCATCATTCACGGCGGCTTGGCGCTGGGCAAAATGGGCCAATGGGTCGACGAATTGGGCTTTGTGACGGCGGATGGGCCGAAATTGGCTGCGGCCGTTGCGCGCGGCGAGCACATTCTCGTTGCGCCAGGCGGAACGCACGAAGGCTGCCGTCACGGCGACGCGTACACGGTTCACTGGGGCGCGCGGACGGGCTACTTGAAGTTGGCGCTGCGCTACGGGCTGCCGATCGTCCCGGTGGGCGCGTCAGGTGTCGATTCGATCTATCTGAGCCTCATGAACGGCGAGACATGGGGAAAGCGGCTGCATATTCCTGCGAGGCTGCCATTTTGGCTGGCTGTCGGGCCGCTGGGACTGTTCCCGTTTTCGCCACCGTTTCCTGTGAAAATTCGCCAGCGTATCGGCGATCCAATTGATGTTCGTGCGCTTGTGGAGGAAATAGCGGAATTGTCGGGCACGCCTATGTCGTGGCAAACTGCGCTGGCGGAACCCGCAGGAAAGCCGATTCTGAACGCAGTGCACAAACGAATTCAGGCTGAAGTTCAGGCCATTTTGGACGATGTGACGACGCGGAGGAATTCTTGAAGCATCCAGCGCAACCGCACGCCGCAGCGCAGGCCGCGCACCGCGAACCGGGTGATGCCGAATGGGCTGTCGTTCTAGGCGTGACATCTGGATCTGGTTTTGAAATTGCCAAGGCTGTAGCGGCCGTTCCCGGACTGAACATTTTTGGCGCGCACCGTGGGCATTGGCCCGAACAAGCGGCCGCGGTCGACGCACACGTCGTAGCACTCGGTCGCAAGTCTGCCCATTTTGTCGGTGACGTGGGCACCCACGCGGGCGTTGAACACGCCGCGGACCGGTTGCTGGAAGTTGCGGGTCATCAGAGCGTGCGGATCTGCGTACACGCCATCGCCAACGCGTCGTTGGGGCTCTTCCTGCCAGGCGGCGACGGGCCATTTCGCCAGTTTATCCCGCACAATTTCCACAAGACCATGGACTCGATGGCCAATTCGTTCGCGTGGTGGGCGCAAGCGCTCGTTGCGCGCGATTTGCTCGCGCCGGGCGCGCAGTTGCTGGGACTGACGAATCCGATCTCGGACTCGATGATCCACAACTTCGGCATTATCACCGCTGCCAAGGCCGCGCTGCAGGTCTACGTCAAGCATCTGGCGTGGGAAATGGGCCTGCTGGGCTACCGCGTGAACCTGCTGAATTACGGAACAGTCGATACGCTCGCCGTGAAGAAGGCGTTTACGCCGGAGAAATGGCAGCGTTTTCAAGATGTGGTCGCGCAGGCGATTCCCGCGGGGCGAATGCTGTCGACGGCGGAGGTCGCGCAGTTTGTGACCTTGCTGCTGCGGCCTGAAGCGCACTGGTTCAACGGGGCAACGATCGACTTCACGGGCGGGCAGTCCCAGAGCCTGTTGAATTGCCTTTTGTACGACGAGTGGGACACGACCAAAACGAGAGAGGACAAACCGTGAGTGACTTCAAGACACAGTTGACCGAGGCACAATTGGCGACGCTGCGCGGTGGCTACAGCCGCACCGTGATGGACGCGGTGGCGACCCAGATTGTCTCCGGGCCGTATCCGCCCTCGGCCGGGCTGACCGCCTTTGCCGGAGACCGCTTCTACAACGACGCGCCGCCGACGCTCTCTCCTGCGAATCGGGAACGCTGCCTGCTCGCGCTTTTTGTCGGCGGCCGACGGCCGACTTTTGCCGTTGCGGTGCACATTTACTGGGCGCTGATGGAAGGCGTGGCCGTCGATGAGATCGCCGAGATTATCCTGCTCGCGACGCTCTACAGCGGGTTGGACGTGCTGACCGATGGCAATCGCACGCTGACGCTGACGCTGACCGTGTTGGGCCAAGCCGCCGATGCTGGTGGAGACGCAGTGAAGCCGGGAACCTTGCTGCCGCAAATCGTGGCGAAGTTCCGAACCTGAAAAAGACGACCTTTGTCCAACGCCAAGCGCTGAGGGGCGAACCTGTTGCCGTCTCGGACTCGACCGCGAGCGCGCACCTCCGGCGGCTCTCAAAGTGGGATCAGCGTGGACCCGCGGGCGCGCGAAATGAAAGCCCGTAATAGAAGCGGCTCAGTTGCTCTTCAACCACTTCCGTGACGCCCGGCGGCAGCGCTTCCGTCGGGCAATGCGGACGGTCGTCGTAGAACGTCACAGCGCGAAACCACAGCCGCGGCCACAGACCGTTGTGGCGGTTCGGATCCAACTGCTCGTCGACGACGACGATCGGTGCACCGGGCTTGGCCACGCGACACATCTCGGCGAGCGCTTTTGCCGGATCGCGAAATCCGCCGATGCCGCCGACGTGCAGCACGCGGTCAAAAAGCCCATCGGCGAACGGCAGCGCATGCGCGTCACCTTGCACCCAGTGCACGGGCGGCTGGTGCGCCTTCTGGATGCGCTCGCGGGCGAGCTTCATCATCCCCCATGACAGGTCGAAGCCCCAGTACTCCATGTCCGGCACAGCAGCGGCGCCGTCTCGCACCAGTTCGATGCTCGCGCCCGAACCGACGCTCACCTCAAGAAAGCGCACGGGCGAGGTGTCCGGACGCAGTTCGTCCAGACGCAGGCGCCGCAAGTACCCTTGGCGGATTTCTGCTTCCGTTCCGCCGACCTGCCAAAGCGGCAGGCCGTAGCGCACCAGTGGGTCGTGCAAGCGCGGCACGCCGTCGTAAAAATAGCGCAGCAACTTGTCCGGACCTTGCACCCAAGGCTCGCGGTAGAGAACGGGAATCCCGTCGCGCAACGGCCAACCGGCGTTGCAGCCGGTGCAGAGGAGCGTCGTGGCGCGCCGGGCGAGCTTGCCGCGGCATTCGGGACAGCGAAGGACTTCTGTGTTCACGACCACTTGCTCCGTTCGGCGCGATCCAGGTCGGCGGTCGCGCCCATTTTCTCCAGCTCGGTGATGGCACGCGTCAGCCACTCCGCGCGTCGCGGGTCGTTTCGCTCCAGGCTGCGGGCGAACTCACGGCGCGCGAGCGCGGCTTCCCACGGCATCGATTGGGCTTCTGCAACCGCGATGCACTTCAGCCAATGCCGCTGTGCGCTGCGCTTGTTGCCCGATACCTGGGCGAGAACGCCGTCCCACAAGAGCGCCTGCGGCCGACCAAACGCGAACGACCAGCTGAAGCGCCGCATCGCCGTGCACGCAATCGAGGCCTTGCCGCGCAGCGCTTTGACGCGCGCCGGATCATCCGCGGCCTGCTCGCACAGCATCAAGTACACTTCACAAAGCGCGGCCAGCGCGTGCTGCACCCAATAGGCAACCGGCAACTTCTGAATGTAGGGGAGCAGCGTGTCCGCCAGGGACTCACTGCGCTCCCGCTCGCCCACGCGGAGCCAGGCCAGGGCGAGGAGGCCGTGCGACCACAGCACCTCCGACGCACTTGCTGACTTCTGCACCCAGTCTTCGACCTCGACCAGTTGCTGCCGCGCTTGTTCGGCGTCACCAGCGCGTAGGTGGTACGCGGCCAGGCCAAAACGGCTCCAAGCCTGAATTTGCACATTGTTGGAGAAGTGAGAGGAGACCTTGAGGGACTCAAAGTGGCTGCGCGATTCGCTGAAACGGCTGGCGAAGAAGAGCGTGATGCCGAGCACGCCGACCGCTTCTTCGCGCAAGCGGCGGTCGCCGGAGACCCGGGCAATCTCGCCGGCGCGGCGGAGCTTGTCCTCCGCGTCGACCCAGTTCGCGCCGTAAAGGTCGACGATGCCGACGCGCGACAAGACGTAGCTGAGCGCAGAACCGGGGTGCGGCGCCGCCTCGGTGACCAAAATGGCGCGGCGTCCCCACGCGTGCGCCAGGCGTGCGAGCGGTGGAACGGTGCCCAACACCACGGCCATCACCGCGTACGCCTTGCCCAGTTCGGCGGTCGGTCCAAGCGGCTCCACGGTATTGAGTTCGCGCAGACCGGAATCCAGACAGCCCACCGCATTTTCGCCGTAGATGTGGATTTCCGTCATTCGGTTCAGCACGCGCGTCGCCCACAGCCGCTGGTTGCTTTCTTCCGCATCCGTCACGGCAAACCGCGACGGCAGCCAGCGCTGCAGTGTGCGCAGCCCGACTTGACCGAGAAGCGAGGGCAGGGTTCCCAGAAGCGTCGTCGGCACGGCCATGCCGAGCAACTTCAGCGCGTCCCGGCCATACCGCGCGGCGTTGGCGAGATCGCCCAGACGAAACCACGCTTCCGCCAAATGCCGGAACCAGTGCATCCGCCGCATCGCCGTGGCCTGTCCCGGATGGTCGCGGTCGAGAACCAGCGCTTGGGTCAGCAGGTCGACGGTCTCGCGGTTCGCGTAGCGGTCCAGATTCTGCTCAGCCGCCTGCTCCAGACACGACAGCGCGCGTGACCACTCCTCTGCGCGCTGCCAATGGTGCGCGAGCACGGGCAGCAGGTGCGAAAGGTCGTCCGAATGCGTGCGCTCGTACCACTCTGCAACCGCGCGATGCAGCCCGCGGCGTTGGCCAAAAAGCATCAGACCGTAGATCGCCTCCTGAGTCAGCATGTGCTTGAACAGGAAGTGCAGCGGCTGATCGGCCGTGCGTAGCAGGTCCTGCTCGACCAGAAGCGGCATGAGTCCTGCGACGTCGTCGCGGCGATCCGTCAGCGGAAAGATGTCTGTGACCACTTCGAGCGGAAACAGGCGACCGACCACGCTCGCGACCTTGAGCGCCATTTGCTGCGTGGACTCGAGCGCGTCGAGACGGCTCACGATTAGGCCTTCCACCGTCGCCGGCAGCTTGGTGCGCGCCAGTTGGTCAAAATTCACCGCGAGCCGAGCCTCGTCACCGTGGACGATGAGACTGCCCGTTTCGTGCAGCACCGCCGCGAGTTCTTCGACGTACAGCGCGTTCCCGCCGGCGCGCTGGTGCATGAAGTCGACGACCTCACCGGGCACGGTTCGCACGCTCAAGCGCTGCGCGGCCAATTGGCCACAGTCGTCGCGCCCCATCGGTCCAAGGCGCAGCCGGCTCACCGTCGAATCGGCAATCAACGCGTCGAATTCCGGTGGCGGTCGTTCCATCGACCGCGTGGCCACGACGACCAGCAGCGGCGTGACCGACAACCGCACCGCACGCAGCAGCGCCCAGGACGCGGAGTCAAACCAGTGGCAATCTTCGAGAATCAGCCCAACGTGGCCTTCATCCACCGCGCGCTGCAACAGCACAGTCAGGAGGCGATGCGTCTGCGCGAGGCGCGCTTCACCTGTGAACGCCTCCATCCCGCTGTCGGGACCGAGATCAAGCGCGATGACGGCTTCGACGAGAGGCGAGAGCGCGCGCAGGTCAGCGGGCAACGTCGCCAACGTGGCGTTGACCTTGGCGGCGCGCTCGTGCAGACCGTCGGTGGGTGAAATGCCGAAGATCTCGACGAACACGGAGCGCCACGGGTGGTACGGCGCGTTGCGATCGACAGCGTCACCAGCGCCACGGAGCATGCGCACGCCCAGCGATTCGGCTTGTTGTTCCAACTCGTTCAGCAAACGCGACTTGCCGATGCCCGCTTCACCTTCCACCACGCAACAGGCTGACTGCGCCGCGCGCACCACGGACTGGATCGCGCCCGTCAGCACATCGCGTTCCGCTTGCCGACCGACCAGTGCGCCTTTGGAACGGACCGCCGCGCGGATGAGCCCGGTTGGCGTCCATACCTGAACCGGCTCGCTGCGACCGCGGATTTCCAGACTCGCAACGGGGAGCAATTCCATCTGCGTCGCTGCCATGCGCGCCGTGGCATCGTCGCAGAGCAGGCGACCTTCACTCGCTTCCATCAGCCGCGCGGACAAATTGACGGTGTGGCCGATGACGGTGTACTCGCACCGCGCTTGCGTGCCTACGGTCCCGCAGAATACCTGACCCGTCGCCACGCCGATCGAGGCCTCCACGCCCAAATCGGACATCGCCTTGCGCATCGCCATGGCCGCGAGTAGCGACCGCGCTGGATCGTCTTCGTGGGACAGAGGGGGGAGCCCAAAAGCCGCGATCAGCACGGCGCCTTTTTCATCCACGCTGATTTTGTCAATTCCGCCGTCGAACCGGTACACCGACCGTTGCAGCGCAGCGACCAACTCCTGGAGCTTTCCGAGGTCGGCGTCTTCCGAGGTCGCACGCGGCAATTGTGCAAAAACCACCGAAATACGCCGCAATTCCGAGAGCCATTCCGACAGGCCATTGGCGATGCTCGACAGCATCACGCCGGGCACCCACGAACGCAGCAGCTCTTCCGCCTTGGGCAGAATCATCTCGCGATGCAGCGGCACGGCGGGCGGCAATTCGTCGGTCCAGCGCAGGCGCATCGGTCCGGGCTCCGCGACGTCCGCGGGCAGGTTCGTCCACGAATCGAGCATCGACGCGTCGGCGTCGAGCACGGTCTGGCGCGTGTCCGCCGTCCGCTGTGCCGGGCGACCCACAAACGGCGGCCCCAGCAACTCCCACGCGCGCGGACTGACCACAACGGCGCCGATGGGCGTGAGCGGCTTGAGGTCGGCCATGTCGGTCACGGGGAGACCGCAGGGCACCGTTTCCCAACGATTCAGCACGCCGCCGACGTGCAGCAGGCGAATCTTGCCGGCGCCGACGCAAATGCGCATGGAGAGGGTCACTTCACCCGCTTGAAATCCCACGAGATCTTTCTGTGCGCGCAAGGCACACGCTGCCGCTGCACGCGTGGCGGTTGCGAGCCCGCTCTCCGCATCCGCAGCCGCTGGATCCGCCGACCACAGCGCAATGACGGCGTCGCCGGCAAACTTCAAAACGTCGCCGCCATGCGCTTCGATGTCGTCGACGAGGCGGCCCAAATACTGATTCAAATACGCGCCAATGCGTTCTGCGCCGTCGGGACGGCTGACCAATTGCTCGGTCAAGCGAGAAAATCCGGAAATATCGGCGAAAAAGACAGCGCCAGAAAGCGAGTCTGCTTCCGCATGTTCCATCGCCTGCGCCATGTGCGTTGCGCGCACTGCCGTAACGTTGGGAACAAACCGAACAATGTCCGCCGAGGTGGCCTTTGACATCCCTTGCCTTTGCCGTGAAAAACCGCACGAAGCGTGCGGCGACGATACCACTTCGGCCTTGCGAATGTCACGCGGCGGAATCATCATCGGGGAAATCGGCAGCGAGGCAATTTCACGGCGTCCAGTTCTGAATTCCGTATGAGCCGCATGTCCTTGAAGTTCAATTTCCATTGATCCCGTCGGCGGGCACATCAACACGGGGCGGAGAGGACGCCGCGGCGGCCGATGGGGCCGGGATCGCTGCGCCATTGGCGAACGCAGGACCTCCCTCAGGTGCGCCTTCCCGTAACTTCCTGACACACGCCGCACACTGTGCTACACCTTGACCAGCAATTTCGGGCGAGCCGTCCGGGGATTTTCAAAATGATTTGGGTTCGGCGTCACCGATGGCGCCGATGCCGTCCGTGTCGATGTGGAGGTTTGCATGTCCGGTTCTCTGGAAACGATGAAGCCGATTGTGACGGCGCTGCGCCATTCCGCGCTCTTTGCCCACGTGCCGCTGCGGCAGTTGCATCAACTCGCGGCGAAGTCGACCGAGGTGCGCTGCGTCCAAGGCGATCTCGTCTACGACGACGGCGTGGAAGCGGAAACGTTCTACGTCGTGCTGTCGGGGCGGCTGCAGGATTTCGGCCGCGACGCGCAGGGTAAGCCGACGATTCGCCGGCAATTGCGTCCGGGCGATACTTTTGGCGAGACAGCGGTTGTTTTGGGGCAGCCCACGCGTTCGCGCGTGCTCGCGGGTGAAGCGTCCGTGTTGGCAGCGATGGACGCGAAAGCCCTGCACGCGGCGATGGCCGAGTCCACGGCGTTTCGCCGAGCGCTGGCTGTAGCCGTCCACCCGGAGTTGGAGTCCGTGCAAGCCGCGGCGACGGCGCACGACGCGCGCAATGTCGAGATTGTCGCCGTTGTGGGACCGCACGCGTGGCCGCTGGACAAGCTCGTTGCCGCCCTGGGTCAGGCGCTGGTGGCCAATCACGGTGACCGCGTGGCGGTGTTGCACGTCGGCGAAGCCGCGCCCAAGAAGTCTGCTGCGTCGCTCAGTGCGTCGGCCGACGGCCTGGTTCACGTCGATGCGGGTGCGGATCCCGACGTGTTCCTCGGCTCCAAGACGGCGACGACGCTGCGAAGCGATGCCGACTACGTCCTGCTGGACCTGTCTGCGGCCAGCGAGGCGACGCGGACTCGCTGGGCGATGCACGCAACCAAGGTCGCGACGCTCCACACGCCGGGCAAGGACACGGGGATCAAGGGGATCCGCGACTCGGTGCCGGTCTGTGAGTCGATTCTGATGCCGGAGACGGGCTCCGTGTACCCGCACGTGCTGCCCGTCGGCGCGGCGCGTGTGCGCTTCACGCAGTCGGACTTGCACAAGCCGATTGCTGCGTGGAGCCCCGTTCGCCGCGCGGCGTTGGACAAGTGGGCGCGCCACGTCAGCGGTCGCACGGTCGGCCTCGCCCTGGGCGGTGGCGGCGCGTGGGGCTACGCGCACGTGGCGCTCATCGAGGAGCTCCTCGCGCGCAAGATTCCCATCGACATCGTCGCGGGCGTCAGTTTTGGCTCGATGGTCGGCGCCTACTACTGCGCGGGCGGTGAAGAGGGGCTCCGCAAGCTCGTCGCCGCCGGTCCGCGCTTGGCGATCATCGTGCAAGGCGCAATCCTCAGCTCGTGGGTCATCGGCAAGCAGGTCGAGATCGACGTGGGCGAGCACTGGTTGGAGGACCTCGACACCGTCTTCTTGCCGGTCGCTTGCGACATCGCCGCCGCGGAAACGACCGCCATTCGCGGCATCAACCTCTCCGTCGGCACGCGCGCCAGTGGTTCCTTCCCCACGGTCTTTGGCCCGACGACGGCCATGGACCCCGTCGCCGGCAAGCTGCGTCGCTACGTTGACGGCGGCATCTCAGACAACGTGCCCGACGGTCCCATCCTCGCGGAAGGCGCCGATCTCGTCATCGCGTCCAACATCGTGCCGCCGCCCCAAGCGGAGCCAGCGCCCAAGCCGCTTCTGCCCGGTCGCGCTGGGCGCGTGCTGCAAGCGCTGAACCCGGTGCAGCGCCTCCTGGATGGCTACCGCTCGACGTTCATGATGTTCCACACGGCGGGCAATTCCGAGCAGCTCGCGGTCGACGCGGTGCTGCATACCAAGCCGACGGGCTACCTGCCGATCTCTTTTGAACGCGCGACTGACATCATGGCCGACTCCCGCGCGCTGGCACAGGCGACGGCGGACCGCGCGCTGGACCGCTGGAAGGCGATGCAGGGGCGTGATTACCGTGGGTAGGGGCTGGGCGCGGCGGCATCGTATGGCCAAAAGCGGATCAGAGTGCCTCCTGTCGGGTTTTTGATCGTGCAAAAGCCGACAAGAGTGCCTCTGGTCCGGTCTGACGCTAGTGCAAAAGCGGATCAGAGTGCCTCCTGTCCGGTCCGATGCATGTGCAAAAGCGGATCAGAGTGGCTCTTGTCGGGTTTTTGATAGTGCAAAAGCCGATAGGAGTGCCTCTGGTCCGGTCTGACGGTAGTGCAAAGGCGGACAACAAGGCTTGCTATCCGGTCTTGCACTCGTGCAAAGGCGGACAACAAGGCTT
>CAITYF010000013.1 GCA_903896545.1 uncultured Myxococcales bacterium | reverse complement strand
TTACCCACATAGCCCACAGCCTGCCGATTGTGAGCGATTGGATGGCAAGGAGCCGGTCAGGCGGCGCGCTGCGCTTGCCGCGAAATGGCGGTGGCGGCGGGATTCACCGGATTGTGGCGGTTTGGGGGAGCCGGCAACAATGTTGATGCTGCAATCCCGCCAGCCGAAACCAAGCCAATGAAGGCCATCGTGAATCGTGACGCGCAGTGGCCTTTGCGGCGGGATGCTGCCGAGTCCGAGCACCGAGCGGCCGCTCGCGGTGATGACGTACGTTGGCTTGGCGGTGGTGACCAGTCGGCTGAGGAAACCCGCGGCGCAGAGGCGCTTGGCGCAGGCCAGCTTGTTGGCGTCCCACTTCCAGCGCGGTGTCCAGCCGATTTGGGGATGCGCACCGAAGGCGTGGGGGAGGACGAGTCGTTGGGTGGCGGTCGGTGGTCTGGGTCTGGGCACGGGAAGCTCGGTCGCGCGTGAATGGGCGACGCGAGAAGGATATCGAGGGGTGCGACAGATTGTGTCGCATGACCACGCGCCCGTGACCACCGCAACAAACAATGTACAGTGCCGGATCAAGTTTGGTGCACAGAAGCGGTTGCTCAGGCCGTGGACACCAAGGTGGCCCGCATGGCGTCCAAGCTCAGCCGCATCGCCCGTGCGAGTGGATAGGTTTCCAAACGCTCCAACTCCTTACCGCAGGGCAAAAGACCCGGCAACACCTCGTCACTACTGCTGAAGTCGACGCTCGGCGGGCGTAACTGTCTCGAAGCGACTTAGGTGATCGGTGGCAAGGTGAGCCTCTGACTGGTCGAGCCATTCGATGAACTGGCGAAGGATGTTGTCCTCGCGTTCAGCGCAGAAATTTTCAAATTCAATACGACTACTTGCCATCGAAATCGCTCGAATGTCGGGTTTCTGGTGGAGGAGATGAGCTGCAGCGTTCTCAGACGGCTCGATCGCAAGATTGACCGGTGTGTCTCCGAGTCCGCCCATGCCTTGCAGCGTGTTTGATGCCCAGGAGATGTACGTCACGTTGCCAATCCGATTCGCTGGATGAGATCCGGTCGTCCGACGATCGTGGTCGCCGTGCAGCCTGCTTACGTACGTGAAAGGGACGATGTGCTGAAACGTTGGAACATTCTGCAGGTTCACGTCAAGTTCTGCGCCGACGGGGTGGAACTCTTGCCGGTGAGTGATGCCTCCGAGTTCTAGGTTCCTATAGCTAAAATCACGCGCGCCGTTTCTTCGGAGCAACCAGTAGAGGAGTTTGGCCATCCGAGAATTTTGGGCATCCGAGGTTCTCACGCGATCTTCAAGGCGAGATCGAACAACCAAACCGGGCGCGACGTCGGGGAGCATCGCCTGCTGAGCTGACGTGACGGCCTCACTGGCGTTTGGAGCGCCAACAATCGACCTGATTGCGTCAATCTGATGACGCGCACGCGTCGGAGGGGCAATCGACCACCGAAGCACTAGCGCCGCCAACGTTTGGCGCCAGTTGGTGTCCTCGCGGAGGCTAGGGAACGTGATAAGCAGCTGGAGCGCAGGCTGAAGCGTCCAAGCGTCCGGTACGAACCGCAAGTCGTCGCAGTGGAGATCCTCGACCAAGAGTCGTCGGCACGCGACCATTGCTTGCGCCGCTTCTTCAATTGCGAAGTCGAATCGCCTCCCACCGTCCAGTTTGGCCGCGTCCCGGAGACTGGGTAGGTCAATCTTGCCAAAATCGAAACCGCTTGAACCGACGGTGAGGTTGGCATGGTACAGGCACGACTGCACAGCGGTCCGAATGAACAGCTTGAAGCCGAACTCACTCTCACGTCTCCGTTGCAGCTCGCGATCACGAGTCTGAAGGTCAACCGCCTCGATCGCTGCCAAGCTGCCGAGCTGCTGTCCAGCGCAATTCCCTCCCGTCAGTGACGAGCGCAACGCACGCGAAGTTGCGCTTGGCGCCAGACTGACGAGGGTTGCGTAGGCTCGCTCCTCTGCTTCCACTCGGATTCCTGCCGAGTTGATACGGTTGTAAATCCCAACTACGTCCGAAATCGAACGGCCGGCGTCGAGGACCCGCACGTTAAATAGGTTCTTGGAGACCAGTCCGCGAAGTGCGCGCGCGACCTGCGCAACGACGGATTCATCGGCTCGTGCCGCAAGCTGCTCTCGAACCAATGACTCTACGTCGGCATGTGGCTCAACGAGAACCCCCAACGCAAGTTGGGCGGTGGGCTTCGCTCGCGCGGCGTCGCTAGGACTCAGAAATGGTGAACGTGCGCGGTGTCCGTCCCGCAAGCTATTCGTCGCACCAAACCGGGCGGCAAGCGCATCTAGGTTAACGGCCCAACCGGTTTCAGCCTTGTCTGCACCGAACATGTTGCGCAGCGCTCGGATACGTTGTTGGCCATCGAGAATCAGCTTTTCAAAACTGCCGTTGCCGACCGGGACGCCCTGTGCTTCCGGATCGCTTGCCTCCCAGAGCATCACCGTTCCACACGGCGTGTCTTGGAGTAGGGACTCAAGCAGCTGTCCCGCAGCACCGTCCGGCCAAACTTGTCCACGCTGGAAATGAGGGATCCCCATTCTATCTGACTCGCGGAGCAGGTAGCTCGCGCAAACCGCTGGCGACTCGTCACCCGACAGGCGCAGGGCGTTGTCACAGTAATAACACATCGAGCCGTTTCCTTTGATGTTTTGGGCGCTGCCCTCATGGGAACGCGCGCCAAACCCTCGCTGCTCGGCGACAGTACACGTTGGGGTCACGCCTGACAACCGCGCCGTTGCGTGTACTCGTGGATCGCGGCGTACCGTTGGCCGGTGGAGCCGTGCCTCGATCGTGTCTAAGTCTGTCAAAGCTGGGCTCTGCTCCGACTGCCGGTTTCTCGACGCGACAATATCTGTCGCACACCTCCCGCATACTCTTCGCGGAGGTCAGCCATGTCCAAGCCCGAAGTCCCCACGACACCCAACGACCACATGCGCCAATGCGTCATCTGGACCACCCGCCTCGTCCTCGCCGGCGTCGCGCACACCGCGCGCGGTGCTGCCGTTCTGGAGGACATCGACCCCGACACGCGCCGCCTCGTCGGCTTCCCGATGCGCGCCAAGGGCTCCGCGCTGACCGTCGCCGCGCTGAAATCCCGCCTCGCCGCGCTGCAGCCCGACAAGCCCGCGCGGAGCGGGCCGCTGTTCCAAAACGTGACGATGCTCGGCGACGCGCTGGGGCTCTCGGTCGTGGAGCGCGACGTGCTGGCTTTGGCCGTGATGATGGCGACGACTGAGGGCGTCAACGAGACCTTCTGGCCGATTGCGCCGCTGGCTTGGTCGCATGTCACGACGATTCTGGCGACGGCTCTGGACGCGCCGCTCTCTGAACTGCGCGCTGCGCTGCGGCCGTCGTCGCCGCTGCTTTCCACGCGGCTGGTCAAGCGCGGGCGTGTGCGGCGCCACGAGGAAGTACTGCAGCTGTTGGATGGCTTCGGCGAGGTGATGCTCGAAGAGCACACGGAGGTCGACAAGCTTGTCGCGCACCTGTTCAGCCCCGCGCCGGAGCCGACGCTCGTGCTGGCGGATTTTCCGCACGTTGCGAAGGATTTGGCGCTTCTGGTGCCGATTCTGAAGACGGCGTGTCGCGACCGCACCGTCGGTTTTGACGCGCTCATCCACGGTCCGCCGGGTACGGGCAAGACGGAGCTCGCGCGCGTGGTGGCCAACGCCATCGGCGCGCGGCTGTACGAGGTCAATGTCTCAGATGACGACGGCGAGGCGCTGGACCGCGGCAAGCGGCTGGCAGCGTGGACGCTGTCGCAGCAGATTCTGGGGCACAAAGTGGGCTCACTGGTGCTGTTTGACGAAGCGGAGGACGTCTTTCCGCGCGGTGGCGGTCTGGCGGCGATGCTGGGGCTGGAGGAGGCAACGTCGGGCGGCAAGGGCTGGATGAACCGCGCGCTGGAGACGCACGCGGTGCCGACGGTGTGGATCAGCAACGCGATTGACCAGATCGACCCAGCGTACCTGCGGCGTTTTGACATCGTGGTGGAGGTGCGTCCGCCGCCGGCGGCAATTCGGCGGCAGGTTTTGGAGAAGCACATGAGCGCGCTGCCCGTGGGCGAGGCGTGGCTGGACCGCGCGTCGCACGATGAGCGGATCGCGCCCGCACATGTCGAGCGTGCGGCACGCGCGCTGCGGATGCTGGAGACGGACAGTCAGGTGACGGCGGAAGCGGCGCTGGACCGGCTGCTGGAGCCGCAGTTGGATCGCGTGGGCGCGCGGCGCGCGGGCGGGACGATGGCGTGCGGTCCGTACGATCTGAGCCTGGTGAACGCCAGTCACGACGTGAACGCGCTCGCGGCGGCGCTGGCCAAGAATCCGCGTGGGACGCTGTGTCTCTACGGGCCGCCGGGCACGGGCAAGACGGCGTTTGTGCAGCACTTGGCAACTGCGACAGGGCTGGGCGTGCTGCAAAAGCGCGGTTCGGACTTGATGGGTGCGTATGTCGGTGAGACGGAGAAAGCGATCGCCGCGATGTTCCGCCAGGCGCGCGACGAGAAGCGGCTGCTGTTTCTGGATGAAGCCGACTCGTTCCTGCAGGACCGCGCGAACGCGCAGCGGCAGTGGGAGGTGGCCATCGTCAACGAACTGCTGGTGCAAATGGAGGCGTTTGACGGGCTGTTTGTGTGCGCCACCAACCTGATCGACAGTCTGGATCGCGCTTCGCTGCGGCGGTTTTCGCTGAAGATTCGGTTCGATGCGCTGACGGCGGATCAGCGGTGGCACATGCTGAGTCGAATGTGCGCGACGCCGCCGGAGGACGCGCTGCGTGCGCGGCTGGACCAACTGCAGACGCTCGCAGCGGGCGACTTTGCCGCGGTGGCGCGGCAGATGGCGATGTTGGGCAATGCTGTGACGGCGGAAGCGGTGGTCGCGGCCTTGGAGGAGGAGACGATGCTGAAGGGGCGGACGACGTCGCGGAAGGTGGCCGGGTTTCGTTAGACCGCGCTCTGCGCCCGAGCAGTCTTCGTTACGCCTCGCCCGTCGGTGCGGCCACAGTGATGCCCTGCGCCGCCGTCCGAGCGGTCGCACGGATCCCCATCATCTGCGACGACAACCCGCCCAAGAAGTACTGTAGCCAGGGCGTGTAGTCACCGGTCCGGTCGACCGCCCGCAACGCGTCGTAGTACTTGTCGCGGTTCTTCTCGTAGTAGCTCGACAAGTCAAACAGGTACTTGAAGTCGTACTCGCGCTGGTAGAGCAGCAGCGTTGTCAGCATCCGCGCCGAACGCCCGTTGCCGTCCACGAACGGGTGAATCCACACCAGCCGGTGCTGAGCGATGCCCGCGACGATAACCGGATGCACCCACGGGTCGGCCGCACCCTTGGCGATCTGCTTGGGCGTTGGCTTCTGCTTGGCGAGCTCGATCCAGTCAAACAGCGCGGTCAGTTCTGGCTCGACGTCGCCCCAGTGGGGCGGCTGGTGGTGGACGACAACGGTGTCGCCTTCGCGGTCGCCAACCGTCACCGACTCGCGGCGCAGTTGTCCGGCGAAGCGGTGACCACCACGCACGCCGTCGACGAGCAGCTTGTGCAGGTTCTGAAGGTCCATCCGCGTGATGCGCGCGTCGCGGTTTCCCGCCAGGCCGTCGAGCGCCTCGAAAGCGCGGAGATAGTTCAGGAATTCGCGCTCAGAGTCGCGCAGCTCGCGGTCGGGGACGTTGTGCGCGAGCTCAAAGGCTTCTGCGTAGGTCAGCGAGTTGCCTTCGATCTGCACGCTGGAGAGCGCGTCTTGCACGCGGGCTTTGCGCTGGAGGTCCGCGCCCCAGTCGTCGCGCAGGCGGACGGCTTCGAGGAAGCCGCGGCAGGCGTCGATGGCGAGGAGTTGGCGCTGGATGAGCGGGGTGAGGGTGAAGTGCGGAGTGAAGGAGGGAATCGTATCGGGCATCGCGGTCCGCCATGGGCCGGCAAGCGCGCGGCTGCTGAAGCATGCAGCGGGTTGTGCGCGAACTGCAACGTCAGCATCTCCGGTCGAAGCGACCGCCGCAGAACTTGTTGCACTGGATCCCCCGATCTATCCGGCCCTCCAGTTGCTCACAGCGTCGCCTCCGGCCACCAGTCGCACCAGGCCTCGAACCGCTGGAGCGCCGACGTTTCCACGTCGAGTTCGTGCCACTGCAACCCGTCCAGCGCCGCACGCCCGCCCTGCTGCCACGCCTGCACGCGCCAGAATAGCGGCACGAGCCCGCCTGCCCAGCGCAGGTCCACCGGCGACGTGTCCACGCCGAAACGGAAACCGCGGCCCGGATTCTCCGCCATCCACGCCCGCATCCGCGCCTTCCCGAAATGCGAATGGTAGTCGTACGCATACGGTGGCGGCAGCAGCAGCGTCGAACCATCGGTCCAGTGCGGCGGCACGTCGACTTCGGCACCTGCTGAACGTGCGCTTTCGGCGCGCGGGAGGCGGTCGGCGAGCAGCATCGCCAGCACGAAGTCTTCGCTCTCGAAGCGCTGCGAGGCGTACCGCGTGCGAAACACCTCAGCCTGCTGAAACGTGAGCCGACCGGTCGCAGTGAGGTCCATGAGCGCGAGGTCGCGTGCCGCCGTCAGTTCAGCTTCATCGTCAGCAGCCAATGCTTGCACGAGCCGAGTGGCCGCCGCGCCAAAGGAATGCAGCGCGACGCCCGCATCACACTCTGACCATTCCTGGAACACCGGCCACCAGTCCGGCAGCTCCCAGACCTTGACCGCTGCGCAGAACCGTGCCACGCCATCGGCGACGTTCGCCGTCTGCCCGTGCAACCAGACCGCCAGGTCAAGGTCTACGGTCTCCTCGGACCAGATCTTGCGCAGGTATTCAAGTGGCGCCGACGGGCCGTCGCAATGCGCGAGCCACCCCGCCCAGTGCCGCGCGGCAACGACATCGCCGCGACGGAGCTCCTTGTGCAAGGCGCTCAGGATCAGCCAGCGCCAGCGCCGACCGTGATCGCGCACGACGTCGGTGGCCATTTCGAGATGCGCGCAGCGCCGCCCTCCGCAACTACAGGTCTGGCCGTCGATGTCGACTTGCACGAACTCGTTGGAGCCTTCGTTGACTTGGACCTTCACGGGCAACTCCTGCATGGGCGGTTTTTGCCCTTCGCTACCATCAGCCTGCCGGGCACGTGCGACAGTGGCTGCCGCATCGACGCATGCGACGCCGTTTGTCGCTGCGACGCGGCACCGTGCGGACATGTTTCAGCCAAACGCCGATCTCGAAGTCTCGTGGCGCAACGACCGCCTGTGCCTACGAACGCCCGGTTCACTGCGCTGTTGGCGCGGCTGGCCGTATGTTCAGGCGCTGCGATGCGACAATTCCGTGTGGCGGCCGGAGATTCCGGCAGAATTCGATACGACCCAGCGGCGACTTGTGTGCGAGACCGCACTCCGGTGGTGGGAAGGTCGCTACTGGCCGGTTTGGGAGCACGGTCAGGCAGAACTCCCGCTGGGTCCCGACCTGCCCCGACACTTCGCCAATGCTTCCGCGTGGCAAGCCTTCTTCGCGACGTTTCCGCCGGGCATCCTCCACGAGGTCCGACAACTGTCCACAGGTCACTGGCGATGCTTGCAGGTGCTCGCGAGCGCGTCAGGTGCGATGAACCTGCTGACGTCGAACCCCAATTTGCTGTGGCTGGTCGCCCACCGTCATTGGTTTGCGCCACGGCTTGCGCCGCTAACGGAGGCCGTACGACTGGTGCGACTGCCGCAACGCGCCATTCTGATTGCGCTCGGCTTTCCCGATGTGCCGGGGCTGGCCCGGACCGTACGACGTGTCGATCCCATTTGGCTGAGCTACGCGGATTTTGCCATGCGGCTGCGTCTGTCGCTTGTCGACCCGATGACGGCCAAGCTCTTGCGCCACGACGCGGCCAACTTGTGGCGCGTGAATGTCCTGACGGACCCGTGCTTGCGACCGTGGCTCACTCCGCAGCTCCTGAACGCTTTTGAGCGGGATGACACCAAGACCAGCAGGTGGTTGCTCCGCGAGCTGAGCGGGGCCGTTCTCACGCGGATCCAGCCGACCCCGCTGCGAACGGTCAACCAACTGCAGCGGTGGGTGGCGCGGATCGCGGATGAATCGTAACCGGCCAGTAATCCCCGCCCTGACACAGCTCCGACATGGCCGCACACTTCCCGCCCGGAGGTGTCCGCCATGCTCGATCTCAGCCAAGTCCCCGACTTCACGCCCCGCAAATCCACCCGCCGCGACCCTTGGAGCGAGGAGGAAGCCCGCGCGGTTCTCGCCGCCGCCAGCCGGAGCGGCCTTTCGCTCTCCGCTTTCGCCCGCCGGCATGGCCTGTCCGACCGCACGCTGTACTGGTGGCAGATGCGGACGCATGCGCACCCGAATGTCGAGCCCGCGACTCGATCCTTTGTGCGCGTATGCACGCAATCACTCCCGAATCGCGAAGTCTCCGGCGTCGAGATTGTGGTCTCCGACGCCGTCATCCGCGTCGCGCCCGGCTTCGACGCGCAGACACTGGCCCAGGCCATCGCCGTCTTGCGCGCTGCACCGTGCTGAGCTTCTCGCCGTCGACCCGCATTTGGCTGGCGCTCGCGCCCTGCGATATGCGTAAGGGCTTCTACTCGTTGCTGGCCGAGGCCCGCGTGCGCTGGCAGGGGCACGACCCGCTGGCCGGCGATTTGTACATCTTCCTCGGTCGGCAAAAGACGACTGTGAAGGTGATTTGGTGGTCGCCGGGCGGGATGTCGCTGTACAGCAAAAGGCTCGAGAAGGGCGTTTTCCGCCTGCCGGCCGTGCGCCCGGGCGAGACGTCGGTGGCGATGGCTGCGTCGGATTTGGCCATGCTGCTCGACGGCATCGACTGGACC
>CAITYF010000012.1 GCA_903896545.1 uncultured Myxococcales bacterium | reverse complement strand
CTGTCATACGGCGTGAGCATCACAAAGACGCGCCTGCCCAGCAGGGCCTCCCACGCGACCGCCGCCTTGGCCACGGCCTCCTGACGCAGCGGCGTCATGCGATCACCCGCCTCGGGATCCGGGTCGAGCAAGCGGAGCGACCCCACGGTCCCCTCGCGCACCTCTTGCGGGTCGGTCGTGAACGTGACGAAGCGCCTCTGCACGCCGCCGAGTCGATGGTAGACCACGAGCCGGGGATAGCCGTCGCCGACCCGCGGATCGGCCTGAGCGACGCGTTTGGCTTCAGCGGCGAATGTGCGTTTTCTGCGTTTGGAGACCATGATTTTACTCCCTAGGATTCCTCAGATGATTCCTTTTGAAACACTGTTTTCATGCGACAGCCGTTGTCGCATTGCGTCTCATTCCTCTTCCGCCCAAAATCCGACGTGGTAGCCCCGCTCGCGCTCGGTCCCGCACGGAAATCCCAGCTCGGATACAAACCGTGCAAGCGCGTCCCACAGCAAGTCGTCATCCAACGGCTCGTTCGCCAGCGCCTTCAGCGCGCCGGTTTGGTAGGGCTCCACGCCGTCGATGACGTTCAACGTGAACCGACAGCCGCGAAAGTCCGCGGTCCCTTCGTTCAGCAGCATCACCGGCGCGTTGCGCCCGACGCTGACTTTGCACGCGTCTTCCTCAAAGCCGAGCCACGCCAGGCCGCGCTTGGCGGCTTTGCTCACCTGTTTGGGTGGCTTGCTCAGGTCGACGCCGAGCGCGGTTCGTCCCGTTTCCGTGACGAAGTAGTGCGGCGCAGCGTCCGTGCCACGGTTGCGGAGAAATCCTTCGTTGCACAGGCGGATGGCGACCTTGGCGCTGCCCGGGTCCCAGTTGGTGTCCGGGCGCCAGCCGTCGGCGGGACCGGCGGCGTAGGCGGTCAGCAGCACGCGGGCTTGCGCGGTCGTGAGTCTTTTGGCCATGGGGATGTCCTGCCGTGCGCCGGTGGAATGGCGATTGGACAAGGATAGGCGGGGGTGCGACAGATTGTGTCGCATGGCGACGGTCCGCTCCGCGATCCGTTACCGGGACCAATGCGACAATCTTTGTCGCACTCCCCGCGTAGCTTGCGTTTGGAGGAACCCACCATGCCCCAGACATCTACGCAGCAAGCCCAACTCAAGCTGGACGATCAGACGGCCGAAGGTCGAGCCACAGCCAACGACCACATGCGCCAGTGCGTCATCTGGACCACCCGCCTCGTCCTCGCCGGCGTCGCGCACACCGCGCGTGGCGCTGCCGTCCTGGAAGACATCGACCCTGACACGCGCCGCCTCGTCGGCTTTTCGACGCGCGCCAAAAGCTCAGCGCTGACCGTCACCGCGCTGAAAACCCGCCTCGCCGCGCTGCAGCCCGACAAGCCCGCGCGCAGCGGGCCGCTGTTCCAGAACGTGACCATGCTCGGCGACGCGCTGGCGCTCTCGGTCGTGGAACGCGACATTCTCGCGCTGGCCGTGATGATGGCGACGACCGAGGGCGTGAACGAGACCTTCTGGCCGATTGCGCCGCTGGCCTGGTCGCACGTCACGACGATTCTGGCGAGTGCGCTCGACGCGCCGCTGTCTGAGCTGCGCGCCGCGCTGCGGCCGTCGTCGCCGCTTCTGGCTACGCGGCTCGTCAAGCGCGGGCGCGTGCGGCGGCACGAGGAAGTGCTGCAGCTGCTCGATGGCTTTGGCGAAGTGATGCTCGAAGAGCACGCGGAGGTCGACACGCTCGTCGCGCACCTGTTCAGCCCGGCGCCGGAGCCGACACTCGTGCTGACGGATTTTCCGCATTTGACACAGGATTTGGCGCTCCTGGTGCCCATTCTAACGACGGCGTGTCGCGAGCGCACGGTCGGTTTCGACGCGCTGATTCACGGTCCGCCGGGTACGGGCAAGACCGAACTCGCGCGCGTGGTGGCGCAAGCGATCGGCGCGCGGCTGTACGAGGTCAACGTGTCAGACGACGACGGCGAGGCGCTGGACCGCGGCAAGCGGCTGGCGGCATGGACGCTGTCGCAGCAGATTCTGGGGCACAAAGTAGGCTCGCTGGTGCTGTTTGACGAGGCCGAGGACGTGTTTCCGCGCGGCGGCGGTCTGGCAGAACTGCTGGGGATGGAACAGACCACAAGCGGCGGCAAAGGCTGGATGAACCGCGCGCTGGAGACCCACGCGGTGCCGACGGTCTGGATCAGCAACGCGATTGGCCAGATCGACCCGGCGTACCTGCGGCGCTTTGACATCGTCGTGGAAGTGCGTCCGCCGCCGGCGGCGATTCGGCGGCAGGTGCTGGAGAAACACATGAGCGCGCTGCCGGTGGGCGAGGCGTGGCTGGACCGTGCTTCGCACGATGAGCGGATTGCGCCCGCGCATGTCGAGCGGGCGGCGCGGGCGCTGCGAATGCTGGAGACCGAAAATCAGGCGACGGCGGAAGCGGCGTTGGACCGGCTGCTGGAACCGCAACTTGACCGCGTGGGCGCGCGGCGCGTGGGTGGCGCGATGGCGTGCGGGCCGTACGATCTGAGCCTGGTAAACGCGAGCCACGACGTGAACGCGCTGGCGGCTGCACTGGCCAAGAATCCGCGCGGGACGCTGTGTCTGTACGGGCCGCCGGGCACGGGCAAGACCGCGTTTGTGCAGCACTTGGCAACCGCGACAGGGCTTGGCGTCCTACAAAAGCGCGGCTCGGATCTGATGGGCGCGTTCGTGGGTGAAACGGAGAAGGCTATCGCCGCGATGTTCCGCCAGGCGCGCGACGAGAAACGGCTGCTGTTTCTGGATGAAGCCGATTCGTTCCTGCAGGACCGTGCGAGCGCGACGCGGCAGTGGGAAGTGGCGATCGTCAACGAACTGCTGGTGCAAATGGAGGCGTTTGACGGGCTGTTTGTGTGCGCGACGAACCTGATCGACAGTCTGGATCGCGCGTCGCTGCGGCGGTTTTCGCTGAAGATTCGATTTGATGCGCTGACGGCGGACCAGCGGTGGCAGATGCTGAATCGGATGTGCGCGACACCGCCGGAGGACGCGCTGCGCGCGCGGCTGGACCAGCTGGAAACACTGGCAGCGGGCGATTTTGCGGCGGTGGCGCGGCAGCTGGCGATGTTGGGCACTGGCGTGACGGCCGAGGCGGTCGTGGCGGCGCTGGAGGAGGAAGCGATGCTGAAGGGTCGGACGACGGCGCGGAAGGTCGCGGGGTTTCGGTGATTCCTGCCCGTGTGCGGCAGCTCGCCTGCGTCCAGAAGCGGAGGCGCCCTACCCTACGCCTCGACCGCCTGCTCACCGGCGACGACACCCTGCGCCGCTTTCATCGCCGTCGCGCGAATTCCCATCATCTGCAGCGCCAGTCCGCCCAGAAAATACTGCAACCACGGCGTATAATCGCCCGTCCGATCCACCGCCCGCAGCGCGTTGTAGTACTTGTCGCGGTTTTTCTCGTAACAGCTCGACAGATCAAACAAGTACTTGAAGTCGTAGCCGCGCTGGTAGAGCAACAACGTCGTCAGCATCCGCGCGGAGCGGCCGTTACCGTCCACAAACGGGTGAATCCACACCAGGCGATGCTGAGCAATGCCAGCGACAATCACCGGATGCACCCACGGGTCCAGCATCCCCTTGTCGACCTGCTTGTGCGTCGGCTTTTCCTTCGCAAGCGCAATCCAGTCAAAGAGTTGTGTCAGCAGCGGCTCGACGTCACCCCAAGGCGGCGGCTGGTGATGCACGACAATCTCGTCGCCTTCGCGGTCGCCCACGGTCACGGTTTCCCGCCGCAGCTGCCCCGCAAAGCGATGACCACCGCGCACGCCGTCGACCAGCAGCTTGTGCAGGTTCTGCAAGTCAGCGCGCGTCAGCCGCGCGTTGCGGTTGCCTGCCAAGCCATCGAGTGCGTCGAACGCGTTTAGGTAGTTCAAAAATTCGCGCTCGGAGTCGCGCAGTTCGCGATCGGGCACGTTGTGTGCCAGCTCAAACGCTTCCGTGAGCGGAACGCGACGTTGGGCTTGCCGCTGGAGGCATTGCCGGACTGATGGGCTCTGTGAACCTGCGTCAACCAGCAGGCTTTGGACGACAAGCCGCTTGGAGTCTCCTAGTACATCCGATGCCCGCTGACTGTAAGCCTTCATTGCCTCTCGCGACACGCGGCTGGCTGCTCATGGCTTGCTGCGTTGGCGGCATGCCAGAACGGTTGTAGCAGGCGAACACTGCCTTGGTTGGGTGTGCAGGCGCGCCAAACAAAATTCGACCAACACGCCCCAAGTCACCGTCGGCGTAGGGTAGGAGTTTGTAGGGGTCGCATTGACGCGATCCGTTGCAGACTTGCAATGAACGACTTGGACTTTGACAACGGGCTCTTTGGGCCGCTCCTCGACGAGCAGCCACGCCCTCAGTCGCGAAAGGCGGCAGCGGCGATCCGCTGGCCGTCGCTCGACTATGACGCGTTGGGCAACCCGATCGCCCCGCCCAGTTTGCCGCTTAGCGTACCCATCGGTGAGCTGCGGTGGTTCACGACGGTTGAGGCAGCGGCCTACCTGCGTTTCAAGGGCCCGTCATCGATTCGCGCCGTCGTGGCACGCGGTCAACTTATCCCTGATGGACGCCCCGGTCGCACGTACATGTTTTCCAACAAGACGTTGGACAATTTCGCATCCTCGACGCAAGAAGGTCGGCAAAGTCATGGCAAGCTCTTTGAAAGGAATGGCCAAAACGCAGCACACGGGCGTATTCCGGCTCAAAGACGGGCGGCTGTTCGCACGGGTGACAGTGCATTACGCGGACCGCACGAGCAGGCAGGCCAAACAGGTCCTGCCGCTGGGCGCAACAATGGACGACGCCCGGCGGTTAGTCTTGGAGTTGAAAGCCAGCCTTCAGCAGCCCATCGCGACCCCTACGCCCCACCCGCAGGATACGTTCCAGACCGTGCAGCAGTACTGCGTGCGCTGGCTGAAGGTCAAAGGGCCGCGCCTAAGTCCCACGACCGCTGAAGGCTACGCGGAGGCGATCAACGAGCGCATCCTGCCGCGCTTGGGCTGGATGGAGTGCAAAGACGTCACGCGGCAAGCGATTGAGGCTTGGGTCGTCTGGGTCGAAAAGTCAGTTCAGCCCGCCACAAGGACGATGCGTAAGGGTGAGAAGGTGATCAGCTACGCCAACCCGAAGGCTGGGCAGCCCTATCACGAGGCGACAATGCGGAAGTGGTGGCGCTGCCTGAAGACCATCTTGGGCGACATGGCTGCGGACTTGAAAGAGCCGACCAGCGCGGCACAGCGGGTTAGACAGCCTCAACGCCCTGAACTGCCCGGTGTCCGTGAGCAACGCACCTTGGACGCGGACGGCATGGGCACGCTCCTTGTGGTCGCCGGGAAGCATTTCCCGCAGCACTACGCCTCCATCGCGGTAATGGCGATGACCGGAATGCGTGCAGGTGAAGTCTTTGGCCTTCAATGGGATGCAGTCGATTTCACCGCAGGAACCATCACCGTCCGACGCGCCATCAGCAAGGGCCAACTGCGTCAGCGCACCAAGACAGGTGCGTGGCGGACGATTCCTATGCACGCTGCACTGGCCGCTGTCCTTGAGGCCCACAAGAAGCGCCAGATCGACGCGAAGCACGTTGGCCTTCGGACGGGCCTGCTCTTTCCGTCGGACAAGGGCACGGCGCGGACGCCATCAGGCATCCGGAAGATTTGGACAGAACTGAAGGAACTGGCGGGGACCGACATCCGCGTTGGCAATCAGGTTCTGCGCCGGTCTGTGAACACGCAGTTGGTCCTTGCCGGGGTGGACCGCATCACCACGCGGGCAATCCTTGGTCACACGTCTGAAGCGATGACACAGCGGTACGCAGGCATCGGCATGGACGCCAAGAAGGACGCAGTTTCCCGTATCACGCCGACGGCACCCACCGTAGCTGCGGAACCATCGCCAACCATTCACTGACCGCAGGGCAAAAGATTGCCCCAACGCGGTTGCCCCAGCCCCTGTTTGTCGTGTAAGTGCTGGCGCGCCCAACAGGATTCGAACCTGTGACCGTCGGCTTAGAAGCGTAAGACAAGCCTCCGACATCATTTAGCTTTCCGAAACATCTCGCGAGCTTGGCGTTGCGACTGAGGAGCGGAGAACGGCCGAGAATGCCGGGCGGTGTCACCTTGTGGCACCCGCGTTGTCGCATCAGAATGTCGCGCAGCCGATGGTGACCAAGCGCGGCGAGACAGTGCCGTGCAAGCACTGGCGGCAGTCGGCAACGTGGCGTTTGAGTGAGACCAGCCGGCGGATGCGGAGGAGCTCAAGCGGGGGCGTTGAGTCAACAAGAAGCGCTCGTCGAAACGAGCTAACATCGTATATCTTGCACACCGCTTGCGCATCCAGCATCATCTATGTGCCATTACCGGCTACGTGGACTGCCCCATGCCCAGAATCACCCCTCCCCTGCCGCCCCGCCTGCAGCGCACGCTGGACGGCCTCGGCCAAAAGCTGCAGCTCGCGCGGCTGCGCCGCCTGTACACGGCCGAACTGGTCGCAGAGCGCGCCGGCATCAGCCGGGCTACGCTCAGTCGCGCGGAACACGGCGACCCGGCGGTGGCGCTCGGCACGTACGCGCGCATCCTGTTGGCGCTGAATCTGGACGGCGACCTGGAAGGCATCGCGCGCGACGACGAGCTGGGCCGCAAGCTGCAGGATCTGGCGCTGACGACGCCCAAGCGGGTGCGGTCGCGCACCCCGAAGGTGCAAGAACCATGAAGCCGACCGCTGACGGCGTACAAGTGGTGCTCGACTGGGAGGAACTCGGTGGCCAGCATGTCGTTGGCACGCTGCACATGGAGGCGGCGCGCGGTACGCCGGTCTTCTCGTTCGAATACGACGCCGGGTGGCTGCAGG
>CAITYF010000011.1 GCA_903896545.1 uncultured Myxococcales bacterium | reverse complement strand
GTTACCCACATAGCCCACAGCCTGCCGATTGTGAGCGATTGGATGGCAAGGAGCCGGTCAGGCGGCGCGCTGCGCTTGCCGCGAAATGGCGGTGGCGGCGGGATTCACCGGATTGTGGCGGTTTGGGGGAGCCGGCAACACCAACACGACCTTCGCGCTGGAAGACCTGCCGCAGGATTCGCCGGTGACGGAGAACTTGCGGGAGATCCGGCAGGCGGGCAACGCGGCGGCGACGCTGACCCGGCAGTTACTGGCATTCAGTCGCAAGCAGGTGATGGCGCCGTTCCCTCTCGACTTGAATGAAGTGACGCGCGGCATTTTCAAGATGCTCAAGCGTCTCCTGCGCGAGGACATTCAGTTCGTGCACCTGCCCGGCGAGAATCTCGGCCTGACTTTTGCCGATGCGGGGCAGATCGAGCAGGTGCTCATGAATCTGGTCATCAACGCGCGAGACGCGATGCCCAACGGCGGTATGCTGCGCGTGGAAACGACGAACTTGGATGCGGATGAGGCGTACGTGGCGTACCAGCCCAACGTGCCGATGGGCGCGTACGTGCAACTCGCGGTCGTCGACGACGGTTGCGGCATGGACGCGCGGACCCAGGAACGGATGTTCGAGCCGTTCTTCACGACCAAGGAGATCGGCAAGGGCACCGGCCTGGGGATGTCGACTGTGTACGGCATCGTCAAGCAGAGCGGTGGCGCGATTGCCGTGGAGAGCGCGCCCGGACAAGGCACCGCGGTGCGGATCTTCCTCCCTCGGGAAGCGAGCGGCGTAGTGGCGGACGAGGAACCTGAGAACGCGGTGACATCGGGCGAGACGATCCTGCTCGTGGAAGACGTCGACGCGCTGCGAAAGGTCGTGGCGCGGACGCTGACGGAGGCCGGCTACACTGTGCTGACCGCTACCGACGGGCAAAACGCGCTGGCCGTGGCGGAGCAACATGCGGAGAGAATCCACCTGCTGCTGACCGACCTGGTCATGCCGAATTTGGGCGGGCGCGCGCTGGCTGAACGGCTGGTGCAGACACGCCCGGAAACCCGCGTGCTCTTCATGTCGGGCTACACCGAGTCGATCGCCGGTGAAAACATCTGGCCTGAGCGCGCCAGCTCTTTCCTGCTGAAGCCGTTTTCCACGCCGTGGTTGCTCCAAAGCGTGCGCGATGCGCTGTCGGGTAGGCAGGGAGAACGCCGACGGTCGATCTCGCAGCTGCTGCCGATCTAGGTAGACGACCTTTGACGAACACCAAGCCCTGCGCGTCGCCCCTGTTGCCCTCCCGGACTGGACCGCGAGCGTGCACCTCCGGTGGCACGCCGCGGATGGACGCGGCTTGATCTTGAACTTCGGTCGCTGTGGAAGCCAAAATTTCTACTACAACTTGGCGCGGAAGAACTTGAGAATCCGCTCGTACTCGCGCTGCGTCACCAGCGGATCCGGCACCATGTGCGTTTGCCCCGCGAGCGGCAGCAATTCGTGCGGCTTGCCCGCCAGAAACAGCGCATTGGAGAGCTTCAACGTGTGGAAAAAGTAGACGTTGTCGTCCGCGGTGCCGTGAATCAGCAGAAGCGCGCCGATCGGCAGCGTCAAATCCTGCGCATAGGTCAAAAGCGAAGACTTGGCGTAGGCCTCCGGGTGTTCGGACGGAAGCCCCAGATACCGCTCGGTATAATGCGTGTCGTAGTCAAGCCAGTCCACCACGGGCGCTCCCGCAACGGCGGCCTTGAAGACGTCGGGACGCTTGAGCGCCGCCAGCGCAGCGACGTAGCCGCCAAAACTCCAGCCGAAAATGCCAATCCGTTCGAGGTCCATCTCGGGTACTTGCTTGGCGAGCGCCTGAACCGCGGTGACCTGGTCGTCCAAGGGGACCGTCGCAAAATCCAGGTGCACGGCGCGCTCCCACGCGGGCGTTCGCGACGGCGTGCCGCGACCATCCACACGCACCACGAGGAACCCTTGATCCGCCAGCCACTGATCGAGCAGGACGTCGCGCGCTGCGTGGTGCACAACGGTCGCTGTCGGACCGCCGTACACGTAGACGATCGTCGGCAGCCGGATACCGGGCTTGGACCCACGCGGGCGCAACAGCATGGCGTGAACACGTTCGGTGCCGAGGGTGAAAAACTCGGCCTTGGGCAGAAACGGCGGCGTGGCAACCAGCGACGGCAGTTCACCCACCGCGGTACCGTCGTCCAGCAACACGCGAGCAAGCGGCAAGTGCTGATCGTTCTGCGTGTAGGCGACCAACAGACGACCTGTGTCAGACGCGGCCGCAAGGACTTGAAGCGACGGGTCCACCTCACCCGTTTGGATCCGCACGGGCGCGCCCGCGTCCGTCACTTTCCAGACATGCGCCTGGGTCGGATCGGAGGACGCCGTGTAGTAGAGCGTGTGCGTCTTGTCGACGTACTGCGACAACGAGAACGCGCCGATGTCGGGCTTCACCCAGGTCCGCACAGCGGCGCCATCGGCGGTGTGCTCGACGACCTCCACACCGCCATTTTGCTCCGTGCACCAGAGAAAGCCGTGGCCATCTTCAAACCAGTGGGGAAACCCATCGTGCAGGTTGATCCAGGCCGCGCCCTTCTCCGTCAGCAGCGTGCGCGTCGCGCCAGACTTTGCGTCGACCGCCAGCAGGCGCTCTTCCGTTTGCGTGCGGTTCTGCACCAGGAGTGTAAGCGGCGCGCCAGATGACCAGACCACTTCAGCCAAGTACGGCAGCGCGGCGTTGTCCCAGTTCACCCACGTCACTTTGCCGCCCAAGGTCGGCGCGATGCCGAGACGAACGGTCGCGTTGTTCTTGCCCGGCCGCGGGTACGCCATCGTGTCCGCCGCGCGTTCCGGGTGCATGACGTCGAGAATCGCCCACTTTTCAACCTGCGACGTGTCCACTTCGGCAAAAGCGATCGACCGGCCATCCGGGCTCCACCAATAACCGGACATGCGCCCCATTTCTTCTTGCGCGACGAACTCCGCCTCGCCGTGCGCTTTCTGCGCCGTGCCGCCAAAAGTCACGCGCGACTCGCGCCCCGATGCCAGATCAACGCGGTAGACGTCGTGTTGCCGGACGTAGGCGACCTGCTTGCCGTCGGGTGAAAACTTCGCGTCCAACGCGCCAGCGCTGTTCGCCAGTTCTACGTAGGCGCCCGTCCGCCAACGCACGACGTAGCCCTTGCCCGAAAGCGTCAGCAGCACCTGCTCGCCGTCCTTCGACACTTGAAACGACGAAAAGCCGCGGCTCGCCACGCGCATGCGCTCCCGACGCGCCTTCTCGGCGGGCGAAATCGTTTCCTCGCCGCTCTTTTGCAGCGCCTCCGGCGTCAGGACTTCGCGCGTGGTGCGTGTGGCGACGTCGAAGGCAAAAAGGGTCTGACGCGGGGAATCGGCGGGTGAGCGCAGAAACAGAATCGTCTTCTCGTCCGGCGTCACGTGCGGCTGAACCGGGCGACCATTGGTAAACCGCCGCGTTTGCGCGTATTGCGTGAGAAATGGATCGGACGGCGGCGCGACTGCCCAGAGGCTCGTTGGCATGAGAACGCAAAGGGCAATGAGCCAGCGCATCAGGTCTCCCAAGTGCAGCTCTGCTGCGATACGCGGAAGCCTACGCTGCGCGAACGCTGGGTGACAAGCCGCTTCAGGGCTCGTGCAAGAACAACCCGATCAAGTCCCGGCCGTGTGTCCCAGGGCGTATCGCGCAGCGGGCGCAATTGGCGACCCAGCGACAAGCATCCCAGACGACGGCTTTCCTGCACAGCACCTTACGGCTGCGGCGCCTTGGCCACCGGCCAGCCTTGCGCGCGACCTTGGCTGTCCATCGGCTGGTGACCGCTCAAGTGGCAATTGTAGCAGGCAGCACGGCTTCGCTGCGTCTCACCGGCATCGGGCGCGTGACAGTATTCGCACGACGCGACACTCGCCGCTTTGGCTTCCGGGTCGTACAGCGCCTGACCGACCTCAATCAGCTTGACGTGGGCATCGTGCGACGCGACGCCGGGTGCGCCCATTTTGTGACAGTCCAAACAGCCCGGCGTGGCCCCGTGGTCCTCGGACGAGATGTTGTGACAGCCGCCGCAACCCGCATTGAACGCACCAAAGCGGTAGTTCGCGACGACTTGGGGGCGCACGCCGTCGCGCCACACGCGGGAGTGGCCGTTCTCCGCACCGCGCAGGAGCGTGTCGGGCGCCAGCGCGTCGGGTAGCCACGTGTGGCAGGTGGCCGCACAGCTCCGCGCAGAGGCAAACACGTCGGCGGGGTCCGGGTACGCCAAGAAGCCGTGGCCAAGTTTGTCTGACGGTCGATGCGGGTGGCACATCTGACAGTTGTTGAGCGAGATGTAATCGTGCCGACCGCGCGCCACCCACGGCAAGCCAAAGACGGTTCCGGGAGCGGGGAAAACGGGGTCCACACGCACAAGTCCGTGCCCGCGCGCGCCCAACCACGTCGCCGGCTTCTCCGCTTCTTGGGCGTGCAGCGCACCCAGGTCAAAGAGCGAATGGCACTCGGTGCAATCGCCCGGCGCGGCGGGAATGCCGACTTTTGCGGCGACATCGCCCTGGGCGTCCGGTGCGTCCGCCTTGGCAGGACCGCACGCTGCGAGTACCGCCAGAATGAAAAAGCAGAGGCGCGGGCTCATGGCATCCGTCCGTCGGCCGTGAGTTCCTGACAGACGGGCGCGCGAAACGAGAATTCCGGCACGTGGCGGTACCCCAAGTTCGGCCCGGGGTAACCGACGTAGTCCAGACCAATGCCGTTGTACGCGCCGCCGAAGAAGGCAGAGCGGATCGCGCGGTAGGCCAGCCGCAGGAGCGGCACGGTGTCTTGCACGGCGACGAGCACGTCGACCCGCTGATCCTGCGTCAGCTGCAAGAACGGCGCACCGTGCAAGTCCTGCGCTTGGCCGTCGATGATGGTCGCAAACATGTCGGCATAGTGTAGAAACGGAAAGGTCGCGTCCAGAAGCACGTTCAGTGAGCACGCTTCCACCGCGCCGGCTGTGCCTTCCGGATCCGTCGTTGGCCCCGGAACGATGGCGTCCAACACCGCCGTCAGCGTCTTTTCCGTGTCCGTTCCTGGCTGCAAGCACGCGCCCGGCACCGGTTTGCGCAGGAATCCCGGCGTCTCGTACGGCGCGTCGTCAGCGCGTGCCGCAACAGCCGACAGCAACGTGGCCAACGACCAGCCGCCCATGCGTTCAAAGAACTGCCGACGGTTCACGCGCCCTCCCCAACCAGATGCGCGGCGATGCGCTCGGCGTTGGCACCGATGGTCAGCGACGGATTGACGCCCGTGCCGCCGGGCACCGCAGCGCCGTCGGTGATGTAGAGGTTCTTCTGACCGCGAAGCGCGCCGTACATGTCGCAAGGCGCGCGGCTATCGTCGTCGCCAATTCGGCACGTGCCCAGCGGGTGCGCGTCGCCGTGCTCAAACGTGTCACCGCCAGTACGCAGCAGTTCCGCGTCGTTTGCGGCCGCGATCGAGCGGCCTACGTCTGCCACGCGGTCAATGTAGGCCTTCAGGCGCTCCGTCAGCGGCAGGTCGAATTCCAGGAGCCCGCTGTCGTTCACTGTGACTGTTCCCTCGCCGTCGACCAAACCGATCGCCAGCGCTGGAATGAGGTGATGCGCGTATTGGTCGCGCACAAAGTGCTTAAAGTCGACGCCGAGCGGCACTTTTGGCCCGTCTTTTTCTGAAAACACGTCCATCGCCGCCACGAGCGCTGGTGGCCCTGCGCCGGGGTGAATCGTGATTTTGTGCTCCTGCCAAAACGCGTACGTGATGACGCCCGCGTTGTTGCGGCCCATGTAGGGGTAGGTCTTGGGCATCGACGGCGGCAGGCGGAACAGGAACGCGACATCGCCGTTGTTGTTCAAATTCTTGCCGACCTGCGGGTGCAGCTCCGGCACCCACTTTTTCGACCGCAGCAGCACCGCCGGCGTCTCCAGGGCGCCAGCAGCGATAATCAGCTGATCGCCGTGTACGCCGCGTGCGTGTCCTTGCGCGTCCGCATACCGCACGATCCAGCCGTCGCCGTCCTTTTCGACGTGGTCGACCTTGCAGTCCGTGCGAAATTGCGCGCCCAGTTCTTCGGCTTGCGGGATGTAGTTGTGGCCAAGGTGCTTCTTCTTGCCAAACGGACAACCGCACATGCAAAAGCCGCACTGCCGACAGTCGTGAATCGGGTACATCGTGCGGTCGGCGGTCTTGCCCATTTTGTCGAGCATCATCGCGAAGATGCCGCCACAACGCGGAACGTCGCTCCACGAGGCGCGCTCGACCGTCATCGTCTCTTCGACCTTGGCGTAGAACGGGTTCATGACTTCACGCGTCACGCCCGCGGGCCAAACGCGATAGTCGTCGCGGTCGCGGTAGTCGAACACTTCCGAGGGCGCGCGCAGCATGGCCGCGGCGTACGTCAGCGAACCGCCGCCCAGACCGCGGCCGTAACGCAAAATGACGTGGTAGTCCTTGGATGTGTAGGTGGTGAAGAGCTTGGCCTGCGCGCGAAACGCCCAGTCTTGCGGAAAACTCGCTGGCGTGGTCCGCGGACCTTGCTCAAGCACGAGAACTTTGCGGCCGGCCTGGGACAGGCGCAGCGCCGGGATGCTTCCCCCAAAGCCGGAACCAACGATGACGACGTCGAATGCTTCCACGCTTGTGCCCCACCCCGGCAAGGCACTGTAACAGCGCGAACTGCAACGGCCAAGCGCGCGGAGGGGCTGAACGTCACAGAGTTGTCAGGCGAGGTCGGCGCGCCATGAAGACCAGCGCGGCGAAGTAAACGCCCAGCGCCAAGGACGCCACAAGCCACGCCTGCCACGGCGCGCGAGTCAACGGCAACGGCGGCGAGACGCGTTGCGGCGGCAGGCTTGGCAGAGGGAACGCGGTTGGAACGCCGCAGTCGCGCGATTCAGCGCACGACTCCAGGAGCCCCGGCAGCAGACGCGGCGTCGCGTCGCCCGCATGCCGCAGGGACGGACAAGTGAGGGTGAGCGTCTGCGCCGTGCCGTCGAGGGCGACGGACGAGAGACCGTTCGCAAAACGCCAGTCACACGGCTCCTGCACCGGGCTGGGCTGCAGCGTATCGCGGAGCGTTCGGGGTGGACGCAGCAGATAGTGCGTTCCGCGATCCGTCGGGGCCACGGTGACGCGCGTCGGGAGACCCGCAGCGACTGGAATCTGCACAACCAGCGGTATGAACGGCCGCGTAGTCGGAAGCTGAAACGGAATCGCGCGCGCGACAAACGGCGCTGAAGTTTCACGCGGCCCCGGCGCGAGGTTCAGTGGCTGACACGTGCTTTGCCCGACGCACACTTGCGCGGCGCTGAGATGCAACCTGGAAACCGTCACGCGCGCTGCGGGCACTTGCACGGGCCGCGGCGGACCGAGCCGCTGCAGGGGGAGGTAGAGCGCAGAGGACTCCGCCAAAAGCGAGGCGTGCGGACCGCGAAGCCCAGTGAGAACGTCCGGCCAGCCAAGGTGGCTCGTTTGCGCGGCGATCGCGACGTCGGACACCGCGCGATAGGTCAGCGGCGCGACGGTGAGTGGAATGCGCCACACGCACAGCAGCACGACCAAGAGGCGCGCGAACACGACTGTCACGCGGGCTGGCGGCACCTGCGCGGGCAAAGCCAGGATCAGCGCGCCCGACCACGGCAGCAGGTACCGCAGGGCAAACTGGTGCGTCACGCCGATGGCCAGCCAGACCAGCAGGCCGACGAACGCAAGTTGCCGTTGCGGCGACGTGTGGCGCACCCAGCGCAAGAGCGCCCATGCGACTGGCAGACCGAGAAGCACGCGGAAGCGCGATGGATCGTGGGCGAAATCGCGCGCCAGAAGTTCCCACGTGCGCGGGGAAATCGCGAGGCTCGTGGCCAGAGGCAGGAACAGGAGCGCCAACGCGTGCAGGCGTCGGCCACGCCACCAGTGAATGCCCGACATCGTCCAGACGAGCGGCCAAGCCATCGCGTGGACGTCGACAGTCAGCCCCGCCAGCACGCAGAGCACCGCGAAGCCCGCGCTGTGCGGCGTTTCCAACAGGTGCAGGAACAGACACGTGGCGACGAGCGACAACGGCCACATCGCCGTGGGCATGAGCAGCACAACCGATGTAGCCAGCAGCGCCGTGATCAACAGCAGGGGCTGCGTCAAGGTGTCAAGCGGCGCCCGGACCTGGCGCCACCGCAGCGTCGCGACGAGCGCGATGGCGTTGAGCAGCGTGAGAAATAGCGCCGTGCCCCAAGGCGTCCAGACGGCGCGCGCCAAGGCCAGGAGATTGATCCACAGCGCGCCTTGGTGCAGGTCGTGCCAACTGGACATCGGCCCCGCCGTGTCACAGCGCGCCAACTCCAGACAATCGCGTACCATCAGCAGGTCGTGCGTGGAATCGGGGTGAATCGCATCCAGCGGCCAGACAATCGCCAACAGCACCCAAACGGCCGCAACGTGCGCGAGCGCCCGCAGCCGTCCGGCCAGCGTCAGCACGGCTGCACCTCAGGGCGCCTTGAAGACGACTTGAACGATCGCCAGGCACATTTCATCCAACGTCGTTTCGCCCAACTTCACGGCGACCGGCTCCGTCAAGCCCTTCAGCTCCAGCGCCAACTTGACGGCGGGATTCTTCAACGTGTTGTCGTACGTGCAGCGCATGCCTAGCGAATCGCCCGCGCGGAGAATCGGCAACTGCTCGATCGGCGCGTCGTAGTTGTAGATGCGCTGCCAGTCGAAGTCCCACGCGGGCGTTTGCACAAAGCACTCCGACGCCGGATCCGTAATGGTCGCCGGCTTCTCCTGTACCTTTTCGCACGACGCCTTCAGGTCTGCAACCGCAGCGCCGCCGATCACGCCCGCCTTGATGCAGTCGCCACAGGCGCCTTGGAGCGCCGCCGCTTCCGTCGCACACGACTTGGTCGCACAGGTCACCAAATCGCCGCCCGTAGCGCCGGGACAGTTCTTCTGCGTGCACGCCAGGAGCGGATCCAGCTGCGCGCTGGTGCAAGCGGGCGCGGCAAACGCGCGGTCCACCCACACTTTCATGTCGCGACCCACATAGTGCATGTGCGTACCCACGCCGTACACGTGCAATTCCGGCAGCGGTTTGCCATTCAACTGACCCGGAAACGCAAAGCGCATCGTCTCGTTGTGTGCGGCCTTGTTGGGCGGAATGACGAACTCCACGCCATTTGGACCGTCATCGTCACCGGGCAGCAACGTCCCGCCGTTCTCGTTCGCCGAGCCAAAATTGCCGATCAGCACGCTCGCGCCCGTCCACTCCGGCGCCGACTTGTTGAACCGCACCTGAATCTGCGTCGTGTCCGGATCCGCCGTCTTTCCCGCAGGGTGGTAGTGAATCTGCATCACGAACTTGGTGCCAGCCGGAATCGGCGTGCCCACATTGCTTGGGAATTCCAAGGGAACGGCGCCTGGCGCCCACGCTTCGATCAGCTTGCCGGAGATGCCCGGACCGCCGAAGCAGTCGTATTCTCCATCCGCGTCGCCCAGCTTGGCGCTTTCATTGGTCGGGTCCATGAATACAAGCGCGTGATGCACCACGAGCGGGTTACCCGGAATGATCTGGATGCCGTTGAGCCACTTCGCCTCGGTCAGCTTGGGATCGATAATGAAGCAGCGCAGTTGATCGTCCTTACCCGACGTCACGTGCGCTTTCGCTGGCTTGACGGTCAGGTCGACGTTGGCCAGCGCCAAGGTCGGCGCCGCGTTGGTCTTGGGCGCGTCCGCCGCATTGCCTTCCGGCGTGCCATTCGCGAGCCACGCGTCCAGCGTCGCCTTCTCCGTTGGCGTGACGCGCAGGTCGTGTTGCCAACCAAAACGCGGCTTGCACTCGTCGGTTTCCCGCGCGCCCCATGGTGGCATCGTCTGGCTGTCGATGGACGCGATCAAACTCTCCACGCGCGTCTTGGCATCATCGTAGCTGACCAAGGCAAACGGCGCGATGCCCGTGCCGCTGTGGCAGCCTTGGCACTTCGCCTGCAGAATCGGCCCGACGTCCTTGTGAAACGTAACACCGGTGGTCGTCGTGTCCGCGAGCGTAGCGACGTCGTCCGTCGGTGTCGCGTCTGCCGTCGCCGCCCCCGATCCGGACGTATCACTGCCGCAGGCAACGAGAAAAACGAGCGCGGCGACAGGGAAAATGCGGACAAAAAAGCACAGAGCAGGAGCGAGACGCGTCACGGGGAACTCCGTTGGCCAGCAGCTGGCGGACGGACGAAAGTCTACAGGAAGCAAACGGGATGTGACGCGATAATCAGAAAACAATCAGCATTTTCAGGCCATTAGATAACGCCTTCCATCGTTTCCGCAAGAATCGAGTCCACAACGGCCTTCAAATCGCCGCCCGTCCGCTCAAACACTTCCAACTGCCGATCTGCGGACGTCCCGCGCTTCACGATCGTCAGGATGTGCTCTACTTCCTTGCGAGAACCGAGCTCATCCAGCACTTCGTCCACGAACTCGATGAGCTGCTCAGCGAGATCGGTGAACGGAATTTCCTTCTTCTTGCCCCAGTCGATCAGCTTGCCCTTGACGCCATACCGCGCCGCGCGCCACTTGTTCTCTTCCAGCATGCCCACGCGATACGGATTGAACGACAGGTTCGCTTTGCGCAGGCGGATCATCTTGGCGCAAATCGCCTGCACGAGCGCAGCGATCGCAACGACGTCGTCGACCAAGGTCGGCAGATCGCAGATGCGGAATTCCAAAGTGGAATACGTCGGATGCGGGCGCAAGTCCCACCACACGCGGCGGCCGTTGTCGATGCAGCCGGTTTCCACCAACGTGTTGATGAAGCTCTCAAATTCCGCGTACGAGTAGAACCGCTCCGGGATGCCCGTGCGCGGCAACCGCTTGAAGATGAGCGTGCGCGAGGACGCCATGCCGGTCCTGCGACCGTTGAAGAACGGCGAGCTGGCAGAGAGCGCCAACAGGTGCGGCAGGAAGTAACGCGCCTGATTGTAGACGTCGATCGCCAGATCCTTGTCGTTGATGCCGACGTGGACGTGCAGACCGAAGATCAGGTTGCCGCGCGCGGCGTCCTGCATCTCATCGACGCTCTGGATGTAGCGCTCCTTGTCGCTGATTTCCTGATGTTCCCACAAGGAAAACGGATGCGTCGACGCGGCAGCGATACGCACGCCCACGCGGGACGCGATCCGCGCCGCCGACGCGCGATTCTTGATGACGTCGCGGCGCACAGCGTGGATGTCCTCGCAGATGCCCGTCGCCACTTCCACGACCGACTGATGCAGTTCCGGCTGCAACGTGATGTCGTCCAGATGCGTCTGCGACTCGATCATCTCCGAGATCACGTTTTTCAGTTCACGCGTCTCCGGATCGATGATCTGGAATTCCTCTTCAACACCCAAAGTCAGATCTTGCGCCACGCTTCCTCCACCCAGACGTGCCCAATCGCGGGGCGTCTGGAGACTAGCCGGGATTACCGGTCGGTCAAGCAGAAGCTGAGACGCGAGGGGAACTGATCGCGAACTGTCACAGAATTGCTGCGGTACGAGCGCTCAGCGACGGCGCTTCTTGCCCTTGGCGCCGCCAGGAATCTTGCCCTGAGCGCGCATGGTTTCGCGGAACGAGGGGCTCAGGTCTTCCAGCATCTGTTCGGGCATCGGCAACTCGGATGGAATCTTCTGGCCGATGTATTTCTCCACCGGCGCGAGCTTCTCGACCAGACCTTCGTCCGCCAGCGTAATCGCACGTCCCTTGTTGCCCGCGCGACCGGTCCGGCCGATGCGGTGCACGTAGTCTTCCGGATCCAGCGGAATGTCGTAGTTCACCACGAGATCCACGTCGTCCACGTGCAACCCGCGCGCCGCGACGTCGGTCGCCACGAGCACTTCCACTTTACCTTCGCGGAACTCTTCGACAAGACGCAAGCGCTTCTTCTGCGCGATGTCGCCCGACATGTACGCCGACTGCCAACCGTTGTGAAACAGCTTGAATTCAAGCCACTCGCCCGCGCGTTTCGTGTTGATGAACACCAGCGCACGCTTGGGCTTCAGGTCCTCCAGGATCCACAGCAGCAGCGGCAGTTTGTCGCGTTCCAAGACGTGGTAGAGCGTCTGCTCGATGGTCTTGGACGTGATGTTCTCCGGCTCAATGCGGATCTCCACGACTTCGTGCATGTAGCGCGCGGCCAGACGCATCACGTCGTAGCTCAACGTCGCCGAAAACAGCAGCGTCTGGCGCTCCTTGGCGCAGTGGCTCAGGATGAACTGGATGTCGGCGACAAAGCCCATGTCAAACATGCGATCGGCTTCGTCGATGACGACGACCTGCACGTGGCGCAGATCGAGCATCTTGCGGCGCATGTAGTCCATCATGCGACCCGGCGTGCCGACGACGATGTCGACCGTGCCTTCCAGCACTTTGGCCTGCTTTTCCCAATCCATGCCGCCAAAAACAGCGACCGTGCGGAAGTCGCAGTAGCGGCCCAATTCCTCGGCATCGCTGGCAATCTGGATGGCCAGTTCGCGGGTCGGCGCGATGATGACCGCGCGCGGCGCCGTGTCGTGGTCCCGATCCGTCTCCAACAGTTCCTTGAAGATGGTCAACAGAAACGCCGCCGTCTTGCCCGTGCCCGTTTGCGCCTGGCCAGCCACGTCATGCCCGTGCAGCGTGTGCGGCAGCGACTTGGCCTGAATCGGCGTGCAGTAAATGAAGCCCATGTCCGCAAGACCACGCTGGAGCTCTTCGGGCAACGGCAGATCGGCAAACAGCTGGTCGGTCTGCGGCACGTAGCGCGCGTTCAGCGTAACGGCTGGCTTATCCTCAGGGGCATCGGTCGCTTCAGAATCATTCGGGACGTGGGGCTCGGTCATGTGGTTCGGTTCCGTCATGTGTGCCGCCGCAAACGAGGCGGCGAATTCGGGGGAATGTCACTTGGCGTCCCCGGCGCGAATCGAACGCGCGACCTTTCGCTTAGGAGGCGAACGCTCTATCCTACTGAGCTACGGGGACGCGGCTCGGTCCGGATGCAGAAACCGGGAGTCTCGCGGTCCGAACGCGCGCAAGGTAACAGGCTATCCCCACTCGTACAAGTCACGATGATGCCGTCCAATCTCCCACAGCCCCAAGAACTGACAACGGCGCAGCTGGCCGACGCCGTCGTGCGCCATAACCAGCTGTATTTCGTGCAAGCCAAGCCGGAGATTGCCGACGCCGATTTTGACGCGCTGGTGGCTGAGTTGCGGCGACGGGCGCCGGACCACGCAGTGCTCCAGCAGGTTGGCGCGGCCCCCGTCGTGGCGGAAACCGACAAGGTGACGCACAAGCGCCCCATGTTGTCCCTGGAAAAGTGCAACACACCCGACGAATTCGCTGCGTGGCTGCGCGGGATCTGCGCAACGCTGACGGGCAAGCCGAACAACCAGAAGGCGCTCCCGACCGCCGACGTGGACACGTGGGCAAGCACGTCACCGCAAGCGTGGCTGGTGCTCACGCCGAAGATCGATGGGCTGGCGTGCTCGATTCATTACGACGCGGACGGCAAGTTGCGCCTGGCGGCAACACGCGGTGACGGCGAGGTTGGCGAAAACGTGACGCACGCGCTGCGACGCGTGGGCGGCGTGCCCAATGAAGTGCGCGAAGGTCTGTTTTGGACGCGTGGGGAGATCGAGGTGCGCGGCGAGGTGTACCTGCCGTTGAGCGCGTTCTTGCCCGTCGCGGATCAATTCGCCAACCCGCGGAATCTGGCCGCCGGCGTGTTGAAGGCCAAGGAGAACCCCGCGTTGGATCCGAGCGAGCTGCGCTTTTTTGCCTACGACGTCCAAGGCGCTGAGTTCAAGTCCGAAACCGAGAAGCTGGCGTTCGTCGCTCGTTTGGGCTTCACCCCCGCACCGCACGCGCGGATTCGCCCGACGCAGGCGCACGACACGTTTCAGGAGTGGGTCGAGCGTCGTCCCGACGAGGATTTTGAAGCCGACGGCGTGGTATTGAAACTGGATGAGACTGCGCTCGGCCAGCGGCTGGGCTTGACGGCGCATCACCCGCGCAACGCCATTGCCTGGAAATTCAGCGCGGAAAGTGGCCTGACGACGCTCGAAGACGTCGAGTGGTCCGTCGCGCGAACGGGAACGATCACGCCGGTGGCGATCGTCGTTCCGGTTCAACTATCGGGTGCCGCGGTGACGCGGGCGACGCTCCACAACGTGTCCAATCTGCGGCGTCTCGCGCTGCGCATTGGCGACACGGTGGAACTCGTGCGACGCGGTGGCGTGATCCCGCATCTGGAGAATTCGCGGGGTGGCGGCCAGGCGCTCGTAGAGCCGCCAACGGTGTGCCCAAGCTGTGGAAGTCCGACGCGACTGGACGAGACGTTCAACAAGGCAACCGGCAAGACGACGGAGCTGCTCGTGTGCACGACGCCGGACACGTGCATCGTCGCGCGCCGACGGCAGCTGCTGCACTTCTGCGCAACGCTGGAGTTGGACGGCTTCGGCGACAAAGTGATCGACACACTGCTGGCGGCCGGCCTGGTGACAGACGCGGCGGACTTGTACACGCTGCAAGCGGGCGATCTGCTGGAACTGCCGCGGATGGGGAAGATTCTGGCCCAGAAGTTGGTCGGCGAAGTCGAGCGGGCGCGGACGGTGGAAACAGCGCTGTTCCTGCGCGCGCTCGGTATCGAGACGTTGGGCAAGCACGCCGCGACGATCCTGGCGAACCGCTGGGAAATGTCAGAGCTACGGCAAAAGCAGGTAGCGGAGATCGCCGAGTTGCACTCGCTGGGAGACGTTTCCGCGCAGCAGATCGTGGCGGGACTGGAGGCGAGCGCGACGCTGATCGATCGGTTGCTCCACCACGTCACCCTGGAACGAAAGCAGGCGCAAGCGGGCGACGGACCACTGGTTGGGCAAGTCGTTGTCTTCACCGGCACACTAACGCGGATGAAGCGCTCGGATGCGCAGGCGCGCGTGGTGAAGTTGGGCGGACTGGCGGGCGACAGCGTGACTGCGGAGACGACGACGCTCGTCGTGGGCGCGGACGAACTGGAGACCGCGACGCCGTCATCCAAGCTGAAGAAGGCGCGGAAGTTGCAAGAAGCGGGCGGAACGATTCAAGTCGTGGGCGAAGAGGCTTTTTGGATACCGCTGGAGACGCCATGAAACGCGCGATTTGGGCAGCAGCCATCGTCGTGGCGCTGGCATCGGCACCGGCGGCGTTTGCCACGCAGGGCGAGCACGAAGTCTCCGTTGGAGCGGCAGGTGGCACCGCAACGGACGGACCGTGGGGCGGCTTGGATGCGCGCTGGCTCTACGACCTGACGGATTTCTGGGCCATCGGCGCTGGCATTCACGACCGACTCCTCTGGAACGCGCTGCCCGCGGGAAGGCAAGCCGTGACGTTCGAGGGCCGGTTCGTCGTCGATGCGCTCCAGTGGATTCCATCGATTGGTGGTGGCGTCGGTGCTGCGGTTCGGAGCGGCGGAGGCGTTGGATTCGCGCCTTGGGCGCATGTGGACGTCGGCGCCGACTATCGGCCGAACCGCAAGTGGGGCGTAGGCGCGCGCTTTGGCGCCGAGGGACCGGTTGATGGCACCGGCGTGGCGTGGGTTGGCGGGGTGTACTGGAACTGGTATGGCGGCACGGGAATCGGCCTCGATTTGTGACATTTTGCCGGGACGCTAAGAATCTTCGCGCGTCCGCCGCGGCAAAAGTGGGGAATCCGCGAATACCTGGTTACGGGACAAAGCTAGGTCCCGGTTCAGGCGCAGAGCCTCGGCGTACGCGAGGGGAGAGTCTGAGCGCACAACCTGGCTGCCGGGAGGTGGTGAGCGCAAGCTCGCTGCCAACCACGGTAGGGCGGCGCGGCGGAAACGCCGTGGGTCCGCGAGCTTCGGAGGCGCAAACAGCGCCGCTGAGGTTCAGGGTGGTGTTGTACCTGGCGACTGCCGGGTGCAAAGTGGGGGAGGCTTGGCTGGGTCGATGGAGGCCCGGCGCGAAGGGCGAGAACCGTCCGGGCCGCACCCGCCTACTCCGCAAACAGCCGAACCCCGTTCACCAGCCGCGCCATCATCCGCGCAAGCGTGTCGTGGTCCGGGTGACGCGCAATCAGCACGCCGTCACTCAGCAGCGTCTGCTTCCAATCCCGCCGTTGCGCGCCGAGCGGCAAGAGCTCGTCGACAACCAGCGCCGGGCCGAGTTCTTGCTTCACTTCCTGCAAACCCTCGATCCGTGTGATCCGCCCGTGCCCCTGGGCGCGCTTGAACACCGCCGCGACGTGGTAGCGGCGCTGCGGCACCTGCTCAAAGGTGTGCCAGCAAACCGCCCGCGCCCACTCGCGGTACACGTTAAAATCGTTCGCGTAATTCATCTGATCCACCAGCCGCCCACCGGGCGCGCGGGCGGCGATCTCGCCAAACACGACCTCGCCATTCGGCTTGCGGAACCACTCCATGTGGGTAAACCCTGTCTGCATGCCCATCACACCCAGCACGTCGCGGCCGAAGGCCACGGCGTCCGCCAGCGCCGGAATATGCGGATCGCGAAGCACAATCTGCGCCGGACTGATCCACTCCAGCGTCCGCGAGAGCAGTGGGTTCGGGTGGTACTGCGCGATGGACTCAAACACCGGCTTACCCTCGATACACACGGTATCAAAGGTGAATTCCTCGCCTTCGATAAACTCCTCCGCGATCATTTCCGGCACGTGTTGGATCGCCGGCAGCACCGACTGAAGGTCCGCCTCGCTCGTGAGCTTGAAGGTGTCCCGCGTTCCTGCGCCATCGATCGGCTTGATGATCAGCGGAAAACCGATGTACCGGATCGCGTGGTGCAGGTCGGCTAGCGACAAAACGCGGTAGTGCTTGGGCACGCGCAGGCCGGCCTTGTCCAAGCGCGCCTTCATGCGGTCCTTGTCGCGGAAGTCGCGCGCGTCCTGCGGACTCAAGCCCGGAATACCGAGTTCCGCGCGCAGCCGCGCCGCCAGTTCAACGCCGACTTCCCAGAGACACTCGATCCGGTCGGGCTGCAGCCGCCGCAGCGCTGAAATCGAGTGCCGAACCACACTTTCCTCGTCGCCCAACGATGGCACCTGGATGTAATCAGTCAGCCAGCGCTTGGTTTCGTCGGGAATTTGCTCAAGCGGCACATCACCCAGCCCGTAGACGCGCGCACCGACCTCAGCCAGTCCACGCGTGAAGCGCGGCATCTCGTGGGGAAAATGCGGAGAGATAAACACAACTTTCATGACAAACCCTTAGCGCGCGAGCACCCGCAGCGTGCGTCCGACGTAGTCCAACATCTCACGCAGCGTGTCGTAGTCCGGATGGCGCATCCGCACCCAAGCGTTGGCCATGTAGCCAGCCTCCACCGGCTGCGTCCGCGTCCCGGCCGGCGGGAGATACGCGTCAATGACCCATTGCCCCAGCTGCTTCTGCAACAGATCCGCACCTTCATAGCCAACAATGTGCCCGTCGCGTTCTGGTCGCAGCGCGATCAAGCCAGCTGAAAACTGGCGGCTGGGCTTGTCAAAGACCCGTCCGTGCGCGATCGCTGCCGCCCACTCGCGGTAGAGGTCGATTCCGTTGGCCGCACAATAGATGTCCCACGTGCACACGCCAGGCGGACGCGCGCCAATTTCGCCGAACTTCAGCCCCTTGGGGCCAAAGAACCACTCCATGTGCGTCGCCGTCGTGCCTAAGCCCATCGCGGCAATGACGTCGTGCCCCATCTTCTTGACTTCGTCGTAGCCGGGCGCCGCCACGCGATTCGTCGTGATGATGTAAGGCGACACGGCGCGCGTGCGCATCGCGTCCAGCACGTTCGGGTAGTAGTGCGAGATGAATTCGTGCTGCACAACGCCGTCAATCGTCAGCGTGTCGTAGAAGCCTTCATGCCCTTCGATGAACTCTTCCATCGCGACTGAACCGCCGCGATCCAGCTGCATCGCCCGCGCCGCTGCCGGCAAGTCCGCGTCGCTGTCGACCTTCATGGTGTCCTGCGCGCCGGCGCCCGCGCGCGGCTTCAGGATCAGCGGGTAGCCAACGCGTTTGGCGAATTCCTGCACATCCGCCAGCGTCGAAGCCGCACCCGACGCCGCCGTCGCAACGCCCTTCTCGCGCAGAAAGTCCTTCATCGTCGGCTTGTCGCGGCACAAGATCGCCTGCTGCACCGTCAGCCCCGGAATTCCGGTGCGTTCGCGCACGCGCGCGGCCGTCAGGATGTGCGACTCCACCGTGGTTTCCAGCCGGTCGACCCAACCGCGCGCCTGAATTTTGCGCACGGCGTGCAACATCGCGTCGTCATCGCAAACCGACGGCACTTGCTCGTACGCGCCCAGCCAGGAGCGCAGTTCGCTGTCCAAGTGTTGCGGCGCGGCTTCACCGATGCCGGTCACGAAGGCGCCAACCGACTTCAGTGCGCGGGCGAACTGCCGCTGATTGGCGGGAAAATGAGGGGCAACCAGAATGACATGCATGTGAACTCCGCAAAGACGAGGTACTCTCCCGCGCTGAGTCTGGCACACTCCGCGCGGGTCGGCCAAAGAACAGACAGGTCGGCGCGGTTCGTGTGTTCGGTTCTGAGGAGAAGTATGCGCAGAGTCGTGGTGCTAGGGCCGCAGCGGCACGTCATTACCGTGACGGAAGAACTTCGTTTGCTTGGACTTTCTGGGCGAATCGCGACCATCACCGCTGGCTGGCAAGAGCGCGAAGCGGAGGACGACGAACTCTCAGCGGCGCTGGGGAATCGGGCGGTGAACCTGCGTTTGCACGCACGGACGGACGACGTTTTCGCGCAAGATCGTCAGCTATTTTCAGCACATCGCCGCCGCCAAGACAGTCTCCGTCAGCTGCAAGACATCTACCGCCTGCGGCTCGACCACTTGATGGCGTCGGCGTCCATGCTGATGACGCGCGCCGGCCCACCGGAAATCGTCGAGCCGGAACGCGCTGACACAATTGAACAACTGCGCGCCCTGGACGCACACCACTTGCGCCGCATTCGCGACGTGCACGACGTTTTTGAGCAGCAGGAACTGCCGGGCGAACGGCGCGCCTTGGCGCAGCATCGTGCTGAGGTGCAGGGTATTTTGGCAGAATGTGACGCTGTCGCGATCGCCGGAGGCCACGTTTCGACGTTGATCGGCCGCATGCGGCTCTTGGACGTGGCGTCGGGGATGATCGACAAGCCGATCCTCGCTTGGTCCGCCGGCGCAATGGTGCTGACCGAGCGTCTCATCGCGTTTCACGATCGGCCGCCGGAAGGCGCCGGCAACGCCGAAATCCTCGACGTCGGCCTCGGACTCGCGCCCGGTATCGTCGCCCTGCCCCACGCGACTTCACGCTTGAAGCTGGACGACAACGCGCGCATGGCGCTCTTTTCCCGGCGTTTTGCCCCAGCCGATTGCATCTGCTTGGACGCGGGCAGCCGCGGTCGCCTGACCGGTCGCAGCTGGCAGTTCACCGACGGCACGCTCCGCATCGACCGCGACGGCCATACCGTTCCCGCCAGCGTGGAGGCCCCATGATCCTCGCCATTCAGCAGCTGGAACGCCAGCCAGGGCTCGATAGCCGCGCGATCGACGCGTTCATTCGCCACAATCGTTTTCCGCTGATCGAGGGCGCGCACGTCACGTTCGTATGGCGCGGACACGCCGACGCGGTGCACTTGCGCCACTGGGTCTTTGGTCTCGCCAGCGCGCAGCCGTTTCATCGTTTGTCGCACACGGATCTGTGGTACCTGACCATCGACCTGCCGCGCGGTTCGCGTTTTGAGTACAAGTTTGACGTCGTGCGCGGCGGCCATGGTCAATGGATTCGCGACCCGTTGAACCCAAACATCGCGCACGATCCCTTTGGTGCCAATTCCGTCTGTCAGGGTGAAGGGTACGAGATTCCCGATTGGTGCCAGCACGATCCAGACGCACGCCAGGGCTCGATGCACGAGTTGATCCTGAACAACACAGCGTTTGGCGGCCCCCGCCCGCTGACCGTGTACCTGCCCGCGCGTTACCGCGAGACGCGGCGCTATCCACTGCTGATCGTGCACGACGGCGGCGACTACCTGCGGTTTGCCCGCCTGAAGACGGTGCTGGACAACCTGATCCACCGCCTGGAAGTCGCGCCGCTCATCGTCGCGCTTACCCACCCGAAGAATCGGATGGACGAGTACCCGAACGACCCGCACCACGCGGAGTACATCGTCGAGCAGGTGCTGCCGTTCATGGAGCGGAACTACCCGGTTTTTGGGACCCCGGCGCAGCGGTGCCTTATGGGCGCCAGCTTCGGCGGCGTCGCGAGCCTCTCCACGGCGTGGCGCTATCCCGGCGTTTTTGGCAAGTTGCTCTTGCAGAGCGGCTCGTTCGCGTTCACCGATATTGGTGAAAACAAGCGCGGTCCGGCTTTTGACCGCGTCGTCGAATTCGTCAACGCGTTCCGCGAAAATCCAGGTCGTCCCGCTGAAAAGGTCTACATGTCGTGTGGCACGTACGAGTCGCTCATCTACGAAAACCGCTCGATGGTGCCGTTTCTGCAGTCCCACGGGCTGGAAGTACGCTACGACGAGGCGCGCGACGGCCACAACTGGGAAAATTGGCGCGACCGCCAGCAATCCGCGCTCGCATGGCTCTTTCCAGGCCCGCTCTGGTTCGTGTACGAGTAGGCGATAGGGCTAAGGCTTTTCTGGATTTTTGCGTGTGGGCTTCTGTGTCGTGCTCGCCGCGCGCCGCTTCTTGGGTGACGGCGGCGCGAGCGGCGGAATCACGACGACGGTGTCCTGCAAATCCTCCGCGTTGGCCAGATCGACCTCGCGCACGGCGAAAATTCCGGGATTCGGGTCACGCCGCTGGATCGTCGGCGCTGCGATGACGATGTCGCCCAAATTCAGCCAGCGCGCCAACAGCTCGCGCACTTCCTGATTGATCCGCGGCAGGTTCGCAATGGCCAATTGCACGGGGCGCGGCAAGAGCGGCGTCAGCGCCAAGACCAACCACGGCGGCGCCGCTTCGCTCCGGGCCACGCCTTCGACAACCTTGACATTTGTCAACCAGCGCTGGTGCAGCAACAGCGCCTGCAGCGCGTAGGGGTGCGTCGGCCGCAACGTCGCGATGAGCAGCGCGTGCGCCTCCAAAACGCGCGGATTCTCCGCAAGGATCTGGATCACCGCGGGCGTCGAATCCGCCAGGAGCGGCGTCAGCACCTCCAGATCTGGGACGCGCGCGCGCTCCTTCCGCACGCCAAGCGCAATCTTTTCGACGCTCGGATGCAGCGGAATCAGGTAGCCTTCAGAGAGAAGCGGCGGGCGAAACGACTCGCGTAGCAGCCACGACGTCCACTGCAAACCGCGACGATGCGCGGCGCCGATGAGCTGCGCCACGCGCAGATCGGGCAGCACCAAGCGGCGGTCCGGCGGCGGTAGAGGTCCGCCCGGCAGGTCTGGGCGCGGACGCACGTGCAGCAGCAGATAGACAAACGTCAAGTGAAGTTCGCGGGCATTCCCGAGCGCTGCCGACTGGGCCGCTTCCTCCAACGCCGCTACAGCGTCGTCCGGGTCCGCTTCACGCAGCCACTGCGCCAGCCAACGCAGGCGAACATCGGGCTCCCGCAGCGTGGCGAGCATGTGAGCAGGGTGCACGGACATCGGGCTCGATGGGGCAGAATCGTTAGCGGAGATCGATTTCAATCGACGTCGTCACGCCCGGTTGAATGAGTACTTTGACCTCTTTGGTCAGCTTGTGCAGCTTGTTTTCGAGCACCACCGTGTGCCGACCTGCACCAACCGGATACGCCAGAATCGGCGTTTCCCCTTCCAACGGCGCGCCGTCCACCGTCACGACCGAACCCGGCACGCTGTCGACAAACAGGTAGCCTTGGCGACCTTCATCACCCGTCGGCGCGTGGTAGCCAATTTCCCCGGCCGATCCGATCGCGAACTGCCTGACGATTCGAATGAAATCCGCATAACGGTGGTCGGTCTGGTTGGCCGGATCGACGACAAGAAACGTGTTTTCCTTGCCGGCGAGACGAAACGACACTTCGTAGATCGGCACAGAAGACGAATCCGGCGTCCACAACGGATCCGGTGGCGCGAGGACAGCGGCGGCTATGGCGCGCGCTTTTGCCTTCGTTTTGACTGGTTTTGGCGGCGGCGCGGCCACCGGCTGACGCCACGGCAACTCCGGGTGCGCGATTTCGAGCATGCCCAGATCCCGCAGTTGTCCCAAGACGTTACGCAGCGCGGTTCGCGTCAGCAGCTCGGTCCGCGTCTCGGCGTCCTTGCGGCCCATCACACCGCGAACGTGCGAGGCCACTCCGGCTTTGCCGCGTGCGGTAATCTCATAGGCGCAGTACTGAAACGGTCCCGGATTGGCGCGCAGCAGCACGCGTGCCCAGGATTCTTCCAAATCAGCATCCGTCGGCGGCTGTGTCGTCGTCGCACCCACGGCGAGTCCGACTGGCTCCGCGGCAAATGCGGGAGTCGCAATCAGAAGCGCCACCAGCAGTTCAAATGCGCGTTTCAGCATCGGTTTCCTCGCCTGTTGACGCCGCCGCCGGCACCTCGACGACGGCTGATTCCGCGCCGATCGGCGCTGGCTCAAATTCCGCGCCTGCGTAGCGTCCAGTGTTGCGTACGGGCTCTGCCATTTGCACTGCGTCATCGCGGTGTTTCAGGCGGTCCGCGCGCATGTGTGTCACCGTGCGACACACGTGGCTCGCGGTTTCTGCGACGGGTGAGACCGGCGTCATCGCGGACTGATCCGCGACCAAGGCGCTCAATTCGGGCGACAACAAGCGCACAACGACGGGCACCCCGAACTTGCGATCCGCCAACTGCAGACCCACGTGCAAATTAACCGCATCCGAGTTCGTCAGCGCCAAGCACAAGCCTGCCCGCCACGCGTTCGCCAAGTCCAGCGTTTCGTCGACGGTCGCGTCGCCGACCACGACCGGAATGCCTCGCGACCGCAGGCGTTGCACGTTGCGCAAGGTGCCAGACGACTCCACGACCGCCACGGCGATCTTGCGCTTGTGCAGCAGTTCCGCGACGCGCGCACCGACGTTGCCTGCACCAAAAACCACCACGTGATCGCGCAATTTCACGGGCATGCTCGCCAACAGCGGCGCAAAACGCCGGGTAATCAGCCAGTCCACAACGAGCCCCGTCAGACACGCGAGGATCACGCGACCTGCGATGGACAGCACGAAGGAGGCTGCACGCATCGAAGGCGGACCGTGACCGAGCACAGTATCCTCCAGCCCGCTCGCCAGCAGATTGCGCCACGCCAGCACGAACGCACGGAGGAAGGTGAGTTGCAAGAACCGCTGGTAGGCGATCGCGATCACGGGAACCAACAGCATGCAGGCGAGCAGCAGGCTCAACAGCAATTGACTGGCGCGCGACACCTGCGACGGACGCGCCCGTTTGGGCAACGCCGGGTCCTGGGTCACGGGCGCGCGCTTGGCGAGGATCTGCATCGCCAGTTCGGCCGCGACCGGAGCCGTCGTCGAGCCCATTGAGTAGGCGTCCACGTGCGGCACCGTCATGCGCAAGAACCGGACGAGGGTCTGATCCGACACCCGCACGGCAATCGGCACCTCACCGCAGCAGCGCCGCGCGACCAGGCAGGCATCGACGTTCTCGGCGTCGTCATCGCCCGCCAGGACAACCGCGCCGTGGCGCGACAGTTCCAACTTCGCGAAGTCGTTCTGCCAAATCTCGCTCACCTCCAGCGTTTCCACGCCCAGCGTGTCGAGCACCGCCCCGTGCCGCGCACGCTCCGACGGCGAAAGCGCCACGCGAACGGGCACACGCAGCGCGTGAAGGCGGTGGACAATCGCCTGTCCAACGGGGTCCAAGCCAATGACGAGAATGGGCAAATCGCCGACGGTAGGCATCTGCGGTCAAACCGCCGCGGGTTGCGAATGAGGCCGCGCACCGTCCAGCAGTCCGGCGTTCGCCAGCGTCTGCAGAATCTCCGCGTCGGTGAGCGTCGCCGTGCTGACCTTTGCCTGCGCCAGGATCGCTTGGATGCGCGGCTCGGTCACTTCCAGTTCGTGCTCAATCAGCCACACCTGCACGTTCGCTTTACCGCTGTAGAACCCGATTTCCACCAACTGCTTGCAGCCCACTTCGCTCGCCGCAACCGACGAGTACACGCGATCCGCGAGATCGCGGCGGCCCATCATCAACGCCTTGGCGATCGCAGCGGCGTGTACGCCCGTCGCTGTACGGAACGCATCGCTGCCAAAGGCAGGGTAGTTATAGGGAATCTCAACGCCATAGTACTTGCTGACCGTGTCCACGTACTTGCGCAAGGCACGCAAATCGCGGTCGATGACGCCGAGCAAATTCAGGTTCAGGAGCGTCTGGTCAATGCTCGCGTTGCCCACGCGTTCCCCCACGCCCAAGCAGGTGCCGTGTACGCGGTCGATGCCGAATTCCAACGCGGAGAGGCACAGTGTCAGCGACAAGCCGCGGTCGTTGTGTCCGTGCCAGTCCAATTCGACCTTGGCGCCGGTTTCATCGACAACTTTGCGCGTGAATTCCAAAAGGTTATACAAACCATCCGGCGTTGCGTGGCCGACCGTGTCGCAGAGAATCAGCCGCGTCGCGCCGTGATCGATCGCCGCCTTAAACAGCGTTCGCAGCGTGTCGGGATGCGAGCGCACCGTGTCTTCCGTCACAAACGAGAACGGCAGCCCGTTCTTCACCGCCAGATCCGTCGCGTCCGTGACCAGCTTGGTCATGTGCGGCACTTCCCAGTTCTCCACCAATTGCCGGACTGGCGAGCTGCCCAGAAAGCCGCAAACTTCGATCGCCACGCCGGTTTTCTGCGAGATGTCGACGACCGCCTGCACATCCGCCTGATGCGTCCGCGCCGCGCAATTCGGCTCGATTTTCAGCTTCTGATCGCGGATCTCTTCGACCAACCGCGTCACGTCAGCCACCGCCTGCGCGCCCGCGCCCGGCAAACCGATGTCCGCGACTTCAATGCCCAGCGCTTCCATGCAATGCAGGATTTCCAGCTTGGCATCGATGTGCGGATTGGTGATGGACGGCGACTGAATGCCATCGCGCAGCGTCTCGTCGACCAGCTTGAACTTGTGCTGAACCGGCGGCGCGTGCCGCTTGATCTCGTTCCAATCGTAGATGATGTCGTTGTCGCGCGCTGCCATCTCGGCCTCCTGCAGAAGCTGTCACCGAACTGTATCCTACCACAGCTTTTTGGCGACAGCGCAACGTTGTGCGCGACGCCCCGGAAGGGTATTGTTCAAGCGGTTCCACCTCGGAGTTGTCATGCGCCGTTTCCTTCCCGTGTTCGCACTTGTGTTCCTGTTCGCCTGTTCCGCCTCAAGCGGCGGTGGCGGCGGTGGCGTCTACATCGCGCCCGACGTCAAAGGCTGCGATGCCCCAACGGCCGCTGGCTGCATCGGCTTCAACACCGACACCAAAGGCGGTGAAACCGTCGACGGTGACGTGATCGGCGGCAACGACGGCGGCACGACGAACAACGACGCGCTGGGCACGGACAAGGACGCGACGGGTAGCGACGACATCGGCATCGACGACAGCTTCTCGACCGACGACGCCGGCGACCTGGACGGGTTCTTCGACAATCCGGACACGACGACCGACAGCGACACCGGTGGCGAGCCTTCCAACTGCAACGAACGCGCGAAGATCGTGTACGTGGTCTCCAAAGAGAACAAGCTCCTGAGCTTCACGCCGGACACGCTGACGCTGAAGGTCGTCGGGACGCTGAACTGCAACGTGAGCGGCACGCCGTTCTCGATGTCGGTCGATCGTCAGGCCAACGCGTGGGTGCTCTATCAGGGCGGCACATTCACGACCAAGGGCTTGGGCATCTTCAAGGTCAGCACGCTGGACGCTTCGTGTCAGTCGACCACGTACGTGCCGAATTCACAGGGCATCGAGCTTTTTGGCATGGGCTTCTCGTCGGACGGGTACGGCAGTCAGAATGAAACGCTCTACATCGCCGGCGCGTCGGCAAGCACGTTCCAAACCGTCAAGAACAAGCTCGGCAGCATCGCGTTCCCTGGCATGGGCGTGACGTCAATCGGGACGATCGACTTCGTCGGCGGCGCAGACCTGACCGGCAACGGCAAGGGCGAACTCTTCGGCTTCTTCCCCGACGGCACCTCACCCAGCGTCCGCCAGATCGACAAGACCAACGCCAAGGCGACGACCTTGAAGTCGTGGCCTCTGCCCGCCAGCGTCTTTTCCAACACCCAGGCCTGGGCGTTTGCCCAATGGGGCGGCGATTTTTACCTGTTCTTTCAAAGCATCATGGACCCGTCCACCAACGTCTGGAAGCTCAACGCGGCGACGGGCGTGGCCACCCAGGTCATGACCAACATCGGCTACACCATCACAGGCGCGGGCGTTTCCTCCTGCGCGCCGACGGGCACCAGTCCGTAACCACTGAGCCACCAGCGCCGGAACTGGCACAGTAGCCTCACTGATCACGTTTGCCAGCGAACATCACGCCTTCCGTGAGGTGCGCGACACATTTTTGTCACTAGATAGTTCTATCTCTCGAAGTTGCGGTGTAAGTTGTAGGCTGTATGTGTCCGCCCGTGGACCACCGACTTGGGGTCAGACGCCCCAAAAGGCTGCCAATGCTGACTGCAAAATCCCGCCTCTCGCTCTGTACGGTGCTTGGGTTCGTTGCGCTCCTGATGGCGTGCGGTTCGCCAGCTGCAACCGATCCAGGGTCGGCGACGGATGACACGGGCCTGGGCGACACGGGCATCAAGCTGGACGCAGAGAAGTCCGACGTTGGCGTTGGCGACGCCCCGAGCGACGGTAAACTGACGGACGCAACGACGGACGCAAACGCAGACGGCGAAGTGGTCGACACGGGCGACGCGACGCCGACGGATGCGAGCGAAGTCACCAGCAACTGCGAGTTTCCCAAGAACCCCGCGCCCGGCGAGCCCGGCGCAGCCTGCACGACCAACGCCGACTGCGACAGCGCCGTTTGCGTCGACGGTCCCGAAGGCAAGATCTGCACAACCGACTGCACGACCTGCTGCCCGATTGGCTACGCGTGCCTGCAGGCACCAGGCGTCGACGCGACGTTCGTGTGCATGCCCAAGCAGTTGGCCCTGTGCGCGCCGTGCAAGACGGACGTGGAGTGCAGCGGCATCGACAAGGAAGCGCTCTGCTTGAGCTACGGCGCGGCCGGCCAGTTCTGCGGCGCCAAGTGCGCGCAAAACAGCGACTGCCCGACCGACCACACGTGCGAGGACGCCAAAGGCCAACAGGGTCAGGGCAAGCAGTGCGTGCGTACAACCGGGGAATGCAGCTGCACCAAGCTTGCCGTCTTCAAAGGCGCCGCCACGACGTGCACGGTGAGCAACGATCTGGGCACTTGCAGTGGCGGCCGCAAGTGCGAGTCCAGCGGGCTGACAGCGTGCGATGCCCCAGCGCCTGCGACGGAAACGTGCAACGGCACCGACGACGACTGTGACGGCAAGACCGACGACGCCGGCGCGGTTGGCTGCGTGACCTACTACAAGGATGGCGACGGCGACGGTGTTGGCAGCACGAATTTGGGCTGCCTCTGCGCCAACCCCGGCGGGGTGACCACGGGCGGCGACTGCAATGACGCGCAGACAGCCGTTCACCCCGATGCGGCAGAAATCTGCGACGGCGTGGACAACGACTGTGACGGCAAGACCGACCCCGGCTTTCCGGACTTGAACAACGACGGCACGGCGGACTGTGTCGAGCCGGATATCGACGGAGACGGCGTCATCAACGCGCTGGATTGCTCGCCGACGAACGCCGTGGTCTATCCGGGCGCCAAGGAGCTCTGCGATGGCTTGGACAACGACTGCAACGGCACGACCGATGACGCCGGCGCGACGGGCTGCACGACGTGGTTCCTGGACAGCGACACGGACGGCTTTGGCGGCGCGACGACGCAGTGCCTGTGCGGACCGGTAGGCAAATTCACGGCGGTCATCGGGGACGACTGTGACGACGCGAACGCGGTGATCTTCCCCGGCGCGGCCGAGGTGTGCGACGGCAAGGACGACGATTGCGACGGCAAAACGGACGGCGACGACGCCAAGCTGGTCCTCGCCGCGTGCGAACTGATCGCGGGCGTCTGCAGCGGCGCGCAACACGTCTCGGCGCAGTGCGTCGCGGGCGCGTGGACGGCGTGTACGGCGGACGACTACACGGCGGTCGCCATCCAAGCCGGCGGCGCAGCGTACAACAGCGGAACGGAGACCCTGTGTGACGGCGCGGACAACGACTGCGACGGCAAAAGCGACGAGGACTTCACGGTCAACGGCCCAGACGGCAGCGCGATCGCGGGCGTGGGCGAATCGTGTGGCACCGGCGCGTGTGCGGGCGGCGTCACGATCTGCAGTCCGGACAAGGCCACGACGCTCTGCACAACCGCGACGGCGACGAGCGCGGAAGTGTGCGACACCCTCGACAACGACTGCGACGGCACGACGGACAGCGCCGACAGCAGCCTGACACTCGCGCCGTGCGGCAACCAGTCGGGCGTGTGCAGCGGCTCAGTCCACGCGGCTAAGCGCTGCGTGGATGGCGCGTGGCTGGCGTGCACGGATTCGGACTACGTCGCGTCCGCCAGCACCTACACCACCAGCAGCGAAACCCTGTGCGACGGGGCCGATAACAACTGCAACGGCAAGACCGACGAGGGCTTCGCGTTTGTCAGCCCAGACGGCAGCATCGCGATCGGCGTAGGCGCGGCGTGTGGCGTGGGTGCGTGCAAAGGCAGCCAGACGATCTGCGCGCCGAACGGCACAGAGACGATGTGCGACACGTCCGCGGCGAGCGCGGGCGAGGTCTGCGACGGCATCGACAACGACTGCGATGGATTGACCGACGCAAACGACCCGGACCTCATCGCCGCTGCTTGTGAAACCCAAGCGGGCGTGTGCGCGGGCAGCAAACACCCCGCAGCGCTGTGCCAGGACGGCGCGTGGCAAGCGTGTGCCGCGAGCGACTACCTCGCACAGGCAGCGGATTACGAGGTGAACAGCGAAACCAGCTGCGACGGCAAGGACAACGACTGCGACGGCGCTTCCGACGAAGACTTCAGTTTTGGACAGTTGAACGGCGTCAGCGTGCAAGGCGCCGGCACCGCGTGTGGCGTGGGCGCTTGCGCGGGCGGCGTCACGACCTGCAACGCGGCCAAGACCGGATTGACGTGCGCGAGTGAGGCCAACGTCACGCCGGAAGTGTGCGACGGCACGGACAACGACTGCGACGGCCAGTTGGACGGCGCGGACGCCAGCATTGAAGTCGTCCCGTGTGAGAAGCAGCAGGGCGTCTGTGCGGGCAGCCTCCACGCGGGCAGCGAGTGCGTGGCCGGCGAATGGGGCGCGTGTCAGGCGGCCCAGTACGGCCCAAGCTACGAAAGCGGCAGCGGCGAGTTGGTCTGCGACGGCTTGGACGGCAACTGCAACGGTCAGGTCGACGACATCCAGAGCTATCCGCTCAACAGCAACCAATTGGGCGCGTGCGCGGGCTCAGTGAAAAAGTGCAACGGCGCGTCCGGTTTTGCCGACAGCTACGCGTCTGTGTTGACGTACGGGCAGTACGAGCAGCCCGACGAGAAGTTCGCGGATGAAAACTGCGACGGCATCGACGGGACGATCGCGGGCGCCTTGTTCGTCGCGCAAACGGGCGTGGACAGCGGCGCGTGCACGAAGGATGCGCCATGCAAGACGATCGCCTTCGCGGTGAGCCTGGCGACTGGCACGATGCAGGACATCTACGTGATGGCCGACGTCGCTTCCTACACCGGCTTCACAATCGCCAAGTCCGGCGTGCGCGTTTTTGGCGGCTTCAACAGCGCCTGGGTGCGGGCGGATCGCAACGTTCCTGGGCACAAAGTGACGATTCACGGCGGCTTGGACGCCGCGGACCAGCAATATATGGTCGTCAAAGTGCGGGCGACGGAAGCTCAACTCTCCGACCTCGTGCTGGTGGGCGTGGACGCGGCTGGCTACGACGGCCTCAACGGCAAGTCGAGCTACGTCGTTCACGCCAAAGACGCGAACCGCTTGGCGATTAAGCGCTGCGACCTCTTGCAGGGCAACGGCGCTGCGGGCTTGATTGGGAATTCGGGCATTGACGCGTCGCTGAGCGCGGCGCCGACCGGCGGCACGGGCGGAAACGCGGGTCAAAACGGCGCCATTTGCGACAGCTCCACGCGAGGCGCGGCTGGCGGCGGCGCAAGCAACGCAAGCTGTGCCAGTGGCACGGCCGGTGGCGACGGAGGCTCGGGCGGCACGATGGATACGACTTGTCCCTGCTGCAATTACAGCGCGAGGTCCGGCAACAACGGCGGCTCGTCTGCCGCCGGCGTTGCAGGCGGCGGCGGCGGCGCGGGCGGCAACAATGGCGCTGCGGGCGGCCCCGGCACTTCCGCGACCGCTGTGAGCAACGGCGCCGCGGGCATCGGAGCCTCCGGCCCTTCGGGCGCTCTCGCCAGCGACTACTGGACCGGCAAGACCG
>CAITYF010000010.1 GCA_903896545.1 uncultured Myxococcales bacterium | reverse complement strand
ACGGCGCGATGACGGACTTTGACGACTGGGGATCGCTGGTGTTCTGCGGCGTCACGTCGGGCGTCGTGCCGGCGACGGGAACGGGGCGCAAGGCGGCGGTGTGCTATGACGATGCGGAGAGCGTGGGGAAGCGGATGCGGCGGTGAGGGGAGTGGGCTGACGTTGACGGCCGCGGCGTAGACGGCGGCTAGGCTGCGGAGCGCGACCCTCAGCGGCGTGCAGCCTCAGGGCTCGACCAGCATGCGCTGCTTCGCGTGGGTGCCGCTGCTCTGCGCCCTGCTAAAACCGCCGGACGTCCGTCACATCGTGACCGCGCCGGCGCGGTTTCGCTGTAGCTCTAGTGCACGCAGCGGAACCGGCACCAGTCGTCGGGCGACGTGTGGTGCGTTGCGGAGCTGGTCACGCCGTCAAACAGCTTGCCCTGGAGGAAGTTGACAACTGCGTATCCGACCGGGGCGGCGGAAGCCACGGGTGAAGTTGTCCAGAACGGGCCCGGTGCCGGATCGGGAAATGCCGCTTGGTCGATGATCTTCGTGGGATCGCCCCAGCCCATCAGCGTCGCCATCTCGCTGTGCGTCGGCAGCCGCCAGTCGGCACCGCGGCTGGTGCACGCATCGCGCGCCTCGGGCCAATGCAGGCCTGTGGTGGCCGCAGCGCGTTGCCAGCGCAAGCCGGTCGCGTGATCAAAGACCGTCAAGCCGTCCGCAGAAACGTTGAAGCGTTCTCCGCCGCCCGTACCGGTCAGGCTGCCACCGCGCACGCAGCCGACGTTGCGCGTTTTCACGGTATAGCCATAAAGAAAAGCACTCACGATAGCGTCGAAATGCCACGCCTGAGTGCCCGCGTCGCCCGGTCCGATGTACGGTGTCCCCGACCAAAGGCTCAGCGCATCGGGCGGCCAAATGCGCCTGCCCAGGCTGCTGTTCATCTGAAAGTGCTGCAAGTCGGTCAGCGTGAGCAGTTCCGTCAAGGTGGGTGTACGCCAGTCGGAAAATCCCCCGGCGCTGTTGGCCGTGCACGCGACGATGGCATCTTCCCAGGGCAATGGCTGTGTCGCGCCCTTGGCCCATTGCAAGCCCGTGACGGTGTCGCGCACGGTTGCGCCATCGTCGACAAAGTCCGTCCACGGCCGCACGTCTGGCAAAGGGAGCCAGCTGTTGGTGTCACTCACGCAGACGTTGTCGCCCCCGGCTACGCTGCGTGCGGCGCACACGTACCCAAGGGCGCACACGTCGTTGGCACCGGGGGTGTTGCAAGGGCCCGCCAGGCGTTGCCATAGCCAACTGCAGTCGATGGCGCAATTGACCGGCGTTTCCTCGCCGTCGCACAGGCCGTTGCCACAGTCCTTCGGCAGCACGATGTCCGCGTCGTCGATGGCAATTTGGCGGGCGTCGTCCGTGGCCGTCAGCGCGTCATCCGCTTGGCCAACCGCCAAAACGTTGTCAGCGCTGGCATCGGCCGTGGCTGGGTCGCCAGAGCTGGCCGTGAGGTGGTCCGAGCAGCCCAACACCAGAAGCAGGAAGGCAAGGACGGATTTGCGCATTCCACACCTTCTGTTTGGCGGCTGCCACGACACCGACGCAACGCCAATGGACGGTAGCACCGTCGCGAAATCGCCGCAAACGCGAAACGGAATTCGAGCGAATGCTGCTTGACGGATCCACTGGGCGGAGCGAGGCTTGAGTCGCAAGTCGGCCGATCGGAAAGGACGAACGCGGCTGCCTGTGTGGCGGGCGATGATGCGAGTCGACTGGACCTGGATGTGCGTTATTTTGCTCGTGCATCTGGCGTTGGCCTGCAGCCGGGCCGCGCCGTCAGATGACCCGGCCGCTGCCGAACTGAGCGGGGAGGCGAGCGACGCTCAGTTGACAGAGCTCAGGCCGTGGCCTTGCGCTGGGGGCGTCTGCGATGACGGCGACCTGTGCACCGATGACCACTGCAACACCGTCACGGGCGCATGCGAAATCAGGCCCAATGCGGCGATGTGTCCTTTTCAGTCGTTCTGCGCCAACCATGGCCGCTGTATGGACGGGACGTGCGTCCGCGACCCTGACGAATGCGATGACCACAATGCGTGCACGACCGACACGTGCGCGCCGGTCGGCGGATGCGTCCATCAAGCCGTCAGCGGCCTTTGCTCCGATGGCGACGCCTGCACTTCCAGCGACATCTGCGTGGTCGGCGCGTGCGTGGGCAGCAAAGTCGATTGCAGCGATGGCGTCGACTGCACGACCGACAGCTGCGATCCAGCCACAGGCGCCTGCGCCCACCCTGCGATGAACGCCGCGTGCGACGACGGGATCGCGTGCACAACGGACAGCTGCCTCCCCGGCACGGGCTGTCAGAATCTGGTCGCATGCAACGACGGCAATGACTGCACCAGCGACACCTGCAGCAGTTCGGTCGGGTGTACGCACAGCAACACCGCCGCGGGGACGCCATGCAGCGACGGCGACGGCTGCACGAGCGGCGACCTCTGCTCGGGCGGAGTCTGCAAAGGCACGGCGGCGGTCTGCGGCAACGGCCTTTGCCAGTGCGGCGAGACCGCGGCTTCATGCAAAGCCGACTGCACCGGTGGCTGCGGTGATGGTGTGTGCGACGGCAAGGAGACCGTGCCCAAGTGCCCGAGCGACTGTGGCCTCTTCGCCAAGAAGTTGGGCGGCCCCTGCGTGGTCCCTGGCACGCGCGATGTCTGCGGCAACCAAGCCATTTGCGCCGCCCGCAGCGTACAGGGCGGCGGCAACGTCTGCGTCGCTGAGTTCGACACGTGGCTGCCCGTCCCCGACGCGCACCCCGCGGCAGACTTTAGCGAATACGCGGGCTATGTGTGGGACCACCGCACGGGGCTGATGTGGGCCAAGCCGCTCAAAGGCGCGTACACGTGGCAGGCCGCGCTGACCGCGTGCACCACCGAGAGCTTCGGTGGCTTTTACGACTGGCGCACGCCAACCGTGAGCGAGGCGCTGTCTCTGATCGACAATTCGAGCCAACCCATGGCGACTTTTGCGCCCAACTTGGTGTGGCTTGGCGATCTGGGCGGCGTGATCGGGCAGTGGACGACCGTACCCAGCTGGGCAACTGGGACGCAACCCGCACCTAGCGCTTGGGCGATCGATTTCACGCACGGCAGACCCTACGCGATGGACAAGGCGCTGCCCGCTTTCGTGCGATGCGTGCGATAGCCGCCAGCACAGACGGGGCGCGCGGGACAATCTCGGCCCCAAAGGAGACGCCATGCCAGTCCGCCGCATTGTCCTCACGCTCCTGATCCTGGCCATCGCGGTCCCGCTGGTTCGCTGGCGGTGCCATCTGACGCCAAGCGCCGCCATCGCCGGGCGTTTCGTCGTTCTGGACGGGGACAAGACGGTGCTCGACCGCATCTCCGGCCTGCACTGGGAGCGAACGCCGGTTTTCGGCGGGAAATTTTCCGACGCGGTGGCTTGGTGCGCAGGCAACAAGTCAGGACTGCCCGGTGCCGGATGGCGCATGCCGACTTGGGGGGAACTGCGTCAACTGTCAGATCGCCAAAGCGATTTTCCAGGCATCGATCCGGTGTTCGCGAAGGGGCCGTCGGGGTATCCGATCTTTTGGACGGCGACGCCCGTTACGATTGTCGGCGCGTCGGAGGCGGACGCGTGGAATGGGTCGATCCGACTGGTCTCGCTTCAGGACGGTGCCCAGGAAATGGTCAACATCAAACTGCACCCCGACACAATGGAGGTCGTGCGCTGCGTGCGCCCCTGACTGCGACAGGCCTGCACCGTCAGAGCGATCTGACGCACCGGAAGCCGACGTTGATGGCGCGCGTCGCGAGCGAGAGGGGGCCGATGCGCAGTTCCGCCCGCACGCCCAAGTCGTTCGCGACGGATCCGCCGCGCACGATGCCGCCGCTGGAATTCGAGAGCGGGCCGGTTGGATTGACCTGCGTTGCGGCCGCGTAGGGCGCATAGAAATCGCCGACCCACTCCGCGACATTGCCGGCCAAATCACACGCCCCCGCGCTGCTGTTGCCGGCGGGCGTCGAACACACGGGCGCGCTCTGCGTGGCCAGACACTCCGGCATGACGGCGAGGTCGCAAGTAGGGCTGGTTTCGCCCCAAGGATACGCCTGAGGCTGCCCGCCACTGCGCGCCGCGTATTCCCACTCGGCTTCTGTGGGCAACCTGCCGTTCGGGTGCGCCCAAAGGCAATACGCTTGGGCCTGGAACCAGTCCACGAGGTTGACGGGATAGTTCTCCCGGCCTATCACTCCCCAGTTTCCGTTTCCGTTGTTCTGCGGTGCCACGCACAGAAAGCCGCCGCCGTTGCTGGTGGCGCACTGGTGCGAAGCGTCCCATGTTCGGTAGAAAACGTCATATTGCCCGGCGGTGACTTCGGTCCGGTCAATCTGGAACGCGGACAGCGTCACCTGATGTTGCGGGTGCTCGTCCGCCGCACCGACGCCAGTCGGAGAGCCCATCAGGAATTCTCCGGCGGGCAGCGTGACCATGCCGGGCGTCGTAGGGCAATCACCGGCGCACGCTCCGGACGTCTCGCTGCACTCGCAGACGCCGTTGCCGCACACGGGTTGGACTCCATGGCAGGAACCGCCGCTGCAGACGTCGTCGCGCGTGCAGGGATTGCCGTCGTCGCACGCGTCGGTCGCGTTGCTGTAGTGGCAAACCCCTTCATCGCAGCTGTCAACGGTGCAGTCGTTGCCGTCGCCGCAGTTCGCGTCCTCTTCGCAGGGGATCGGGGCGCTCTTCACGTCCGCTGCATCCGCGCCGGTCAAGTGCGCATCGTCCGTGAGCGCGCTTGCGGCGTCGGCTGGGGCGTCCGGGTCGGCGCTCGACAAGCTGCTGCAACTGCCGGTCATGAGCACGCAAAGCAGAGCCCAGAACAGGGCTGGACGCGGAGGTTCAAAGGCGACGCTTGGAACGACCGCCGACGGTCGCGAATATCGGGTATGCCAGGCTGCCATCCAATCCTTCATAGCGGCTCGTACGCTCGCGCTTGACTCCAACGGCAGTCTATCCTGCGAGGTCGACCGGTCAAGCGGTGAAAAGGACTGATTTTCGCCGTCGAGAGCCGCCGCGGCGAGACGGAACGACGCACATTCGGATGGCGCGGAATTTGTGACGCGGCTTTTCGCGCTCATTCCCGCGCCGCGTAGCAAGCAGCTCAGGTATCTCGGTGTGTTTGCCGCGAAGGCGAAGTGGCGCCGCGAGGTGTGACTGCGGCCGAAGCCGCCGCAGCGCACGAACTAACTCGCGAACGGTTAACCAGACTGTGACCCGTCCGAGCGCGAGGTGAAGGCCGACGAGACGCAACCCGACCACGCGGTATCGAGGCCCAGCTGGTCAGAGGCGATGAAGCGGACCTTTAAGCTGGCCGTGCCCCAATGCGTGTGCGGTTGCCGCCGTGAGGTGATCGCGCTCATTCCGAGCGCTGAGATTGCGACGAAGTTCCTGGCGCACTTGCGTCCGCCCGTCAGGGCCGAAGGCTTCCTGCCGATTCGGGCTCCGCCCTTCGAGGCTCAGGGCAAGCTTGAGGACGACGCCGCGTAGGCGCGTTTACGCGTGGACGTGAGCGGGTGTGTGGACTGGCGATTGCTGACCGAGGTCGGCAAGATCTGTCTGAAGTCATTAAAACCAAATGGTTTTGGCGGCTGATGTGGCTGGCGGACAGGGGATTGCGGGGCAGCGGCGTTCAGCATCCGCCACGCCCTTACTCCGCCTCCAAGTGTTCGACGGCGGGCGGCTTGCCGGTCCGCGCCTGCGGAGGCCGTCAAGGCGGTCGGGAAGTTCAGCAGGCGGACGTGGTCGGAGTTCCTTTGCGCGCGCGATACTTGCGCGAGCCAGCTTCCGGAAGGCCGTGTAGATGGACGCGCGCACGCGGGGCGGTTTTCTGGCTCTCTCGCTCATGGTCGCCTGCAGCAACAACACCGCTGGTGGCGTCCAAGGCGGCGGTGCCGTTTCCGGGGATGTTGAAGTCCCTGGAGACGCAGCCGACGTTGCGCTCGTCATCGAAGGCGACCCGTCTCCGTGCGGTTCGGGCTACCGCCACGCGTACTTTGGCATCGATGTGGACTGCGACGACGTACCCGACGGCGCGCTGGACTACGCAAGAGGCGACCGCGTGCCGCTGGACGAGAGCGCGCTCAACGAAGCGGACGGCGTGTGCGGCAAGTTCTGGATCGACTGGAACAAGGACGGCAGCGTCACGCCCACCGTGAAGAAGAACTTGAACCTGGACTACGACCCGACGTGTGGCAGCGGCGCGTACGGCGCGATGACGGACTTT
>CAITYF010000009.1 GCA_903896545.1 uncultured Myxococcales bacterium | reverse complement strand
GTTACCCACATAGCCCACAGCCTGCCGATTGTGAGCGATTGGATGGCAAGGAGCCGGTCAGGCGGCGCGCTGCGCTTGCCGCGAAATGGCGGTGGCGGCGGGTTTCACCGGATTGTGGCGGTTTGGGGGAGCCGGAAACAGCTGCGGCTTCATACGTGGAGGGAATCGTGCCGATCTGCCGGTGCACAGCCGACAGCGGCCAGATGCGAAAGCCGACCGGCAGGGCGAACCCCGCGAGCGGGTGCGCGGGACCCACTTGATCCAGATACAACGCGATGAAGCAGTGAATTTCGGCAAAGCCGACGCCCGCGGAGTGATTGGCCACCAGCAGGTAAGGCCCGGACGTCGGCAGATTTTCCGTTCCCGTAAGCGTGGGTCGCCAGAGCACGCGCACCACGGGCAGCAAAAAGCGGTGAATCAGCCGCGCAAAGAGCGGCGTGACGCGTCCGGGCGACGCGATCTCCAGATCTTGACCCCGGCGCGACTGACTCACGGGCATCCTCTACGGCAACTTGGCGACGATCTGCTCGGACACTTCCCACAGCTTGCGCGCCGTCTCCGCGTTGTCAGCATCACCACGCGACTTGGCGATGTTGCAGTCGGCAAAATATTTTCCGGTCATGCCCGCCGCCGCTGGGTGAACCGCGACGTACACTTCTGTCGCCGCACCTTGCGCGATCGATTTCAGGGCGATTTTGTCACTCAGGCCAAAGACGAACTGCATGACGGGATTCATGTGGCGACCGAGATTGGTCTGGATCACGCCAGGATGGACCGCGTTCGCCGTCTTCTTGGTGCCAGCAAAGCGCCGCGACAATTCTTTGGCAAATAGGAGGTTGGCCATTTTGGATTGCCCGTACTGGGTCCAATCGCGGTAGCCCTTGTCGCCCGCCAAGTTGTCGAAGTCGATGCCGCCTTTGGGTGCCAGATTATGGCCCGCGCTCGACAACATGACCACGCGACCGTCATCGGTGAGCAGATCGAGGAGGCCAGTCACGAGGATAAAGTGCCCGATGTGGTTGGTGAAAAATTGCAGCTCGAGCCCGTAAGCCTGCTCCAATTTGGGCAACGCCATGATGCCGGCGTTGCAAATGATCGCGTCCAAGCGAATTCCCGCGGCGTAAATGGCTGCCACGCACGCGCGGACGCTTGCGGGATCAGCCAACTCGCAGGCAAAGGGCAAGGTTTTGCCATTCACGCTGGCACAAGCGGCCTTGGCTTTTTCCAGCGAACGGGCAGTGCCCACGACCGTCGCGCCGCGCAACGCGAGCACGCGCAGGGCTTCATGACCAAGACCGGAATTACAGCCGGTAATCAAAATGGTCTTGCCGGACAGCGACAGGCCTTCAGTGACCTGTTCGGCGGTGGAGCCGTAGCCAAAACCGCTCGGACCTTTGCCGGCGAACAGTGCGAAAAGAGACATGGCACTCCGTGGCGATCGGGCGGTGATCACGAGGAACCCGTCGCGCGACGCACTCTGCGGCAGTGGTCCCAGACCGTCAACCGATTTCATTTGCTGCGCGAATATCCTACGCAACACACCTGTCTAAGAAGAAATTTATGCGCTACTGAGCGAGAAGTTCGCGACCAGTTTGGTCCCATCGGGACCCATACCCGACCAAAAACAGACCTATTTACCGCAACATGCCGTGACAGAACCGCGACAAACGGCTTGCGGTTTGCTGGGAAGACCATTTTCCGAGGCGTAGACTCCGCCCCGCCTGCGTACCCGAAGATTGGCGGCGGGCTCTGGAGGACAATATGTGGCAGAAGGACGGCGTTTCGGCGATTTGTAGCTGGAGGCGGTCGACGGCACTTTTTTTGCCGGTCGTCGGTCTCCTCCTGTTTGTAATGGGTTGCGGTTCGGACCCGAGCGGCACCACCGACGACGTCGGTAGCCCCGCGGACACGCAAGAAGACGCACAAGTCACTGGCGATGCGGCGGACGTCAAAGACGTGCCCGTCAGCGACATCGTCGGGCAAGACGCCAAGGATACCATCAGCATCGACGGCTTTGACGCGGTAGACGTAAATCTGGACGCGATTGACATCGCGCCGGTCGATGTCCCCGTTGGCTGCACCAAGGATCAGGATTGCGCGGTTGACTCGCCATGCGTCACGGGCACGTGCGTGGGCGGCGCCTGCACCTATAGCCCCGCCACCGCGAAGTGCGACGATGGCAACGCGTGCACCAAAGACGACACGTGCGGCAACGGCCTGTGCGTCGGCGGGACGAGCATCGACTGCGACGACGGCAACGTCTGCACCAAGGACGCGTGCGACTTGAAATTGGGCTGCACGCACACGCCCGCGGACGGTTTGGTCTGCGACGACGGGCAAAAGTGCAGCACCCAGGACGTGTGCCAAGGCGGCAAGTGCGTCGGCGTCGCGCCGGATTGCGCCGACACCAACCCGTGCACCGATGACACCTGCGACGACACGACCGGCTGCGTCCACACCGCGAACACCGTGACGTGCAGCGACGGCAACGCATGCACGGGCGGTGACGCCTGCAACGAAGGCAAATGCGTCCCCGGCGGCGTGCTGACCTGCGACGACAACAACCCGTGCACGATCGACAGCTGCGACCTCCAGAGCGGCTGTAGCAACGCGTTGACCGACGGGTTCTGTTCGGATGGCGACGCGTGCACGGCGGGTGACACCTGCATCGTGGGTTTGTGCATCGGCGCGACGGTGGACTGCGAAGACAACAACGCGTGCACAAGCGACAGCTGCGACAAGGCAAATGGCTGCGTCCACGCGGCGACGACCGGCGCATGCAGCGACGGCAATCCCTGCACTGCGGGCGACACCTGTGACAGCGGCAAGTGCATACCCGGCACAGAGCCCGGCTGCGATGATGCCAATCCCTGCACAACGGATCTGTGCGACGCGACCGCGGGCTGCACGCACACGGCGATCACCGGCGACTGCACCGACGACAACGCGTGCACAACGGGCGACGCGTGCAAGGACGGCAAGTGCGCGGCCGGCAGCGTGCTGGACTGCAACGACAACAACCCGTGCACCACGGACAGCTGCGACCTGCAAAAAGGCTGCCAGTACAGCGACTCGGATGGCACCGCGTGCGACGACGGCCAGACGTGCTCGACCAACGACGCGTGCCTACACGGCAAGTGCGAAGGCGTTGTGCCGCAATGCGCCGACAACAACCCGTGCACCGACGACACGTGCAAAGACGGCGCGGGCTGCGTGCACCTGCCCAACACGATCGCGTGCGACGATAACAATGCGTGCAGCACGGGTGACGCGTGCAAAGGCAGCGAATGCGCGGCAGGCGCCGAACTGAACTGCGATGACGGCAAGCCGTGCACCATCGACTCGTGCGACGTGGCGACCGGCTGCGTTCATCAGGTCACGACTTCGACCTGCTCGGACGGTGACGCGTGCACCGCGGGTGACGTGTGCTTGAGCGGCAGCTGCGTCGGCAGCGCAATTTCCTGCGAGGACGGCAACCCGTGCACTGCGGATTCTTGCGACAAGCAAAACGGCTGCCAACACGCCGCCCTGGACGTGGCATGCGCCGACGGCGACGCGTGCACGGCCAATGACAAGTGCGTCGACGGCAAGTGCGTCGCGGGCATCGCGGTCGACTGCAACGACGGCAACGTCTGCACCAACGACGTGTGTGACAAGTCGTTGGGCTGCACGCACGCGGCGGCGGACGGCTCGTGCTCGGACGGCAACGCGTGCACGACGCAGGACGTGTGCCAGAACGGTCAGTGCGTGCCGCAAGGCAATCTGACGTGCGACGACGGCAAGTTCTGCACCAAGGACGGCTGCTCGTTTGACGTCGGCTGCGTCTTCAAGGACACGGACGGCATTCCCTGCGACGACGGACAGAAGTGCAGCACCAACGACGCGTGCTTGCACGCTGTGTGTCAGGGCCTCGTTTCCAACTGCGACGACGGCAACCCGTGCAGCGACGACACGTGCTCAGACACCGACGGCTGCGTCCACCTGCCCAACGGGGTCACGTGCAGTGATGGCACGGCGTGCACCAGCGGCGACGCCTGCAAGGACGGCAAGTGCGCCCCAGGCGACGCCGTGAGCTGCGACGACCAAAACCCGTGCACCACGGACAGCTGCGCGACGGACGCTGGCTGCACACACACCGCGCTGGACTTCGTCACCTGCAGCGACGGCAACGCCTGCACCGCGAGCGACATCTGCCAGACCGGCAAGTGCGTCGGCAAGACCATCGACTGCCAAGACGGCAACGTCTGCACCGCCGATGGCTGCGACACGGCGGATGGCTGCACGCACACGCCGATCGAGCTGGGCTGCGAGGACGGCAACGTCTGCACGTTGGGCGACCAGTGCAGTCTGGGCACCTGCCAGCCGGGCAGCGCGCTCGCGTGTGACGACGGCAACCCGTGCACCGATGACGTGTGCGACCAGAAGCTTGGCTGCGTCTACACGGCCAACGATGCCAACGCCTGCACCGACGGCAACGCCTGCACCTTGAACGACGCGTGCGCGGCCGGCAAGTGCGTCTTTGGCGCGGCGCCGAACTGCGACGACAGCAACATGTGCACAAAGGACAGCTGCGACCCGACGACCGGCTGCGTCAATGCCAACGTGGATGGCTTGACGTGCGATGACGGCCAGAAGTGCAGCACCAACGACGTGTGCACCGGCGGCAAGTGCCTGGGTGTCGTGGCCAACTGCGACGACGGCAACTTGTGCACGGACGACACGTGCAGCGACGTCACGGGCTGCACGCACACCGCCAACAGCGCGGCGTGCGACGATGGCAACGCGTGCACACTGAGTGACGTTTGCGCGGACTCCAAGTGCAACCCCGGCTTGGCGCCGAACTGCGACGACGGCCAGATGTGCACGGCCGACACATGCGCGCCGACAACCGGCTGCGTTCACAGCAACCTCACGGGCGGCTGCAACGACGGCGACGCGTGCACGTCAGACGACGCGTGCGCCAGCGGCGCTTGCGTGGGCGTGAAAGTGAGTTGCGATGACAGCAACCCGTGCACGTTGGACACGTGCGACGCCAAGCTCGGCTGCCAGCACGGCCCGACGGCCGCGCTCGGCCCCATCAGCCCGTGCAACGACGGCAATGCCTGCACGACCGGTGACGCGTGCGTCGGCATGGTGTGCAAAGGCACAGCGCAGGTCTGCAACGACGGCAACGCGTGCACCGCGGACGGCTGCGACCCGGCGACGGGCTGCTTTGCCACCGCGGGCAACGACGGCGCGCCGTGCGACGACAACAACCAGTGCACCGACAAGGACACGTGCGCCAGCGGCAAATGCGCGGGCACCACGGCGGTCTGCAACGACAACAACCCGTGCACGACCGATTCGTGCGCGACCAACACCGGCTGCGTCTTCACCAACAACACGGCGACCTGCGATGACGGCGTGGCGTGCACACAGAACGATCTTTGCGCGGCGGGCAAGTGCTCCGGCATCGGATCTGTGGCGCTTTGCGACGACTCGAACAGCTGCACGAGCGACGTGTGCGACGCGGGCAAGGGGTGCTTGCACACCAACTTGGTGGGTACATCTTGCTTGGACGGCAACCTGTGCCACGTGGGCGCGACTTGCAGTGCGGGCGCGTGCACCAACGGCGTACAGAAAGACTGTGACGACACCAACGCGTGCACAAACGACAGCTGCGACGTGAGCAACGGCAACTGCGTGCACACCAACAACACGTTGGCGTGTGACGACGGCAGCGCATGCACGAACAACGACAAGTGCGGCAGTGGCACGTGTGCAGGCACAGTCGTCAGCTGCGACGACAGCAACGTCTGCACAACCGACACCTGCGACAAGACGCTGGGCTGCGTACACACGGCGTCCGTCCTTGCGGTCGGCTGCGACGACGGTAACCCGTGCACGACCAGCGACGTCTGCGTGGGCGCGAGCTGCAAGGGCGTGGGTCAGGTCTGCGACGACGGCAATCCGTGCACAACCGACACCTGCGCGGTGGGCAGCGGCTGCGTATTCACGCCGCTCGCGACGGGCGCACCGTGCAGCGACGGCAGCGCGTGCACAACGGGCGACGCGTGCGACGCGGCACACGCCTGCAAGGGCACGACGCTGAACTGCAACGACGCCAACGTCTGCACGACGGACTCCTGCAGCCCGGCGACGGGCTGTGTGAACGCCGCGAATACCTTGGCGTGTGACGACGGAGTCGCGTGCACGTTGAACGACACCTGCACCAACAAAGCGTGCGTCGGCACGGTCAACAACGCCACGTGCGCTGACAGCAACCCCTGCACTGCCGACCTGTGCAGTGCAACGGCCGGCTGCAGCAACACGCCGATGAACAGCGGTTCGTGCACTGACGGCAATTTCTGCACCGACAACGACGCGTGCGTCGCGGGCAATTGTCAGGGCACGGCGCACCTCTGCGCGGACGGCAACATCTGCACAGACGACGCGTGCGACTCCGTGGCGGGTGCCTGCGCGTTCACGGCCAACGCGCTGGCGTGCAACGACAACGACAACTGCACGACAGGCGACATCTGCGCCAACAAGGTCTGCGCGGGCACCGGCGCGGTGGACTGCAACGACGGCAACGTCTGCACAACGGATTCGTGCGGCGCGGGCGCCTGCGTGCACACGGCGGTCGCCGCAGGCACAGGCTGCAACGACGGCAACGCCTGCACAACCGGCGACACCTGCGCGGCCAAGTTCTGCCAAGGGGTCGGCGTCAACTGCGATGACGGCAAGCCGTGCACCGTCGACTCATGCGACATCACAAACGGCTGTGCGCACCTGGCGGGCAACGACGGCGTCAATTGCTCGGATGGGAACGCGTGCACGACGGCGGACAGTTGCTCCGGCGGCCAGTGCGTCGGCGGTGTAGCTCCGACCTGCGAAGACGGCAACACGTGCACGACCGACAGTTGCGTGCCGGCAAGTGGCTGCCTGTTCACGCCCACCACGGGCGGCACCTGCAGCGACGGCAGCACCTGTACGTCAAACGACACGTGCCAAAACGGCACGTGTCTGGGCACCCAGCAACCGTGCAACGACAACAACGTCTGTACGAACGACGCGTGTGTGTCGGGGCAAGGCTGCACCTACTCTGCGGCCAATGAAGGCGCGATCTGCATGGACGGCAGCCCGTGCACGTTGAACGACAAGTGCGTCGGCGGCACCTGCACAGGCACGGCCACCGTGAACTGCGACGACACCAACCCGTGCACCAACGACGGCTGCGATGCAAGCGGCTGCACGCACACCAACAACACCAACGCGTGCGATCTGGACGGCAGCGCTTGCACGCAAGACGTTTGCTCGGGCGGCAGTTGCCAGGCGGGAACACCGGTCGTGTGCGCGGCGCAGGACCAATGCCACGCGGTGGGCACGTGCAACCCAGCGAGCGGCGTCTGCTCGCAGCCGATGAAGACCGACGGCGCGGCGTGTGACGACAGCAATTTGTGCACGCAGTCGGACGCCTGCCAAGCGGGTACTTGCACCGGCGCAAGCCCCGTGACGTGCAGCGCGTCGGACCAGTGCCACGACGCTGGCGTTTGCGCGCCCGCGACGGGCGTCTGCAGCAACCCGACCAAGGCCAACGGCGCCAACTGCAACGACGGCAACTTGTGCACAACCTCAGACACCTGCCAGAGCGGCTTGTGCACAGGCGGCACGGCGTTGGCGTGCTCGGCGTTGGACGCCTGCCACGTCGCGGGTACCTGCGATGGCGCCACCGGTCTTTGCAGCAACCCCAGCGCCGCCGACGGCACGTCGTGCAACGACGGGAACTTGTGCACGACGACGGACACCTGCCAAAATGGCGCCTGCACGGGCGGCGCACCGGCAGTTTGCGCGCCGATCGACGCGTGTCACACGGGCGGCGTCTGCGTCCCGGCGACCGGTCAGTGCACAACACCTGTGGCCAACGACGGCACCTCGTGCAACGACGGCAACGCGTGCACGCAGTCCGACTCGTGCTTGAGCGGCATCTGCACGGGCGCGAATCCGGTAACGTGCGGCGTCAGCGACCAGTGCCACCTCGCGGGTCAGTGCGACACAACCACAGGCGCTTGCAGCAATCCGGCCAAGAGCAACGGCGCCACGTGTGACGACGGCAACGCATGCACACAGGTCGACGCGTGCCAGAGCGGCGTGTGCGTGGCTGGAGCACCGTTGGTGTGTTCGGGCGGCGACGCGTGCCACGATCCTGGTCTCTGCGACCCCGGCACGGGTGTCTGCGGCACGGTGGTTCCCAAGCTGGACGGCGCGACGTGCTCGGACGGGAACCCGTGTACGCAGTCTGACACGTGTCTCGCGGGTGTTTGCACCGCTGGACCGCCGGTGACGTGCAGCGCAGTCGACGCCTGTCACGAAGCAGGAACGTGTGACGCGCTGACCGGTCAGTGCTCGACCGGCGCAGCGAAGCCCGATGGCACAACTTGCAGCGACGGCAATGCATGCACCCAAACCGACACGTGCCTCAGCGGCGCGTGCACGGGCAGCAACCCGGTCGTCTGCCTCGTGGGGGACGCGTGTCACGACGCGGGCGTATGCGACACCGCCACCGGCTTGTGCTTGAACGGCAACGCCAAGCCCACAGGCACCGCGTGCGACGACGGCAACGGCTGCACCACGGGTGAAACCTGCTCGGCGGGCGGCGTTTGCGGCGCGCCGGTCACCTCCGTCCCTGCGGAATGCGGCACCGGCAACACGTGCAACCCGGCAAGCTGTACGTCCACCAGCGCCTCGACGTACTTGTGCGGCAGCCAGTTCGCCTCCAATGCGACGCCGTGCAGTGACGGCATCGCGTGCACAGGCGGCGACGCTTGCGACGGCGCCGGCCACTGCGTCGCTGGCAGCAACCAGCCCGCATACACCACGTGCACAACGACGACGGGCGCAACGGACGGCATCTGCGACGGCGGCAACTTCGCGGCCTCCTGCACGCAGGGCTTCTGGTACGTGCAAATTGTCGGAACGAGCACGAGCAACGGCAACGCCGTCACGATGGGCAAGTACTTCCTGAACGGCACGACGGGCGGCAGCACGGCGTTTGCCTTTAACGGCACCGGCTCGAAGCTCACGATGTTGGGTGGTGCGACAGGCGCAGAGGGCGGCGTGAGCCGGTCCAACAACGGCAAGTACGCTGTGCTCGCGGGCTACAACACCTCATCCGGAAGCCAAATTGCGGACAACACGCAACGCATCATCGGACGGCTGGGTCCAGCAGACGCCACGCCGGTCTACTCGGCGGGCTTCACCTCACAAGGCGCGATCCCGACGTGCGCGGCGTCCAACGATGGCACGCAGTTCTGGATGGCGAACGCCGGCCAAAACATCACGGCGTCGATCCTGTATCTCTCCTCGCTCACCACGACGACGACGGTGCAGGTGCTGGCCTCGCCGACGGTGGGACGCAGCATCCAGATCTTCAACAACCAGCTGTACGGCACGTCAACGAGCAGCAACTACCGCAACGTGTTCTCGGTCAGCGGTGGCATGCGCACCACGACGAACGGTGCGGCGTCGCCGCTTACTGCGTTCACCAACACGTCGGCGACCGTCCTGTCCAGCTTCTCGTATATCCCGCAGCATCCCAAGCTGGGTAACGCAGCAGTGTTGTACGTGGCGGACTACACAGCGACAACCGGCGGCATTTCTCGCTGGGTCCAGAGCGGCGCGACCTGGACAAAGAGTCCGGCGACCGGCACTGGCGCGTTTGTGATGCCGTTTACCACGACGGGCGCGCGCGGCGTCGCGGCTTGGTCGGATGGCACTGACGTGCAGATCGTGGCGACCGCGTCGACAGGTACGAGCAACGTCACATGGCTGTACAAGATGACGGACAGCGGCGACACGCAAGGCGCGATGACTGGCATCACGATCCCGACCTACACAGCGACGTCTGGTTTCCGCGGCGTGACCGTCGCCCCCCACCTGTAGCCCCACCCACCCGCGTCGCGTCAGCTACCAAATCCACCGGCTGACGCGACCGGGGGGCTGCTTGCCTTTTCTGACTAGCTGAAGGTGTGCAACCGCCGCCGCTCACGACGTCCGTGGCGCTTTTGCTTGCGCGCAACCGGCAATTACCGGCAGACTCGCGCGCGCGGGTCCTTTCCGCGGTCTGACTATCATGAAAATCGACATCCAATCCACGCTCGGCGCACGCGCGCTGGAGAGCACCAAAGAACTCCGCAAGCTGTGTGAGGCGGGCACCGACTGGGTGCGCATCAACATGTCCCACACCAAACACGAAGACGCCGAGGACATCGTCGGCTGGCTGCGGCGCGCGTTTCCGCAGGTCCGGATCTTCATGGATCTGCAAGGTCCCAAGCTGCGTGTCGGTAAGATGGCGCGCGAGCTGCGGATTCGCCCGGAGGATGAGGTCATTTTTTGTCCTCAGTCCCTGTACAATCAGGTGCCGCCACGGGAACGCGACTCGCAGCGCATGATTCCGGTTGCGTCGCCGTTTCCGTTTGCCAACCTGTTTTCCGCTGAGCTGTTTCGCCTAAAAGACGGGCAGATCGAGTTCAGCGTGGAACGGCGGCTTCCCGACCAGGAAGTGCTGATCTGCGAGGCGAAGGGATCCGGCATGATTCGCTCGGAGAAGGGGCTGAACGCGCCGGGGATCGACCGCACCGGCGCACCGTTGCCGCCGAAGGATCTGGCCGACATCGCCTTAGGTCAGCGCCTCGGCGTGGACGCCATCTGCTGTTCGTTTGTCACGACGGGCGCGGAAATGCAGCAAGCGCGGGAGACGGTCGCGAAGCTGTCGTCGACGTGGAAGCCGCAGCTGTGGGCCAAAGTGGAATGTCGCGAGGCGATGGAGCATCTGGACGCGATCATTGCCGCTTCAGACGCGGTGCTGATCGGTCGCGGCGACTTGGCGGGGGAGCTCGGCGGTGATCCGCAGGTCGTTCACGCGGCGGCGCTCAGCATCGCAACGCAGGTCGTCGCTGCAGGCAAGCCGTGCGCGGTGGGCACCAAGCTTCTGGAGTCGATGCGCACGGCGGTGGAGCCGACCGACGCCGAGGTCGCCGCGCTTTTGGACTACCTGCAGGCAGGGGTGACGGGCTACCTGCTCACGGCGGAGACGTCCGTGGGCGATCACCCCGTGGAAGCGATCCAGCGTTTGCGGCAGATCGCCCAGTTTGCCTGACCGCGCGCGGTTCGTTACTGGTTGTGGTTGTAGTACGCGCCGAAGATCTGCCCCAGGACCGCCGCGCCATCGGGCGTAAAATGCGGCCCGCCCAGCACAAACACGTCGCAATTCGGCGCCTCAAATTTCGGGGCGACGACGACCAAATCAGGAAACGCCGCGGCAACGTTCGCCATCGCTTCGTCGATGTACGGTGCCACGATCGCTTCATTGTTCAGCGCGCCCTCGCAGAGCTTGTTGCCCGGCGCGCGGATCATGGTCAGCAGATCGATGCGTTTGACGCTGGGGTACTTTCCTTTCAGATTCCCGACGACCGCAGTCAGCGCTTGGGTCCACTCCGCCGCAGTCTTGTAGTCCCAGTTGCAGCCGGTGAAGAGGATGCGGTCTGGATCGCTGGAGTTCTTTGTGCAGGGCGAAACCAGAGGCGTGCCCCAGACGGTGTTGGTTGAGTCCGCCCAGAGGTCGACGTAGGCGTGTGAGAGGGTCATCCCCTGCCAGTGACCGTCGTCGACAAACGACTCAAAGCCGCCAGCGAACCACTCGCCCGTGACGGAAACGCCCATCACCTGATTGCACACGTATTTCGGCGGCGCGTAGGCGTCAGCGCTCGTGGAATCGGCGGTCGCGTCGGTTGACGTCGTCGCGTCGGTGCCTGAGAGGACGTCGGCGGGCGTCGCGTCGGCCGTGTCGGCCGTGTCGGCGGTGCTGGTCGCGGTGCCACACGCGGCGAGGAAGAACACACAGGACGCCAAAAACGCGATGGGCCGAATCGTCATTGCCTCACTCCTTGGCCAAGCACGTGGGCACTCCAGCCGCGCAGTGTGTCTCGCCAGCGTGCAGTATCGATGTGCGTCGGCGGATCGTCAACGCGAACCCTTGCCGCGGGCAGGGCCCGCAAGAGTCGGCCGATCGCAGGCGGATTTCCGCAAAACACCAGTAATTACAGCACACACAAAGATTTGACGGAGCAATCGGTGCAGTTCAGACTCGTTGCCTCGGCGATGAACGTGCGCGCGGAGGCGATGGAGCCACCCGTACCGCAACAAGCGCCGGCGGAGACTTGCATGACTGCCCAGACCCGTTTGTCTCGTTGGGGAAGAGGGCTTGCGCGCGGCGCGTTGATCGCGACTGCACTGGCGGCGTGTTCGCCGAAGGCGGCGACTACCGAAACGACGGAAGACGCGGTGCTCGACGCAACGAACGATGTCGAAGTCGGTGTCGATGCCCCGGCGGATGCCACAGCTGCGGACGTGTTCGACGTCTCTGGCGTTCACCCGCGGCTGATGTTCACCAAGGAGCACAAGGCGATCATCGTCGCGCGGCAGAACAAGCCGCCGTTCGACGCGATGTGGCAGCGGCTGCGCGATCAGGCTGCAGCAACGCCAGTGGCGCCGACGCCGGGAACGTGGGATTCCGGCCTGTGGTCGCAATACGCGTTCGCCGCGCAAGCCAACGCTATCCTCGCCTGGGCGCTGGACGACGCTGCAGCGGGCGCCAAGGCCAAACAGCTGCTACTCGCGCTGCAGGATAACCTGGAAGACAACGACGACTTGGACCTGGACATCCACATTCCCGGCGTCCTTCTGCCGTATGCCAACGCTTGGGATCTGCTGCAGGCAACGCCGTGGATCACCGCTGATGAGGCCAAGCAGGCGCAAAAGCAGCTGGCGAGCGTGACGCGCAAGTTCGTCGCCAAGAATCTGGACGACTCGTTTATGCGAATGGTGTCGTTCATCTTCACGCAGAACAATCACCCGCTACGTGCCGCGTCTTCGATTGGCTACATCGCGCTGGCGTTCCCCGACGATCCGGATGCGACGCGCTGGCTGGATTGGGCGACCGATCAGATGGACTACCTGCTGGGACCCAAGGGCCACTACGTGCAAAGTGACGGCGGTGTCGTCGAGGGTCCGTTCTACTTCTCGTTTGGCTTTGGCGCCGTCGTGCCGTTTCTCTTGGCACTGGATCGCAATAGCCCCGCCGATGCGGTTCACCACCACACGTGCATCACGCGCAACGACGTCGATCCGTGGGATGACAACGGCTGCGTGGAAGGCGAGGCGTTTACGCTGAAGAACCCGCTGCGCGATCCGACGTTCCTCTCGACCTTGGATTGGTCGATCGCGCTGCGGCGTCCGTCGGGCGTGCGCGCGGTGCTGAACGACACGCACGTCGCGGTGACCAATGGCGCGGCGCTGCTGACGTCCTTGGGAGGTGCGAACTACCTGCTCTGGGACTGGGCAACCAACGCGGTGCTGCCGTACGACACGCAGAAGTTCCAGGATTTGACGGCGTGGTATCTAGGGCTCGTCGCCGACGTCACGCCCGCGCCGCCGCCGTGGCGCAATCGCTTTTTCCCGGCCGCTGGGCACGCCACCTTTCGCTCCGGCTGGGGAACGGACGATCTGTGGCTGATGCTGGTCGCCGATCACGGTCCGGCGCGCAAGTCCTTGCACAACCACGCCGATGGGGCGTCGTTCGCGCTCTCTGCGTATGGCGAAGATCTGCTGATCGACACCGGGTACTACAAGCCCGACTCGATGCAGAACCCGCTGACGACGGACTCGCCCTCGCACAACGTGATCCTGGTCGATGGCGTCGGTGCGCCCAAGCGCGGGCTGCTGAACACGTGGGGCGATACCGACGCGTTCCTGGAGAACACCCACGACGGCGAGATGGTCGCGTGGGCGGAAGGTCGGATCGCGTACGAGAAAGCCGAGATTCGCCGCGGAATCGCATTTGCGCGCAAACGGTACTTCGTGGTGGCGGATCGGATTCAGAGTGAGGTCGCCACGCCGCGGACTTTCCAGTGGCGCGCGCACTTGTGGGCTGGTTTTGACGTGGGAGGAACGTACACCCTCGCTGGCAATCGCTTGACGATCGATCGCCAGCACGGCGGACTTCTCATCGCGGCAACAACGACTGCGGGCGATCCGACGTTTGTCGAGCCGCCGTTCAAGCCGTTGAAGCCGCCGCATGTCCACGACACCGACGGGTCTGGGAATCACGCGGTGGCAGATGCGACGATCTCGGCCGTTGCACCTGGATTCTTGGTCGTGCTCGCACCGTTCAAAGAGGGCGCGACGGAGGACGATGGTCCCCTCACCGTGACCGCGGTGACAGCAGGCGCAGCGAGCGGCGCGTGGACGATCGATGGCGCGACTGCCGGCACAAAGTGGCGCGACGTAGCGTGGTTGCGCGACGCGAATGCAGGGTCCACGCTCACGCTGGCCGATGGCCACACGCTGGAGACAGACGCGGCCTTTGTTCTGGTCGCTGAATCCGGCGCCTACGCGCTCATCGCCGGCGGCACTCACCTCACGTTGGACGGCAAGTCGCTCATCGCCAACAACGCGGCGCCCGTGGCCGTTTTCGGCCCGTGATCGGCGCTTTTCGCCAGCCCTCTTCTCTCAAGGACGTTCTGATGCGCCGTTCTCTCACCTTACTGTCGCTGATCTTCCTCGCTGCGTGTCAGGCCACGTCCACGCCAACGGCGACCCAGCCGTTTGACTGGTGCACGGCGGACACGCCGCCCGACGACGCGTGTTTTGCCAGCAAACGCGATCCCACTTCCGGAAATGTCACCCTGGCGCTGGCGATTGCGAAGCGGCAGGCGACGCTGCACCCCAAGGCGGACCTTGCGTGGAACTGGCCCGCGGCCGTCATGTTGAGCGCTTTTGTCGACCTGAACCGCGTGACCCAAGACGCGGCGCCACTGACTTTTGCCCGTGCTTGGCTGGATTTCAACATCGCCGCGGGCTACAAGATTGCTTCCAGCGACTCCGGTTCGCCCGTCGGCGTTGACGTGCCAATCTGGAAGCTGACGGGCGACGCGAAGTACAAGAAGCCGATCGACGATTTCCTCGCCTACATCACCCACGACGCGCTGAGGACCGCCGAAGGTGGGCTGAACCATTTGGGTACAACGGACGCGCTGGGCGTGGCCCTCTGGGTGGATTCCCTCTTCATGTTTGGCCAGCCGCTGGTGCGCTTGACGCAAGTGACGGGCGACCCTGCGCCGCTGAACGAGATGGGCAAGCAGGTCGGCATTTTCATCGACAAACTTCAGGATCCGTCGGGGTTTTTCCACCACGCGACGGAGAACCTGCTGGCGCAGGATCCGGACGTATTCTGGGGTCGTGGCAACGGCTGGGTCGTGTGGGCGCTGTCCGATTACCTGCGAGCGCGGCAGATGCGCGGGGAGACGGACGTGAAGGCGGAAACAGCGCTCCGGAAGTTGGCCACGGCGATCATCAACGCTCAGGATCCGGCGACGGGACTGTGGTGGACCGTGCTGAATCGTCCGGGCGAGACCTATCTGGAGACGTCAGCGACCGCGCTCTTTGCGGCGGGTCTGGCGCGCGGCTGGCGCATTGGCGTGCTGGGCGATGAAGTGCTGCCCGTCGTGGCAAAGGCGATGACGGCGGTGAAGGCGAAGATCGTGACGGGCGCCGACGGACCTGTAGTGACGGGCGTTTCAGGACCGACGAACGCCGGGACTTTTGAGGTCTACAAGGCCGTGAAGGTCGAGGATGACCTGCAGTACGGGATCGGCGCGGTGATTTTCGCGCTGATCGAGACGTCTGGTTTGCCGGGACAGTAACGCGGGCGAACAGAGCGTGAATGCCAAAGGCTGTCGGCGCGGTGACTGCTGGGCTGGGTCCACAGCACGGCGTCTTTCAGCCGCAAAGTCCGGCGGCGGTGCAAATCCCCGACGCGCCACTCGGAGCTGGCGGGCAGTCCGACGGTCCTGAACACTTGGCTCGGCACGCCTTGGTGCCACCGGGCGGCGACGCACAGCCACAGCCCTTGGGTGGCGCGCCGGGGCAGACTGTGCTGCCCACGCAGTCCGCGTCGCTCGTGCAGGCGCCCGACGTGGTCGTCGCGGTCCGACAGGTGCCATCGGTCTGGCAGGCGAGTTGGGCTCCGCAGGAAAATCCTTTCTGACAGTCGGGCAGACAGGCGCCCGCGACCAGGTCGCAGACGTAGCCCTGACGGCAGTCACTGGCTCGTGTGCACGAGGTCAAACAGTAGCTGGTGGTCTGCAGTGCCACGCACACGCCTTCGGCGCACGTCGTGCCCGCGCACTCGGCCGTGCAGGTGCCATCTTGCCAACCCGTGTCCTGACCGTACATCGACGACATGACGCAGAGCCCGGTCGTGCACGCGCTCTTGTCGGTGCAAGGACCACCGAGTGAGGTGAGCCCCGTGGTGTCCGCGCAGGCAACGAGAAACAGCGTGAGGCTGGAAATCAACCAGGCAAATCGTGTCATTTGGCCGCCTCCAGACCCGCTTTGGCGCCGGGATTCTGTCGGCTGACGCCCAGCACCTGCTTGAAGCTCTGACGCGCTTCGTCGCGTTTGCCTTGCCGCAGTTGCGCCCAGCCCAGCCCGACCATCATGTCCAGATCTCCAGGATAGTCTTCCAACACCTGACGGTAGAGTTGTTCGGAATCGGAGAACTTGCCTTGCGAAAAGGCGATGTAGGCAAGCCGACTCGTCGCCAAGTAGTTGCGCGGCGCGACCGCCAAAATGGCGCGACCGAGCTTTTCTGCGCTTGCCCAGCGCTTGGCTGCCATCAGCGGCAACATCACGCCAAGCTGTGGCTCCAACGCGCGTGGCGCCAGTTCCGCTGCCTTCTGGTACGCGGTAACTGCCTCGTCGTAGCGCTGCTTTGCGTACGAGAGCCAGCCCAACCGCAGGTTGCCCAAGTAGTGCTGTGGTGCCAACTTGATCACGTCCTGAATGTCAGTCAGCGCCCGCTGGGTGTTGCCGCTGGCCTCGTGGGAGAACGAGCTCTCAAAGAGTTCCGCAACACGCGCGTCATTGGAAGCCGCTGCCACCGCGTTCTGGGCGAACCCCGACGACGAAGCAAAGAGAGAAACCGCGAGGAGCACCGCGCTCCAGCTGAACCTGCGAAAATGGACCATGGGAACCTCCTCCTCAGAATGTGGCGCGAACGCCGCATGTCGCACCAAGCACTTCAAAATCATGGGCCAGACCGTGCTGCGCGTTGCCGATATCGTGCTGCCAGATGGCGTCGAGTGCGAGCGATGGCAGGACCTGCCAGCTGACAACGCCGCGATAGCCACCGGTGAATGCGTCGTCATTGCTCCAGACACTCAGTCCGGCGGCGTCGACGGCGTACTGGCTTTTGCCAAACCAACCTGAAGCGCCCACTTCAAGTAACGCGTTCGGGCGCCACGTGACACCCGCCCGTATCGAAGGCTTGGCCTCCTGTTCCGTGACGATGACGCGCGTACCCACGGCTGCCTCCCAGCGCGGCGACAGGACGCCGACGGCTTGCGCGTCGATCTGCGACACCGTTTGGGACGGATAGACGGTGGTGGCGACCCCCAGGTCGACTCCAAGCCGCCCCGGCAGCCAGAGACCGCGCAAGGTGCCCAGCCACGCACCGTTGGAGAATGTCGCATTCGTGGTCAGGTGCCCCAAGCTCGCACCGAGGCGCAGTCCGCCGACGCGCCACCAGCCGCCGAGCAGGTGGGCGTCCTGACTGAAATCGGCCGCCTCATAGCGCAGGCCGGTTCGGGACAACGCTGCGGCGGCCCAGACGCCACCACTTTGCGCGTCTACACCTGTAACAACGGTCAGCGCGTTGACGGCGGAGAGCGCCCACGGATTCGTGTACTGCAAACGGCCACCCCAAACAGCGACGCGCGCGCGCCACACGGGCGGGTTCGGAACTGGCGCCTCCACTTCAACCGGGTGGCTCGCTTCGTCGGTTGCGGGATTGTCCAGGCGCAGTTGCACCATCCGCGCCGCGGCGGCCTCGACGGCAGTGTCGTCCATCGACAACTCGACTCCGGCTTCCTGGGCCCAAGCCCAAGCAGGCACGCTGCACAGCCAGACCGTAACGATCAAAGCTCTCATGCTGCCACCTCCGCGTTGAGGATCTGGACACCGTCACGCCACGCGCGCAACGCCGTCGGACCGGTGTCCGCGTGCAAGACGAGTTCCAGCCGATCAGGCAGCGTACCGCTGGCGGCCAAACGCGTGTGCAAGACGATGCCCTCGCTCGTCAACGCGATGTGCCCGTGGGTCCGAACGCCGCCGCGGTCCGCAAACGGCAGCAACAACTCGACGCCGGCGCGCTGCAGGGGCGACAGGAACGGCATCACGCTCGGACTGTCCTCCCAGCCGATGGCGGCATCGGTGACAAAGGGAACCCGCGCTGCGACCAAGGCAAACAAAGCCAGAAGGCGATTTGCAGGGCCGTCGTAGTCGAGCACCGTGGCATAGGCATCATCGACGTAGAGCGCCGCCGTTGCTCCCGATGTGCGCAGGCAACGCTGGCCGAGTGCGTCGATGTCACTGGTCCACGTTTCCTCAGTCGGGAGACTGTCGCCACGAATCTTCCAACACCACTGCGTCCGCGGCGGGAACGCGAATGCCCGTCGCACACTGTCATCGACCTGCAACGTCTCCACGCGGTCGCCAGTCACTGGGCTGGCATGGGTGATGTAGCTCCGTCCCCGACTTGAGGTGCGCACGAACTGCAGGAATTCGCCGGCAAGGGTCGGTGCGCCAATCTCCGGCGAAGCCTGGAGTTGCACGTGCAGGTGCGGAGCGGGCGAACGCCCGGAATTCCCCACCCGCGCCAACACTTGTCCACGCACCACCACTTCACCTTCACGCACGAGGAGGCTTCCCTGCTGCAGATGACTCAGCGCTGAATAGACGCCGCCCGTGTGAGCCAAAACCAGCGTATTGCCCCAATTGTTCGTGGTGTCGACGTGTCCGATGGGATTGTCTTCCAGATGCCCCACCGCCCGAGCCACGCGACCGTCCGCTGGTGCAACCACTGGCGCACCAAAGGCGTAGAAGTCATGGGGTTTGGTTCCGACATTGCGCCAGCGCTCACCGGCATCGTCTGTCACCTCCAAGTCCCAGGCGTGCGACCAGAGGCCTTGATGGGTGACGTCGCCGTTGGGGCCCTGTGTCACGAGCCATTTGCCCATCACCGGCAGGTAGAGCAGCGGCACACCGGCCGCGGGATAGCGACGTGCTTGCTGCAGGACGTGACTCAGCGCATCTTCTGGGCGACCGGGCACGCCACGGACCAACTGCAATGGACCGCCACCCAAACGGTGGAGCAGCGCCAACAACACCGCGTGCGTCACCAGGATGAACGGCGCCGCGAGTACGGGGAGTTCCAGCGGCTGCAGCACGCCCAGCAAGGCCGAGCCCAGTAGCGTCGCCAGCGCTCCGGCGACGCCTGCAAGCAGCAAGGACGCCGGCGAGAGCACGATGAAGACGCCTCCCAACGCCAGCGCTGCGAGAATGGCGTTGAAGCCCAGCAAGTGTAGTTCCAGATCGGTACGGGGGCCGCCCAACAGACCGTAGATCCCCCACGCTGCGGCAAAGCCGAGCAAGGACAAGACCGCCGCCCACCGCGACCAAGCGAAAAGAGCCAGCAGCACGAGCGTCCCCGCCACGGCCGACGGCTGCAGGAAAATCGCACCCATGGAGCGCAGGTACGGAACCACCGCGGCGGGAATCCACTGCGGTTCTTGGCTCGGCAGCAACAGGGTCGGATGCACAGCGTTCAATCGACGGGCAGCAAGCAGCGCGCCCCAACCCGCCACGACGAACGGCAGGGACAGCAGCGGAAGACCGAGAAAGCGGTCAGCGAGCGGTTTGAGGGCAAGGGCGACCAACACCGCAACCACAACCGCTATCGCGACCAGCACCAGCAAGGTCGCGGACGGGTCAAAGTCCAGCGCCAGAATCAGCGCAACGAGCAGCGCATTGCAGCCAAGCCACTGCGCGTCGCCGGGCAGCGTCGCCGGGGCGAACGTCCGTGCGGTGAAGCGCGCCATCAGCACGCCGAACAGCCCCAACGCGCCGCGCGTCGGTTCGAGAAACGTGGCCATCATCAAGACCGCGGCTGGCCAGCCACGGACACCAAACAGCACCAGACCATAGCTGGCCAAAACCGACGCCACCCCACCCCGCCAGTAGCTGGCGGGCCGCGGCGCCGTTGCGTTCGCCTGCGCGTTGGAGGTGCCCAAAGTCATGCCCTACTCCGCCAGCCGCGCTGGCAGTTGCTCGGCCGCCTTGAGGTCATCCAAAACCTCCGCACGGCGGATCACGTCGATCTCGCCGTTTTCGCCGATGAGGACCGCTGCAGGACGTAGGCGAATGAACTGCATCGACTGCGTCAAGTTGTAAGCACCGACAGGCCGAATGACCAGCAAGTCGCCGGCCTCGAGAGGTGGCAGTAGCACGGTTGGTCGCACCACGTCGATATTCATGCACAGCGGCCCATAAACGACTGTGTCTTCTTGCATGCCGCCGCGGTCTTCAGCAGGCAGAACGTCGTGCCGGTACCAGAAGCTTGTGAACAACACGTTGACGCCGGCATCGATGATGAGCGATCGCGTACCGTCAGCCAGCCGTTTTTGGCCCACCACACTGGTGATGAGGAATCCGGCATCGTCGACGAGCGCGCGCCCGGTCTCCAAGAAGAGGGTCGGCAGCTCGTCCGGGCGAAAACCTGCGCCGAGAATTGCCCGCGAGATGGCCTCAGCGTAGTCGTCAATGGGCGGCGTCGCGTCCGTGCCAGGCGTGTATTGCGCGTGCAGCGTCGCACGCGAGGCGAAGCCGCCGCCGACGTCCAAACTCTTGACGACCATCGCGGTCTCTTGCCGCACGTCGAGCGCCAGTTGCGCCAGCCGGCCCGCCATCCGCCCGTACGCAGTCGGATCGGTGATGTACGTGCCAATGTGACAATGCAGTCCGTCCAGACGCAAGTGTCCGCCGCTCGCAATGCGTCTGGCCGCGTCCATCGCCTCGCCGCTGTCCAGATTGAAGCCGAAGCGGTCCCATCGCGGGTAGATGCCGACGTCCATGTTGATGCGCAACGTCACGCCAATCTGACGGCCGGCCTTCTTGGCGATGCGCTCGCACGCGTACAGCTCCTCGTAGTGATCGACATGCACGTGTGCTCCCGCCAAAAGTGCGGTTTCCAGAGCATCAGTAGGCTTGTACGGGCCATTGAACAGGATATGGGTATCCGGGATGCCCAAACGTCTGGCCATTTGGTACTCATACTCGCTCACGACCTCGGCCCAGGCGCCTTCGTCATGGAAGACCCGGCAAATGGCGTCCAGATAGTTGGTCTTGTAGGACCAGGCAAACTGCACCTTGGGGTAACGCTGGCTGAACGCGCGGTGCGCCTCCCGATACGCGCGTCGCAACCTGTGCTCGCTAAAGACAAAAAGCGGGCTGCCATGGGCGCGGGCCAGATCACTGACCTTGACGCCGTCGATCCGCTCCAGCGAGCGGTTCCCGGGTGAACGACCAAACTTGTTGGCGAGCGCGCCTTGATGACGCAAAATGGTCGGCTGTTCGTAGGCTTCCAGAGTCATGGCAACACCTCCTCGCGGTGCAATTCACCGACGGTCGTCAACGCTTGATAGTCGGCTAGCGAACAGACCTGATCGAGGCTGTGTCGCAAGAACAGCACGCCCGGCGGCGCGGGCGGCATCGGTTCGACGGTGCGGCCCAGTGCCAGTTGGACCGCGGCCCAAGGCAAGTTGCGGCCCGCGCCCGCGCACAGGTAGACCCACGCTGGGAAACGCGGATTGATCTCGATGAGGTGACACTGCCCACCGTCGTGGGCCCGCATGATCTCCAGCTCGCACGGCCCACGCCACTTCAATGCACGCATTGTCATGTAGACAAATTCGGTCAGCACCGGATCCGCCACCGTGACCCCGCCCCACGCCTTGCCTTTGTCGGTCAACTGCATCTTGCGCATCGGCACAAAGCCGATCACGCCGCCCAGACCGTCGCCCAGAACCGTGACGTCGTATTCAACGCCTGCGACGTACTCCTGCAAGATCACGGGCAATCCCCACTTGGCGCGCAGGCGTTCAAAGTGCCCGTGCACCTCCATGGGCGAGTACGCGATCGAAGCCTCGTAGAACTGCCCCTTGACCATGACCGGAAAGCGAATCTGCTCATCCAGCGTGGCGATCGCCGTGGAGTCCGTGAGGTTGATGCTCTTGGGCACACGGACGCCGCGGTCGTTGAGCGCGGCCAGTTGGTCTTTGGCGCGCAGACGCAAACTGTCCGCTGACGGCAAGCACGTCCGAATCCCCAGATCGTCGAGCGCATGCTCCAGCTTGAGCACGCCGGAAAGTTCAGAGTCCAGCGTTGGAATCAGCACGTCGATGGGCGTCTGGGCGTGGATCGCTGTCAAGCGCTCCAGCGTGACGTCGGTGCCCTGCGACGGGTAGGGAAGCAGGTAAACGTGATCGGCGATACCCGTCATGTACGCACCCGGATCAAGGGCGTCGTAGCCCAAGCCGATGATGCGGCAGTCGGGATCCGCGTCGCGAATGGCGCGAATGACCGGCACGCCGGGCCCCGGATTGTCCGTGGCGTTGAGCCCCGTGACCGCGATGGTGAGGCGCTTCTTCATTGGCCGTCACCGTCACCGCGCAGATGCAAGTCCTTCAGACGAAAGAGGAACTGCTCCACGTCGCGCTGCGCTGTGGTCGGATCCACCGCAAACTTACCCGTGAGCGTGGACACCAGTTCGGCCTCCGCCGTGCCGCCGATCAGCGACTTCAGCATCCACGTTGCCGTCTTGTTGAGGGTGAACGTGTTGCCCGTTCGGGTGTCGAACAGGAACCCGTTGTCGCTGAGTGCAAGGTGTTCGTACATCGTCGTCTCCGGCGACTGCATCTGCGTGCAGCACACTTCATTTGTTAAGCAAGAAGCGTGCCAACTCTGACTATTCATCAATTTCAGTGGGTTGTGTGGATCGGCCGATTTCACACGTGCAAGATTTGCACATCCCGCGCGGTGGACGTGCAGAAGTTGCAGTCAGCGGAGACCGTGTTCGTTCAACTTGTACTGCAGGGCGCGCAGACTAATGCCGAGCTTGTCAGCGGCGAGTCGCCGGTTGCCTTCGGTCTGGCCCAACGCGCGGAGGATCGCCTCGCGCTCCAGGACCGCCAGATTGAGGGGTAGCGGCTCGTTTTGTACGGACCGTCGCACGCCCAGCGTAAGGTCGTCCGCGCCGATCACCGAGCCGGTGGTCAGGACAACCGCACGCTCGATAGCGTTGTGCAATTCCCGGACGTTGCCTGGCCAGTCGTGCGCCAGCAGCGCGACTTCCCCGGCGGAATCACAGTGCAGCCCGTGACGGCCGTGGCGACGCCCCAACACGTCCAGAAAATGCCGCGCCAACAGCAGAATGTCGGCGCGACGCTCGCGCAGGGGTGGCAGATGAATCGGCACAACCGCCAGGCGGTAGTACAGGTCCTCGCGAAAGCTGCCAGCGGTAACGGCGGCGCTCAAGTCACGGTGCGTTGCCGCAATCACCCGGACGTCGACGCTGACGGTTGCGCTGCCGCCGACACGCACCACTTGTCGTTCCTGCAGGACGCGCAGGAGCTTGGCCTGCAACGCCGGGCTCATTTCGCCCACCTCATCGAGAAGCAGCGTACCCCCGTCGGCCAGTTCAAAACGTCCGCGACGCTGCTTGTCGGCACCCGTGAACGCGCCCCGCTCGTGGCCAAAGAGCTCGGAGTCCAGAAGACTCTCGGCCAACGCGGCGCAATTCACGGCGACGAACGCGTGCGACCGCCGCGGGGAGAGATCGTGCAGGGTGCGCGCCACGACCTCCTTGCCTGTGCCGCTTTCACCCGTCAGCAACACCGTTGCAGTCGTCGGCGCCAGACGTTTGACCGCGTCCAGCATCGCAAGCATCGTCGGATCTGCGCAGAGAAGTGGTGTGCCCACGTCCGTACGCCGCAATTCCTCTGCCGCCAGCAGTCGGCGGTGCTGCAGCGCACGCGCCACAACAAGCTTGAGCTCCTCCGGGTCCGCCAGCGGCTTGGTCAGGTAGTCAAACGCACCCTGCTTCATCGCCTCCACCGCATCGGGCACGCTGCCGTAGGCGGTCAAAAGAATCACCTGAGTCTCCGGCATCTCGTGGTGCACGCGGCTCAGCAGCGCGTTGCCGTCGGTGCCGGGCATGCGAATATCGGACAAGATCAAGTGCACCGGGCGTTTGCGCACCAGCGCCAGCGCCACATCGCCGTCGCTGGCTTCTTCCACGTCATAGCCCGTCTCGGACAAAATACGCATCAGCAGGCGACGAAAGGCCGGCTGGTCGTCGACCACCAGAATGCGCGCTCGCGGCGCCGCGGTTTCGGCCAGAGTCAACGGGACCTCCGTGAGGGTACGATGAGAATCATGCGGGTACCACCGTGCGGCAGACGGCCGATCTCGATGCGCCCGCCGTGGGCTTCGATGACGCGACGCGTGACGGCCAAGCCAATGCCCGTGCCGGTTGCCTTCGTGGTGAAGTATGGCTCAAAGACGGCTTGGCGCAATTCGTCCGGGATGCCGTGGCCGCTGTCGTCGATCTCGATGCGCACCTCGTTGCTATCCTGCAGCACCCGTGCGAGGACCCGGCTACCACCTTCAGACGCCTCAACGGCGTTGCGCAAGACGTTGATCAGGGCCCGGCCCAGCTGGTCGCCATCGACGGCCGCCAGAACAGGCGGTCCAGACTCGAGCTGAATTTCCGACGGCCCCGAACCTGCAAGTGTCAGTCGGACGCTTTGCTGCAGCAACTCCCGCACATCCACATCCTGAAAACTGAGCGCGAGCGGCCTGGCATAGCGCAGTAGGTTCTCCACCAGCGCCTCCAGTCGCGTGCTCTCGCTGACGATCACTTCCATGTCCGCACGCGCTGGGTCATCGGGGGCAAAACGCGGCGACGTGAGCTGTGCGAATCCTTTGATCGCCCCCAACGGGTTGCGAATTTCGTGGGCCAGTACCGCTGACAAACGTCCGAGCTCGAGGAAACGCTGTTCGCTCGACCGCGCAGCGTCCTGCGCACGTTGGATCGCGGTCTGGCGAATTTGCCGAACGGTCAGCGCCAAGAGCACCGCAAGCAACAGGGTAATGATCGCTGCGTGCACCAGCGCCGGACGGACGGTCTGCTGCTGTTCGTTGGGATCGAGCACCAGCAGCAGGACCCGCGGCCCAACGTCGGGCGCACCTGGCAACAAGATAGCGGGTTCCAGCTGCCGGTTGACGGTGACCAGTGGGTACCAAAGCTCCAGACGGGCGGCGTGCAGCACACTGGACTCTCCGTGCACTTGCCAAGTGTTTTCCGCGACCGCACGGTTCACCATATCCTTGGCGTGCTGGGGCGAAATGTCACCGAGAAGACTGTGGCCCAGAGGCGCGCCGTCTTGGCCAAGAACAGCCGCATGTTGGACCGTTCGGTCGACGAGTTCGGCGGACATCCGGGTCAGGACACCGTCGTCAAGCGGCATCGAACGCGCGGCCAGTGCCAATCCCGTCGCTCGGTCCAAACCGCGGGCCAGCAGGACCTCGTCGGCGGATCGTCGCAACTGCACGTAGAGCACAGCCGTGCTTGCCATGACCAGCACAAAGACGACCAGCGAAGTCAGGACCAGGCCGGGAAGCGGGAGACGAGGCTCGGTGGATTGGCGCATCGCAGCTTTCCTTCTGTTAGCCTGGGCACGCTTTGGACCTGAGGCTTGCGATCAACGACACACGCTGAGCTACTGTGCATCGCACGACGCAGTGAATCAAACCTGTTGCATCTCGGACCAGGACGGCGAGAACACACGGCATCCCAAGACGGCCCCAGTGGATTCTACACACGCTGAACCCTTTCGAATACCAAACCCCACAGCGTCAAACCGTTGCATTTCGGACCAGCGCCGCAAAGCGTGCATCTCCCGACGGCTGTGAAGCTGGATTTCGGTCAGCGGGCATAACGCTCCGGCCGACTTGGCTGTCTTGCTCTCAGGACCGCGGATCCAACACCCGCGGCGGAGCCGAGATGCTGCGATCGATCATCAAGTGGACCCAGGCCCTTGCCACCCTCACGCTCGTCGGCTGCACACAAGCCGCCTCGACGAACTCGGACGCGACGGAAAGTTCCGACACCACACCCACGGCGGACACCACGACCGCGAAGTCCGACGCGACGGCGGTGGCGGACGTTGGCCCCAAGACGCCGCCCAAGACCTGGCTGGACGTGCACGGCGCTGGCGCCCAGCGCAGCGACCCCAAGCAAGGCAATCCCGCGAGCTTCCCCGAAGGGCGCGGACCACAGGGCGACGCCATCCGCATCTACAACTACGTGCGGCTTGTGCGCGGGGAGTCGTCCAAAGCCAACACGTATCCGGTCGTCGACACGGGCCAGACCAAGTGCTTTGACAACGCCGCGGAAATGGCACCGCCCGCTGCAGGAGCGGCCTTCTACGGTCAAGACTGCCAATTTGTCGGCTTGCAGTCCGCGTACACGGACAACGGCGATGGCACCATCACCGACAACAACACGGGCCTGATGTGGGTCAAGGAGCACGGCGACAAACTGAACTACGCGAAGGCCGCGGCAGGTGCGGCGACGTGCGCGGTGGGCGGTCACGCGGACTGGAGACTGCCGACGATCAAAGAGCTGTACTCGCTCATGCGCTTTGACGGAACCGATGTCGGTCCGGAAGCCGACAAGACGAAGCTCGTCCCGTTCATCGACTCGGGCTTCTTCACCTTCGCGTATGGCCCGGGCACAAGCGAAACCCACATCAACGACCGGATTATCGATGCACAATACGCTTCGTCAACGGAGTGTGTCAGTGACCGAAACCTGATGAAGCGCGCATTCGGCTTGAACCTCGCCGATGGACGGATCAAGTCCTATCCGCAGGAGACCGTGGTCCTCCCTCAGGAGAACTGGGACATGACGTTCTTTGTGAAGTACGTACGCGGCGGCAACGGCAGCTACGGCAAGAACGCCTTCACCGACAACAAGGACGGGACGATCGCGGACGCGGCGACTGGCCTGGTGTGGGACAAGGACGACAGCGGCAAGGGCATGAACTGGCAGGAAGCGCTGGCGTGGGTGCAGGCAAAAAATGCCGCGAACTACAAGGGACACGCCGACTGGCGTTTGCCCAATGCCAAGGAGCTGCAGAGCATCGTCGACTACACGCGGTCGCCGTCGACCACGAACTCGCCAGCGCTTGACCCGCTCTTCAACACGTCGACCGTGAAGGATGAGGCGGGCGACGCAGACTATCCGTTTTTCTGGACCGGCACGACGCACGAGGCGATGGACGCGTCGTCTGCAATCAGCGGCGGGAGCGCGGTCTACATCGCGTTTGGCAAGGCGCTGGGGTACTTCAGCATCGATTCCCTCAACGGCGACACAGGCGGTGGCCAAGGCCCCGTCCCCTGCACCACCGAAAGCGACTGCTCGGCCGCCAACGCCTGCCCGCCCGACGCGACGATGGGCTGCGGCTGCACCGCTGGTCCCTCCGGCCAAGCATGCATCCCCAAGTGCGGCGTCGCGAGCGACTGTCCCGCAGGACCGGGCGTCGCGTTCAAGTGCACGGGCGGATTTTGCGTGCCGTGACGCGTCAAGAACGTCCACGGACGAAGCCGCAACTCCCCACAGAGAAAAGGACCTAAGATGGAAACATTTTGCCCAAACTGGATCATCACCCTCGCCGCTCTCGCGCTGGTCGGTTGTTCTCAAGCCGACACGACCGGCGGGGGCACGACGGCCGCGTCAGACGTCACCTCAGACACGCCATCCACAACGTCAGACGCTACGTCCGACGAGACTGGCAGCGTCGACATCTGCACGGGAGACGGCTGCACGATGCCCGCGACGCTGACGTTCCCCATCGTCAGCACATCCCAAGCGCTGTGCTTTGACGCCAAAGATGCGGCGAAATGCCCCAGCGCAGGCGCGGCGTTCTTTGGCCAAAACGCGCAGTTTCCCGGCCAAACACCGAGCTACACCAAGAGCAGCGATGGTTTGACGGTACACGACAACGTGACGGGACTGACGTGGCAGCAGAGCCACCACGCTGGGTCGGTCTACTTGGCGGAAGCCGAGGCGGTCGCAGCGGACCTGAATGCACAGAAGTACGGCGGTTACAGCGACTGGCGACTTCCAACCATCAAGGAACTCTACTCGCTCTGGAACGTCAACATGGGCTGGCCGTACATCGACACGAGCTATTTCACCGTCAGCTACGCCAGTGAGATGGAACTCAGCCACGCCATCTTCTGGAGTAGCAACAAGTACGCTGGACTGCTGGAGAGCACGCTGGACGTGGGCGTCGGCGCCGAAATGGCGTTCGGCGTCAACTTCGGCACAGGGCACATCAAAGCGTATGCCCTATCCACAGGGCCACAGCATCTCGTCCGCTGCGTGCGCGGCGCAAGCTATGGCGTCAACAGCTTCCTCGACAACGGCGACGGCACCATCACCGATCGCGCGACGGGCTTGATGTGGGCGCAAAACGACAGCGGTTCGGGCATGGATTGGGAGCACGCGCTGGCGTATGCCCAGACCCAAAATGCCGCAAAGTACCTGGGCCACAGCGACTGGCGGCTGCCAAGCACCAAGGAACTCCAGAGTTTGGTAGACTACACCCGCTCACCGGGTGCCACGGACCCGGCCCGCGTGGGACCGGCGATCGACCCCCTGTTCACGTGCTCGGGAATCACCAATGAGGCGGGATCCGCCGACTTTCCGTGGTACTGGACGAGCACGTCTGCGATTGCCCAGGCCAACGGCACGTACACGGCCGCGTGGTACGTCGCCTTTGGCCGAGCCGTTGGCAGCGATGGCAAGGACCTACACGGTGCGGGGGCGGTGCGCTTTGACACCAAGGTGGCGGGCACTCCAAGCGGTGAGAATCGTTCCTCCGACTTCGTCCGCCTCGTCCGCACCGTCACTGCCACGCCCGCCAGCACGCTGCCGCACGCCGCGTTCTCGTGGGCGCCCGGCACGCCCAAGCCCAGTGAGAGCGTGCAATTCTCCGACCTCTCCGACGGCGCGCCGACTTCATGGACGTGGACCTTTGGCGACGGCGGCACCAGCGACAAGGCCAGTCCGACGCACGTGTTTGGCGCCGAGGGCGTCTTCCCAGTCACCCTCACCGTCCAGAGCGCGCAGGGCAAAAACAGCCTGACCCGGACAGTCACGGTCAGCAGCACAACCAGCACTGGCGGCGGCGGTGGCGGCGGCGGTGGCCAAGGACCCGTCGCGTGCACCACTGAAAGCGACTGCTCGGCCGCCAACGCCTGTCCGCCCGACGCCACCAAGGGCTGCGGCTGCACCGCCGGTCCCAACGGCCAAGCGTGCATCCCCAAGTGCGGCGTCGCGAGCGATTGCCCTGCAGGACCGGGGGTCGCGTTCAAGTGTACGTCGGGCTATTGCACGCCTTGATGGCGGGCAACTGGCACAGCGACCAACAAGCGGCGATGATGCGACGAGAGAGAGGACTTCAGGGTTGACCGAGCAAGAACTCACGACACACGTGCTGGCAGCACGCAGGGGCGACCGGGCCGCGCAGACCGCGCTGGTTCAGGCGTTCCTGCGGCCGGCGTACGCTGTGGCGCTGGGCGTGTTGCGCAACGTGGCGGACGCGGAGGATACGGCGCAGGAGTCGCTCCTGACGGCGTTGGGGGCGCTGGATCAGTGTCGCGAGCCGGCGCGCTTTCCCGCGTGGCTCTTGAAGTCGGTGCGCCACCGCGCCTTGAACGTGGTGCAGCAACGCGGCAATCGCGCGCGCCTCTTGGGCTCGCTTCCGCAGGCGGCGGAATCTCCACCGGCACCGCTGGCGGCGCGGCAGAGGCTGCTGGGGGCGCTGGAAGTGCTGAACGCGGCGCAACGCGAAGTGGTGCTGCTGCACGACCTGGAAGACTGGACGCACGCGGAGATCGCTGCCGCACTGGAAATTTCAGAGACGATGTCGCGCCAGCACTTGTTCGTGGCGCGGCGCGCGATGCGCAAGCATCTGGATGACGGAACAGGCAAGGAGGTTGTGGATGGATGAGGAACGCATCGACTTCACGGCGCTGGACCCGTGGAACGACCCCGAACGCTTGCGGGACCTGAGCCAAGCGATTGTGGAAGCGCACCACGCGCCGCCGCGTCGTGTGCCGTTTTCTGCGCTGCTGTCGGCGCTGGCCCCGCGCGCGTTGCTCGCCGCCGCGCTGGCAACGCTGCTGATGTGGGGGGTGCCGAGTCTGCTGGTCCAGCGCCATCCGCCCGCGAACGCGCCGTCCACCGCTTCCGTGGCGCTGTTGTTGGAGCGCGGGCGGATCCCCACCGGTCTTGAACTGCTTCAAATCGCCGAGGTTTCCCATGACAAGTGAACGCCAGCCGAAATCCCGCCTGTGGCTCGCCATCGTCACGTTGGTCGCCGTGTTCGCGATGGGCGTTATCGCCGGTCTGGGCGTCGCGCACGCCTTCCGACCGCCGCCGCCACCGGACTACTTGGCGCGCGACCCGGACGGGGTGCTGCCGCCGTTTGACCGGTTTGGTCTGGATGCGTCGCAAAAAGCCAAAGCGCGTGTCATCGTGGAGCGGCACGCTGCGGCGATGGAAGAGGCGCTGCACGCGGCGTTTCCCAAGATGCGCGAGGTCCGTCTGCGGCTGGACGCCGACATGCGGACGATCCTGACGCCTGAACAGAACCGGCAGTTCGACGCGCTTCTCGCGACGAATCCGCCGATGCCCGGTGAGCCGCGGTAAAACAGAATTATTTTCTGCGCACCGCTAACGCCGGGGCGGCATCACAGGTCTACCCTAAGGCCGGTTACACGATCTCATTACCCAGGACAGATTCATGACGATGCCCCGCACGCTTTTCAGCCACATGCTGCTCGCCTCCCTTTTCGTCTTCGCTGGCTGCAGCGGCGGAACAACGGCTGCCACGAGCACAGAAACAGACACCGTCGACGAGATGTCGGGGATGGACATGGGCTACGCGGACACGACGAAAGGCGACATTGCGCCATTTGACGGCACAACCTTGACGCCCACTCTGCCGGGTACGCTGTGGATTCCGCCGGCACTAACCGCCAAGACGTTCAACTTGAACCTGGCCAAGACGACCAAGGCGCTGCGCCCGGGCACGCCGACCAATACGTACGGCTACAACGGCGCAGATTTCTGGGGACCGACCCTCATCTGGAAGAAGGGCGACCACGTGAAGCTGAACGTGACCAACAACCTGAGTGAAGACACGACAACGCACTGGCACGGCGTGCACTTGCCCGCGGCGATGGACGGCGGTCCGCATCAGCTCGTTGCACCGGGCGCGACCTGGTCACCGGAATTCGACGTGAACAACCACGCGGCGACGTTCTGGTACCACCCGCACGTCCACATGAAGACCAAAGAGCAGGTGGCGTACGGCGCAGGCGGTTTCATCATCGTGCAGGACGACGAGGAGGCGAAGCTCGCGTTGCCGCGGACGTACGGTGTGGATGATATTCCGTTGGTGTTCACGAGCCGCCGTTTCACCTCGGAAAACCAGTTTGACCTGACTGGCGAGTACGGTGACTACCTGATGGCGAACGGCATTGTCGACGCGACGACGACTTTGCCCGCGCAGGTGGTGCGCCTGCGGATTTTGAACGCGGAAGTGGAACGCAGCTACATGCTCGGCTTTGCCGACGGTCGCACCTTCCAGCTGATCGGCACCGACGGCGGTCTATTGGACGCGCCCGTGCCGCTGCAGAAGCTGATGTTGTCGGCGGGCGAGCGCGTGGAGATTCTGCTCGACCTGTCCAAGGACGCGCCCGGCGCGACGCTGGCGATGCAGGCGTTCAATGGTGGATTTTCGCTCGGCTTCCCCGGCGGTGAACCGCAGAGCACCGGCGAATTTGGCAGCCTTTTGAACAACACGACCTTTGACATGCTGAAGATCACCGTTGGAAAGGCAAATGCGGGCGCCATCACGACGATTCCCGCGACGCTGGTGAAGAACACGTTCTGGACCGACGCGGACGTGACGAATAGCCGCGCGCTGCAGATCACCGACAAAGGTCCGGGCACGCCGTTCAGTTTTGACAACGCGGGCTATGACATGAACACAATCAACCAGACCGTAGCGCTCAACGCGATTGAGAAATGGACTATCACCAACGATTTTGTCTTTGGCCACGTGTTCCACATCCACGACGTGCAGTTCAAGATCGTGTCGCGCAGTTCCGGCAAGATCAACGCGTGGGAGCAGGGCTGGAAAGACACGGTGTTCGTACCAGTGAATGAGTCGGTGAGCTTTATCGCGAAGTTTGATGACTACGCAAGCGAGACGGACGCGTACATGTACCACTGCCACATGTCGAACCACGAGGACGGCGGGCTGATGGGGCAGTTTTTGGTGAAGTGAGGGGAGACGCGGGTTAGCGTTGTGCAGCGTCCGGCGGCTCCGTTTGGGTTCGGACTCTGCGGCTCAGGACGGCGAGTTCCTCCAAATGGGCGATGGCTGCCCGCGCCGCAGCCTGCACGCGATCCGGTGCGACTCGCGCCCGCAACATCACGAAGAAGCCAAGCAGTGAGGTGGCGAGGAACAGCGACTCATCGGCGCAGCTGACGCCCTGGCGCAGTTCGCCACGGTCTCTGGCCCCTTCCAGCGCGTGCCGCAGCGCCGAACTCAAGCGCGTCACGTAATCGCCGAATGCTTGGGCGCTCGGCACATCGTGGGGAGCGCGCTCGGTCGCAGTATTGCAAAGCAAACAGCCGTACTCCGACCCAGGTTCGCCCGCCCGCGACGCAAAAAAGCGGATCAGCGCCAACACCTGCGTCAGGCCCGCGTCTGGCGCTTCCAATGGCCCCAAATATCGCGTAGCAATTTCGCGTTCATAGATGGCGAGCGCGGCCTCATACAGCCCTTGCTTGGTGCCGAATTCGGCGTAGAGGCTGAAGCGGTTGACGCCCATGTGTGCAACCAGCGCCTCTGTCGACGTGGCGTGAAACCCATGGAGCCAGAACAGGTCCATGGCTTTTCTGGCAATCGCGTCCCGGTCGTATGTCTTCGGTCGGCCCATGTGATCCCTTCTATCACCTCAATTCTGTCAAGGTCCTTCTCTCCGTTCTTCCTGCAGGTCGGTCCGGTCCAATTTCGGGACGCCCAAGCGTCCACGACCTTCTATCCGGTGCGGCCTTGGCCGCAGCC
>CAITYF010000008.1 GCA_903896545.1 uncultured Myxococcales bacterium | reverse complement strand
GATACCGACGCAAGGCAAGCAATTTCATCCGGATCGGCGATTCCACGGGTGAGATCTGTCTGGCGCTTCGGCTGCGCGCGGGGATGCGGGGGGCGAGTGAGCGTGACGGGTGCGTCTGGCGGTGAGGATCGATCAGGTCTGACCGCCAACTCTGAGAACTTTCCAACCCACAAGAAAATCTGCCATGCTCCGGCCAAATCCCGGATGAAATCCCGCGGGGCCGTCATGCAAGTTCCTGAACTCTGGTCGGATGCCGATCGAACGACCGTGGCCGCGTTTGAAGTCGCGGTGCGCCATGGCGATTTGGCCGGTGCACTGCTGGCGCTGGACGGCGTCAATGCCCAGGATGCCGCCCATTATCGCCACACGATCACGGAATTTGCGGCGCGCGTTCGCACCGAATTGCTGGCGCGCGATCCGGTGACGTCGCTTGGTCAAGTGCTCGTGACGCAGGAAGGATTCCAGGGCGACCCGGAGGATTACTTCGCGCCCAACAATTCGCGTCTCTCTGACGTCCTGACGCAGCACCGCGGGATGCCGATTCTACTCTCCGCGTTGTGGATGCTCGTCGGTGAGCAGGCCGGCATCGTTGTCGAAGGCATTGGGCTACCGGGGCACTTCATCGTGCGCGTCGGCGGCTCCAACGGCGTGCTTGCGGACCCGTTCAACGGCGGACGGATGCTCAGCGTCACGGAGTGTCGGCAGCTCGTGGGCAAGCTGAGCGGCGGCGCAGTGCAGTGGAACGACGCGTTCCTGCATCCCGTGACCACCGATGGCGTGCTGGAGCGCGTGCTGCGCAATCTCGCGCACATTTGGCAGCGACTGGAAGTGCCGGAGCAGATGTTGCGGACCGCGCGGTTCTACGCGGCGCTGCGTCCGCGGGAAGCGGAGCCCCGTCTCGCGCAGGCCAAGATCGCCGATGCGATGGGGGCGACGGCACTGGCAGAGATGCTCTACCGCGCGGTTGTCGACGGTTTTCCCAGTTCCGCCGCTGCCGAAGTTGCTGCGGGTCGGCTGGATGAACTGAGACGCGCGGCCGTGGAGATCAACTGACTGCGTTGCCGCTTTTGCCGTTTCCCGTGTAGTCTCGCCCCGCCAAGGAGGCTCCTATGACTACACTCCCGTCCGTCCTCGCTGCAGCTGAAGCCAACTTTGAACCGGCGATTGACCGGCTCTCCTCCTACTTGCGCATTCCCGCTGTCTCGTGCGATCCCAAGCACGCGCCTGACATCGCCCGCTTGGCCGATCTCGTCGCCGATGACCTGGCCGCGCTGGGTCTCGATGCCCGCGTGTTGCAGCTGGACGGTGCGCTTCCGTGCGTGGCTGCGTCGTGGCTGAAGGCCGGTCCCGACGCGCCGACCATTCTCATCTACGGGCATCTGGACTTGCAGCCGGTGGACGGCGGCGATGGTTGGCGTACGCCGCCGCACGAGCCGACGCGCGTGGGCGATCGTCTCTACGCGCGCGGTTCGTCGGACGACATGGGCGGCTGGGTGTCCCATTTCGCCGCAATCGAAGCGTGGCTGCAAACGACAGGCAAGCTCCCGTGCAACATTCGCCTCATCATTGAAAGCGAAGAAGAGATCGGTTCATCCGCGCTGGAGCGCTACATGGACGCGTTCCCGGACGCGTTTCAAGCCGATGCGATGATTCTGACGGACTGCGAGAACCCGTCGACGGAACTGCCCGGTTTGACAGTGTCGCTGCGTGGCGTGTTCGAGGTCGTCCTGCGTGTCGAAGCGCTGGAGTCCGATGGCCACTCCGGGCTTTGGGGCAACATGGTGCCGGACGTGTCGACCGCGCTCATGCGGCTGGTGACGCGTGTGGTGGACGAGGACGGTCGTCCGAGCGTTGGCTTGGTGAAGCACCCGCAATCGCGGCATGACGCTGCGGCGGCGGTGCCCATTGCGGACGCGGTGATTCGGCGCGGCGCGCATCTGCTGGACGGCGTGAACCCGCTGCCCACGCGCGGTCGGTCCGCGGCAGAGTGGCTGTGGCTGCAGCCCGCCATTACCGTGGTGTCCACGACGCTGCCCACGCCAGAGCGCAAGAAAAATGCGCTTCGCGCCGCAGCGACGGCGGTGTTGTCGGTCCGTCTGGCGCCCGATCAGACGCCGGAACAGATGCTGGCAGCCATGCAAACTGAGCTCCTGCGCGACCCGCCGGCGGGCGTGCGCGTCACGGCGACCCAGGAACGCGGCGCGGGCATTGGCTGGTATTACGAGCCCAAAGGTCCGGCGTTTGAAGCCGTGGACCGTGCCTACCTCGCGTCCTGGGGACACAAGCCCGTGCGCGTGGGCGTCGGCGGTTCGATCCCGTTTGTGGCGATCTTCGGTCAGCGGTTTGGCGATCTGCCGCTGATCCTGAACGGCGTCATGGACCCGGAGTCGACGGCGCACGGTCCCAATGAGTCGTTGCACTTGGGCGTGTTCCGCAAGGCGATTCTGGCCAACGTGCATCTGTACGCAGAGTTGGGTGCGCCGGGCGTGCTGCCCAAGCGCTGAGCGCTACCCGAGTGCCGCGCTGCCGATGAAGAAGCCGTCGGTTCCCACGGGCTGGTAGAGCGGCAGCAAGATCCACCCGGACTCGGGGGCGCGCACCGGGCCCCGATCGTCTTCGGCCAACACCTCACCCGCGTGCACCGCCTGTAGGTTGCGGTAGCCCGGCTTCATGCGGAAGTGGTCTTGCGGCGCAATGCCGTGCCGGTACGTCACCTTGACTGGCGGCACGTTCAGCCCGCGTTGCCGCAGCCGGTCGCGGCGGCCCTGGAGGTCCGGCACCGTCGCCCACGAAATCGCGCCCACCGCAGCGAGCAGCAGCCACGCGACGGATTCCAGCGTGTCGACGGTCGATTCCGCATGGTGCTGACCGCCTTCGACCGCGAGCGCAATGTGTCCGAGCGTCGTGAAGTACTCGATGGTCGTCGCAGGGATCGCTTTCTCAAGCCCGACGATGCCTGGCAGGCACAGGTCGTGAGCCAACTGAACGCTCTGCGGATGCTCGCACACGACGATGAACGGCACACCGTCCGCCGACATGCTGTGCAGATCCAAATGAACGATCGGCCCGCGCGCGTGCGCCACCGCGTCGTCAAACGCGTGCAGGATTTCCAACTGTTCGACGTCTTCCGCCGTGTGGCCGTGCGTTGCACGTAACTGCGCCACCGATGCAGCATCCCAGTGCCGATTCAGATCGCGGTCCGTGTACCGCACGCCGAGGCGCAGCGCGCCCACGTTGCCGCAAAGTCCAAGCAAGTGCCCTGCGACCGGCGCGTTGGTCGTCGCCAACGTGTTCAGAATGCGCAGAATCGCCAGCACGCCCGCCGGCTCGTTGCCGTGCATGCCACCCGACACGACGACGGTTGGTCCCGGTCGCCCCTGATCGATCGACCCCAACTGGTGATTTGCCGCGACGTGAACGCCAGGCAGGATGGTGGTCAAAAGCGCCTCATCGACCGTATCGCCGTGGTTACCCATGAATTCCTCGTCGCCGGCCCGCACCGACACGCACAACGTAACGTTGCCAACGTCAATCGGCAAATGCAACAGCGTCAAATATCTTGAAAAACAACGCCGAGGGGCACGTGGTCGCTGGGTTTGTCGCCGCGGCGCTCGTTGCGATCGACAAATGCGTCGATGCTCGTTAGCGCGCGGGTGGCGAAGACGTGGTCGATGCGCAGGCCGTTGTTGCGCTCGAAGCCGCCGCCACGGTAGTCCCACCACGAGTACAAGTTGGCTTCGGGGCGATGGGCGCGAAACGCGTCCGTCAGGCCCCAATCGAGCACGTTTTGCAGCGCAGCGCGCGCTTCTGGCAGGCACAACACGGTGTTGTCCCACTCCGCGGGGCGCGCCACGTCGCGGGCATCCGGCGCGATGTTCATGTCGCCGCAGAGCACCATCGGTCGGCCTGCGTCGCCTTCACGTTCAAACCAGGCGCGCAGCCGCTTGAACCAGGCCAGCTTGTACGCGTATTTGTCGCTGTCGGGCTCGCCACCGTTCGGCACGTACACGCACACCACGCGGACGCCGCGCACTGTGCCCGCAATGAGCCGCGCTTGATCGTCTGCGACGCCGTCGTCCAAGGAACGCGTCACGTCGGTGATCTCGTGTCGCGAGAGGATTGCTACGCCGTTGTAGGTCTTTTGGCCGTGCGTTACCGCGCGGTAGCCTAGCGCTTCGATGGCGGCGTGCGGAAAAAGCGCGTCTTCGAGTTTGAGCTCCTGGAGACAAAGCACGTCGGGCTGGTGGGCGGTGAGCCATGCGAGGAGACGGGGCTCGCGGATGCGGATGGAGTTGACGTTCCACGTGACGATGTTCATGTTGGATCAGAACTCCGCTTGATCAGTGAGTAGGTTCGTCGAGCAAAGCCGCGGGACCCACTGTGTACCCACTTTGCCCGGTTGAAACTTACGCCGCTTTTGGGTGGTCGTCACGCTTACCCGTCTCCCTCGAGTCCCAATGCGCCGCGTGACGACGCCAGGAGGACAAATTCAGCAATCTCGGATGCGGGTTATGGACCCGTCTTGCCGACACTTCTGTGGTGGAACGGCCACCGAGCGCGCCGCGCGGGGAGGGCAGACGCAGCGGCTTCGCCGACGGGTCACAGTGCCGCACCCGCGGCAAGTGGATTGGTCCAGATGTGGCGCGTCCAGGTAGCAAATCCCACACAACTTGCGAACGCTCCGGCTCGGACGTTGGCACAGTTTTTTGTCTCAGCGAGTGGCTTTCGGTGTTGAATTCGCATAGTGTGTCCATGGCTGACCGTTGGAGTTAGACTGACACAACGAGTTGCTGCCGCGATGCCCAACACCATCCTTGTGGTAGAAGACGACAAGCTGACCGGCACGGTGATGCAGCGTTGGCTCATCGCGGCCGGGTTTCCGGTGGTGATCTGTGCCAGCGCGGCGCAGACGCTTGCGCACCTCGCGCAATACACACCCGCGCTCGTGTGCCTCGATCTCGGCCTCCCCGATGGCGGTGGCCTCCAGCTGGCCGCAGAGCTGAAGCGGACCCTTCCGTGCACTCCGGTGATTGTCGTGACCGCAGATGGTTCCGCTGAGACCGCTGTTCGCGCGCTGCAGGCCGGCGCGATCGACTATCTCGTGAAGCCAGTCGTCCGCACGCGCTTGATCGAGTGCATACAAGAAGCGCTGCGTGCCAGACCGTTGTTGCGTGAGTGGGCGAGTGAGGGTGTGCTGCCCTCTGACGCCGCTGTGCCTGGGATGGTTGGGGTCTCCGATGCGATCCGCCGCGTTTGCGACCAGGTCCGTCTGGTCGCTGCAGCGCAGATTGACGTGCTGATTGAGGGGCCGACCGGTGCGGGTAAGGAACTCGTCGCGCGCGGGATCCACACGCTGAGCGCGGCGCCGCGGGGACCATTCATCGCCATCAATTGCGCCGCGCTGACCGACAGCCTCCTCGATAGTGAGCTTTTCGGCCACGAGCGGCATTCCTTCACCGGGGCGGACCGGCTGCATCCTGGCCGGTTTGAGCAGGCGAACGGCGGTACGCTCTTTCTCGATGAGGTCTCGGAACTCTCATTGAACGCTCAGGGCAAGCTGCTCCGCGTTCTGCAGGAGCGCCGCTTCTATCGGGTTGGCGGCACGCGGGAAGTGGCGGTTGAGTTCCGCCTTGTTGCTGCCACGAATCGCTCGCTCAAGCATCTCGTCGAGGAGGGCCGCTTCCGCGCGGACCTGTTGTTTCGGCTTGCGGTGTACGAGATCGAGCTGCTGCCGCTACGGGAGCGTCGCGAGGACATCCTGCCGGTGGTGGATGCCTTCCTCGCGGCGCATCCACGCCGAAGCGACGGCCGTATCCCTCGTCTGTCCGACCTGGGGCGTGCCGCGTTGCGCGCCGCAGAGTGGGACGGCAACGTGCGCGAACTGCAGAATGTGCTCCGTCGTGCCATGGTGCACATGGACTTGGAGGGGTGGCTCTCGCTCGGCATGGCGGCGCGGATTGATGCGCCCCCGGAAGCCGAGGAAGTCTCAGCGGAGCCGAATTCGCTGGTGGAGGCGGAACGCCTCGCACTCCTAACGGCCATCCGCCGGTACGGCAGCGACGTGACTGGGATGGCCAAGAAGCTCGGTGTCGGGCGGTCCACTTTGTACCGCAAGCTCAAAGAACACGGCCTACGCATCGCCGAGACCTGAGCGCCGATTCGTCGCAATTCTGGGAATCCAGCTGTCGCGATGTAGAGACCAACCACCGCGCTGACCCGCCGGCGGCCGTAGCCTCTCGTGCGCCACCGTTCGCCGGAACCGCTCGCAGCCGTTGCCGTCGCTGTCTGGCGTTCCGATCGGGGCGACCTGGTGATTGGCTGGCGAGTTGGCCTGTTCTTTGCATCGGGGCCGCTCTCTCCCTGCGGTTGCAGGCAGAGCCACCTCAGGAGTCTCCATGTCCCGTCTTCTCCACCACCCGCTGACCCGGGCGCTCAGCCTACTTTTGGCCTTCGCGCCGACGACCGCCTTCGCGCAAGCCGCGGGCGTCTCCGACGAGCGGGTGACGCTGCCCGACGGCCCCGGCTCGATCGGCGGCGTTGGCGCCAACGTCTCGGTGAACCCGGCGATGGGCGGCATGAGCCACAGCGTGGGCATTGAAGTTCCGCAGGGTTGGGCTGGCCTGACGCCGCAGGTCGCGCTTGGCTACAGCTCGATGTCTGGCACGGGGCTTTTGGGCATCGGCTGGTCGATGGACACGCCGTCGATTGAGCGCGCCACGATGCACCGCCTCCCCGAATACAAGACCACCGACGAATTCGTTGCTGGCGGCGGTGACCTGCTGGTCAAATCCGGCAGCGTCAAGGGCTCGCCGATGTACCGCTCGCGCATCGAGGGCGGCTTCGCCCGCTACCAGTGGCTGGGCGCCACCGACGGCCAGGGCGGCTACTGGAAAGAAGAGCAGCCGGACGGCCTCGTCTCTTACTATGGCGCTGACCAGACCGGCAAAGCCATCGATTCCGCGCGGGTCACCACGCCCACCGGCGGCGTCTTTCGCTACATGCTGGTGGTCACGGTGGACCGCTACGGCCACCAGCTGCGCTACAAGTACAAGAAAACCGGGGAGTACCCGCTGCTGGACACCATCGAGTACAACGACGATGCGACCGGCGCGCCGCGTTTTCGCGTCACGTTCACCTATGAGGCCCGCGGCAGCGACATCATCAGCGACGCGCACCCGGGTTTTGAGCTGGTGCTGGACAAGCGGCTGTCGGGCGTGACGGTGCTGTCGGGCGTCCAGGCGATTCACAGCTACGCGCTGGAATACGAAAGTGACGCGGATTCGGGCGGTTTCACGCGTCTGCGCTCGGTGCGTCAGTACGGCCTGAACAACGTCGAGCACCCGATCCACTGGACCTTTGCGTATTCGAAGTCGCTGGGCGGGTCGTGCACGGGTCCGGCGGGCCTGTGTGGCAAGCCGCTGCTGGTGGACATGGGCGCGGCGTCGGGCGCGAGCAAGATGTCGACGGGCCGGGCGATTCTCATCGACCTGAACGGCGACGCGCTGCCGGACCTGCTGACGTCGGACGACCAGGGCGTGCACACGATCCAGCTGGCGATTCCGAGCAAGGACGGCAAGCCGACGTTTTCGGCGACATCGACGCCGAGTCAGGCGACGCCGGTGAAGTCGAATTTTGTGATTGGTACGCCAGAAGTGCAGGTGATGGACGCGAACGGCGACGGCTTTGTCGACCTGGTGAACGCGAAGAAGGGCCAGTACCTGTGCAACTACGGCGAGGGCGACTGGTCGACGAAGACGGACTGCGTGACGTCGGCGGGGAGCACGGACGTGGGCGACGTGCAGGACACGGGGCTGGACGCGAGCAACGAAAACGCGTCGGGGATGCGGTTTTTTGACTACGACGGCGACCACCGCAGCGACTGGCTGCGGACGGCGTCAGGTGGCGACAAGGTGCTGCTGAGCACGGGCGCGGGGTTTGCTGCGGCCGTGGCGATGGAAGAGTCGCTGGGCAAGGTCTTTGACCAGGACGACCTGCAGCTGGCGGACATGAACGGCGATAGCCTTCAGGACGCGGTGCTGACCGCGGGCAACCTGCTGACCTACAAGCTGTATTACGGTCGCGGCCACTGGGGGCCGTGGGTGCCGCTATTGGTGGACGGTTTTGGCGCAGCGGAGCTCGGCGCGGCCGAACTGATGGACATCAACGGCGACGGTCTGGCGGACGTGGTGGTGGCGCAGTCGGGCAAGCTGAAGTTTGCGCTGAACCGCAATGGCGCAAAGTTTGACGCGCCGGTGACGATTTCCGGGACGGACGTGCCGGGCCTGCCGGTGCAGAGCGACACGGTGCTGGTGACGTATGCGGACATGAATGGCAACGGCTCGCAGGACGTGGTGTACGTGGACAAGCTGTCAGGTCACGTACAGTTTCTGGACCTGTTTCCGACGCGGCCGAACCTGCTGACCAAGATCGAGAACGGCATCGGCATGGTGCAGGAGATGACGTACGGAACGTCGGTGGCGGAGTTTGCGCGTGATGCGGGCCAGGGCAAGCCGTGGCTATACAAGCTGCCCAACGCGATGAATCTGGTGACGTCGACGGACAACTACGTGACGCTGGCGCCGCTG
>CAITYF010000007.1 GCA_903896545.1 uncultured Myxococcales bacterium | reverse complement strand
GATACCGACGTAAGGCATGCAATTTCATCCGGATCGGCGATTCCACGGGTGAGATCTGTCTGGCGAATCGGCTGCACGCAGGGATGCGGAGGCAAGTGCGGGTGACGGGTGCGTCTGGGGACGAGGATCGATCAGGTCTGCATGACTGCCGCAACGGATTGACAGAACCGAGCACTCCCCGTATCTTCTTCGCCGCTTTTGCGCGGCTCGACCGCATCAGGATTCCTACCATGTCCGACGCTCTCAACGCCCCAGCCGCCGACGCGGCCACCCTCGCGCGCTTCTCGAAGTTCGGCTTTCAGCCGATCGTCGACAAGTGCAACGGCTGCGCCCACGTTCGCGCGAACGACGGCGTGGGCTTCTGCAACAGCTACGCCAATCCGTCCTCAAAGTGGTCGGCTGGCATGTGCAACTTCGCCACGCACGCGAAGATCGAAAAGGCCAAAGAGTCGAAGTCGATCAACCCGTTGAAGGCGTCGAAGCGCGGCGGCAAGTAGCCGAACTTCCTGAAAATAGCGTCAGTTTGCGACGCGCGGGGGCAGAAGATGGAACCGAACACGGTGGCAGACGATCTGGTCTTGCGGCGTGATGAAGGAGCCGTCGCGCTCCTGACGCTCAACCGGCCCAAAGCCCTGAATGCGCTGAACCAGCCGCTGCTGACGCGGTTGGCGGAGCGTCTGCGTGAAGTGGGCACGGACGACGCGATTCGCGCCGTGGTGCTGACTGGCTCGGGCGAGAAAGCATTTGTCGCCGGCGCTGACATCGCTGAAATGGCGGACTACGACGCGGCGACGGCGCAGCATTTCGCGCTGGTCGGCCAGAGCGTTTTCAACCACATCGCGTCGCTGGGCAAGCCCGTCATCGCGGCTGTGAACGGATTTGCGCTGGGCGGCGGTCTGGAGCTTGTGCTCGCGTGCGACTTCGCGATCGCGTCGCAGAAGGCCAAGTTCGGTCTGCCGGAAGTTACCCTGGGTGTCATTCCGGGCTTTGGCGGTACGCAGCGTCTGGCGCGGCTGATCGGGCGCCACAACGCGTTGCGCTGGATTCTGACCGGCGACGTACACGGCGCGGACGACGCGCTGCGTCTGGGACTGGTGACGCAGTTGGTCGAGCCTGAGCAGTTGCAGTCGGTGGCCTTGGAAGTGGCGCAGCGCGTCGCTTCACGCGGTCCGGTGGCGCTGGCAGCGGCGCGTCAGGTCGTCGATCAAGGCTGGGATCTGCCGCTGGCGGACGGTTTGCGCAAGGAAGCGGCAGCGTTTGGTCGGCTGTTCAAGAGCGCCGATCAGAAAGAAGGTATGGCCGCGTTTCTGCAGAAGCGTCCGGCCAAGTTCCTCGGCAAATAGCCGCTATTGCGTCGGCTTCAACACAAACTTCGCGACTGCCTGGTGGCCGTCGATTTGCATCCAGCGCCGCCACGACACGCCGCCTGACGCGATCGCCACGAGATGCGCGCCGCGCTTCACGCCGTCCAATCGCAAGGACGCGCCGGGCTGAAGCGTCAGCTCCGCACCACCGTCAACCGCGACTTGCGCCGGCGCTTTGCCTTGCCAGCCGATCTCCAGCGCAGCGCGATCCGCCGCCGGAAGCGCCAGCTCAACCTGTTGGGTCGGCGCGACCATGCCGATGAAATTCGCCGTCCGACCTGCGTCATCGCGCACGTCGGCTTGCACTTGACCCGCAGTCACGGGCACCACGACCGGCTCGCCCGGCTTGGCTTCCGCCACTTCCACGCCGCGCACGCGCACCGTCACCGGCTGCGTGCCCGCGGTGAGCTTGAGCGTCCCCGTGGGCGGCTTGATGGTCAGCGTGCGGCGGTCACCGTCGACAACGTCCAGCTCCATCACGGCCTGCGTACCCGAACGCAGCGCACGTGCCTCCACGCGGTGCGAACCCGGTCGCGCATTCATGCGCACCGACTTGCCCGGCAGCAGCTTGTACTGTGACGCGCCGTCCAGCCGCACCAGGAGCGGCTCGGCGTACGCGGACGTCACGACAAGCCCCGTGAGCTTCGACTTCACGGCCCACAGCATCTCGCGCCCCACCTTCAACGTCAGTCCGCGCTTCCACGTGCGATCGCTGCCCGCGGCTTTCGCTGTCAGGGAGGTCCGCCCAGCCGGCACGTTGGCCTCCAGCGTTTGACCGACAGCGACGGCGGCCGTCTGGTCCTCGTACAGCGTCACGACGATCGGCATCCCCGTCGCATTCTTCACGCGCAGCAGCGCCTTGGGGCGCGTAATCCGCCAGACGATCGCGTCGGGATCGGTCTTGGCGTGAAAATCCTGGCGGTACTTCAACCCGGAATCGCGCCCGATCAGCGTCGCGCCAAACGTCTTGCGCGGCACGTGGACCTGCAGCGTGCCCAGCACGTCCAGAACGGTTCCCCACTCCGGCAGCCCCGCGGGCACATCCAGCAGCTCGCCGGTCAGATTCGCCACTGTCACCGCGATTTCGGCCGACTTGCCCGGAGGCTCGCCCGCGCCCGACGCCACGATCTCCAGCTTCTTGGTCTTTCCCGACGGCACGAACGTCAGCAGCACTTGGTGCTTGCCCGCGCCCAGACCCAGCACGCGAATCTCGCCCTGCGGCGCCACGTCGCCAAAGCCGACACCGTCGACGACCACGTGCGCCAGTTCGTTCTCGTGGTTGCGAACCAGCGCCCACGTGTGCGGGGGTTGCCAAGTCACAGACGTCGTGTCGCCCGCGGCGAGACGTACGCGCTTGGTGTCTTTGCGCCTGCTGATCTTGCCGCGTGCCAGAAGCTCGTGAACGCCCGGCGCAAGCGGTCCCATCGTCTTTTGCTTACCCGCTTCCAGACGGCCGACAAAATGCCCATCTATCGTCAGTGTTTGCGTCTCGCCCGTCGCGTTCACCATCTGCAGCGTGGCACCCGGCTCGATCAGCGTCTCTTCGCGGAGCTTCAAACCCGCCACGTCCAGCCGACCACCGTACTGCCAACCGCGCGGCGAAATGGCTTTCCACTCGACAACGTCGTCTTCTGCGCACACCCGCAAAGTCTGCTTCGGCTGAATTTGCGCGGGCTGAGCGTCGCCGATCGTCAGCGCCAAAGTAGCCTTGCTGGCGTTGCGAAACGCGACGGTCGCCTTGGGACACTGCGACGCGCTCTCCAACGTGACCGCCAACGGCAACGCGACCGGCTTGTTCGGATCCGCTTCCGGCTGCCGCGAGGACGTCACGCCGTGGATCTGCGCGTTGGTGACCTTGCCCCACCGCGGATTCTTGGCGTGCGCTGGCAACGCGGCGAGCGCGAAGAGCAGAAACAGCAGCAAACGAACGGACAACTTCATGGCACTACTTTGCAGCACGCGGGCCGCATGTCAAAAGCGCTAAAACGCCAACGCCGAATGCGGCTGCACGATGTGACCGTCAATCGTCGCCGTGACGTCGCTGGCGTTCATCAGAACCCGCTGACCGTCCGGCGTGTTCCAAATCGGCGGCACAATTTGCGTCGTCGTCAGCGCGATCTGGTCCATGATCGCGTTGCCCAACGTCGTCGGCGGATTGTCGGGGAAGATCGACGTCGGCAGCGACAGCTTGCCGCCCATCGCGAGGTTCAGGCGTTTGGCGTCCACGCCCGGTGCCAAGCGATCGGCTGGCAGCTTTTGCAGATCGTCGCTCAGGAAATAGCCGCCTGCGGCAAAAGCCACGGTCCACAGGCCAAAATCGACTTCGTTGGGCGGCAGCGGCGCGCGCAGGACCGGCGGATCGACGTCGCACGCGATGACCTGGCAGTACGGAATTCGCGCGGCGAAATCGCGAAGCTGGTTGGGCAAAAACGCCCACGACGGGCCGAAATTCTCAACGGCGATGTCCGTGCCCGAACGCCAGCCATCGCAATACTCCAGAGTCGGGACAGGCGGCGCACCGACGGCGACAAGACGCGTGCCGTGCTGGTCGGCCACGTCGCGGATGATTTGCAGCGCGGCGCGGTAGGACTGGATCGGTGTCGACTTGCCGTCAAAACGCGGCGCTTCGTACAAACCCGCGAACAGAAAGTCGATCTTCAGAATCTCACAGCCCCACGTCGCCAGCTGCTCGATCACGCCTTTCAAGTGCGCGGCGGCGTCCGGGTTGGTCACGTCCAGAATCTTCATCGAGCCGTTCTTCAGGTGCAGGTACGCCACGCCCGGCAGAAACCAGTCGGGGTGCTGCTTGACCAGATCGAGCTTGTCGGACACGAGGAACGGCGCCATCCAGACGCCGAAGTGCCAGCCCTGGGCCTTGACGTCCTTGGCGAGACCGTCAATGCCGCTGGGGAATTTGGCGTTCGGCGTCCAATCGCCCCAGGCTTTTTGCCAGGAGTCGTCGATGACGAGCCACTGACCGGCAGGCGCGGTGATGGGCGCCAGGGCGGTTTTGGCGAGGGCAAAGTTGGCGCGGGCGGATTTTTCGTCGGTGGAGTCCCAGAATTCGTACCAGGAGTTCCAGCCGAGCATGGGTGGAGGAAAGGCATGGTTGGGTTTGAGCGCCTTGGCGAGGCCGTCGAGCGCTTGAACCCCGTGGCCGAACCCGAAGGTCCACGTCTCGCCCGTCAGCGTCGTGTTCGCCGGCGCAGTCAGCCCCGGCCCCGTACCCCCAGAGGCCAGCCGCGCGTTGACGTGCGTTCCGTCGTCGCCTTCGGCATGCCAGACTTGGGCCCAGGCCTTGTACTGCTTCGGCTGAGTCACTGCGGCGTAAAATACCGTGTCAGCTCCACCGACCGCCGTGTACCACCACGAGAGCGCCGCGCCGTCGCGGATCGTCTCAGCATCGCCAAAAGCGGCGAGCGCCGCCTCCGTGTCCGCTTCAGACGGCTCCAGACCGATCGCGAGTGCGCCCGACTGCGACCACGACTGAAAGCCATTGGAGATCCAACCGCGTGCTTCCGTTGGGCCGACACCGACTGCGGCTTCGACTGCGAGCGCCTCAATCGTCGCGGTTTGGGTGAGCTCTGCGGTCACCCAAACTTGCGAGCAGCCACCCATGGAATTGGTCGCGCTGAGACATGGCGCATTGAGGTGGCGCGTTGCGCTGACGCCAGGACCTGCGGGGCACGAGATCGTGGCTGAGTCAACTTGCACGCATGTGCCGTCGCGGCCTGCGCCGCGCCACACGCCCGCGATTCGCACGGTCGGAAGGAAGCTCTTGTCGACGCTAGCCGGTGTCGCGTCTGTGGATGCATCGACCGTGGTGGCATCCGATGGCCCCGCGCTGGTAGCCTGCCCACACGCGGCACAGACCGCCAAGACCGCAATCGCCAATCGCCTCATGCCGGGCCTCCGTCGGGACTAATGCCCCGCAAACAGCGTCTCAACAAACAGCTCCGCGTCAAAATCGCGCAGGTCCTGCATCTTCTCACCCACGCCGACCAATTGCACTGGGATCTTCAGCGTCTCGGCGATCGCCAGCACGACGCCGCCTTTGGCCGTGCCGTCCAGCTTGGTCAGCGCGATCGCCGAGACCGGCACGCTCTCGCGGAACTGCTCGGCCTGCTTCACGGCGTTTTGGCCCATCGTCGCATCGAGCACGAGAAGCACCTCGTGCGGCGCGCCGGGCAGCGCTTTGTCGGCAACGCGCGCGCATTTTTGCAGCTCGGCCATGAGGCCCGCATTTGTGTGCAGACGGCCTGCCGTGTCGACGATCACGAGGTCGAAGCCTTCTGCCTTGGCGCGCTCGATCGCCGCGAAACAAACGCTCGCGGGATCGGCGTTTTCCTTGCCGCGGTGAATCGGGACGCCAGCGCGATCGCACCAGACTTCGAGTTGGTCGACGGCCGCTGCGCGGAACGTGTCGCCCGCCGCGACCAGCACTTTGCGGCCTTCACCGGCGTACCGATGCGCCAATTTGCCGATCGTCGTCGTCTTGCCGGAACCGTTCACGCCCACGACCATCAGCACGGCCGGACCCTCCTTGACGTGCAGCTTCATCGGCTCGGTGCCTGCGGCACGCAGCGTTTCCAAGGAGCGCTGCCGGAGCGCCTGCCAGACGTGCGACGCGTCGCTCAGCTCTTTGCGGGACGACGCATCGCGGATCGCGGCCAGAAGCGTCTGCGTCGCTTTCACACCCAAATCGGCGCGATAGAGCACTTCTTCGACTTCCGCCAGCACCGCTTCATCGATTTGCTTGGCGGCGAACAGCTTGCCCAAGCGCGCGATGAAGCCTTCCGAGCGCGTTTTGTCCAAGCCCGTCTGCAGGAACGCGCGCTCACCGTCTTTGTGCGACTTGCGGATACCAACAGCTTCCGCGGCCGCAGCAGCCTCTGCCATCGCGTTTTCAGCGGCTTCTTGAATCAGCTCGTCGGGCGTCAGCTTGCGCGCTTTGCCGTCGGCACCAATGCGGAGGGTCGCCCGCGGGGCGCCGATCGGGCGATCGTCGGTGGACCGTTCGACCGGCGCTTTCTTCTTGGCCTCTTCTTGCTGCGGCAAGCGCGCGGCGGGCTTGCGCAGGAGGAAGAACGCAGCGATCGCCACGACGGCGAGGACAATCCCGGCGATCACGAGGCCGTTGGAATCCGCGACAGGCGCGCTCGTGGCCAGAAGGGGCTGCAGAAACGGGAACAGGTGCTGCGACATGGACGCTCCGAAACTCGGGGGCGAGAAGGTAGTCGCGATGGGATGCGGATTCAAGGTGTGCGGGTTCGGCGGGAAATTTTCGGTCGTGTGCAGAAAGTGCCGCGGCAAAAGTTGGGATCGAACGAATACTCAAGTGAGGGTCGGGCTGGGCCCTTCTTCGTGGAACAACCGCGCGTACGGGCGGGGAGGCTGCGGAGCCACAACCTGGCTTTGGGGCAGGTGCGGAAGCGCCTGAACCCGGAGGGGCGGACGCGGGGGAACCCGCGGGGCCGCGGGTTCCAGAAGCGCGAAATCGCGCGGCTGGTGCCCAGGGTGGTGGCGCGTCTGGCGGAAGCTGGGCGCGCGGTGGGGGAGGCTTTGCTTGGGCCGCATGGAGGCCCAGCGCGAAGGGCGAGGAGCGTCCAGCGACGGCCTAAGCACCAAATCCGTACTGCCGCTCCGCGACCGCGCGCAACTCCTGTCCGACAAAAAGCCCCTGCGCCGCGGGCGGCTCCAGCGCCGCGATGAGCAGCTGCCCGGTGGCCAGTTGCAAATCGACCCGCACCCGCGATCCGGTGCGGTGAATCCGCACGATCCGTGCGGGCCAGCCCGCTACACCGTCGACGTGCAACGTCACATCCCGATGCCGCACCGCGACCGGGCCCTTCTCGACGCCTTCAAGCCATTGCACATTCCCCAAAAAATCTAAGACAAACGGACTCTTCGGCGTGTCGTAGATTTCATCGGGCGTTCCCAGCTGCTCGATCCGTCCGCGGTGAAACACCGCTACCCGGTCGGCCAGCTCAAAGGCCTCGTCCTGATCGTGGGTGACAAAGACCGTCGTTGTGCCCAACTCCTCATGCAAACGCCGCAGCCACGTGCGCAGCTCGTGACGAACCTTCGCGTCGAGCGCCGAGAACGGTTCATCAAGCAGCAACACGCGAGGCCGCGCCGCCAGCGCCCGCGCCAGCGCCACGCGCTGCCGTTGCCCACCCGACAACTCCGCCGGCCGCCGATGCGCCAACCCTTCGAGTTGAACCAAGTGCAGGAGTTCTTCTACACGCTCGTGCACCTCGGCCGGCGGCCGCTTGCGCACACGCAGAGAAAACGCAATGTTTTCAAACACATCCAAATGCGGAAACAACGCAAAGTGTTGGAAAACCAAGCCAACATTGCGGTCTCGCGCGCCCAGCGCGGTCAGGTCATGGCCGTTCTCTTGCACTTTGCCGACGTCGGGAAGTTCTAGCCCGGCCAAAACCCGCAGGAGCGTCGTCTTCCCGGAGCCCGACGGTCCAAGAAGCGCGAGCAGCTCGCCCTGACCAATGGTGAGCGTGACGTCATCCAGGGCTTTGAAAGAGCCGAAGTTCTTGGAGATGCCTAAAATCTCAATGGACATACTAATCTCCGGCTAGTGTCCCGATTCGGACGTATGCAGGCGCCGCAGAAGGAGCGTCGCAACGCCGACAAGCAGCAGCAGCGACGCCGCGGCGAAGGCCGCTTGGAAGTGGTATTCGTTGTGCAGGATTTCCACGTGCAGCGGCAGCGTGTCAGTCTGACCTCGGATGTGACCGGAGACGACGGAAACTGCGCCGAATTCGCCCAGCGCACGCGCCATGCACAGCAGCACGCCGTACGCCAGCGCGCCCCGCATCCGCGGAAAGGACACGAGCCAGAACACCTGCCAACCGGATGCGCCCAGCGTCCGCGCCGCGAGCTCGGCGTCGTCGCCTTGGGATTCCAGCAGGGGCAGCAACTCGCGGGCAACCATCGGGAGCGTCACAAAAGCTGTCGCGAGCACGATTCCCGGAACCGCAAAGATGATCTGGATGTTGTGCGCCTGCAGCCAGGGACCGAACCAGCCCTGCGCGCCAAAGAGTAGGACAAAGACGAGACCGGAGACGACCGGCGAAACCGAGAGTGGCAGGTCCAGAAGCGCGAGAAGAAGCGTCCGCCCGCGGAAGCGAAAACGCGCCAGCGCCCAGGCCGCGGCCACGCCAAAGACGGCATTGCAGGGCACGACGATCGCCGCGACTTTGAGCGAGAGTGCGACCGAAGTTCGCGTTTCTTCGTCGCTTACGGCCTGCCACCAGGCACCCACCCCAGCGCTGAGCGCCTCGACGAGCACGATCACCACGGGCGCAAGCACCATCAGGGTGAGCCATGCCATCGCCAGGCCGGAAAGCAGAATTCGCACCATTTCCGCCCCTCCTAACGCAACGCCAGCCGACGACCGCTCTGCAACAGCTGCAGAATCGTCAAGATGACCGCTGAAAACGCCAGCATGATCGTCGCGAGCGCGGTGGCGCCGGCGTAGTCGTACTGTTCAAGGCGGGAAACGATGAGGAGCGGCGTGATCTCGGTCTTCATCGGGATATTACCGCAGATGAAAATGACGGAGCCGTACTCACCAACAGCGCGGGCAAACGCGAGCGCGAAGCCCGTTAGCAACGCCGGACGGAGCGACGGCAAAACGACGCGCCAAACAATTTGCACGGGACTGGCGCCCAGCGACTCTGCGGCTTCTTCGAGTTCCTTCTCGGCGCTCTGCAGCACTGGTTGAACCGTACGCACCACAAACGGCAGCCCGATAAACGCAAGCGCGACGATGACGCCAGGTTCGGCAAACGCAATTTTGCCACCGAACGGCGCGGCGAAGCGCCCCAGCCAGCCGTCTGGAACCCAAAGCGCGGTCAGCGCTATGCCCGCGACCGCGGTAGGCAGCGCAAAGGGCAGGTCGACCAGCACGTCCCAAAACGCCTGAAACGGCAACTTGTAGCGACAGAGAACCCACGCGATCAGCAGGCCCGCAAGCGTGTCGAGTCCGGCGGCGATAAGCGACGCGCCGAAACTCAGCCGCAGCGAGAGCCACACCCGTTCACCGGAGACGGCATCCAGCCAGCCCTGAAAACCCAGACTGCCCGCGCGAATCACGAGCGCGGAAAGCGGAATCAGCGCGACCAGACTTAGCCACGTGATCGTGATGCCGAGCGAAAGTCCCAGACCTGGCATCGCCGCCGGTGCGCGCTTCTTGGTGAGAAGTCCCATCAGCTGCTCACGATCGTGCGGTGCGCTCCGCGACGGTTCTTTGTGCAGCTGGAACTGCGGCAACGGCGGGTGTCTTGGCTATGGCGCATCATGGACTCCCGATTAACCAATCGGCTTAGTAGGATTCTACACGAACGACTCCCGTAACGCGCAACGATTCACTCGTACAATCCTAATATGCCAGCTGAATTCGACCGAGAACCGCCTGCTCGGTCGCGCGGTCGCCTGTCGCCGATCCACCGCCGAAGACCGTGTGCTCGTAATCGAGGAAAAGGCGGTAGTGCTCGGACAGGTGCCAGCGGACGCCACCGGTGACGCTGATGGCTTGGCGCGCGGACTTGGACGGGTCGGTGTAGACAACCGACGTTGGGGCCTCGGCGCTGATCCCGGAAGCGCGCGCGGCGACCTCAAAGGCACCCCAGCCCGGCGCACCGACGTGGAACGGCGTGTCGATCTTGGTACCGGAGAAGCTCGGTTTGCCGCCAACGACGTAGGACAGCGCGCCCTGCCACGCCGACGCATTCCACTCTCCGCGGGTTGGCGTTGCGCCATTCACGCCCGGGCGAGAAATCGGCTCGTTGACGCCGATGTACTCGCCGAGGAGTGCGATCGGGCCCCCCGCCCACCAGACGTGAGCGGTCCAGCGGACGCGCGCACCGTTGGCGACGGGATTGGGCAACGGGATCGGCGCGCCGCTGGCATCCTTACCCTTCTCTCCGTTGCGAAACGTGTAGAATGTATTCTGGCCAGGCGACTTCCAGCTCGGTGTTGCGGGCGAAGCATCGGTGCCGTTCTGCTCGCCCCACGTAACCGCGGCGCCGAGCAGCAACGAACTCAACCAGTCGTTCTGCTGTTTCCCAAACGGCCGCACGTAGACGCGTCCGAGCAGCTCCTTCGAGTCGTTGTTGTCGGTGTCGGTCAAGCCGTTGTCGATGGCGCCGTCAAAGCCGCCCACCGCCCAGCCGAGCCGCTTGTCCGGCGACTCACCGAACACAAGCACGCCGACGTCGCGGTTGGGCGCGAGCTGTGTCGGGAACGCGCGTTCGACAAACCGCAGGGCGGCTGTACCTTGCGAGCGCTCCAGACCGAAGGGCACCGTCATCTTGCCAACGCGAATCGTCACCCGATCGCTGAGCTGCAGATCCACCCACGCGTCCTGAATCGTCGCGACGCCCGCCGCAAAATCGGGCGAGAACTGCCAGCGCAGCAGATTGGCGTACGTGCCTGAAAAAATGGGGCGAATGGTCCGCGTCGTCAGCGTGTCGGTCAGCGCGTGCGCTTCGTCGTTCAGGAACAGGCGGCCATCGGCCTGCAGGATGCCATTCAGCTGCAACGTCAGATCGCCGCTGCTGGATTTCAGCACGATCTCATCAGACTTCACTCCGCTGCTCGACGCTTCTGCTCGCTCGCCGAACTGCTTGACCTTCTGTTCCAGCGCTTCCACTTTGCGCTCCAGCGTCGACGTCGCGTCGGTTGGGACCGACGGAAGAGGCGCGGTCGCCTCCTCGGCCGATGCCAGTTGGCTGCAGAACAAAGCAAGCAGCATGACGACGCGAAGAATCCACATGTTGACATCCCCTATCGCATTAGTATGCTTTTTGTCCCGCCCGACAGTCAACGCGTGAAACTCATTTGGAAAACGCGCGCGACCTCAGTCGATGAAGTCGAGTTTCGCGGAAACCGGTCCTTCGTGCACGCGCGTTGTTGGCGGCTGCCCCTCGATCTGCACAGCCGCAGAAGCGTCCACGCGCGCGACCAATTGGGCCAGCGTCGTTCCGTCGACGATGCGGAGCGTCGCCGCGTGAACGTCCGCCATCAGGAGGCGCACGGCACAGGTGGCCTCATCAACACACTCTGTACAGCGGTGGTAGGCGGACTTGGACAAACACGGCAACGGAGCCATGGGACCAGAAAGATTTCGAATCACGTCGCCCAAGTGGACGGTGTTGGGTTCAACGCGCAATTGGTACCCGCCCGTGGGACCCCGACGGCTCGTCAAGATGCCCGCGTTGCGCAGTTCGAGCAGAATTGCCTCCAGGAACTTGGTCGGGATGGCCTCCGCCGCCGCGATCCCCGCCACCGGCACGGGCCCGTCGCCCTGATGGCGGGCAAGGAAAACCAGCGCTTTCAGCGCATACCGCGACTTCATTGGCAACATCGTGGCCTCCGCGTCAATTCCCACCTTTCCGGTAGGTTTAGTGAGCTTACACAGCCCAACAACACCCGTCAATGCTTACGGAACCGGCGGATTGCGCGGCGGAGTTCGGCCAAACAGACGAGGCAGCCAAACCGGCGTCACCGGCATGGTGGAGAATAACACCGGTCGTGGCCAAGGAATAGGGAGGGAGTCCGTCGCGGCAGGGCGATCGCAAGCTCCCGAACCCCTCGCAAAATTGACGAAACCGCTCGCGCCTGATCTGCTGCATCACCACGGACTCGTGATCCGCGGTGATCATCATGAACGACCTCGACGGATATCGGCAACTTTACAGGCT
>CAITYF010000006.1 GCA_903896545.1 uncultured Myxococcales bacterium | reverse complement strand
GTTACCCACATAGCCCACAGCCTGCCGATTGTGAGCGATTGGATGGCAAGGAGCCGGTCAGGCGGCGCGCTGCGCTTGCCGCGAAATGGCGGTGGCGGCGGGTTTCACCGGATTGTGGCGGTTTGGGGGAGCCGGAAACAGGAAGCAAAGCGTTCGCGGGACGGTGCGGTGCTGGCAGCGGCACAGGTGATGGAAGAGAGCGAGAAGGCGCTGATGAAGGCGACCGGCAAGCGCGCATATGAGTTGGTCGCGGATCTGCTCAGGAAGCTCGCGCCGGAAGAGGCGAAAACGGGCGACAAGCCTAACGTGCGGCCGAACGTCGGGACCGGCGTCAAGCTGGCGGATGGCAAGAGCGTGGAGGCCGGCGATGCCGGGCAGGACTACGACCTGGACGAGTTGGAGCAGGCCGAAGCGCTGAAGAAGGCCATCGATGCGGCCAAGGCGGCGCAGGGCCTCGACGCTTTGCAGCCGGAGCAGAAAGCGGCGCTATGGGACGCAGTTGCCAAGCTGAACATCAAAGGCAAGAACCCGTACCGCGCCGAGGCGGAGAAGCACGCGCAGGAATGGCGCGACCTGTCGGGCGCGCGCACACGCATGGCGGCGGATTGGGAGAAGCTCCAGCGGATGCTGAAGCTGGAGGTCGTGGCGATTGAGGATAAGAAAAAGGCGGTCGAGCGGTTCTTGAAGGCGTACGGCGCGCTCGGAAGTGAGCCACCGGTGCGAATCGCGAAGCAGGCGAAGGCGGCGCTCGATTCCGGGACGGCTTTGCCCCCCGTCGACTTGGTGCCCACAGGGATGGTGCGGATTCCGGCAGGCAGCTTTGACATGGGCGGCACAGGGTATGCCGACGACCAGAAGCCGGTCCACCGGGTGACGCTCACCAAGGACTTCGCGCTGGATCGAACGGAAGTGACTGTGGAGGCATACACGGCCTGCGTGCGCGCCAAGAAATGCGTGGCCCAGTCGACGAATTGGTGGGACAACCAAAACGACCACGCATCCGATGGCTCCTGCAACTGGGGAAAAGCAGCCAAGAATGGTCATCCCATGAACTGCGTCGACTGGAGTCAGGCCAGCGCCTACTGCGCTTGGTCCGGCAAGCGCTTGCCCACGGAAGCCGAGTGGGAGTACGCGGCGCGGGGCGACGGGCGGGAATTCGTATGGGGCTCGGCTTGGCCTCCGCCGCCGCGCGCTGGTAACTTTCCCGACTCCAGCGCACGTGCCGCATACCCACAATTGACGGTCCTCGACAAGTACGATGACGGCTACGCGGAAACTGCCCCGGTGGGGAGCTTTCCCGATGATTGGCGCGGCTTGGCGGATATGGCGGGCAATGTCAGGGAGTGGGTCGCCGATGCGATGGCTGGCTACGCGGGTGCTGATGCCACGGATCCAGTCGTGACAAAGACCAAGCAGGGCGATCGCGTGGCGCGCGGCGGTGGGTGGAGTGTTTACGAACCAGGCACAGGAGTGTTCCGTGCGACGTTTCGGTTCGGGCGGCCACCGTCTAGCCGTGGCCGAAGTCTAGGGTTTCGCTGCGCCAAAACGCTCTGACTCCGCCGGGCACTCTGACTTCGCGCCTCTTCACTGCGCCCCTTTGGTGCCGGTCGGACAGCGGTGGAGTCCTTTCCCCCTGCCGCCTCACCCCGCACCCACCTCCAGTCGACCACGCGCAGTCCTGAGCGCACCCACCGCCGGCATGCGCGGCAACGCGCGACCCAGCCCGAACGGCGGCATGTGGACGTACACGCTCTCGTGTTGCCCCGGCCCGATGACGTACGTCTCGTGCCAAATGCCAATCGCGCCATCCAGCCCCGTGCGCTGAATCCACCGCTGCCAGGCGGGCACGTGCTGGCGGTCTTTGGCGTGGGCGTAGCGCTGCAAGTCGTCGAGCGATCGCCAGTACTGCACGGTCAGCGTCGTTCGGCCTGGGTAGGATTCGTGCGACAGCAGCCCTGACTCCGGGCGTCGTGCGAGTTCCGCCATCATCCGCGTCATCGCCGCGGCCACGCCCCAGATCGCGGGTAGCATCCACCAGCGGTTCACGCGCATGCCGATGAGGAACACGACGAACGACGCCGTAGGGTCAACGGTCATGTGCGCAGTGGCAGTGTCGGAAAGCTTGGGTTGTTCAGGTTCCTGCTTGGGTTGCGTGTCGCTTGGCGGGTTGTTCGTCGTCATGTCAGCTCCTTTCTGCAACGGTCTTAATGTTGCTGATGTCAACATATGCGACGAATGTTGCGCCTGTCAACATGCTGAGGCAAACTTCCAGTATGAGCACCCTTTCTGACGCTTTGCCCGAGACCAGGACCGACCGCTACCACCACGGCGACCTCCGCGCGGCCCTGCTGGACGCCGCCGTGCACGTGCTGGCCGAGCAAGGCGTGTCTGGCCTCAGCCTGCGTGAATGCGCGCGGCGTGCAGGGGTGTCGCATGCCGCGCCGTATCGGCACTTTCCCAGTAAGGAAGCGCTGCTGGCGGCGATCGCGTCGCAGGGGTTCGCCTGGCTTTACGAGGTGGGCGTTGCGGCCATGGCGCCGATTGCCGACCCGGTCGCGCGGCTGGACGCGTATGGTCTGAGCTACGTGCAGTTCGCGCTGGCGCACCCGCAGCACTTTCGCCTGATGTTCACGAGTGAATGCACGCTCGTCGCGCCAACCGCGCAGGAACAAAGTGCCGACCGCGCGTACGTGCTGTTGCGCGATGCGGCGGCGGCGGTCAGCGCGCCGGGGGTTGACCCGGACGTCGCGGCAGTGGCGTATTGGAGCCGCCCGCACGGGCTGGCGATGTTGCTGCTGGATGCGCGTATCCCGGCCGTGCGCATGGCGTCACCGGAGGCGCTGGAGGAGTTGATTCGCGCGACGGTTCACGGGGATCGCTGGACGCCTTGAGTGCATCTCTACGTCTGCGGGCAGTCGAAGTCGCTCGGTCGATCGCAGGAAGCGGCGGCGCGGCTTCTGTGTCTGCCGGACTACGGTCCCGTCATCGGCAGCGCCACGTGGTACAGGTGGTGCGTCCCGTGGACGGCCAACGCCAAATGCACGACGTCCTGCGGATCGACCAGCAGCGCGTCATGCACGCGTGACTGCGCGCCCCACGGTCCCGCGTTCTCCGTATCGAGCGTGTAGACCTGCCACGAGCCGTTGTAGTTGGACGCGTATTGGTACAGCCACGTCGACGAATCCACCCACACCGCGTGCATTGCGCCTGTCGAGTCAAAGCCCAACACCACGTCCTGCACGCCCGGATCTACCGTCGCAACCACAACGCTCAGCCACGTGCCGCTGGCGTTAGTCGCGTGGTTCACCGTGCCCGTGACGCTGTTGGTGTAGAGCGCGTGGAGGTGCCCCGCCGCGTCAAACTTCACCGAGATCGACGCCACGTTCACACCCGCAGGCAGCACTTCCACCGTCTCGGTCGTCCAGCCGCTTACGCCCGGACTCACGGAGTACAGCGTCGTCTGCAGGCCTGTGCCCGGATCGTTCTGACCGGCGTACACCGCGTGCGGCTTGCCCGCAGCGTCCAGCACGGCGTCAAACGTGCGCACGTCCGTTCCGGTGGTGAGCGCCACGGCGTTGGTCCACGTGCCGCCCGCGTTGTTGGCGTACCACAGGTCGTAGGTGGGCGTGTTGTCCGCGAACACCGTGAACGTGTGGATCTCATCGGCAGACGAGTGCAGCGCCACGTTCCAGATTCCAGAGAGCGCCGTCGTCGAGTTGGGCACCCACGCTGAGTTGACCGTGTCCCACGTGAAGTCGGTGCCGGATCCGCTGACGAACTCAAACGTGTGCGCGACGCCCTTGCTGTCAAAGAACAGGTTCATCATCGTCGAGAAGTTGTTGCTGATGGTGTAGAGCGCCGGAGCCCATGCGCCGCTCGTGCGCGTGTAGAAGCTCTGCGTCTTCAAGTACGCGTCGGCCATCTCGACGTAGAGGTCGCCATTCTTGTCCTGCGCAAAGCCGACCTGTGCAGGGTAAAAGATGCCCAACGCGATGTCTTCGAGCGGCACGGTGATGTGGTCGCACTTGGTGCCGCCGTAGCCCGTGTCGCACGCGTCGCAGTTGCTGCCGGTCCAGTGCGGCTGGCACGCGCACACTGCGGTGCCCGTGGTGTCTGCGCAGTAACCGTTGCTGGGGCACGTGACGCCAGAGAGCGTGCAGCTCGGCTGGCACGTGCTGTTCTTGTCGTTGTCCTGAAAACCGCTGTCGCACAGTTCGCAGCTCGCGCCGACGTAGCCGGTGCTGCACACGCAGATCGCGCTGCCGCTGCTGTCACTGCACGTGCCGCCAGGGCCGCAGGAGAGACCGGCATTCGCGCAGTCCGGCTGGCACGAGCCATTTTGGTCGTTGTCCTGTGTGCCGACCTGGCAGCCACACGTCGCTGTGCCGCTCGCGTCGCTGCAGATGCCGCCGCCGGTGCAGTTCAAGCCCGCCGTGGCGCAGGTCGGGGCGCACAGGCCGTTCTGGTCGTTGTCCTGGAAGCCCGTGTCGCACGTGTCGCAGGCCGCGCCGACATAGCCCGGCTGGCACACGCACTTGACGGTGCCGGAGTTGTCGTCGCACGAACCGGCGCCACACGTCGGGTTGGCTGTCGCGCAAGTGGGCGTGCAGCTGCCGTCCTTGTCGTTGTCCTGCAGACCCGCCACGCACTTCGCGCAGGTGGGCCCCTCAAAGCCGGGTAGGCACGCGCAAACGGGTCCACTCGGCGTGTCCTGACATTGGCCGTAGTTGGCGCACCACAGTTGCGCCTGATCGCACGTCAAGATGCAGTTCGGCGACATCTTGGCGTTGCTGCAGTTGCCGGTGAAGCAGACATCGGTCGTGCACGCGGCACCGTCATTGCATTCGCCGCTGAAGGTGCACTTCTGGTTGCACTGCGGACCATAGACGCTCTGGGCGACGTCGCGCACGCACTCGTGCTGCGGGGTGCAGACGAGGGAGGTGCAGGCGCTCGCCGTTGTGGGGCAGTCGGCGACGGTGTCGCAGGCAGCGCACAAGCCGACCCCGCCGTGGCTGCACACGCCGCTCTTGCAGGAGTCCGCCGTGCACGCGCGGCCGTCGTCGCAGTCCGTGTCGACGAGACACTCGACCGCAGACGCCACGCACTTCCCGGCCAGACAGACCTTCGCGGTGCCGCAACCGGTGTCACCGCTGTCGGTCAAGCCGTCGCAGTTGTCGTCGATGCCGTTGCAGACCTCGGTGGCGCCCGGGTGGATCGCCGCGTCGCTGGCCCCGCAGTCCTGGGCGTCGGGCGTGCCGTCCTTGTCGGTGTCCAAGGCGAAGCAGGAGTTGGTTACGTTGGCGCACTTGCTCTGGATGCACGCATTGTCTTCGGGGCCGGCGCAGTTGTTTTTTACGCAGTCGACGTAGGCCCACAGCTTCTCCAGTTCGACAGCGGGCAGCGGGCTGGTGCACGCGCCCATGCAGGCTTGGTCTTTCAGGTCGCACTGCGAAGCGCAGGTGACGCCCGCGCCGCAGGTGCCGCCGACGCAGCCGGGGCTGAGCGCGTTCTCGCAGTCGCCCGTCGAGGGGTTGCATGTGTCCTGAGTGCACGCCACGCCATCGCTGCACGGCTTGGGCGCGCCGATGCAAGAGGAGCCCGCGCACTTCTCGTCCAACGTACACGCGTTGCCGTCGTCGCAGCGGGTGCCAACGGGATAGCTACCGCACGCGGCGGCGGGCACGATCGGCGCGACACCCGGGATCTTGACCGTCACTTGCACGCAGTCGTTGCCGCCGTTGTTGCCGCACTGCGGACCCGCAGGCACGCCGGGTACGGCCGTAGCGCCGTTCACCGGCTGGGGTGAAACGAGCCAGGCATCCATGCTGCCATCGAGCCCCGCTGGCACTTCGGCGCAGTAGGTGGGCGACTTGAAGCCGCCGGTGCCCTTGCCGAGGCCGAAGGTGGTATCGACCTGATAGGGCGTCACCGGCTTGTCGTTGGCATCGATGAAGTGGGTCTGCACGCAGCCGCGGGGCGTCGCCAGATTCATGGTCACGGTCTGGCTGGGCGAGGTGCCGCAGTTGGAATCCGGGCCAACGACAACCGACGTCTTGGCATAATACGTACTCAGCTTGGACGGCTTCGTCGAAGTTGCGAACCACTCCAGCGTCAGCGTTTCGCCCACTGGCGCCATCAAGTCGATGGAGGCACCCGTCGGGAAAACCGGCGTGCGCCAGGACTGCCCGGCGGTCGACCAGAGGCCGTTGAAGTCGGGCAGCGCGCCGCCGCCAAAGTCTGCCTGGACTGTGACGCAGCCCATCGCTGCACCATCCGCGCCGACCCAGTACGTGAAGTGATCCGCGACGAAGCTGACGCTTGCCTTACCGCCGACAACCGCGATCTTGCCGACCGGACCGGGCTTCCAGTTCGCAGTCGCCGTGTCCAGCCAGTACATCTGCAAGCTGTCGCCGTCCTTCGCGGTCTTCGTTGCCGAGACGGGCAGATCAATGGAAACCGCCACCGTTACACCGCTGGCCAGCTGCACCGGTTGGCCCAGCGCGCTGAACGAGATCTCCGCGCCGCCCACGAGGTGCAGATTCGGCCCCGCAGAGCCATCGGCCAGCACCGATGCGACCGACGTCGGCTTTGTCCAATTTCCGTTGGCGCTTACGCCCGCGATGGCCGCTTGCACGGGGGCCTCGACAAGTGCACCCGTCTTGTTGACGAACGGCACCGACGGGAGGGACATCTTGACGCCACCAGCGTTGACCGTGGCCGGCACGCCGACGTCCAGCGTCGCCAACGCCGTGTGCGCTGCCAGCACCAAGCCCGCTGCCGCATTTTGTCCAGCAGCGACCGTCACCTTGGACGCGCCGACCGCAAATCCAGCTGCTGTCACATTGATGGTGTAAACGCCGGGCGTCAGACCGCTGAATACAACGTTGCCAATGCCGGTCGTTAGTTGCGCGGGGATGCCGGACCCGACGAGCTCGACCTTGGCCTTGGGAATCGGCAGTTGATTGTTGGCATAAGCAAAGACCGTGAGTTCGCCGGTCGTTGCGGTCACATCGGGGCCGATGTCGGTCGTCGCATCCGTGCCTCCGGTCGTGTCCGCCGCATCTGCTGCAGCCGCATCCGTGCCCGCTTGCGTGTCCGCCACATCTTGAACGAGCGCGTCGGTCGCGCCGGTGTCCGTCTGTTCAGCGTCCGTGCCGCCTGCGGTGTCGTCTTCCGACTTGGTTGTACCACCGCACGCCGCCAAGGCGGCGGCCACAAACAGAGCAGCAGCGAGCCGCGAATTATTCGCCCAATCAGGCGAATCCACCCGTGCACCGTTCAAAAAATTTGCCACGCAATACCCACGAGGCGCAATCGACGTCGTCGCGCGCATTTTTGACGGACAGACGCGCGGCTAGAACCACTCCAGCGCGGCGCGCTCCGAATCTTGGAGAACGGCAACACAAAGCCAAGAAAGCGCGTCTGCGCTTCGGTCCGGAGGCTACGGATTGGCGGCGGCAAGGGTCAAGCGACAAAGCGGTGACGTTCGCGCGTTTGTGACAAATGTATTGCTGCTGTGCTGTGTGTAACATATTGAAAATATGCGTATGTGGGAAAGAAGAGTGCGAACGTTTCTAACGCTAATCAGTATTCTGAGCGACGGGCTGCGGTTGTGACCTGCGATGCCGCCGGTGCGTGCAGCCGGGAAGCGACGAACGGCTGGCCGTTGGAGGGGCGTGCTGCGCCGACGTCCGCATCATGATGAAATGAAGTCGATTGTGCCGGTTTGTGGCGTCGGAATCGGCGCGCGAGAAACCACCTGGCCTGGATTCTTCCTCCCGATCGCGACCCGCGTGGCGGTGGCCGCGCCGGACCAGAACCGGCCCTGAAAATCCCAGTTTACCGCACGCCCCAATCCAAAATCACCTTTCCCGATCGACCGCTACCCATCGCCTCGAAACCCAGACGGAAATCATCAATGGGAAACCGGTGCGTGATGATCGGCGCGATGTTGAGGCCACCCTGAATCATTGCTGCCATTTTGTACCACGTCTCGAACATCTCGCGGCCGTAGATGCCCTTCAAGAACAGGCCCTTGAAGATGACGCGGCCCCAGTCGATCGACACGTCATCGCCCATAATGCCGAGCAGAGCCACGCGCCCGCCGTTCGCCATGTTGTCGATCATGTCGCGGAACGCTTTGCCGTTGCCGCTCATTTCGAGGCCGACATCGAAGCCTTCCGTCATGCCGAGTTCGTGCATGACATCGCCAAGTTTCTCCGTCGCGACGTTGACGGTGCGGGTGGCACCGAGTTTGCGAGCCAACTCAAGGCGGTACTCGTTGACGTCCGTGATCACGACGTTGCGCGCGCCGACATATCGGGCGATCGCCGCTGCCATGATGCCGATGGGCCCGGCGCCGGTGATCAGCACGTCTTCGCCGACCATGTCAAAGGACAGCGCGGTGTGGGTCGCGTTGCCGTATGGGTCGAAGATCGCTGCCAATTCGTCGGAGATGCCGTCCGGTACCTTGAACAGGTTGAAGGCGGGCAGGGACAGGTACTCGGCAAAGGAGCCGGGGCGGTTGACGCCGACGCCCTGAGTATTGGGGCACAAATGGCGCTTGCCAGCGCGGCAGTTGCGGCAGTGACCACAGACGATGTGGCCCTCGCCCGATACCCGATCGCCAACCTTGTAGCCCTCGACTTCGTTGCCCACCTGCTCGATCACGCCGACGTACTCGTGCCCCACGTGCATCGGCACCGGAATGGTCTTCTGGCTCCAAGCGTCCCAGTTCCAGATGTGCATGTCGGTGCCGCAGATGGCCGACTTGTGGATGCGGATCAGCACGTCGTTCGGACCGATGGTGGGCATCGGCACGTCTTCCATCCACAGACCGGGTTCGCGTTTGCTTTTGACCAATGCCTTCATGAATCGTCCTTTCTGATCAGCGTCTTTGCGTCCGGTGGCCTGCATGGCTGCTGACCTCGGCGGGCCAACCACCGCTGCTGCCGCCGCCGTTCTACGCCGTGTCGCGCTCGACGTCAAAAGATGGATTTGGATGAGAAAAATATAGCAATTACATGGTGGTGGATGCTTTTTCGGCCTTCGCCATCACGCGCGACGGTACGCGTAATCCGGAATTGTCTTGTCTTTGCCGTCCGGTGGATCGCGCTCAATCGGCAGCGTCAGGCCAAGCTCCAGTGGAATCTTCGCCGGCGGGTGCGCCAGGCACGCCTTGGCGGCGACCAGGACGAGCAGCGGTGGGGCGGCGCGCAACCGCTTGGCAATAATGGACAACGATCGAAACGGTAAAATCACGGCAAGTGCGAACAACCCGCGATGTCGAGGAAGCACGACTTGCGCTGAACGCGCACCGCGGCTGCGATGGCGCTGTCGGATGTCTTGACATGGGGCAGTTCTTGTCTTATTTAACCATCTGGTTAATTAGCGTTTGGCAACCGATGCAGTCCGACACCCTTAGCCGCACGTTCTCGGCACTCGCGCATCCGGCGCGGCGGGCGATGCTGGCGCGTTTGAGTGAAGGCGAGGCGTCGGTGCAGGAACTATCGAGGCCGCTGCAGCTCAGCGCGCCGGCGGTGACCAAGCACCTGAAGGTGCTGGAAGAATGCGGACTCATCACGCGTGGCCGTCACGCGCAGTGGCGCCCGTGTAAGCTGGAAGCCCGGCCGATGCAGGAAGCCGCTGAATGGATGGAGCAGTACCGCAACGAGTGGGAAGACCGATTTGACCGGCTGGAGGCGTACCTTCAGGATTTGCAAAAGGAGAGAGATCGCACATGAGCAACGTTGAGCCGTACCACATTTCGCGCGTCTTTCACGCGCCGCGCGCGCTGGTTTTCCTGGCGCACACCGACGTCGCCCATCTGGCGCACTGGATGAGCCCCGGCGGCTTTCAGGTGATTCACGCTGACCTCGACCTGCGCGCCGGCGGTAGCTATCACTACGGCATTCGCGGACCCGATGGCAGTGAAATGTGGGGCCTGCAGCGCTTTCTGGAGATCGTCACGCCGGAGAAGCTGATGTACATCCAGTCGTTCTCGGACAAGGACCGCGGCTTGACGCGTCACCCGATGGCCGCGACGTGGCCGCTGGAAATGCTGACAACGGTGACGTTTGACGACTTGGGCGATGGCACCACGCGCGTCAATATCGCGTGGCATCCGCACAACGCCGATGATGTGGCGATCGCGACTTTTGATGGTGCGCGCGCCAACATGGCGGGCGGCTTCGCCGGGATGTTCGCGAACCTCGACGCGCATCTTGCAGCAAGCGAACGGCAGCTGGCGCACTCGCGCCTCATCGATGCGCCGCGCGAGCTTGTCTGGCGCGCGCTGACGGACCCGGAGCACGTCAACGCGTGGTGGGGACCCAATGGCTTTCGCAACGTCGAAATCACGCAGGAGGTGCGCGTGGGCGGCGAGTGGAAGTTCACGATGATAGGGCCGGATGGCACGGCGTACCCGAACAAAAGCACCTACGTGGAGCTCATCGCCCCGGAGCGACTGGTCTACGACTGCGGCGATTTTGAAAACGTGATGTTCCGCGGCGAAATCACGCTGCAGGCCATCGGCAACCGGACGCTGGTGACTCTGGCGGTGGTCGTTGCCGACCGCGCATTCCGCGACGGGCTTTTGGGCTACGCGCTGGAGGGCGGCCAACAGTCGCTGGCGAAGTTGGCGGCGCACCTGACGACGATGACCGCGTAGCACTGGAAGTTCGACGGTCAGCGTCGTGGCGTTTCCGATTTGGACCGCGAACGTGCACCTGGGGGGCCTCCGCACGGATCGAAAACGACTGCTCTCCATCTGCGGTCAGCCAGCATGGCTCTGTCGATCCGTCAGCAGCCGCCGCGCCACAAGCACGTGTCCTGCAAGCGCGCTCAGGACGAGAATCGTCGGCAGCCAGATCCACGGTACGCCAAAGATGAGCGTGTTGGCTGGCTCGTTCTGGAATGTGCGCATCGGACCTGGCATCGAGCGGATGGAGATCTGCACGATGTTGATGAGAAGACCGAGGCTCACCAGATTCCACGCCCAGAGCCACCCGCGCGCCACGCGACCGCGGGCGATCGCGATCGCCAAGACAAGCGCAAAGACGCCTGACAACACGTCAAAATTCTGGCCGGCGTATGTCATTTGTACCGGCAGCGCGCCGTCTTGATGCAGTTGCCACAGCACGATCTCCAGTGGCAGGCGAAACGCTTGAAAGCCGACAAGCCACGCCAGCGGCGTCTCGTTGGCGAGCCGTTTCCCCAACGGACTGAGCCCGATCCCCATCACCGCCAGCACACCGGAAAGCACAAGGCGCATGGCGGGCGGTGGGAAAGCGCCCATTGCGTGCAGGAGCCCCCGGTGCGCCAGAGTCGCCGTGAATGCCAGCCAGACTGCGAGAACGACGGCGCCAAGGACGCCGAGACGCCGCGAAAGTCGTGACATCGCCGCGATCCAGGCCAAGGAAACCAGCAGCACGAGGAGCACAAAGGTCAGGAGCGCGGGAAGGGACGGTGTGAGCAAGAGCCACCTCCGCAGCGGTCGTGATTGCTGCTATCTGAAAGTCTATAGCGTACTATGCAAAAGTATAGTAAACGCCAACCGAGGCTGGCGTGTTCCACGCGCGGCACGTCGAGGCAGGGTGTGGCAGATCGCAGAAGTTACAAGCAATTTTGCGGAATTGCGCGCGGTTTGGACCTCGTTGGCGAGCGCTGGACGATCCTCATCGTGCGCGATCTGTTGCTTGGACCGCAGCGGTTCTCGGACCTGCAGGCTGGGCTGCCTGCACTGACGCCGAACCTGCTGACGCAGCGGCTGCAACAGATGCAGCAGGACGGGCTAATCGTCCGGCGTCAGCTGCCGCGGCCCGCGCACGCGATGGTGTACGAGCTGACCCCGGTGGGAAGAGCCCTGGAACCGGCGCTGCTCGCGCTCGGAAAGTGGGGAATGCAATTCATGGCACAGCCGCGGCCGGACGAGCAGTTGTCGGCGCGTTGGGCGCTTTTTTCGCTGCTGCGGCGTTTCCTCGATACGAGCGAACCAGCGGCGGTCGCGCTTCGGGTGCGCGATGCGACGGGCGAGATTCGGGAGTTTCGGATTCACGTGGCGCCTGGTCAGCGGACTGTTGCAGAAGGCCTGACGGGCACCGAGACCGTGTTGGCGACGGCAGACGACGCGCCCGCGCGCATGTGGGCCGTGGGGCGCGCGAAGTCAGAGGCGCTGGAGTCCGCGGGGCAGTTTCACATCGTCGGCGATCGCAACGCCTTGCGTGTCGTGGAGCGCGCGTTCGGACTTCGCGAATAGCCGCGGCTCGTTCGCCAAGCGCACGCGCGCGACCGCCTACTTCGCCACAGGCGCTCCGTCGTGGTCATACGGCACGCCCAGCGCCGCGAGCTTTTCGTACAACGTGCTCCGGTGCACGCCAGCGAGTTCTGCTGCCTTCTGCACGTTGTTGCCGGCGCGATCCAGCAGATGCACAAAATAGCTGTGGTCAAAATCGCGCCGCGCGTCCTTGTACGGCTTTTCCACGTGTGCGGCCGTCGCGACGCCCGTGCTGCCCGCGCCGCGCAGCTCCCGCGGCAGGGACAGTGGCGTGACCTCGTCGCCATCGCAGACGAGCGACGCCCGTTCGATGACGTGCTCCAGCTCGCGGACATTGCCCGGCCAGGCGTAGTCCAGCAGCAGCGCCATCGCCGCTGGCGACAGTGATCGGGGCACGCGCGTGTGATGCGCCGCCAGACGCTGCAGGAAGTGAGCGACCAGCGCCGGAATATCCTCCGTGCGTTGACGCAGCGGTGGCAGGTCGATCCGCACCGTGTTGATGCGGTAGTAGAGGTCCTGGCGAAACTGACCGCGTTCCACCAAATCCTCAATCGCCCGGTTCGACGCACAGACCAGCCGGACGTCCGTCTTTGCCAACCGCCGACTGCCGACGCGGTAGTACTCGCCATTTTGCAGAACGCGCAGCAGCTTGGGCTGCAACGCGAGGCTCATGTCGCCGATCTCGTCCAGAAACAGCGTGCCGCCGTCCGCTTCGGCAAAAAAGCCTTCACGCGCTTGGTTCGCGCCGGAAAACGCACCTTTCTCGTGGCCAAACAGCTCGCTTTCCAGCAGGTGCTCCGGGATCGCGCTGCAATTGATCGACACGAACGACTGCTTTGCACGGCCGCTCAGCTGGTGGATCCGCTGGGCGAACACGTCCTTGCCGGTGCCGCTCTCGCCGAGCATCAACACGGAAAAATCCGACGGCGCGACGCGGGCGATCAGGTCCATGACGGCGTTCATCGCTGGCGCCGCGCAGATGATGTCGTCCGGACCGGCATGGCGCGCGACTTCTGAGCGCAGGCGCTGATTTTCGCGAAGGAGCTGTCGATGTCCGATCGCGCGGTCGATGACGATCTCCAGTTCAGCGGGGTCAAACGGCTTGCGCAGGTAATCGAACGCGCCGCGCTTCATGGCGTCGACGGCGGTTTCCACAGTTCCAAAAGCCGTGATCAGCACAACAGGAAGATCCGGGTCGGTCGCGTGCAGGCGTTCCAGGCCTTCCAGACCGTCAATCTCCGGCATTTGCAGATCGGTGACGACGACGTCGACGGTCTCGTGGCGCAGATAGTCCTCGGCGGCGGCGACGCCAGGCGCAACAATCGGCTTGTATTTGCTCGTGTCCAGCAGCCGCAGGAACATGTCGCGCGCAGATTGCTGGTCGTCGATGAACAGGATGTTGGAGCGCTTCACGCTGCCTCCTCCCTTGGCCCAGCGATGGGCAACTCGATGATGAAGGTCGTGCCCGCACCCGGCGTGCTCTGTACGGTGAGCGCGCCTGCGTGGACCTCGACGATCTTGTGGGCGATCGACAGTCCGAGGCCCGTGCCGGTCGCGATTTTGGTCGTAAAGAATGGATCAAAGATGCGTTCAACGTGCTCTGCGGCAATACCGGTTCCCGTATCGCTGAAGCGCAGCGTAACGCGGCCGCCCTCGCTCGTGGTGCCGACGATCCGGATGCGGCGTTCCGGACGACCGGCCATGGCGTCGGTCGCGTTGAGTATGAGGTTGATGAACACCTGCACCAGGAGCCCGCCATCGCAGCGCACTTCCGCAGGCACTCCCGTCATGTCGACGTCCAGCGCAACGTCCTCCTTGCGGAGCCGGAACGCGCACATCGCGACCGCCTCGCCGACAAGGCTCTCCAGAGATTCCGCGCCAAAGCGCATGCGCCCCGGACGCGCAAACTGCAGGAAGCGCTCCAGCAGTGCGATCGCCCGCTGGTTTTCGTCCCGAATCGACTGCAAATCGCTGCGCCGCGGATCGTCGCCCGCGGTGTCCCGCAACAGAAGCGTAGAAAAGCCGTTGATCGCGTGCATGTAGTTGCCCAATTCGTGGGCCAGACCTGCAGCGATTGTGCCGAGCGAAATCAGCCGATCGTGCCGCCGCATCCGCACTTCCACCAGCCGCGTGTGGGTTTCGTCCGTCACCATCAGCACGGCGCCGATGGGCCGCTTGTTGGCACCTTGAATCGGCGACGCGCGAAAGACCAAGGTGCGCTGCCCGCCGAGCACTGCGGTGTCGACCGCCGCGTGATCGGATTCGATGGTCGTCTCACACAGGCGCACCAACTCGATCGACTTGCCCTTGCCTGTGCGGAGGACCTCGTCCACGGTCTCTTGCAGCACGTTGCCATCGGGCAGCAGATCGGCGACGCGCACACCGGAAGTTGGCCGGGTGAAGCCGTTCAGATGCCGGACCGCGCCCAGATTGGCCTCCACGATCTCGCCATGCAGGTCGCACGTGATGACGCCTTCTTCCATCGCGCGGATCACGGCTTGTAGGTAGCTCGCCGTCTCCCGCAAGTCGCCCGTCACGTCCTCCACGCGTTGGCGCAACCGCGCGTTGAGGTGCTGCTGGGTGTCCAGGAGCTTGGCGTTCTCTGCGCGCTCAGCGCGAAGCGCCTTGACCAGATGGCTAAAACTCTCCTCCAGGACGCCTACTTCATCGTCGCTGCGCTGCTCTGGGATGACCACGTCCGCGAGCCGCCCCGCCGTCACGGCCTGTGCAGCCTCCGTCAGCACGGCGAGCGGACGGGTAATCCGCCGCACGTAGATCGTTCCCAGCACGCTGCCCAGTACGAGCCAGAACAGGCCCATCCCCAGCGCGATCCCGATGAGGCGCGTGGCTTTGTCGGCGATTTCACTGGAGCGATAGCGCATGCCCACGAAGCCGACGACGACCGTGCCGCGGACGACGGGCGACGAGACCGAGTAGACGACCTTGGAGCCCAACAGGCCAAGCAGTCCCGGCGCTTCTCGCGGGGCGCCAAAGACGTCAAACTCCGGCTCCACGAAATTCGGCAGCGAACTCGCACGTCGCCGCGCCAGTACCGTGCCAAAACGGTCGGAAATCGTCAGTTCCACAAGGTCGATGCTGCGACTCACGCGATCCAGAAGCGAATCGAAGCGGTGCGGATCGGAGCCTTCCATCAGGACCGCACAGCTGTTCGCCACGCCTTGCGCGTCGATCGTCCCGTGTGCCGCAGCGTGTGCATCCAGATCGGTCACTTCGCTGGACAGCCAAAACAGCGTCTGCCCCAGCAGAATCATGCAGGTGATCGCGGACAGTAGGATGATGAGCTTGCGGCGCAGCGTGAAGATCGGCATCCGTATCATCTGCATCAAGCGCCGCATCGCCGAAGCCCTCCGTTACTTGCCTTTGTGGCAGCTCTGACACGCGGCGCCATCGCCGTGGGCCTTCATGCCGTCGTGACACGCCATGCACTCCGTCTTGCTGACCTGCCACGTGTGCGCCTTGTGGCAATCGGTGCAGGTCTGGTGCTGGTCGTTGGCGTGCAGGCCCTTGCGCTCCATGTGCGTGTGGCACGAAGTGCACTGGATGAGTCCCTGGCGCGTCGTGTCGTGGGGGCGGTGGCAAACGGAACACGCGAAGTTGGCCATGTGCTGGTCCTTCGAGTAGTCCTTGAACTTCACGTTACGCGACGCGTGACAGTCGATGCAGTCCCGCTGCGACGGCAGGAGCGTCGTCGCCTGTTTGCGGAAGCTGTGGCAAGCGTTGCAGTGCAGCGGCGCCATGCCCGTGATGTGGACGGTCTCCTTCTCGTGGCACGACTTGCACGTCTCCAACGCGTTGGCGTCGCGGTGGATGCCTTTGTCATGGCACGACTTGCAGGTCATTTTGGGCTGCTTCAAGTGCATTTCGTGGCCGACCGTGCCCGCGATGCTCGGCGTGCCGCTGACCTTGCCGAAGTGACAGGACGAGCACGCCGTCATCGGCACGTCTGCTTCATGTAGCGGATTGCGGTGGCCAGACTTCGGCGCTGGCTGGTTCTGAAACACGTAAGCGCGGAACATGTCGGCGGCTTGATCCAGCGTCTGCTTATGACAGGACTGACACGCCACCTTCTGGTGCGAACCTTGTGCCGCGAGGACGTATTGTTTCTGAGTCACGTGGCACTGCGCGCAGTATCGTGGGTCGTTTTGGATGTAGTGTGCGGTCGATCGCCACGAGGCGTACATGCCGATCAGCAGGGCAGGCACCAGGCCAAAGAGCACAAGTCGCCATGCCACTGCCGTGAAAGGCCATTGCGGAGGTGGATCAGTGGCATCCCGCACACGTCTCCTTGCGAATGGTCACCTGGAAGTGACCTTCGAGGGCGTGGCACACATGGCAGTGGCCGCCGACCTCTTGCTGATGCAGTGTATGCGAAAATTCCTTGCTTGGCTCCCCCTCCTCGGGCGCGGGCTCACCGGGCGCCCGAGGTTTTCCTTTCAGGTAGTGCTCGATGTTGTGACAGCCAAAACACGGCAGGTGCTCCAGGCGCGATTGGGCGGACTTCTTGACCGGCGCAGGTGCCGCCGCGTGCGGTTTGCCGTTCCCATCCTGGGCGCGCAAGGCACCCTGAAGCGAGAGCGCGACGGAAATGGAGGCCGCGATCACGCCCAAGGCGATCACGATGCGGTTGGCACTCATGGCTCCCTCTTGTCTTCGGCAGCTGGCGCCGCCTCAACCGTCGCGACGTCAGCCGCGGCTTTGGCCTGAGCTGCGGCGAGCCACGCGGCGTGTTCAGCGCCGTGCTCTTCGGCGTGTTCCTCATAGCTCATCCGTCCGGTCAGGAAGACCCAGGACATCGGGAACACGGCTGGCCGCAGGTGCACGTTGTAGAAGTGCCACACGAAGATCGCGAGTCCCGCCAGCAGCGCTTCGTCCGTGTGCGCGAGGTAGCAGATTTCGTACAGCCACGTCGGGGCATAGCGCATGACCTGCGTCGGGAACCAGCGCACCAGACCCGAACCGACCATGATGATGCAGCCCCAGAACACCGCCCAGTAGTCGAACTTCTCAAAGTAGCTGAAGCGTGCGTAGTCCGGCTTCTTGGAGCGGAGCCCCATCAGCCACGCCAGGTTGGCGACCACGTCTTTGGCGTCTTGCCACTTCGGCAGCATGGTGAAGTGCAGGCGACCGCGCATCAGCGCGACGGTCAGGTACACCAAGTGGTAGACGCACGCCCCCACGAGGCCAATCGCCGCGCCACGGTGAATCAGGCCGGTCATCTCCAGACCGCCAAACAGCGCGACCAGGAAGTGGGACGCGCCGACACCGTGCGCGCTGAGAGGCCAGCCCGTGAACGCCAGAAGCGTGAACGACAGCGCCATCATCCCGTGGGCGATCCGTTGGTGCACGTCAAAGCGCAGAATGGTCCCCTTGGGTTCGACCCGACCACCGCTCACTTCCGCGAGCAGCTTCTGATCGAGATCGTCAATTCTGGTGCCGTTTTCATGGGTCGCCGGACCCTTGCGCGCGCGGCGCACCACGTTGAGGATGTCCAGAAGGACGTGCAGCGAGAGGCCGAGAATCGTCAGGAACGTCAGCCACGCAAAGAATTTCAACGTGTAGAACGACGCCGGCCGATCCTTGACCGTCATCGGCTTGTGGTTGGCAAGCTCGCGGAAGCGCGGATTGGCGCCCTCGTGGCACTTGATGCACGGACCCGCGGCAATCGCCGCCGCTTTCTTGGCATCGCCCGGCGGGTGCGCGGGGTGACAATCGGCGCAGCCAGGTGCATCCGGCGAACCAAGGTCCAGCTTGATCGCGTGCATCGTGTGATCGTATGCGGCAACGATGCCGGTGCTCAGCTTTGCCGCGTTCATCTTCTTGGGGTCGTCGTGGCACTTGATGCAGCGCTTGTTCATCGCGTGACGCCGTTCAGCCGGCGCCATGCTCTTCATCAGCTGAATCTCATGCGGATCGCCATGGCAATCCAGACAATACGGCGAACCGGGGAGCGTGCCCTTCTTGTCCTTGCCGTGGGGGAACGCGCCTGCGGTGTCCGTCGGCGCGTCGTGGCAATCCATGCACGCGGCCATCGCGACGGGATTCTTGAAGCCGCGCTTCTTCATCGCGTCGATGTCGTCGCTTGTCGCTTCCTCAACCGGCTCGTGCGGGTTGAACTGGTAGCCCGTGTGGCAATCTCGACAGTTCTCTTTCTGGTGCGCACCGTGTGCTGACCGGACGGCCGTAAACGGTGCTTCGTTGTGACAGTTCAGGCACCACTTGGGGTCGCTAGAATCGCCCGCGGCGGCGACGGCACTCGGACTCGCGAACAGCACAGCGAGGGCGAGAGACACTTCCAGGATTCGGCGAAGGTTTGCAGACATGATGACGAGCCTCGGTCGGCGTTGCGCCGACTCCCGTGCAGAACCTAAGCAACATCCGTGCCAAATGCGGCGCTCTTTGTCTGGAAACGACTAATCCAGTTGTTTCAGTGCTGTAGCGACTGTTGCAGACCACAAGTGTCGGTCCGCGGTGTCGCCAAAACGCGAAAGACCCTCCGCAGCGGGGTGCTACGGAGGGCTTTGTCGCAACTTTCAGACGGGGTGATTTCTTTTCATTTCAAGGAACTGGAAGCCTGTCTGATTTTCCCGACAGGCGCTTGTCTGGATTTCCCGACAAGCGCCTGACGCGCTAGTGCTGCTGAACCTGCGCCCGCACTTCAACGTCTTGCGGCGTACGTTCGGCGATCCGCCGGAGGATCGGGGCGAACGGCAGGCCAACGACAGTGCCGATGAACGCGCCAATGACGAGGAAGAAGAACAGCGACGCGAAG
>CAITYF010000005.1 GCA_903896545.1 uncultured Myxococcales bacterium | reverse complement strand
GCGCGCGCATGCTCGCAGTCGCTTCGCGCCTGCATCGCGCGCTCGGCCACCACGCTCGCTTCGCTGCGTGGGTCAGGCGGGGCAGCGGAGGGGTACGCGGAAAAAGCCGGAATGTGGCGGAATGGGGGAGCCGTCAACATCTCAGGATGATCGGCAATCAGCGAAGTCGCTTGCTCAACTGACGGCCAGTTCTTGCTGACGATGGCTTGGGCGATGGTCTGCATTTGCCGCTCCATTTCCTGCATCACGCCACGCAAGGCCAGCGGTTTGACCGCGTCAGGAGGCGTTTCTGCGCGCGCGGACGGGCTCAGAAGTGACAGACAAAGTCCGGCAAGAAGCCAGTGGTTCGGGGTGGCGTTTGGCGTCATCTTTTTGGCTCTCCGGTTTTGCACCGCTGGCAGTCGAATCTTGGGTGGCAGTACCATGCAGACGTCGGCGCAGCTGGAACTTCGCGACGCCGATCGTCCCGATGCTCAGGGAAGAACCTCCACGATCTGCCCCGCGTGCAAGAATGGCGCACCGTCGGTCACGACCAGCTCACCTGTCTGCAAACCGGCCTCAACAAGCACATCGTTGCCGACGAGATCGCCCAACTGCACCTGACGTTGGGCAACGGCCTTCGTCTTGCCATCGAGCACCCAGACGGCAAAGCCGGTGCTGCCGCCAGGCGGGCGCACAATCGCCGCAAGCGGGACCAGCATCGCGTCGGCCAGCGCGCCCGCATCGAAGGCAGCGTTCGCCACCATGCCACCCTTGAGTTCATCGTCCGGATTGGCGAGATCGACTTCCACCGCAAAAGATCTCAGGACCGGATCAGCTACCGGATGGATCTTGGAGACTGTTCCGACCAACGCGCGTGCCGGCAACGCTTCCACGTGAATCGGGACCCGGTCGCCGATGTGCAACGTTTGAATGCGGGTGTCTGGGACGCCAAACACGGCGCGCATCGACGACGTGTCGATTACCGTGAAGGCAACGGTGCCCGGACCGACGGAACTGCCGACATCGACCAACCGCCGAGCAACGACGCCATCGATTGGGCTCGTCAACACCGCATCGCCTGCCGTACTTTTGGTCAGCGCGTGCTGCTCCACGCGGCCTTGACGTTGACCTCGCGCGGCGTCCAAGCCAGACCGCGCGGCCCGCCAGGCTGCGTCGGCGCGTTCGAGATCGGCCTGAGCCATCGCGCCGCTAGCGTAGAGCGCCTTCGCCCGCTCCCTCTCGGTTGCTGCGTGCGACAGTGCTTCCTCGCCCCCGCGCACTTGTGCATCCGCGGTCGCAACACCAGAGGCTGCAGCGCGAACTTGGGTCCGAAAGTCTTCGTCCTCCAAAGCTGCCAACATCTGGCCGCGCAGGACGCGGTCGCCCTCCTGCAGCGGTCTACCTGCGTCGCTTGGGCCAACTTGCTCGACCCTGCCGACCTTGCCCACGACCTTGAAGGCCAAGTCGAGACGTTCGCGCGGCTCGATCGAGCCTGAATAGCGCGTGGCCGCGCCGACGGTCTGCCGCTCTACCCGTACAACGCGGACCGCGGTTTGTGCATGGACCCCGACGGCCGGGTCCTGACACGCCGTGAGTCCGACAAGCGCGGCAATGCGAACGGCGGCCACTCCGATCGTTGCGAACGGGTTTGCTTTGCGGGCTGACATGAGATCCTCCAGTCACGCACAGGAAGGTCGCGGGGCACACCGGTCCGCAGCGCGCGGGACGCGGTGAAGAACGGCACATGGGTGGCAAACCGGAGCCAAAGCGGTGGTCATCGCGACCTGAACCGAGACTATGCGAGTAAGCACTCGCTTGCAATAGCCAGCGGCGCGGAGGCGAAGTCGAAGGCCTCGACTCAGGCAGCGCAATGATGCCAGTGGGTTGCGCCACCGACGGGAGGTGGCTACTCGATTGCGAACCGCGCCCGCCATCGTCACGCCATTGACGGCCAGTCGCGCCGCCCACACAATAAGCGAGCGAGCGCTCACTTACTGGCGCGCAAATGAGGCCGATGTGAAGAGAAGAATCGAATCATTCCACGCCGGCAGATGGTGGGTCGCCCTGACGGTGACGTGTTCCGCTCTGGCCGCGCCTAGCGCGAGTGCCTGCCCAACCCACTCGGTGACGGTGCCCACCCAGGCGGGTCCCGGACAGGGCAAAGAGGTCAAGGAACTTCTGGACACGCCGTTTGTTCGACTGGTGAGCATCACGCTGCACAACGGCACGGTCCTTGCCGAGCACTCCGCGCCCGTGGCCGTGACGATTCAGGCGCTCTCTGGATCCGGCGTGGTGCGAACCGGCGAGAAGAAAGAACGGGTGGCGCCGGGCCAGATGTTGTTGATCGGGCCCAATGCGGTGCACGAGGTGACTCCGGATGGCAAGAGCGACCTCGTCTTGCTGGTGCACTTCCTCAAGATGGCGCCCAGTGCGGCGGAGAAGGCGCCGACGCACGACCACGGCCATTGAACGCCGAGTGACGCTGCGGCTTGAGCATCGGCAGTATTCACGGTAGCTTCGTGGCGAGTCGGCTTGTCCGCCCCCCACGGGGACCCGCGCTCTTGTCACTTTCGGTGCAACAGAACTTGCGCCACTTGGACCAGAATGACCCGCCAACGCCTTCCCGGTGCCGAACGCCGCCACCAGATCGCCGACGCTGCGCTACGCATTTTGGCGGATCGAGGCGCGACGCAGTTGACAGCCCTGACGCTGGCGCGCGAAGTGGGTGTTGCTGACGCCACGCTGTTTCGGCACTTTCCGTCGATGGATGCCATCGTCGATGCTGCGATTGGTCGGTTTGGCGAAGCTCTGGAGTCCAGCCTGGACCGGTCAGAAGCGACCCCGGTGACCCGACTTCGCGCATTCTTCCTCCACCGGTTCAAGCTCTTGCGGGCACGCCCCGAACTCTTGCGGCTCGCCTTCAACGATCGCCTGATTGACGCTGCGAGTGGCGCCGGCTCAGCCGAGGTGCGGGCTATCGTGAATCGGTCGCGGAGCTTCGTTCAGGCCTGCTTGCTGGAGGGCCGCGCGACGGGCGAGATTCGCAGCGATCTTCCGCCGCGAATCTTGTTCCTCGTCATGAGCGGTGTGATGCGAGGGGCTGCGCTGTCCAGCATCGACGGCATCGAAGACCCGTCGACGCCAGAAGAGTTATGGGATTGCCTCTGGCGTTTGCTGGCAGCCGCCCCACTGCAACGTTAGCGGGTCTCGCTCGACCCGGAATCAGCAGGAGCAGGCGAGGCGGCATCGAGCGAAAGCTGTGGACGGTGCGTCGGTGGCGCGTTCGTTTCGCAGTTTGGCCGCAGCCGCACCGATGCAAAACGGGGTCACAAGGCGATCCAGTTCTCGACCGCAACGCCTTCCAGCCCGTCAAAGTCGGCGACATTGGCCGTAACGACCACAAGGCTGTGGACGTGTGCGATGGCGGCGATCTGGCCGTCGGCGAAGGCAATCGGACGACCGAGCCGTTCCCGTTGCGCACGCACTTCGGCGTGCCACGCCGCTGCAGGCTCGTCGTAGGGCAAGATCGGCAGCGTCGGGGCGACGACCTCGTGCATGTGGCGATGAAGCGCCTGACGTCGGGCACACCTTCCGGAAGCCGAGCAACGCCATACGGCGCCTCGTGCCAGGTCACGGACGCTATGGCGCTTTCGTCGCGATGTGCGGCAAGCCGTTCCATGAACGCCGCGCTCACTTGCGGCTTGATCGGCTCGGCCAAGGCATGGGTATCCAGCAGATAGCGCATCGTCACCACGAGACCTCGCGGCCGGGGCTGGTGTCGCGGACGCCGGTCAGCGCACCGGCGAGGTCGAGCGTGGTCAGGTCCGCTTCCGCGCGAAATGCCTCGACGGCGTGGCAGAAGTCGCCGATGCCGCCGCGCTGTAGCCGCTGGAAGTCAGCGAACGACAGCAGCACCGCGACCGTCTTGCCTCTGCGCGTCAAGGCGATCGACTGGCCTGCCTCAGCGCTGTGGACGAGCGCCGGCAGTTGATTGCAGGCTTCAGCAATGGATGCGCTGCGGGTCATGGATCCTCCGGTCGAACCGCAATGAGCAACTCTGGCTATCAAGATAGCCATCTACGGCTGCAGGTGGAAGGGTTGCTTTTGCGCGGCGATGCGGCGGGCGCATTTCCTGTTGAAGGAGGACAAGTCCTCGTTTGACACCACCGTGGTCACCTGTTGCCCGCAGTGCGAAGCACCGGCCATCCCGTACGTCAAACATTCCGCTCACGCGCAGCCGAGCAGACTGCTGACCGGTTGAAGCCGAGCCTTCACTGCGATTTGCAGACGCCGGACTCGCACCACTGCCCCAGACCGCAGATCGCTCCTTCCGGGAGCGGCGCATGCCAACAGCCAAAATGTGTCGCGTCGCAGCGGTCGGCCGTGCACGGGTTGCCGTCGCTACAGCCTTCGTGGTTCTTGCCGAGGCACGGGCCGGACGTGGCGCAGGAGGAGTTGAGCCAAGGGTCGGTGCGGAGGAGACGATCCCAGGTATCGACGAACAGGAAGCCGTCAGCGATCGCGCGCGGGTCGGGAAAATGCTCTGCGCTTTGCGGCCAACCGGCGGTCCAGAGCAGGTTGCCCCAGGCGTCGAGCCGCCAAACGGTATCGGGTTGGTAGACGTACACCGAGCCGCCCGTCAGGAGCAGGCCGCCAGGAACACGCGTCGCACTGGCCAGAGTCGCGCAGCCAGTCGGGACCAGCGTGTCCGCCACGGTAACGCCCTTCGCGTTCACGCGGAGCACGCGGACGTTGCACGACGGCGGCACCGTCTCGACGGGCAGCACGAGGATGTCATCGCCCGCGGCCACAAGCGGTCCGCTGTCCCCCCACATCTCAACCACGCCGACGACCGGGACGGTCCACAGCAAGTCGCCGCTCTGGTTCATCCGCACGATTTCATAACCGGCTGGCAGCGACACACCGACCGCATAGCCGTCACTCAGGACCACCAAGTGCTCCGGCGTCGCGTTCGCGGGCAGGGGATAGGCCTTTTGCCAGAGCACGTTCGCCTGCCCGTCCAACTCGGTCAGCGTCAAGTTGCCTCCGACGCTTCCCGGCACGATGACGCCATCCGCGGTGCGTTGCAGCCCGTCGGGGCGCAGGCCGTCCATCTGCCACGGATCGGCTTGGTGCTTGGCGATCAGTTGCCCAATCGCATCGTTCAGCCAGATCTCGCGGACGCCGTTCACGCTGACATCGATCGCGTAGCCCGTGCTGGTCGTGCACGAGGCGCGCCAAAACCAGTTCGCGAACGCGGGTAGCGGCGTCTGACCGACCTGCTTCCCCGACCAGTCAAACCACGCGATTTCCTTGTCGCTTCCAGCCGAGGTAAACGTCAGCAGGCCGTCCGTTTTGACGACGTACGCATGGTACCACAAGGGTTCAATGGCTCCGAGCAGCCCGATCCAGCGCGTCGCGTCCCCGCATACGCCAGCCTCACAGGTCAGGCCGCAACCGCACGTGGTGCCGTCGGGCATCGCGGGTTTGGCAGCGCCGGGGACGTTGACGGTGCACGGATTGCCGTCGTCGTTCGCGCCCACGCAGACGCCGCTGAGGCAGTGGCCTTTCCAGGGCCAATCGCCACCGCATACGTAGCCTTCGTGGATGCCGGTGTGCGCACAGGCGCCGCTGTCGTCGAAGAAATCCGCGGTGCACCAGTTCGCGTCGTCGCAAGTGGTCGTGGGCGCGCTGGCGAGGACGTGCCAACAGCCGCCGTGGTCCGTGTCGCAGCTGTCGAGGGTCAGGCTGTTGCCGTCGCTGCAGTCGGTCGCAGCTTGGGCGAGGCAGGCAACGGAATCCGGGCACGAGATTTCACCCCAGGCGTCGGCGATTGCGACTTTCGCGGTGCCGAAGTAGAGGATGCGGTTGGCGTTGGCGGCGACGCCCTGGATTGGGCCGACGTCGGCGGCGTTGGGGGCGTTGTCCCAGTCGACGTAAACGCGACTCCACACGCTCGTGCCATCCTTCGTCACGCGCTTGAGATCGCTGGACTCCGCGACGAGGAGGTCGCCGCCGAAAGGCACGATTGACGTGCGACCGAAGCCCCACGGGTAGACCGAATCGAGGAGTTGCGTGCCGTCCAGCGCAAACTTGAACAGGTGGGCGCTGGGCTTGCCGTAGGCGTCGTTGGTGGTGGACGTGACGAAAAACACCGCGCCATCCGACAGCAGCGCGTCGAGGTGGTGTGCGGCCTGGGCGGTGAGATTGAAGGTCTTCTGCCAAACCAGCGCGCCTGAGGCGTCCGTGCGCACCAGCCACAGTGCGTGCAGCGCGGCTTCCGTGTTGCCGCCTGCGAGGATGCCGCCGTCGGGGAGCGCGGTCACCGCGGCAAAGCCGTCAAGACCGCCCGCGTTGTACTCTTGCGCCCATTTCGCTTGGCCCGACGCGTCCGCTCGCAGCAGCCAGCCGTTGGAATCGTGCTGCCCGGCGACGACAAAACCGTCCGACAGCGCGGCAATCGCGTCTGCGTAGCCCGCCTGGGGCCAACTGTGCTGCCACTGCACCGCGCCAGTCGTCCCATCCACGCGCGTCACCACGGCCGAGAGCTGCGCGTCGTTCGCCAGCACCAGGACGTCGTCACCCGTCACCGTCACCGCCGCAGCGACCGTCAGGGCCGGCGCCGCAAGCGTTTTTGTCCACAGCAGCTTGCCCTGCCCGTCCAGCCGCGCCAGCACCAGCGGCATATCCGCCTGCACCGTCGGCGTCACGTTGCCTGCGAGCACGAAGCCGTCGTCGATCGCGGCCACGCCGACCCAGAGATAGCCCTCGGAAAGAATGTTGATTTTGCCGATCGGCGCCGCGCCTGTGCACGTTCCGCCCGCACACACGTCCGCGCTGCCGCACGCGTCGGTGCACGAGGTCCCGTCCGCGAGCGCGACGCTGACGCAGCCTTTCACGGCGTCGCACAAGTCGTTGGTGCACAGTTCGCCGTCATTGCAAAGAAGCACCTTGCCGGGCTGACAGATCCCACCGTCGCAGACGTCGCCGCTGGTGCATGCGTTGCCGTCCGCGCAGGGGCCGAGGGCGCTGCTGTGGCTGCAGCCCGCGCCGTCGCAGGTGTCGCTGGTGCAGGTGTTGCCGTCGTCGCAGCTGGCCGCGAGCACGTGGAAGCAGCCGGCGCCGCTGGAGCAGAAGTCGTCGGTGCACGCCAGGCCGTCGTCGCAGCTGAGGATTTGCACGAAGCAGCCGCCGTTCTTACACACATCGCCGATGGTGCACGCGTCGCCGTCGTCACAGGCGCCGACGAGGGGCGCGGTCGTGCAGCCGCCCTTGGGATCGCAAGCGTCGCTGGTACAGATGTTGGCGTCATCGCACGTGACGGAGGTCGCCACGCAGCCCAGACCGACTTCGCAGGTCTCGGTCGTGCAGGCATTTCCGTCATCGCAAAGTGCGTTTGGCCAGCCCTTGCAGACGCCGCCGGCACATTTGTCGTTGCCGGTGCAGGCAAAGCCGTCGTCACATTTGGCGCCCGAGGTGTTCTTGTGGCTGCAGCCCGGACCGATGGCGTTGCAGTGGTCCTGCGTGCACGGATTGCCGTCGCTGCAGATGTCGGTGCCGTCGTCGATGACGCCATTGCAGTTGTCGTCCGCGCCGTTACAGGTCTCGGTGACGGGAACGGGCGCGCTGCAGCTGGCCGCCTCGCCGACGTTCAGGCAGTGCGCGGTGCCGTTGCAGACGCCGTGGCTACAGTGGAGCGGTAACGATTCAGCCACGGCCCAGTTGGAACACGTGCAGCTGCCGGAGTCGGGCACGCAGCGGCCGGCGCTGCAGCCGGAGCCGGGCGGGCAGCCGCTGTTGTCCAGGCACGGCGCGGAGCAGAAGCCGCTCTCGCCGTCGTGGTAACAGCGCGCGTCGTTGGGCAGGAGGTCGCTGCCGATGCAGTCGCTGTCCGTGGCGCAGGGCGCGCAAAGCGTTCTGAATGAGTCGGTGCAGTACGAGTGCGCAGTGAAGGCGCAATATTGCCACGATTGGCAGTCGGCGCTCTTCTCGCAAGGGGCGGCGCATTGGAGCCGGTCACCAGACCAGATGCACGGCGTGGCGTGGCAGTCGCTCCACGAGGTGCACGCGCAGCCGGGGGAGCCGGGGCACGCGGCGATATCCACGGCGCTATCCACACCGACGTCGGCTTGGCTCGCAGCGGCATCGGTCTGAACGCTGTCTGCGTCCGCGTCAAACGGTGCAGGCGCGACTGTGGCCGGTGGCGACGCGCACGCGCAGGCAACCGCGAGGAGCCAAGCGTACGCGCAGCGGGAAGTCACGCACCAGGAGCAGGACATGTGTGTCTCCACGCCGACGTCGTCTTGAATCATCCGCTGCGTAACGGTCAACTGCAAGCGGTGCGTTCATCTTCACAATTCGCTCCAGTTTGCCGCCGCCGCCAGCCCAACCGGCACGGGGCCGTCGACTGCAGGACTGCTCAACGCCGCCGTCAGGACTTCGTCCGGGCTTCACGTTGTTCGGCAGATCTCGTGCTGCAACCTTCGCCGCCAAACCGGGCGGCCGCGCCATTCCAACTGCATCGAGCCCAATCGGTCCGATGCGGAAGACTTTTGCAGGCTTAGGACGTCCTGCCCTTGCGTCACAACCCAGCAACACGCACGTCTACTCGTTGGCGTCATCGCGGTCCGCACCAGTTGGGCACGACCGCGCCAACTACCAGTGACGGGGCAGAGCGTGCCTCGACTACAACGACCCACTGCAATCAACGGAAATAACCATCATGTCAAGCACTTCACAGAGAACTCACACCGCATTCCACCTTTCCATTCACGCAGAAAACACTGACTGCGAGCGCGTTAATGGTCGCGGGACAGCAATTAACAGTTGACAGCGCCAGCATCGCAAGGCGACGCTCCGAGTGTGGCAACGTGCGGGTTGCCGAACTGGACATTTGGGGGACACATGGAATCAGTTGGTTGTCGCGACCGTTGGTCGTGGCGTGGGCTGTGCTTGTGCATTTTCCTCGCGTTGGTGCCTTGGCCCGCGCAGGCCGCCTGCACCATTACGGGCTTTGGCGACAACAGTAGCGGCCAAACCACCGTGCCCAGCAACCTCGGCACCGTCAAGCAACTCGCCGTGGGCGATACCTTCACGTTGGCATTGAGGCTCGACGGTACCGTCGCGGCTTGGGGCAGCGATGCCACCGGCGCCGTCACCGCCACCAACGGCTTGACCAGCGTCCAGTCTGTCGCCGTCGGTCACGCACACGCCGTCGTCGCTTTCCAGGACGGCACCGTCAAAGTCTATGGCGACACGTCGTTTAGCAACGCCAGCGTACCATTCAGCCTATCGCAAGTCGTCTCCGTCTCCGCTGGTTTATCCTGCAGTTTTGCCATCAAACAAGACGGTAGCATTTCCGCTTGGGGCGACAACATCGCAGTCCCCGACATTGACTTGGCCAACAATCAGCCGAACTTCAAAGCCGTCGCCGCGCGTGGAAAGACCGTGATCGGCTTACGCAAAGACGGCACAGTCGCGACTTTCTGTGGCGGCGCCTCGTGCACACCGCCCGCGGGCTTGAACAGCGTCATCCAGATCGCCGCCACGGAGACCGCGTACATCGCGCTGAAAGACAACGGCAGCGTCGTCGCGTGGGGCAGCGGCAGCGCCGCCTCCGTCCCGGTCGGCCTGCAGGACGTCGTCTGGATCTCCGCGGGCGCGGACGTCGTCATGGCGGGCAAATCGCAGGGCGCGGTCGTGGCATGGGGCAACGTGGCGGGCGTCACTGGCATGGCCACAGCCATCAACGCCGCCACCGACGTCTGGGTTGGCGGCTTGGGCAGCAACTTTGGCCTGATTTACGCGTGCGCGGCCGGCTGCGGCGACACCGGCCCGTTTGGCTGCTGTCAGAACGACATGCTCCAAGTCTGCGACGACGCGGGGCAGCTCAGCTATTCGTTCTGCAACACGAACACGTGCGGCTGGAATTACACCGACGCGAACGCGTGCGACGCCAGCGGCATCGGGTACCCGGAAATCGGCTTGCGCAAGGACTGTGCACCCACTGGCTGCCTGCCCAACTGCACGGGCTCGGTCTGCGGCGACGACGGCTGCGGCGGCTCCTGCGGCACCTGCCCCAACGGCCAGTTTTGCAACGGAGGCCAGTGCCTCGGCAACTGCAGCGTGATGAACAACGACTGCCGAACATGCATCTGCACCATCGACAACAGCTGTTGCACGTCGGCGTGGGACACGCACTGCGACGACATGTGCGTTGGCAGCGGCTGCGACAGCGTGTGCAGCAGCGTCACGTGCACGCCCAAATGCAGCGGCAAGGCGTGCGGTGACGACGGTTGCGGCGGCGCATGCGGCACATGCGGCCTCAACGAAACGTGTGACACAGGGACGTTCCAGTGTCTGGTCAACGGCGGCGGGGATATCGGCGACGCAGGCAGCGGAGTCGACGACACCATCGGTGACGCGATCAGCTCGGATGTCGGCAACTCTGGCACAGTCGCGGTCTGCGGCGTCTACGGCTATGGCAGCAATTCCTCTGGCGAAACCACGATTCCTGCGGACATCGGCCAGGTCGTGCAGATCGCGTCGGGCAGCTATTTCAGCCTGGCGTTGCGCAACGACGGCACGGTCAAGGCGTGGGGCGCAGTTCCGACCGACCTCCAAGCGGCGCTTGCCACAGGGATATCAGGCGTCAAGGCCATCGCAGCGGGCGACCAGCACGCCCTGTTCGTCATGAACGACGGCACGGTGACAGCGTACGGCCTCGGCGCAGGCGGCAACGCGGCCGTCGTGCCCGGCGGCCTGACCGGCGTCACGGCCGTCGCCGCAGGCTACTCCAGCTCGTTCGCACTCAAGTCCGACGGCAGCGTCGTCGCCTGGGGTACCAGTAGCGACGGACTCGGCGCGGTGGAAGCGGCCAACGGCGCCACCGGGTTCGCCAGCATCGGCGCGCACAACGGCATGGCTGCGGGTATGAAGGCGGACGGCTCTGTCGTCGCGTTCAGCAGCGATCCGTCGTACTTGGCACCGGGCAACTTGCAGGCCAAAGCGCTGGCTTTCGACTCAAGCTACATGTACGCGCTCAAGGCCGACGGCACAGTCACTGCTTGGGGCGCCGTCAACGGAATTCCTGCGATGCCGGTCAGTTGGACCAAGATTGTCGCCATTTCTGGCGGCAACGCGGGTCTGGCGGGCGTCACCCAGGGCGGCACGCTCGAAGGCGTTGGCAACATGTTCAACGGCGCCGTGCCCACCGGGGTGTCGATGTTCGCCGTGGGCGCGCAGTTTGTCATCGCCGCCCAATGCCCAGCGAGTTGCGGCGCCATCGGCCCGACCGGCTGCTGCGACGGCGACCAAGTCAAGACCTGCGACAGCTCTGGCACCCTCAGCAGCAGCCCGTGTGCGACCGGCACTTGCGGTTGGTCGGCGAGCGGCTATGCGTGCAATACCACCGGACAAAGCGCGGCAAACAACCTTCCACCGCGCACGTGCCCAACGCTCTGCACGCCCAACTGCGCAGGCAAGAGCTGCGGCCCGGACGGCTGCGGCGGCTCGTGCGGCGACTGCGCCCCAACCCAGTCGTGCGGCACCGACGGGCTCTGCAAATGCGTCCCAGACTGCAACGGCAAGACCTGTGGCGCGGACGGCTGCGGCGGGACGTGCGGCCTGTGCCCCGGCGGCACCAGCTGCGATGCGACGACCCAGCAGTGCAAATGCATCCCCGCGTGCAGCGGCAAGAGCTGTGGATCGGACGGCTGCGGCGGCACGTGCGGCACTTGCGCGACCGGGGCGAGCTGCGGCACCAACAACACGTGCCAGAACATCTGCGTGCCTAGCTGCGCGGGCAAGACCTGCGGACCGGACGGCTGCGGCGGCTACTGCGGCTACTGCGCCGCGAGCGACGGGTTGTTCTGCGATTCGACTTTCCACCAGTGCCGTGACACGGGCTGCCCCAACATTCCCCTGTTCGGCTGCTGCGATGGGGAAACTGCCAAGTATTGCTCGTCGAGCCACGTGGAGGTGACCAAAGATTGTCACGCCGCGGGCCTCTACTGCGGCTGGGCGGGCAACCCCGACCCGTTGCACCCTGTCCTCTCCACCTCCGTCTCCTACATGTGTGAAAAATCGCCAGGCAGCATCTCCCCATATGGGGATCCACGGCCGTGTCCCAGCAGCGCCTCGTGCGTGCCCAATTGCACCGGCAAGGGCTGCGGCTCGGACGGCTGCGGTGGTTCGTGCGGCACGTGCGCAGGGACCCAGAAGTGCGAATTCAGCTCGGGCCAATGCAAGGACTCGGCGTGCGCGAATGTGCCATACGAGGGCTGCTGCAAGGACGGCATGGTCGTGACGTGCAACCAAAGCAACGGCTCCATCACGTTCACGACCTGCAAGCCTCTCGGCAAAACGGGCGGCGAGGCGTGCCTCTGGAGCGGCAGTTCCTTCCAATGCCTGTCGCCAAACGTGGGCCTGTCCAAGCCGAACGGCATCGCCGGTGTCTGCCCGGCCTCGCTCTGCGTACCCGACTGCAAGAACAAGAACTGCGGCTCCGACGGCTGTGGCGGCTCCTGTGGCACGTGCAGCGGCGACAAGACTTGCGGCGCCCAGGGCACCTGCGTGGGGCCGTGCGTACCGTCGTGCTACAAGCCAGACATCACTTCCTACGGCGGCACCTACCACGTTTGCGGCTACAGCGACGGCTGCGGCGGCACGTGCGGCTGCAAGGACGGCCAGTTCTGCAACGTCTATGGCTACAGCTCGATCTCGCCCGGATACTGCAAGGACGGCACGGACGCCTGCAAAGCCGCGGGCGTCACCGCGGCGAGTTGCTGCGTCAACAACAACCAACTGAAGAGCTGCAACGGCGGCCAAGTGCAGTCACAAAACTGCAAATACGGCTGCGGCTGGTCGACCTGGAACAACGCGTACTACTGCCTGTACGGTCCTGCCAGCGCCGGCGACGTGCTGACCGATCCCAGCGGCGCGAACCCGCTCGCGTGTCCGGGATCCGTCGCCTGCGTACCGCTCTGCACCGACAAGCAGTGCGGACCCGACGGCTGCGGCGGCACGTGCGGCTCCTGCGCCGACGGCCAAAAATGTGGTGAGGACGGCAAGTGCATGGACAAGTGCGCGAACAACGTCGGTTTTGAGGGCTGCTGCAACGGCGACGTGCTCAAGATGTGCGGCAAGACCTCCTCCTACAGCTCGGCCGACGCGATCGGCACCACCCAATGCGCGCCTGGCACCTGCGGTTGGAAGTCGGCGGACGGCAAGTACGGCTGCAACTCCAGCGGCGGCGCTGACCCCACTGGCAAACACGCCAAGGCGTGCGACTGCGTGCCTTACTGCCTCCCGTACTACCAGACCTGCGGCTCGGACGGCTGCGGCGGCAGTTGCGGCTCCTGCGCCGCGGGCAATGTGTGCCACAGCTACGACTACTACGGCATTCCCAAGCAGGAATGCTGCACGCCCAGCTGCACCGGCAAGGTGTGCGGCGACGACGGGTGCGGCGGCAGCTGCGGCTCCTGCGGCGCGGGCACCGCGTGTGACAACAGCACCGGCAAGTGCGAGACGATCCCGCCAGCGGCGACCTGCCAGAACACCAAGTGGCAAGGCGCCTGCAACGGCGAGGTCCTGCAGTTCTGCACCGGCACGCAGGTCGTCTTCCAGAACTGCGCGAGCAGCCAGCACTGCGGCTGGAACGCGGGACTCGGCGCGTACTCTTGCGGCACCGCCGGCGGCGCGGACCCAAGTGGCCAGTTCGCCAAGGAAGCCGCCGGCACCAAGAAGGTGTGCATCCCGAACTGCACGGGGCGCGAATGCGGCTCGGACGGTTGTGGCGGCGTCTGCGGCGCGTACCAGTGCAAGGAGGATTACTATCTCTGCAACAACACCGCGGGCCAGTGTCAAGTCGACTACGACTCCGAGTGGTGGTGGAGCAAGCATCCGCTGCCGGCCTGCCCCAACGGCCAGGTCATCAACAAGGTGACCGGTGGGTGCAAGTCGGCCAACGGCGGATCCTGCGGCCCCAATCAGGTCCACACGGCCAAGTTGTGCGGCCAACAGGACGGCGGCTGGACCTGTCAGTGCGACCCCAACTGCGTGACGCGGGGCGACTGCTGCTCGGACTACTCCAGCGCGTGCCCGGCGTCCACCAGCGGGACCTCGTCGTGCGGCGACAAGACCTGCGATGCCAACAAAGGCGAAACGTGCGCGGATTGCCCTGCCGACTGCGGTGCTTGCGCGGCGTTTACCGGCACGTCGCCACCGTGGCGCTCGCCGCTCAATGAAGTGCTGACGTTGCCAGGTACGGTAGCGCAGGGCGAACAAACGCTGGCTTCCGGGCCGGAATCGCTCCTGCCGGCGGATTCACCGTGGCCGCGTGCGGGTTTGCAGGCCTATTTGCCACGTGACGGCGTGCTGTACGGCAACCCGTTCAACTACACCGACACCGGTAGCACGGGCTCGTTCACGTCGGTCGGTGGCGCGCAGGGTCAAGCCATCCGGTTCGGCAATACCGGGCTGACCGCGGCCTCGAACGGCACCGCGCGCATCAAGCTCTGGTCACCGTTGCCCTCGACCGACAACGCAAAGGACAAGACGCTGGGCGGTCTGACGCTCGCGATGTGGCTACGCGTTCCGGCGTCGGCACCTGCTACGGTAAATCCGCTGGCCTCGCTGAAGGATATTGGCATGTCGGCGTACCTGAACGACAAGCCGATTTGTCAGGCAACGCGGCCGGGTGACACGACCCTGAAAATCACCTGCCCGGTCGACTATCCTTCACTGTCCCCGACCATCGGCAGCGTCTACGCTTGGTACGGCCCCGCTTCGACGCCACCCAACGCCGGCAACGTCGCATGCGACAGTCTGGAAAAAGCCGGGGCGAGCCCCACATGCAGCGATCCGGGCATTCTGACCGCGGTCGAAAAGGCCTGCCTCGGCAAGAGCACCTGCACGGTGACCCTCACACCGCCGTCCTGCGCGACTGGTTCATCTGTCGCGTTCGTGCGCGCGCTCTGCTCGTACGGCAGCAGCGGCATCATCGGGCCATCGGTTGCGGTCGACAGCAGCGCCAATGGCAGCAAGCTCATTTTCGTTCAAGATCCGTCGTCGCCACTGCAGAGCACGACCAGCATCAAGGATGGACTGTGGCACCACGTGGCGGTAACCCTGCGACCGCTGAACGCGGCGGGCAAGCGCGGCATGACGCAGTTGTACGTCGACGGCGAGCTGCAGGGATCAAGCGACACGATGCTCTACGGGCATTTTGATGAAGTCGTGCTGGGCGCCGGCAATCTGCTCGGTTCGGGCGTCACCCCGACGGCGACCAAGACATCGGGTGTGGGCGACGTGGACGAGGTCTTCGTCTACAACCGCGCGCTGAGCGATGCCGAAGTGCGCGCGCTCAAGAACAAGCGTGATTTTGGCTTCTTGCGGGAATGGCCTGCGACTTCGGCCGAACAAGTTGTCGCGACGCGGCTGGGCGTCGGGACGGGAACTCCGACGGCGACGGCGGTGACCAACCCGGCCGTGGCGCTGCAGGAAGGCACTTCCAAGCCACTGACCGCCGCGTGGTCGGGTCTGACGGTGACGAACGGCAACTTCTCGCAACTGCAGGCTGATTCTGACCTGGAATCGATGTCTTCCTACACGCTGATGGGCTGGATCCGCGCGGACAGCGTAGTGGCCGGCGGCTCACTGTTGCAGTTGACCAAGGGCACGAGCGCGCAGGCAGCGCTGACTTTGGCCAGCGAGTGCGACGGCTTGGGCGTCAAGGGCGCGGTCGGAAGCAACAGCACGCCGGTCTCCTCGTGCGAACACGGGTTGCGTGCGAACACCTGGCAGTTCGTGGCGTTGGTGCAAAACGCCCAGACGTTGCAAACGTACGTCGATGGCGCGTTGGTGGGCTCGCTGACAACGGCCACGACGCCCACGATTCTGAGCGGCACGGGCAACGTCGGACTGCAGGCGGGCACGGGCGTGACCCTCGGCTGGAGCGCACTGGCCAGCCGCGCCATCCCGGTGGCGGAGTTGGAACAGTGGCGCAATCCTGGCCCCGCGGTGTGGATGGACGGCTTTCATTACGTCGAGAGCGGCAAGGGCCGGATGCGGGACTACGCGAATTTCGCCAACTTCTCCACCAAGACGACTCAGGACGTGGTCGAGGTCTTCGACAACAACGGCGCAAGTTGGCAACCAGCTGCGGGCGGCACGTCACTGGCTTTGTCGTCGAGCAACGGCACGGCCAGCGAAGTGCGAATTCCCGCGCGCGGACGTCTGCGGGCCGTCGGTGCCAACGGCCTACGACCCTTCGCGTTCACCGGCCGGGTCACGTTCGGCCCGGGCTCTGCGGCAACCCTGCCGCTGCTGAGCAACGCCACCGGCGATGGGCAAACGACTTGGACGCCCAAGATGGACACAGCGCTGAAGTGCACGCGCACCAGCGATTCACTCAGCTGCGGGTTCACCGGCACCAGCCAACTCGGCGACGGCTCGTGGAAGTCGTGGACAACCGACACGCGCTCGGCAGCCGCAGGCAATGTCGCCGTGCGCGTTGACGTGGGTGTGTCTTTTGATGGCACCAACATGCGTTTCGCGCTGGCAAGCCCGGACGTCGCGTTCGGCGCGGGTACGGTCGGTGCGGCAGGTCCGTCTGGGGGGACTCCAGTTGGCTACGTGCTGTCCGCAGTGTCCGTCGCCGGGGCTGCACCGGCCAAACAGACTGCGACGGCTGTACCCAATGGCGCGTATTTCCGAATGGTGCCGCCAACCTCCGCCACTGGAACCACTGCGCCTTCGTTTGCCCTCGCCAGGCTCTACCCGCGGCCGCTGAGCAACGCCGAATTGGGCCAACAGGTGCTGCGTTCGTGTGCCGACCAGCACTGTGGGGACATCAAGCGCTCGTGCGTCGAAAACGGCCAGTCTCTGCCGGTGTGTGGCAACTGCAACGCGGGCTCTTTCGAGGTCAGCGGCAGCCACGGTGGCCAGTGCTACGAGCGCAAGTCCTTTGGCGGCACCTGCGCTGTCGACGCGGAGTGCGTCAGCAGCTTCTGCAAGAACGGCGCCTGCAGCGACAAGGTCGTCAGCGCGGATTGCACCGCCTACTGCCTCGGCAAGGGCCGCACGTGCGCGCTGGCATCGACGGGCTGGAGCTTCCAGACCGCCGAGTGCAAGAACGAGTGCCTGCCCTACTACGCACAGCCCGGTCTGGACCACTTCGATCCCGACGTCGACTGCATCTGGTCCCCGGACGCAGCAGTGGGCGAGGTCTGCGCCGCAAACGATGAGTGCAAGTCTGGCAGTTGCTCGACCGTCTCCGACTTTGTCTACAACTTCACGGTCGATCGGAGTCCGGCGTGCAAGTCGGACGGCACGTGCCCAGGCTGGCAGAACACGTCCGACAGCAACAAGCCGTTCAAGTGCGACAAGCGCTGGGACATGGACCTGGACGTTGCCAAGCAGTCCATGTGCATGTGGGTGCCGACGGGCAAGACCGATACCGCGAACGTCCAACGCTGCGACGCGCCCTCGGAACAGGCGTGCGCGGACATCCACCGCAAGTCGGTGCTCGCCAGCAAGTCGGGACCCGCGGGTGCCGCGATGTACAAGTGCGGCGACTGCGAATCGACCACGTGGACCAACGCATTGGACGGGGTGACCTATCCGCTCTGGGTCAAGCGCTGGCGGCTGTTCTCGCCAGAAGCGTGCCAACTCATGCATACGAACCTCGTGCGCGCGTTCGTCGGCGGTAGATACGCCGATATTCCCAGTTTCCTGTTTGAACGGTTCAATGCAGCGACTCTCGGTCAGTTCATCCTGGAGAAACCGCGTGGTTCCATCCTGACGCCTGCCGAGTTCGCGAAGCTCATCACCAAGGGCGTGGGCCCGGAGATGATCGACTACGTGCTGGACCCCGACGTCCGGGTCGCCTGGGACCTCAAGTACCCGAACCTGATGTTGGCTGACTGCGCGATGGATTCGGCGCAGCCCAAGGCAGCCCCGTTCAACAACAAGAACGAGAACTACCAGGTGTGCGCCCCCAATCAGTTCCCGGATGGCTCACCGTGCCCGCCTGAGGGCGTTGATCCGGCTCTCGCCGACAGCTTCTGCCAGAGCGGTTTTTGCGCCCGTGACACGCACAAGTGCGAAGAGGGCTACGGCATTCTGGAGGACACGCAGTCGGCCAGCCGCAATGACCACAAGGCGTCTCAGGACGCGTCAGTGCCGCCGGTTCAGTTCGTCCAACAGAATTCGCCCACGCTGCAGTTCAAAAAGGTCAAGAATTCTGCGATCGCAAACACCGCGATGCAGGAACGCAACTACTCGATGTCTTTGACCAATTCAAACACGCTCAGCTTCTTTGGGACGTCAATGGACGTCATGTCCATCTCCAACACACTCTCTGGCGTGATGAATGGACCGGACGAAGCCGTGCAGTTCAACTCGACTGTCTCCCTGTTTGGCGTCAGCGTCGCGATGCCCGGTGAGCCGCCGCTGAAGTGTCCGGGCACGTCGTGGAAGGATGGAAAAATGGTGGAAGCGCCGCCGCCGCACGCTGCGTGCGACCGTGCCAAGCCGTCCGACATCTCCGTCGGCTTCCCGACCCTGCACTTCTGCTCGCCGTCGCCGGGTGAATGCCATGATGATCCCGCGAATTCGCCTTTCAATAGCGTGCAAAAGGCCAAGGGGCCGTTGTGTATCAAGCGCTTTGTGTTCGTCGGCCCGGTGCCGGTGAGCATTGAAGTGAGCGTCGTGATTGAGGCGTGCCTGGGCTTTGGTACGGCCGTCGATCCGGACTCGCTGGAAGGCTCGTTTGAGATTGACCCGGAGATCAACGTGGCGGTCGAAGCCAAAGGCGGCGTCGGCGGTGAAATCGGCCCCGTGGAAGTGTTCGCCGGCGTGAAAGCGGCCATCACCATTTTGAACCTGATCCTGCCGATCAAATGGGCAACGACGGTGACGCAGCTGCAGGACGACCAGAACAAGGACGTGGAAAACCTCTACAAGCTGGGCTACGCGCGGTCGATCTCTGCCGTTCTGAACACGCTCAAGGTGAGCCTCGCAGCATTTGCGGAAGCGGCCGTGTCCGTGGTCAGCGTGGAATGGGAGTTCAGCCTCTTTGAGTACGGCGGTCTGACCTTCGAGTGGGAGTTGACAGAGCCTCACGAGATCTTCGCCAAGAAGGTCGACTTGCAGCACAAGACCGCGAATCAATAGGAGCACAGGACCATGAACAAGCGCATTCTTGTGACGATAGCTGTGCTCGTGGGCGCGACGGCGGCACTGTGGCTGTGGCAAGGCCAGCAAGCGGGACAGCCCCAAGTAACGGTGGAGGCGACGGCCCGTCAAACGGCCCGTGCGGCAGCAACGCCGGCGCCGAAGCGATCGGCGACAGCCTTGCCAGGATTGGCAGGTAGCTATGCGGTCCAGTACGTGGCGACGATGGAAGGCTTGTCGGCGACTTCCGGCGCGCGGCAAAAGGTGGCGCTGTCGCTGACCGGCACGCTGGATGTCGCGGAGCTCGAAGCGCAAGGTGGAGGCCAGAAGCTTGCGTTCCGACTGCGCAATCCAGCGCTTACCGGCGACGAGGGGATGCTGCAAGCGGCGAGCTTGACGCGCGAAACGTCCGTGCCGGCGTTGGGTAAGGCATTCGTCGCGCAGGTCGATGCTGAGGGACGTTTGGGCGAAGCGCGCTTTGACGCGGCGGTGCCGCCCGGTGAACAGGCGCTGCTGCTGAACGTGATGCAACACGCGCAACTCGTGCGGCCAGCCGATGCCCAAGCTGCAAAATGGCAGGCGACTGAACAGGACTTGAACCACAGCTATGCCGCCGAGTACACGCTCGAAGGCTCGCAGGTGCGCAAGCACTGGCAGGAGCGCGGGGGCGATGAACTGCAGACGCTGCCTGCGGGCTACCAGGCCACGCACGACGTGACGTTCGCGCTGGCGAAGACGCGCGTGGTGCAGGTCAAGGCGCACAGTGAAGGCAAGGCGGAGCTGGGCGGCGGTGCCCAGACAGCGCTGGTTTTCGCGACGGATCTGCTGTGGGACCGGCAGGCTGACATCGACGCGGCATGGGCCAAAGTTCTGCACCCGGACACGCTGGTGGCGTTTGAGCGAGAGAAAGGCGCCAAGCCGCTGCGTCGGCCGGATCCGCGCGACGTGGACACGATTTTGGCCAACGTGAACGCCGCGGCAACGGCGAAGGACTGGCAAAAGCGCCACCAGCTGGCAGCTGAGTTGGCGACGGCGATGGCCCGCAACGACGCTGCGACGGAACTGGCTGCCAAGCAACTACGCGAATCGACCAGCGAGCCGCTGCGGCGGACGGTGCTGGAAGCGATGGCGCAGGCAGAGTCAGCGGCGGCGCAAAAGGCCTTGGTCGGTGCGGCGGGGGATCCTGCGCTCGACGCGGAGACGCGACGCCAGGCCCTGGTGGCGGGTGCTTTTGTGCAACGGCCGCAGCCCGAATACCTGACACAGCTCAGCGCGCTGGCCTACAGCCCGAACGACCACGAGTTTGGTGCAATGGCGGCGATGACCATGGCGCAGATGGTGCGAGTGGCACTGGCGCAGGACGCCGAAAATGGCAAGGGGACTGAAGGTGGATCGGCACAGGCGCTGGCACAGACGTTCACCGTGCAGGCAACGGCGCGGCTGACGTCCTCGGTTCCTGGACCGGCGAGCAGTGGCGCGACTCCCCTGCCGGGGGTGCCGCTGCACGATGGCAAGGCACGCTGGAACTGGGTGGCGGCCCTCGGCAACGCTGCGCTGCCGTCGACACTGCCGTTGCTACTGACACTGCTGAAGGATCCGGGCGAGTTTACCCGGTCGGCGGCGGCCTACTCTCTGCGCTTCTTCGCTCCGCCGCAGGTGGTGACCGCCCTGACCGCGACGATGGCACAGGACGACTCGATCTACGTGCGAGCGGCCGCGCTCCGGGCCTGCGCGTTTCTGGGACCGGCGGCGACCAAGACGCTGGTGCACAAGGCGCTGCGCTACGACAAGAGCGACTTGGTGCGCGAGACGGCGGGCTACGTGGTCGCCGCCTGGATGCAAAAGACCCCGGATCTGAAGGACCTTCTGGACGATGCAATCTCCCACGAGTCGTCGCCCAAGATCGCCGAGACGCTGAAGAATTTTGCCCAGCCCGGGCGTGTGGCGGCGCCGTTCCACCTCGTGTCCGGCGTCCCGGAAACCAAGGAGGCCCCGTGAATCGGCTGGTCCCTACCCTCCTCCTCCTGCTGGCGGCACTCCCGACCGGATGCGGAACGACGACCACGTGCGGCGACGGCACCGTCAACATCGACGGCAAGTGCGTGCCCGATCCCAATGCCCCAACCTGCGGCGACGGCACGTCGCTGGCCGATGGCCAGTGTGTGGCGGCGGACGCGGGGACGGCTGATTCCGCCGCCCCGGATGCGGCGGAACCAGATAGCGGCCCCGACCTCGACGTTTCGGCAGCCGACCTCGATGCGCAAGCGGATGCCCCCGACGTCGCGGAGGTCGAGGACACCGTAGCGCCGGATGCGTGCCAGCCCAACTGCATCAACCGCACGTGTGGCGATGACGGCTGCGGCGGCTCCTGCGGCTCCTGCGGCGACCCGGCCAAGCCCATCTGTGACCCGCTGCTTGGCCAGTGCAAGGCTGGATGCGTCCCGCAATGCAAGGGCAAGAACTGCGGCGACGACACGTGCGGCGGAACGTGCGGGGCGTGCCAAGGCAGCGACGTGTGTTCCAGCGTCGGCGTCTGCGTGCCCCCGGCGTGGACGTGCGAGCCGACCGCGTATGGCGAAGGGTTTTCCTGTGACTGCAAGTGCGGCGCCCCGGACCCGGACTGCCAGAGCGCCACGCTGCCGCTGTGGGGCTGCGGCGATAAGGAAACGTGCGACAGCAGTGGCAAGTGCGTCTCCAGCGTCCCGGCCGCATGGACCTGCGCGCCGGTCAGCTACGCGGGCGTGGATTTCTGCGACTGCGGCTGCGGCGCGCCCGACCCTGACTGCGCTTTTGGCCTGCCCGTTCACGGCTGCAAGTCCGACGCCGCCAGCTGCGACGCCAGTGGCAAGTGCTTGGAATGCGTACCCAACTGCACCGGAAAGGCATGCGGCGATGACGGCTGCGGCGGCTTTTGCGGCTTCTGCGCCGACAGCGTCAAGACCACCTGCGACGCCTCCGGGCAATGCGTGGACCCTTGCGCAGGCCCCAAGCCGCTTACCTGTCTGACCGCAACCTGCGGCGACGACGGCTGCGGCGGCACCTGCGGCGCTTGCGCCACGGGCAGCGAATGCATCAGCGGTCAATGTCAGAAGATGGGCAGCTTGGACTCGTGCGTCGGCCACTGCGGCTCGACCGCGCCCTCGGGCTGCTACTGCATGAAGGGCTGCGAGGCCTCCGGCACGTGCTGCGCCGACTTTGCTGCCACGTGCACCTGCAAACCGAACTGTACCGGGAAGGCGTGCGGCGACGACGGCTGCGGCGGCACGTGCGGCGTCTGTCCGAGCAACACGCCGTACTGCGGCGCCACGGGCCAATGCACGGCGACCTGCACCCCGAAATGCAGCGGCAAGACCTGCGGCGACGACGGCTGCGGCGGCGCGTGCGGCACGTGTGCCAGCGGGTCGGCTTGCGCTTACACCAGCCAGTGCGTGCCCAATGCTTGGAAATGCGACCTGAGCTACTTCGGCGACAAAGGCGCTTGCGACTGTGGCTGCGGCGCGATCGACCCGGATTGCGCCAGCGGCAAGCTGAGCTCGGACGGCTGCCCCGGCAGCGGAACCTGCAGCGCCAGCGGCTACTGCAACGCCACATTTTGCGACACCGACGGCGACTGCAACGGCAAGTGGTGCACCGGCGCGTGGCCCAAGTCCGCCGGCCTGTACAGCGGCGTGTGCGGCGACCTGTTCCCCACCGGCGGCGCGGCGGGCACACCGTGCATGATCGCCGAAGAATGCGGCTGGGGTCTCTGCCTGAAGGAGGCCTGTCGCACCCACTGCAGTACGGACGCCGAGTGCGGCCCGGGCTGGCTGTGCGAAGGCCTACCCGTCGTCAATGCCGCAACCGGTTCGACGTGGGGGTTTGCGGGCGCCTGCATGCAACCGTACGGCAGCGCCAAGACCTGCACCAAGCAGTCCGACTGCAGCCCTGCAGGCGAAACCTGCGTTGCGCGCGTCGATCCGGTCACGTTGGGCCCGCGCTACGTCTGCGAAGCCGTGCCCGCAGCGCCAGGCGCAGGCGCGAGTTGTACTTCATCCGAATGCCCCGAATGGCAAATCTGCATCGACACGCCCAAGGGCAAGAAGTGCGCCCTGCCGTGCCCCGGCGGCGTTGGCGACTGCCCGAACGGCTGGACGTGCGTGGACAAGCCGCTGCACAACGCCGGAACGCCCGACCCCTCTGATGATCCAAAGGTGCCGACATGCCAGCCCAACTGAACCCTGCGATGACTTGGGTGCGCGCGCTGGCGACGCTCTGTGTGTTTGCGTGCGCCAACGCTTGCGGCAGCTCCGGCCCAGCGTGCGCTGACGGGACCCATCAATCCGGGAATGCGTGTGTGCTGGACGCTCCTGCGCCGTCGTGCGGTGCCGGCACGGTGCTCGTTGGCACAGCGTGCGTTCCGATCGACGGCGGCAGCGCCGCGGATACAATCGCCGATACGTCCAGTACCGACGATGCAGCCAACCCGGACGACGGTTCCGACGCCGGCGACGCGGATGCCGCCCCGGAAATTGACGCTGCTGCTGACTTGCCAGATGCGGCGACCAGTTGTCTGACGCCGTGTGCAAAGGGCTATGTGTGCAGCGCGCTCGGCACCTGCGAACCCGATCAGGTCGCCGTCAAGTGGACGTGCTTGCCGGTGGCCAAAGGCGACGGCGCGGCTTGCGATTGCAATTGCGGCGAGCCCGATCCGGACTGCGCTGACCCCAGCTTGCCCGTAGCCGGTTGCGGACCAAGCGGCACCTGCAAGAGCGACGGCACCTGCGCCACGTGCGCGCCGTCGTGCACCGGCAAGCAATGCGGCTCCGATGGCTGCGGCGGATCCTGTGGCACCTGCCTCGAACCCGACAAGCTCTACTGCAGCAAGACCGGGCAGTGCGTGCCCGCGTGCGTGCCCGAATGCGGCGGACTCAACTGCGGCGACGACGGCTGCGGCGGTTCGTGCGGCACCTGTGCGGGCAGCCAAATTTGCCAGTCAGGCCAGTGCACCACACTGCCGCCAGAGTTGTCGTGCCTCAACCAGTGCGGCGGCCTTGCCAGCGGTGGGTGCTCCTGTGAAAAAGGCTGCAAGAGCGCCGGAACCTGCTGCGCCGACGTCGATTTCGCCTGTGCGTGTCTGCCCGATTGCAGTGGCAAAGTGTGCGGCTCGGACGGTTGCGGCGGATTCTGCGGGGCTTGCGAAAACGGCCTCTACTGCGACATCGGCCAGTGCGTTGTCGACTTGTGCCAACCCGACCCCTGCGGCGGACATGGCAGCTGCAGCCAAGTCGACGGCAGCTGCGCCTGCGAGAGTCAGTTCACCGGCACGCAGTGCGACGCCTGCGCATCGGGGCTGGTCGACTACCCCAAATGCACGCCCGACCAGTGCGCGGGCAAACCGATGGCCTGCACCGGCCACGGCGCCTGCGAGCCGATCGACGGCAGTTGCGCGTGCGACGTCGGCTTCTCCGGCGCGACCTGCGACGGGTGCACACTCGCCGGTGAGACATGGCCCGCCTGCACCGACCCGTGTGTCGGCGTGGTTTGCGTGGACGACAACCCCTGCACCAACGACGTATGCGACGCATTTGGCCAGTGCAAATTCATCGCCAACAGCGTGCCCTGTGACGACGGCAATTCCTGCACGCAGAACGACACCTGCAACGGCGGCGGCTGCTCCGGTTCCGTCATCTGCACCATCGCGGTCAACAGCAGCGACGACGTGGACGACGGCACCTGTGACAGCAACCACTGCAGCTTGCGCGAGGCACTCATCCTCGCGAATTCCAACTTTGACGCAAGCAGCATCGGCTTTACCAAAGACCTGACCGTCACGCCGACGAGCGCGTTGCCGACCATCAAGACGCCGGTGAGCATCGTCGGCAACGGCCACGCGGTCATCGTGGACGGCGGCGGCGCGCAGATCCTGCTGGCCCAGAACGCGGACTTGACGCTGCGCAACCTGACGGTTCGCAAGGGCACGGCCGAACAAGGCGGCGCGGTACAGGTGGTGGGCGGCAAATTCACCGCGCAACGGGTGCGGTTTCTGAACAACTCCGCCACCAAGGACGGTGGTGCAGTCTACGTCGACGGCCCCGCTGACGTCAGCGAGTGCCACTTCCAGGGCAACACCACCTCCGGCAAGGGCGGCGCGATCGACCTGGCCGCCGACCACACGCTAACCGTCAACCGCAGCAGCTTCGACGGCAACAGCGCCGGGTCGGGCGGTGGCATCGCCGCGGGCGGCACAGTCAGCGTGACCAACAGCTCGTTCATCAAGAACAGCGCCAGTAGCTCAGGCGGCGCCATCGTTGCTGCCGAAGCCACCGTCCTCCAGTGCAGCTTCTGGAGCGATAACCCCGTGGCAGTTCCCGACCTGGACGTGGCAACGCTCCACCTCGGCAACAGCGTCGTCGCCGGCCTCGCGAGCCTCGGCAACTTGTGCAGTTCCAGCACCGTCGACGCGATCGGCACCTGGATCGCCGACGGCAGCTGCAGCGCCAACCTCAGCGGCGTCGTGGTCGGCCTGACGGTCGTCAGCACCGTTTTTGGCGAAGTCCTCAGCGTGGCCAAGAGCTCCGGTCTCGTGGACGCCGGCAAGGCCGCGATCTGTAGCATCGCCAGTGTCGAGGGCGTCGACCAGATCCAAACACCGCGGCCGCAAGGAAATGCCTGCGATATTGGGGCGATGGAAGTCGCGCAGTAGGCGCCAGACGTGTACCGGAGAACGCCGACGCGCTCCGCCCCCACCTTTGGCAAGAGGAGTGGCGCGGCAACGCGGAACGAAGGTCGTGGTTGCCGTACTACGGGCGAACGGCGTTCAGCCCCGGCAGCGTGACTTCGACCAGCGCGTCGGTTTGCGTATCGGCCGCGAAAAGCGTCGAGACGTCCCAAGCGTGCGCCGACTGAACTTCAGCCAACGCCATGCGCGCGGTTTGCAGATCCACAGCTTGGTCCAAGATCAGGAGCGCGGAGCGCGGAAACACACCAGAGCGGTGATTCCAGTCCTCGATAGCCGGCGCCACTTGCGCGCGAATAGCCCCCTTCTCCATGGGCCCCGGCCCCAGCACGTCACGCTCGGCCACCGTCACGCCGTGGGGCCCGACCATCAGCCAGAAGCGCTTGTTCAGCTCAGCGGGCGCGAAAGGCAGCCCCGGAGCCGTCGCCTGTGCCAGCGCACCAAGTTCTGACGCCCGCACGGGTGGATGCCACTGGTAGGTCGTCGTCAAGTCCGCTGGCGTCGTCAAGCGAACGGCCGGTCGCGCTGACTGCGCGTCGATCCCAGGCGGCGGCAGGGACGGTCCCTGCGGACTGCAGCTGCCACCGCAGCCCGTCAGCAGGACAAACAAGATGGGGTGCAGGTGCAAACGCATGTGCGCGATCATAGCCTCAGTGGCGTCAGCAGAGCAAGCGGATTGCCGATTGGGGCAGACCTGATCGATCCTCGTCCCCAGACGCACCCGTCACCCGCACTTGCCTCCGCATCCCTGCGTGCAGCCGATTCGCCAGACAGATCTCACCCGTGGAATCGCCGATCCGGATGAAATTGCATGCCTTACGTCGGTATC
>CAITYF010000004.1 GCA_903896545.1 uncultured Myxococcales bacterium | reverse complement strand
GGGCGCGTCCCCAGCGAGATCCTGCCTTTTGTTCTGCATACTTGGCGCCTAGGCAGGCCAGAATCGCGATGTAACTTAGCGAAAAGAAAGGAAGCGGCGTATCCTCAGGCGAGTACTAACCAACCGCGTCCACCGTGGACGCAAAAAGGACACGCCGCCATGCCAAAGATCTCCGATGCAGCCGCCGCACGCAAGACGCTTCATGACAAACTGGACGAACTCCTCAATCGCGCCGAGGCGACCGCCAGCGATCCCCACGAATTCAAGGATGTGGACAAGATGGTCCGCGACTCGGTCCTCTCATTTGGGGAAGACATCGTGCGTTTTGGCATCGAGGGCGCCGCGCCCACTTTGCGCTTGCGGGCGCGCGAGACGCCGTGTCCTCATTGCAAAAAGCCGCTGAAGTTCAAGCAGTTTCGTCGCACCACGATTCGCACTTCGCTGACGGGCGAGCCGCTGCCGGTCCTCTCACCGGTGGCGGATTGCGCGAACGGCTGTGCGGTTTTGCTCAATCTCGTACGTCACGGGCTCGGACTGGACGACGACGGGCGGACGATTCGGCTGCGGGAGCTGGCGGCGATGGCGGGCACGATCGAGCCGTTCGAGGCCGCGGCGAGCCAAGTACTGAGCGAACTGGCTGGAATTACAATGAGTGCCAACGGCGTGCACGGCATCTGCCAGGACGTGGCGCAGGTCGCGCGCGAGCGCATGAACGCGGGCCAGCTCGGCCAGGCGCGCACGCTCAAGCGCGAAGAAGTGCTGTATGTGATGGCCGACGGCTGCATGGTCTGGGTCGGAGATGGCTGGCATGAGGTGAAATTTGCAGTGATTTTTCCATCCGGAAGCAACTCGCTGGTGAGCAAGGACCGGCACATGACGACGGAGCGCCAGGTGATTTGCACGCTCGGTGACCGCGAGGACTTGGGCAACGCGGTGTGGAACGCGGTGGAGAGGTGGCTGCCGCGCGATGTCGATGGCAATGCGGTAACCGCCGGGAAGATCGTCTTTATTTCAGACGGTTCGGTTTGGCTGCGTAACATGTGCGAAGAGAAGCTCCCGGGCGCCTTCATGCTGCTGGACTGGTACCACATGGCTGAACACGTCGCAGAGGCGGCGAAAATCCTTCATGCCGGCAATGACTTGGCCGCGCACCGCTGGCGCAAGGAGCAGGAGGCGCTGCTGATGGACGGTCGCGTGAGCGCGATGCTCAACAGTCTGGAACTGCTGACGCGCGACGCGACGCGCACGAAAACGGAGCGCGAGGCCGTGACCGCGCTGCATGGATTTCTCCAGCCTCGGCGGGCAAGCCTGCGTTACTGTGAGGCAAAGGCACGCGGCTACCTGATCGGCAGCGGCTCGGCGGAGAGCGCGGCGAATCACGTCGTGCAACAACGGATGAAGCGTGCGGGGATGCGGTGGGAGCGCGACGGCGCCACCGCGATGCTGGCGCTACGCGCAGCCTGGCGGAGTACGAAGGGGTTTGTGGGGCTGGTTAAGGCTGCTTGAGGGCGTCAGAAATTTGTCGGGGATGCGCCCCGCACAGGCAACCGCCTGGTGCGGGAGGCTTCGCACAACTCTACTTGCACTGACCAATCGCGGTGCACACGGAACCGCTGGCGAGGCCGCAGCAGACTTCAGTGGCGGCGCAATCGTTCTTGGTCTTGCACGGCTTGGGCGCGCAGTCCGCCGCGCAATTCGCTGCGGTTTCCTGAGGCGCGGTGCAGGTGCCGTCGCCGCACACCGTGGTCGGACCGCCGCCGCACAGGCTGGTGTAATCCTTGCAGCAGTCGCCGGCCTGCGTGCACTGGTTGTCGCACTGGCAGGAACCCTGAGTCTGGCTGTAGTTGCCGCAGTTGCCCTGACACGTGGTCTGGGGCGTGCCACCGCCGCCACCGCCGCCGCCACCGCCACCCTGCAGGCAGTTGTTTTGCTGGCCACACTGGAGCAATCCGCCGACCGGACCGCCCATGCCGCCGCCGCCCTGGAAGCACTGCTGCGGGTTATTCTGGTTGTTCAACAGGCAGTCGACGACCGTCACGCAGTTCTTGTCCGCCTGGCAGGACTTGTACTCCGTCGCGCACGAGGTCTGCAGGCAGGTCTCCAGCGGATTCACGGCCGCCTTGCAGTCCGCCGGGCAGGTCAGCTGCGTCTCGTCCGGATCGCACTTGCCGTTGCCGCAGTTCTGCAGACCGCCGCCACCGCCGCCGCCATTGCAGTTCGACTGCTGGGTGCACTGGTTGAGCGCCGCCTGGTTCTTGTTGTTGCCGCACTGCTGCGGATTGCCACCGGTGTTGTAGCAGTCAACCACCTTGATGCACGACGGATCTGCGCTGCACGCCGCGTACTCGTTGGGGCATGCGTCGTGGTAGCACTGTTCGGTCGGGGTCTTGGGCTTGGGGCAGTCCTTGGGGCACGTGAGCAGGGTTTCGCCCTGATCGCAGGTGCCGTTGCCGCAGGTCGCGGTCGTTCCGCCACCGCCACCACCGCCGCCACCGCCGCCGCCCGTTCCTGGGCAGCCGGAATTCTGCACGCACTGCGTGAGCGCCTGCACCTCACCGCCAACTTTTTGCGACGTGATGCACTCGTTGCCGCCACCCGCGTTGAAGCACTTGACCGCGGTCACGCACGCTGCGTCGGCCGTGCACGCATCGTATTCCTTGCCGCACGCCTGATGCTTGCAGGTCTCAGCGTCAGTCGCGGGCGTCTTGCAGTCGGCCGCGCAAAGCAACATCGTCTCATCGGGGGCTTCGCACACGCCGTTACCGCAAACGGAAGGCCCGCCCGCAGCGTCAGGACCTACGACCGTCGCGCAGTCAACCGGGCACGTCGCCGCACTCTCAAACGGAGACTCGCACGTGCCGTTGCCGCAGACGGCGGAAACGACGCCGTCGATTGTTGTGATGCCATCGCCAACCAGGATCGTGTCCTCGCCCGCCGCCGCATCGGCACCGCTGAGCGAACCGTCGCCGCCAGCCGTGCTGTCGTCGCCATTGGCGCCTTGCGCGCCGCCGATGGCCGAATCTTCACCGCAAGCGGAGAGGCTGATCGCCGCCATGGAAAGCACTGCAACCCAACTACACACGCCGTTGCGCGCCCAAATCTTGATCTTCCGCATGTCTGCTCTCTCCGAAAACTGCCTGCGTTTGAGGCTCAAAGTCTACCGAACAGCCACGGATTCCCGCCCGCGCGCTGCGGACATCTTTGTACCCGCCCCCGCGCCACTTTGCCAGTACTCAATGCTGCGACGCCCCTTGACGTGCCTGCACACCGTCCTACCTTGCGCCGTGCCTTGGACAGCAACCCGCTGCCCTTGCGCGTAAGAACGCAATTTGATTGAGGAGTCCCGATCGGCGCGGTCACAATCGCTGCTGACCCTGCCGCAACCGCGCTCACAAACTTTCCGGAATTTCTGTTCAACACCTGTCATTTCCGCCACATCCAAGGAGCTACCATGAGCATTCGCCCCCTCTACGACAACGTTCTCGTCAAGCGCGCTGAAGCCGAAGAAAAGACTGCTGGCGGCCTCTTCCTGCCGAGCGCTGCCCAAGAGAAGCAGGTGTACGGCGAAGTGAAAGCCGTCGGCAAAGGCAAAGTGTTGAAAGATGGCAGCCTGCGCGCGCCCACGGTGAAGGTCGGCGACAAGGTGCTGCTCGCCAAGTGGGGCGGCAACGAGATCAAGCACGAAGGCGAGGAATACCTGATCCTCAAGGAATCCGAGCTGCTGGCCATCATCAATTGACCGGACGGCGACAGAGTGCCGCCCCTACGACTTATTTGGTACCGAAGGAGTTTTCATGTCTGCCAAGTCGATTTTCTACAGTTCTGAAGCCCGCAACGCGATCCTGGATGGCGTCAACATCCTCGCCAACACCGTCAAAGTGACGTTGGGGCCCAAGGGCCGCAATGTGGTCATCGATCGCAGCTTCGGCTCGCCGCTCATCACCAAGGACGGCGTGACGGTTGCCAAGGAAATCGAGGTTGAAGACCACTTCGCCAACCTCGGCGTCATGATGATCAAGGAAGCGGCGAGCAAGACCAACGATCTCGCGGGCGACGGCACGACGACGGCGACGGTTCTGGCGCAAGCGCTGGTGCTCGAAGGCGCGAAGCTGGTTGCGGCGGGCGTCAACCCGATGGCGATCAAGCGCGGCATTGAAGCGGGCGTGGTTGCGGTGACCGAAGAGCTGCTGAAGCTCTCCAAGGACATCGACGGCAACAAGGATCTGGAGCGCGTCGCCGTCATCAGCGCCAACGGCGATGAAGAAGTCGGCAAGATCATCGCGGAAGCGATGGAGAAAGTCGGCAAGGACGGCGTGATCACGGTGGAAGAAGGCCGCGGCATTGAGACGCAGCTGGAAACCGTCGAGGGCATGCAGTTCGATCGCGGCTACATCAGCCCGTACTTCGTCACCGATCAGGATCGGATGGAAGCGCACATCGACAACGCGTTCATCCTGATCCACGAGAAGAAGATTTCGAGCCTCCGCGATCTGATTCCGCTGCTCGAACAGCTGCGTCAGGCCAATGGCACGCTCGTCATCATCGCGGAAGACGTCGACGGCGAGGCGCTGACGGGCCTTGTGTACAACAAGCTGCGCGGTCAGTTGAACGTCGTCGCGGTCAAGGCGCCGGGCTTTGGCGATCGCCGCAAGGCCATGCTGGAAGACATCGCCATCCAGTGCGGCACGCGCGCGTTCTCGGAAGAGATCGGCGAGAAGCTGGAACTGGTGAAGCTGGCCCAACTCGGTCGGGCTAAGAGCGTCAAGATCCTCAAGGACAAGACGATCATCGTAGGCGGCGCGGGCAAGAAGGCGGACGTCGAAGCACGCGTGGCGACGATTCGCCGCGAGATCGAGACGACGAAGTCGGACTGGGATCGCGAGAAGCTGGAAGAGCGTCTGGCCAAGCTGGCTGCGGGCGTTGCGGTTGTGCGCATCGGCGCGGCAACGGAATTGGAGATGAAAGAGCGCAAAGCGCGCGTTGAAGACGCGCTGCACGCGGTGCGCGCGGCAGTGGCTGTAGGCGTGGTGCCGGGCGGTGGCGTAGCGCTCCTGCGCGCAAGCGCGGCGCTGGACGCGTTGAAGTTCGGCGATGAGCGTGATCACGGCATCAAAGTTCTGCGTCGTGCGTGCGAAGAGCCGTTGCGCCAGATCTCGGAGAATGCCGGCGAAGAAGGCTCGGTCAAGGTCGAGGAAGTGCGCGCGCAGAAGGGCTCGTTCGGCTTCAACGCCGGCACGGGTCAGATGGGCGATCTCGTCGCGATGGGCGTCATCGACCCGACCAAGGTCGTGCGTGTGGCGCTGCAGAACGCGGCGTCGGTGGCGACCATGCTGCTGACGACGGAATGCGCGATCGTGGAAGCCGAGAAAGAAGGCAACTAGCCTCAACTGTGGCGTGCGCGCCAGGCAGGTGACGTCGTGTCGGCAAGTCAGCACAAGCACTCCAAGTCCACGCAACACCACGCGGAGCCCGGCCATCCTGACGAAAGTCAGGAGGCCGAAGTGCCCGTGGAGCCGACCGAGGACCCGTATGTCACCAGCCTGAAACGAGAAATTGCGGAACGGGACACACGGCTGACGGAGGCGGACGAGAAAGTCCGCTTCTACGCGGCGAGCGTGGACAAGGTGCGCACGGAGTATCAAGCCTCGCGCGAGCGGATGCAGCGTGAGGCTGAGCGCAATTCGGCGCGCGAGAAGGTCAAGCTCGTCGGCGGTCTGCTTGGCGTGCTGGATTCGCTCGATCGCTCGCTGGAAAGCAAGAAGGGCCACGATGGCTCCGATCCGTTCGTCGCCGGCGTTCAGTTGATTCGCAGCCAGTTTGAGACCGCGCTGTCGGGTCTCGGACTCGTGCGGTTTGACGCTGTGGGTGAAGCGTTTGACCCGAATCGCCACCAAGCCGTGACTTCAATGGCCGTGGCGGACCCGGCGCAGGCCGGCCGTGTGCTGCATTGTCTGGCAGCGGGTGTGCTGGTGGGCGATGAAGTGGTTCGTGCGGCCACCGTCGTTGTGGGTCAGGGCACCGCGAGCGAAGACGTGCACTGAGCGTCAGTTGCGGCGCCGCCAGACGTCGCCGTTGCGTTCGACGCGGCCCAATTCCTGCAAGTGAATCAAGTGCGATTGCATCGACCGTAGCGCAATCGGCCACGCGAGCCGCGACACGTCGCCGTACGCCGCGGGCAGCAGCACGTCCGGAGCAGTCCACTCCTGCGGCAGGGATTCCAGCACTTTGTGTTCGCGCGCCAGCCTGTGCATGCGGTAGTGCGTCAGCACCGCCAGTGCCTCGTGCAGCACCTGACCGTGCGCCGGTGCCAACCCGTGCGGATGCAGGCGCGCCATTTTTTCCAGACTCGCCAAGTAGTCGCCCATGTGGCCGTCCTGTGGATCGACCAGAATCGTGCCCTCGCCCGCGACCATGTCGCCCGCCACGAGCATCGCCGTCGCCTCATGCCAGAGCACCAAGTGCCCCGGCGCGTGCCCCGGTGTGTGCACCGCCTGCCAGGTTGTCCCGTCCGCATTTTCCGCCACGCACGCACCGTCGTTGATCGTGCGATCGACGGGAATTTCGGGTAGGAGCGCAGCAGTGTGCGCGTGCGCCCAAACGGGCAGCCCCAGCCGTACCCGCAGCGACTGTGCGGCGCCGACGTGATCGCGGTGGTGATGAGTCAGGAACAGTGCCACCACTTCGATGCCCTGTTCGCGCGCGGTGTTCACGAGCGCGACAAGCTGATCCTGACTCGACCGCGCCGGCGCCGACGGGTCCACGAGGACGGCGCGGCGGTCACCGACAAGATAGTGGTTCGTCGTCGTGGCTGGCGGCAGCGTCGGCGTGGGTAACGGCACACGCCACAGACCGGGGGATTCAATAAACGGCTCCAGCATTCGGTCACCTTGCAGACGCGTCGGTTGCGCGCCGATCGTCACCCGTTACCGCGTCGTTCGCAAGCGGCGGTTGCATCGCGCCGCTGTTCCCGGCAGAGTGTAGCCGACCCAATCGGAGCCGTAGATGCCTGAGAAGCCGAGATATTGCCGTAGCGTTGTCCACCTCGCATTCGCGTCATGGCTGGCACTCTGTTCGTACGCGTGCTCGGAGCCTGCCGCCGCGCCGGTGGAAGACGTCGTCGATCCCCTCCTCCATCTCGACGCCACCGTGACGGAATTGCCCAACTGGCAAGGCGAGGACGCCAAGACGACCGACACCAAGCCCGGCGAAGACGGCGCGGTTGGCTGCCCCGAAGGCGCAACCAAGGCGGACGGCTCGTGCTGCTCCATCGGCCTGTACTTTGACAAGGCGACGTCGACCTGCCTACCCGCAGGTCCGTCGGGGTGCTTCACCACAGGTGCAGAGGATCCGAGCGCTTGCGTACCGCGCTGGTGCTTTGCCTACCTGGACGACAACGACAAGCCGTGCTCACCGGGACCGGAGAATTGCCGCCCCGTAACGACCGCGTGCCCGGTGAACGCAGGTGCCATCAACATCGGCTGCGAAGCGGGACTCGCGCCCGAACCCAACTGCGCGCCTGCGGGGAACGTCGTATTGCCCAGCAGCTACGGCGCACCGGTTGTGTGGTCGGACGGCGCCGCCCTGCCCGCGATGGCGACGCTGATCGCGGTGGAAGCGCCGGTCGCACCCGGCCCCGTCGCAGCGCCGACGTGGTGCAACAACGGCGCCGGGGCCATCATCGACGCGACGGCCAACCCCGCGCCCTGTGTGACGGCGATTTGTGCGGTCGGTGCGCGCCCCAATCCTGCCAACGCGACTGCGTGCCTGGACGTCGCTGGGCCGACGTGGACGTGCCCGCCCGGCTTTGACGTTGCCGGCGACGCGTGCGCCCCCCATCCCGACGACTGCACCGATCCGTGGGGTGGAGTCACGCCCGGCGCCAATGTGGTTTTTGTGTCTGCTGCGGCAGCTTCGGGCGGCGACGGCACGCAAGCCAAGCCGTTTCAAAAGGTGAACGACGCCGTCGCCGCGCTTCCAACCGGCGGCACCGTCGCGATCGGCGCTGGCTCCTACCTGAACACCAACATCACGCTAACCCAGCCAATCGCACTCCGCGGTTCGTGCACCAAGGACGTGATCCTGCAAGGCGCACCGGGCGCCGCGACACTCCTCATCAGCGACAAGAACGGCAGTTCGGTCAGCAACATCACCGTCACGGGCGGTCGCTACGGCATCCGCGCGGAGGGCGCCACGACGGCCACCGTCGACCACGTTTACGTGCACAGCGCTGCGATGGCCGGTGTGTACGTGCTCGACGGCGCCGCTTTGACCGTCAAGAACACGTTCGTGTTGACCACGCTACCAGGCGACGCGAACACCCACGGTCGCGGCGTGGACGTTCAGGGCGCCACGCTGGACGCGACAAGCTTGCGCCTCAGCACCAACCGCGATTTTGGCCTGTACGGCGCGGACGCGAGCATCACCGCAAAGGGCCTCGTCGTCGACGGCACATTGGCGCAACTCTCAGACAACAAGCACGGCTTTGGCATCTACGTCGTCGGCAAGAGCACCTTTGCTGCACTGGACCTGCGCGTGACCGGCAACCGCGGCTACGGCGTGCGCCTGGAAGACGGCGTCACGGCAAGCGGCAACAACTGGTGGATCGACCAGACCTTGGCCAGCGGCGACCAAACTGGCGGTATCGGCCTCGGCAACTTCACCTCCAGCGTCAAAGTGACCGATCTGCGCGTCACCAAGAGTCGGCAGCACGGCATTTGGGTGGTCGACACCGGCGCTTTCTTCTCTGGCCACAACGTGTTGGTGAGTGACACGCAGCCGCAGCTTTCTGACGGCGCGGGCGGCCAAGGCATCGTCGTCGAAGGCACGGACGCGACCGCGCAACTGAGCGGGCTCCACGTGCAAAACAGCTACGCGCAAGGCGTCAACGTCGCGGGCAAGGGCGCGGCGCTCGTGCTCGATTTTGCGCTTATTGCCAACACGCAGCCGCGCAGCTCGGACATGTCCAGCGGCATCGGATTGGAAGTCGTCGATGGCGCGATGTTGACGCTGCCCTCGGACGGTCTCGTGCAGATCGCCAGCAGCTACACCAACGGCTTCTTGCTGAGCGGCGCGACCTGGACAGGCGGCACGGTTCGCGTGCAGGACACGCAGTCGAGTCAAGCGAACGGCCAGCATGGCGAGGGCGCGGTCATCGAATCCGGTGCGAAAGTGATGGACGCCACGCTGCGGGTGACGAACAGCCACGACACGGGCATCGTCGTGGTTTCTGCAACCACGGCAGTGCAAGGCGTCACACTCCAAGCGAGTCTGACCAACCCGCGCACGAGTGACGGTAGCGGCGGCGGCGGCATCCTCATCGCGGAAGGCGCGTACGTAACCGGGCATATGTCGGCGCTGGGCAGCCACGGCTACGGTTTGACGCTGGAGGGCAAGGGGACGTTCGTCGACGCATGGACGGGCGGCGACAAACCCAGCATCGCGATTGGCTTCACAGTGCCGAACAACGACGGACACGGCGGCAACGGCGTTCAGGTACTGGGCGGCGCGGTACTTCAGGCAGACGGATTGGTGGTCCACGACAGCTACGGGCACGGCATTTTCGTCTACGACCCGGGCAGCGCGCTCAGCGCCTATTACGTCGAAGTCAGCAAAACGCAGGCGAACACAGCCCCCGGCTGGGGTCGAGGCATCAGCATTTCACACGGCGCCAAAGCCACGCTTGCAGGCGTTCGCGTGCAGGACAGCGAAGACGTTGGCCTCTTTATCGCTGACACCACGACGACCGCCACGGTCGACGATCTCGAAGTCGACGGCGGCACGAGAGGCGTCGCCGTCCAGAACCGCGCGGTCGTCAAGGGACACCGCTGGCGTCTGCAGAACAACAGCGAGATCGGCGTGCTGGCGTCTGGCCCAGCCACCTGGCTCACGTTGCGCGATCTGGCCATCTCCGGCGGCGGCTACGGCGTCGAGGTCCACAACCTCGCGACGGCGCGCCTTTCGCGCGTCGCTGTTGTCGGCACACAGGGCGTCGGCTTGTTGGTGGACGGAACGCAAGCAGGAGGTCCGTCGTCCTCACTTGAACTATTCGACGCGCGGATCAGCGACATTGTCCCCGACAAGAGCGGTCTCGGCCACGGGGTCGTCGCACAAGCCGGCGGCGTGCTGCGGATCGCAGGCTTCCAAGCGCACGACTGGACGGGCACCGGCATTCTCGCCCACAGCGGCACAGTGGACATCGGCGGCGGGTCGCTCACCAGCGCCAAGGGTGCCGGCATCCGCGTCGTCGACACCGACCTCAAGCTCAGTGGCAGCCGCGTGCAGGCCGTCAGCGGCGTGGCCTGGTCTCAGTCCGGCGGCGCCTCCAGCGTGGCCGAATGCGCGTTCCTCGACACGGCGGCCGACAGCCAAGGCAGCAGCAACGGTGTGGACATCACGACCAGCGCCACGTCCACCCTCGCCCGTACCGTCATCGCGGGCATGCAAACAGGCGGCCTCGTGCTTGTCGGCGCCCATGTCACCGGCGAAGGCATCCGGGTCAGCGGCAACGGCGAAGGGCTAGCGCGCGAAAACGGCAGCACGGACACGTGGATCCACTCGCTGTTCTTCAACAACAAGAACGGCGACGTCGTCGACCCGGGCGACGCCGCGCCCGTCGGTTTGCCCGGCAGCGTCACAACCGTCAGCACAAGCGAATCTCCCTGATGAATGAAGCGTTGGTGTCGCATCGCGGACCAGGCCATCTGTGGCTTGCCAGTCTCGGACAGCGCGGTATGGCGCTGGGTCTCACGCGCATTCAGGCGATCCTTGAACGCCTCGATCGCCCCGACGCGCGCATGCCGTGCGTCGTGGTGGCGGGCACCGACGGCAAAGGCTCGACCTCGTCGATGCTGGCGGCGCTGCTGCGGGAAGCCGGGTTGCGCGTCGGCCATTATACGTCGCCGCACCTCGTGGAGACACGTGAACGCGTGCGTGTTGGCGATGCCTGCGTGGCTGCGGAAGCGTTGGATGACGCGCTGGTGGCCGTCCAGAACGCCGCACAAGTTCTGGAACCGACGCCATTTGAGGCGCTGACTGCAGCCGCATTCGTGGCTTTTGCCGCCGCTGAGGTGGACATCGCCGTGCTGGAAGTGGGCTTGGGCGGACGACTCGACGCGGTGAACGCGACCGAGCCAATCGTCAGCGTCGTGACCCACTTGTCGCACGACCACACGGCGATTCTGGGCGCGACTCTGGCGGAGATCGCGTGGGAAAAGACCGCGGTTGCGCGCAACGGGCGAATTCTGGTGGCGGCGCAAGCGGTGTTGGTCAAGAACGCTCTGCGCAAACACGGCCTGACGCCGCGCGTTCTGCTGCTCGGCCAACACGCTTCGGTGGAGCCTCGCGGGCTGGTGGGCGCGAACTGGCTGCAGGGCGGCTTGTTGACGGGGCCTCTGCTGCCCGGACCATTGGATGTGGAAATCGCGCTTCCGGGCGCGCATCAGCTGGAAAATGCCGGGCTGGCGGTACTGGCGTATCAGGGCGTGACGGAGTGGTATGAAGCGCAAGGTCGCGAACTGGCGGGCATCGACGAAGTTTTGGGCGCGTTGGCGCACTCCGACTGGCCGTGTCGCGCGGAAGTGATCTCAAACGATCCGACCGTCGTCCTTGACGCCGCGCACAACCCGGCGGGCATCGCGGCGCTGGCGGCGCTGCTGGCTGAGCGCGGCAATCGTTGGCAAATCGTACTCGCCGTCCGCAAGGATCGCGTCGCCGCCGACATCGTGCGTGCGCTCGCGCCGGTTGCCTCCGGCTTTTGGCTGCCGCGGATGGCGGGTGAAACCCTGCTGGACGCCGCGGAACTCGCTGCCGTGGTCGATGCCGTCGCGCCTGGCGCGCAAGTGGCCGTGGCCAACATGACGCGTTGTCTGGCGCAGGCGCAAACGGAAGCCGTGGCAGGCTGTGGCGTCGCGATTACGGGCAGTCAGCACGCGCTGGGTGAATGGTTGCAAGCGGGTACGATCGCGAGTCCGCGTCTGAACCACCGACTTGGTCTTGACCAAACCCGGGAAAACGCCTAGACTCCCTGCCCTTCCGCGCCGCAATTCGGCGCATGGTCGATGCTGGCCCGCACGAGGCGAAGTCAGCCGCTCGATTCGGACTCCAAAAAGCACGCTTAGAGGGCGTGGCAGGAGCACAAAATGGCTAAAGGTCTTTTCGGTCGCAAAATTGGTATGACGCAGGTCTTCGACATCGAGGGTCAGCGCGTCCCGGTGACCGTTCTGGAAGTTGGGCCCTGCCCGGTGCTCCGCGTGAAGACGGAAGCTGGTCCGGACGGCTACAACGCGCTCGTCATCGGTTTTGGTCACAAGAAGGCCAAGCAGGTCATCAAGCCGGAAGGCGGCTTGTTCATCAAGGCGGGCGTCGAGCCGTGCGCGCACATCGGTGAAATGCGCATCTCGGCGGAAGACGTCGCGCAGGTGGAAGTCGGCTTCGTGCTCGACGCCTCGGCGTTCTCGGCTGGCCAGATCGTCGACATCAGCGGCATCAGCAAGGGCCGCGGCTTCACGGGCGTCATCAAGCGCCACAACATGCACATGCCGAAGGCCTCGCACGGTACGCACGAAGTGTTCCGCCACGGCGGTTCGCTCGGTATGCGCACGACGCCGGGTCGCGTGTGGTTGGGCAAGAAGATGGCCGGTCACTACGGCGTCGAGAAGGTCACGATCCAGAACCTGAAGATCTACTCGGTTGAGCCGGAGAAGAATCTGGTCGTCGTGAAGGGTTCGGTTCCGGGCGCCAATGGCAGCCTGATCTGGATTCAGGAGCCCGCGAAGCCGGCCAAGAAAGCGGCTGAGTAGTCGAAAAAGTCGATCATGACGCATCCCCTGATTCGCAGGCGTTCGGGAACGGGCGCGCTGTACGCGGACAATTTGGGCCGCGTCCCGCGCAGCTCGGTCCGGCGGTTGCCGCGTGGCAAGTCGCAGTTTCCGCGCGCGGAGACCAAAGATCGGCCGTGGATGCAGACTGACGATGTGCCCGATCACGTCGAACTGGCTGAGATCGCGCAGGCGGCGGCGAAGGCGGCCGGAATGCTGCTCGAACTGCTGCGCGATGTGGGCGCGTGGGTCCAGCACTGCCGCCGGTGGCGCGAGCCGCTGCCCAAAGAAGTTGTGAACGAACTTGGCGAGTTGCTGGACTGGTACGTTGTCCTGTACACGGTCGGTCTGGTCGACAGTCGCGGCGCGTGGCTCGGTTCCAAGCACTGACGTTTGCCGGCAGGAGGGCTTCGCGTGCGCGTGACTTTTGCCTCGGTACTCGACAGCTTCTCGTGCCAACGCGCAACGTGCACCTGCAAACGCGTGCGGACGGCAGCGGCATTGGACGGACATCCAGGGCGGGCATCAGCCGCGGTGGCGCTGAACGCGGACGCGGCGACGGGGACGACGGCTTGGAACGACTTTCCGCTGCAGGCCGTGCAGACGCCTGATGGCGCCTCACTCTCGTTTTCAGCGCTCTGCCCAAGCGTGCGTGCGCACCTGTTGCGCGCCGAAGAGGCCGTGACGCCCGCCCACAGTGACGGCGGATGGCGGCAACCGCTGCGCGTCTGGAAGCCCGATGGCAAGCCGCACGTCCTGTTGTTTTCCGACACGCCCGTGCCGTGGCCCGCGTTTGTGAGCCTGCGCGACGTGCTGCTGGATCTGGCGGCTGAGCCGAGTCTGCCTCTCCTGGGGCGTCTGACGCGACTGGCGATGACCTTTGACGCGGCGCAATTCACCCGGGCGTTGCCTTCGGATGCGCCGACCTTGACGCCACGCGGCTTTCTGGCCTTTCGCGCCTTCATGGAAGCGCGTTGCGCGACTGCCCATCCGGAGGCACTCGCGAAATTCGCGGTGGATGCGCGGCACCTGTTTCCGGAGCTCGCACTGCGGGCCGACGACTTGCCGCCGCTGTTGGACGCGCTCAGCGGCGAATGGCGCGAGCAAGTGCGGCTCTGGCTGGTGCCCGCGGAGCGCAGTCTGCTGAGCGTGTGGGAGACGTGGCTGGGCGCACGGCTTCTCGCGCTGCCGTTTGACCGCGACCTGACGCTTGCACGCGCGTGGGCGGAGCTGTTGGAAAGCGCCGCGCTGGCGATTCGCTATGCCGCGGCTTTGGCAGATCTGCGCCAGGTCCGGGTTTCGTCCGAAGTGCTTCTCGCGTCGCTGGCGCTGGCTGAACACGCGGTGGCGATCGGCCATTCGCCGCTGCCGATCTTTGAGCAGCCGCGCGATCTTCACGATCGCGGTCCGCGGATGGCTGATCTGGACATGTCGCTCGAAGCGATCGTTTAAGCAGCGTCACGCGTCCGGCAGCGGAAAGATCCCGCCCGATTCGGGCATCGCCACGCCGCCGCGCTCGCCCGGCACCACGCTGCCGTAACGCAGCGCAAAAACCAGCGGCAAGGGTCGCGCGTCTTCCGGAGCCAGCCAGAGACGCAGCAAGTGGCGCTGCCGCTCGGCTTCTGGCCAGTTCTCAAACGCCGTTCGGTCGTGCAGCAGATTGTGGTTGTGGACGAACTGCAGGTCGCCTGGCTCCAGCGCGGTCGTGAAGTGGAGCGTCGGGTCGTCAGTCAGCGCATCGAGCAGGTCCAGCGCCTCGACGTGGACGGGCGTGAGACGCGGCGCATCGGGGAAACGCTGCGCCGAATCGAAGTACTGCCGCTGGTAGAAAACCGAGAGCTTGCCGGCAAACCAGTTGAAAATCGGGATCTCAAAGTAGGGCTTGGCACCCGGCGGCACTTCACCACGGCGGTCCATGGCCAGAGGCGCACAGAGCAACTGCGCCAGATCCGGTCGGCGGCGTCGCATCTCGTTGTAGACCGTTTCCGACGACACGAGCGCCGACAAGCCGCCCGACTTCGCCGTTTGCAGACAGAGCAGCCCGACGACGTCGGCCGAATCCGTGTGGTACGTCTGCCGTTCGGCAGTTTGGTACACGCGGACATTGGGATCGTCCGACGACATGCCCAGATCGCGGACGTGGCCGAGCAGGTGCCCTTGCGCGTTCTGCGGTCGCGGACGGCCAAGATGCACACCCAGCCCGAAGAACGCCACCGCGCTGAAGCGACGTCCCCAAGCCTGCAAGGGAACGCCGCGGGCCAGCACAAAACCGCGACCTTCGAGCAGTTCCGCACGCCAAGCTGCCAAGCGCGGCGCCAAGGTCAGCAAGGGGAAGTTCACCGGCGTCAGGTCGTTGAGCGCCGCCGGATCGACCTCCGCGCGGGCGAGCCACGGCGCGGTTGTCGCCTCCAGCTCGCGCAGCTCGGAGTCGGTCAGGTGGGCGATGAGGCCGCCGCTCGCCACCAAGTCAGGCCCCAGCCACGCCGCAGGGCTTTGGATCGCAGGCGGCAGACCCACGGGAAAACCGCCGGAAGCAGTCAATTGCGACACGCAAATCACCCACATCGCCACGTTTGGCTGGCGCGCTTGCCAGTCTGCGCAAATCCGTCAGATCGCGTCAAGCGACCGTGACCGGCCACGGCGGACCCGGAACTACGCGACCCGCGAGCGCAACTTCCACAGGAGCGCGATCGTCCGACGCACCGCCCGCAGCCGCGAGGGAAACGTCGCCGCCCACCGCGATTGACCGTGCGCACGCTGACCAAAGGAGACGTCGATGGTCAGAACCGCGTATTGGCAGCGCTTGGCGAGCCAGAGCAAGTAAACGTCGAGCGAGAGGTCCGTCGGCGGATCGCGAAATTCTGCAAGCAGAGCCCGGGGAAACAGCTTGGGCTGCGCGTTGATGTCGTGCAGCGGCGTACCCAGAAGCGCGGTCGCCCAAGCGCTCATGCCGGTCGTGAATGCGCGGTCCAGAAGCGGTCGCCCTTGACGGCGCCCTTTGACAACGGTCTGCAACGGCTGCGGACTCTCCCGCCATGCCTGCCAGGCGCGCAGGACGTCCGCGGGCGGTGTCTGGCCGTCGGCGTGCGTCCACGCCAGGGTTTCACCTCCGGCCAGCTTCAAGCCCGTCAAGATGCCGTGTCCATAGCCGACGTTGGGCGGCGCCACCGTCGCGATGCGCAGGAACGTGTGTTCCAGCGTGGCTGCAGCCAGGATCGCTGCCGAACCGTCCGTGCTCCCGTTGTCGACGAGGATCAGCTCCCAGCCGTCACCCGGCTCCCACAGCGCCGCCCACGCCGCGATGAGCGCCGGCAAGTTCGCCGACTCGTTCCAGCACGGGATGACGATGCTCAGTTGCGCTCTCATGGTTGCCCCATCGGTCTGCCCTGGCGAAAGAGGCGATTCCAGTAGGCAAAGTCCGCAACCTCCTGTGGTGTTCCCCAGGAGAGCCACAAGTCGGCCGGCATCGCCCTCACCCGCGCGCCTTGGGCGACCAGACGCCGCGCGACGCTGTCGAGGTAGAATTCGCCGCCGACGCGTTCGTCCGCTGCAACCAATTCCGCGATCGCCGCTCGCAGGCGTCCAGCGTGAGGGGCCCAGAATTGCCCGGTCAGCACCTGCTGTTGCGCCAATGGAGGGCCGTCGACCGGCTGCTTCACACGGATTGTGCGCACGCGGCCATCGTCCTCCACGTCCGCCCAGCCGTAACTCGTCGGCTTCCAGTGCGCGGGCTGGTGCCAAGGCGCGGTCCAGACCACCAAATCGACGCTGTCCAACGACTCCAGTTCCAGCCACTGTTGCGCGGAAAAGAGATGACCAGCATCGCACGGCGTCACCAATACGGGCGCATCGGGCGGCACGCACGCCAGCCCCAAGTCCGCCGAGATCGCCTGCCCTTGGGTCACCGAATCGACGGCCACAAGTTCGGTCTCCACCCAAGGCCAAGGCAAGATCAGCACGTCGTCGATGTGCTCGCTCCGGGTCACGACGACCCGCCGCGGCGGCGTCGGCAGGAGTGACGCGCCTTGAACGACCATGGGCGCACCGGCGACGGGCACGAACGGCTTCGGCACGCTTTCGCCATCGACTGCGAACCGCTGACCGCGACCGGCCATCAGCACCACTTGCGTCGAACGGCTGCGCAGATCCCGCGCGGCCGCGATCTGCGCGTCCAGCTGGGTCAGGCCGCGCTGCCATTGCTGCCACGTCCGTAGATCTTCCGGCGTGCCCCACTGGTGGAAGAACTCCAGCGGAAATCGCCCCGTTCTCATGCCGTTCGCGACGAGGTGTCCCAGTGCTGTCGAGACGAACCACTCGCCGGACACCCGTGAGTCGTCGTTCATCACGGCGCGGCCAGCCGCGAGCAGGTCGCCCGCACGCTTGACCCAGTAGCCACCCGCGGAATGCCAGCCGTCGCGCATCTCCGCGGTGAAGCTGTGCTTCTCGCGGATTTCCAGCACGCGTTCGCCGTCAACACGGACGCCGGCGTAGCGCGTTGGTCCCCCCAGATGCGGCAAATGGCCTGTGTAGACATCCAACGCCGCTTCCCACTCGTGCGCCGCGCACCAGGCACGGAACCGCGCGAAGTTCCAGCCCGTCGCGTAGTCTGCGTAGTGCACGAGCAGCGGCAGCTCCGGGTCGATCGCGTGCGCGGCATCCAGGAGCGTGCGTACGGGGCCGTCCTTGTGCGCGGGCACCGGCACGATCTGCGCGTCGGGACGCAGCCGGAGTATCTCATCCGCGATCGCAGTCGTGCGCAGATGCTCCTCGCGCACACCGCAGATCAGCCGCTCGCAGCCCGCCAGGTCGGCCAACACGTGCGCCAGCATCGGCCGGTCGTCAACGACGATGAGCGGCTTGGGCAATTCGTGGCCGGCGTTCAAAAAGCGCTGACCGCTGCCGCCCATTGGGACAAAAGCTTGCCAAGGGGCTGACTTCACGGCGCGACTCCTTGGCGAAAACGCTCGGCCGGCATGGCAAGAATGGCCGCTGTCATCGAGTCGGGCAAGGGCACAGCACCATTTCCCAGCCGTGCGAGCAGCCAGTCGTGCGCAGTCACCACTTCAACCACGTCGCGCAGCTGTGTTTCCGTCCGCGCCACCGCCCAGCGCGAACCGAGCGGCGTCACGAGCACACCGGGGCGCGCATCTGCCACCAGTTTGGCTCCTGCGGCTTCCAGCGTGAGCTCGGCAACGGACGTCTGCGCCGCGAGCACGGCGGCGTCGGGAAACAGGTAGCGCGCCTCACTTGCGTGTTGCGGGGAAATGTCTGCGATGAATCCACCCGGCACGGGCTGTGCCACGACCGGCGGCAGCACAGGCAGATCGCCCGCACGAACACCAAATGCGCGACGACAAACCGCGTCGATTTGCCGCGTCATCTGCAGCGCCTGTCGCGCCGACGACGCGCGAACCACCAGCCCGTGATTGCGCAGCAGCCACGCGTCGGCCGCGCTGTGCGCCAAGAGCGCCAGCGCCAAGTCTCGGCCGGGCAGTGCAGCGCCGATGTCGGCCACGTCGGGCAACGCTTTGCGCGCACTGCACGCCCACAGCAGGACGCCCAGCGGATGGGTGTGCACGACGTAACGACCGGGAAGCGCGTGCAGCCACGTCTCCAAGGACGGCCGCGGCGTGATGTTGAAAAGCGCCTTTTCGGCCCGCTCATCGCCCGCGAGCGCTGTTTGCGCGAGGGCCATCGGCACGTGCGCCAACGCGTTCGGCGCGTGGAGATCGCCCAGCCTCGTACCCGACGCCTTCACCACCAACATTTGCGCGTTCTTCACCGAAAGATTGCCGCCCGGGCCTTGCACCCACGCCAAGCCAGAGAGTTGCTGCCCGAGCGCAATCAGCGGTTGAAGGTTCACGCGACCGTCCGCGTCGATTCCGTCGCATTCCACGCCGCGCCGAGCGCGTGCAGCAGCACGACCTGGCCAAGTCCGCGCTGACCTGCGTGCCACGCGGCCTTCTCAACCAACCAATCGTCGGCATCGGGTAGCAGCGACGACGCCAGCGCTGCCACGGCGTCCACCGGCAATTCGCCGACGACCTGCATCGTCTCGCGGTGCAGCGTCGGATCTGCGAGCCACGTCACCTGAAGATCCGGCTGCGCCTGCAGTGCTTCCAGCAACGCAAACGGATCCAAGTGGCCAGCCAACTCCACGCGCATTGCCACTTGGGCACCGACGACCACCGCAGTGTGTCCCAAGACGACGTCAGCGTGCTGCATTTGCGGCCGCACAAACCGCTGTGCGTCGGGCTCGCGGCGTTCCAGCTCTGCAAGCACGCTCGCCTCGGTCTTGCCGCGATCTTGCACGTCGCGGGCGAGCTTCCAGGTCCGCCGAACGTCATCAGCGGCGTCGACAAACACACGCAGATCCAGGAGTCGACGTTGCGCGCTCAAGTAGAAGGGGTGCAACCCGACCAACCCAACCACGCGCGCCGACGGCCACAGGACCGGACGCGTGAACCGCCCGTGCACGTGGTCGTAACGCGCCTTGTGCACGTCCGCACCCTGCCGCAGCCGCTGGAGGGCGGCGAGCTGCGTTTGCAGGTGATTGGCGCGCGGATCGAGGTGCGTCAGTTGCTGCCACGCCGGATCGCCACGCTCCCAGCGGTGGTCGTCGTCGCCATCGACGAGCGCCAAGTGGTCGCCCAGCACAGCGAGCAGGTCGCGCGCCAGCGTATGCTTGCCCGCACCGCTGTCACCGCCCAAGCCGATCAGAAAGACCTCGTCGTGGCGCCCGGTCATCTGCGCGCGAATTCCTCGTCGCGCCATTTCCCACGCGGTCCACGCCGTCGCGCAAAAGAGCAGCGTCCACGCAAGACCCGGCGCACGTGGATCGGCCAGCGCGGGAATCGCGTCCTGCAAACGCGCCGCGGCACGCACGCCAGAACCGTTGCCCAGGAGCGGATCCAGCGCGTCAAGCACCGTATCCGTCTGCGCGACAAAGAAGTAGAGCAGGTACGCCGCGTTCATCGCGCGGACAGACCAGTTCGCCGTGCGTGTAAACTGCGCGCCCAGAAACACAACGAACGGCGCCGACCACACGAACCAGCCGGGCTGCGGCGGGACAAGAGCGACCAGCGCGAGGAAGGCGAGTCCCAGCATGAGCAGGAACAGGTCGCGCTCCACCGACCGCCAAGTCGCCATGCGCAACCACGCAAAGACCAGCGCCATCGGCGCGAGGTAAAGCACGAGATGCGGACCGAACGGCAACGAGACCGCCCACAGACGCGCGGATTCGGGACTCTGCAGGACCATCTTGTGAAATGCGGGCGTCCAGACCGGCGCGTACGCAGCAATCAGCGTGAGCGCGAGGATCGCCAGCACCGCCGGCAACGCGCGACGACCACGGCGGCGCTTCCAGAGAAACGTCAGCAGAAACGGCACAGCGACGAGAAGGTGCAACTTGGCCGCGAGCCCCAGACCCAGCACGAACGCGCCCCAGCGCGGCCGATCGCCGAGCACAAGCCAGATCGCCAAAAGCAGAAGCGCCGTGGGCCAAAGGTCGAGTTGGCCGTGCACGTAGGTCGCGTACAGGACGATCGGGCTCGCCGACCAGCTGCGCGCGACGGTGCGGGCTTGCTGCGGGAGCCAGGACATGAGGAGCACGCAGATCAGGACGTCGGCGGCCAGAAGCGGCAAACGCAGCAGCAGAAGACTGAACGCACCCATCGGGGCGGCACCCAACGGGGCGACAACTAGCCACGGCGCGCCGAGGCCCAAAAGCATCGTCGGACCGTAGGGAAACGCTTGAATCTCTTGCAGATCGAGGAAGTGCTGCCACGGATCCAGGGACGGCGCTTTGCCAAAATCGTGCAGAAACGGCACGAACCAGCGCGTGGCGAAGTGCGAGCCACAGCACAGCGACAGCACGATTTTGAGCGCCAGAAACACCCAAAATAGCGGCTCGCGGCGCAGTTGTTGCCAGGAATCTTGCAGGGACGCGGTGTTGACCGTCATGGCGCCCGCCAAAGCGTCGCGTGCTTGCTGCACACAGCGTCAAAGGGCTTGTCCGCGAGAAACGCGCGGAGGCTGGCCGTCACTTCCGGCGAATGGCGCTGCAGCTCCGGACTCACGACGCAGAGCTTGAAGTCGCGGGCGAGCTGCTGCCATTGCGCCAACGTGCCGGGGAAACGGCTGAAACAGTCGATCCAGACCCACGACGCGCGACCGCGCCACGCCAGAACACCTTCCAACGGCTCCACTTCCGACCACCGCACAGCCATCCGCGTCTCGCCCGACTGCGCGAGCTTCCACGCGGCGGGCACCGACAGATCCAGAAAGAAGAAATCGGTCACATTGTGCTGTTCTGCCAAGGCGAGGACGCGCGCTTCTACGCCTTCGGTCTTCACGTTGAAAATACACGGGCGTGCGGCGATATGCGGGAAGAACGCCTCGATCGGCGGCCCCTGCGTAAACGGATCGTGGGTCACGAGCACGTCGGGACCGTCCGAACGCAGGTCGAATTCCAGGCCAACGTCCGGCGGCAATTGCCGTAGTTCGGCGACCGTATTCACGCGGTGCTGGTAGAAGCGGCGGTTCGTCATTGTACGCCCGCCTGCACGCCGGTCAGACGGAAAAAGCCGACCTTGTACGGCGGCGGCGTGAGCGGCGTCAGCATTGGACCAACGGGCCCAGGTAAGTCTGCGACCGCCACTGGCTCCATCGCGTAGTGCGCGCTGACGGCGGCGCAGAGCGGGTGCATGTGACCCAGCGGCACCGGCGGCTCATCGACCTGCGAAAACCAACAGCGCATGCTTTGGTAGTACAGCAAATCGGGCGCAGGCGTCGGCCAATTGTGGGTGCGGACGGCCTCCTCCTGACTCAGAATTTGTGGCGCGATCGCGTCAGGAAAGAGCATGGTCGGAAAACGGTCCAGCGTCTGTCCCGCCAATGCGAGCAGCCTTTTGGGCGGATTCTGAAGCGGCAGGTGCGCGTGCAAGAAGGTCCACTCCTGTTGCTGCCCGCTCAACGCGGTAATCGCAGCGCGCCGATCCTGTACCGCGACCAACGCCATGAGCAAGAGGCCCGCGAGCCAAATTCGCGTGGGAAGCGCGTGCAGCACGAGGGGAAGCGCGCCCACAGCGACGCTCACGGCGAGCGCACAACTCAGCAGTTGTGTGCGCTCGAGAAACGGCCCCGTCGCGCCGTAAAACACGGTGGGCAGGCCAATCCACAACAGAAACGCCAACGCGATCGCGAGGACAACGAAGTTGCGGCGCACGAGCGCAAGCACCAACGACAAGACGCTGAGCATCTGCAGAGGCAGCGGCGTCCAATCGGAGTTGCGCCATTGCATGTCCCGCCAGAGCTGCAGGTGCTCCAACGTCGCCTGAGGTGGTTGCGGCCGGTTGACGAGCACGAGCGCGATCGGCCACGCGGCGAGCAGCGCGATCAGCAGCATCAGCCCGTTGATCCGTACGCGCAACCAGGTCAACAGCCATCCGCGCTGGCGCAGGAACGCGAGCACGACGAGCATCGCGGGAAACGGGATCAGCTCCGGCCGCGCCTGACTGGCGAGAACCGCCGAGAGCAACGCAACGAGCGCGGCCAGACGGTCGTTGGTGTCGATCGCGTCCAGCCACGCCGCCAGCGCGAGGACCGCCCACGCCGTGCCGAGAATCCACTGATCTTCCGCCGCACTCCAGCGCAGGTGCAGCGGTAACAGCGCTAGCACGAGGCCCGCCGCCAGCCCCGCGCGTTCGTCGTTCCACAGCGACGCTGCCAAGCGGCCCAGTACGGGCACGGTCAACGTTGCGGCAAGTCCGTTCACGGCGAACATCCACGTCGGATCCGCGGGCAGCCACGGCACCAGCGCGGAATACAACGCCGGTCCGCCGTAGCCGTTGAAGAATCCGGGCTGCCCAGCGAGGAGCCCCAGCGACTCGTCGACGTGGTAGTACTCGTGCAGGAACGTAGCTGGCGAGAGCCAAAGACGCGCCGCCGCGGCCAGCGCCGTGAGCGCCAGATACGGCAGCCACAACCGCCTGGGCAAGCGCCGCGCCAACCACACGCCAGCGAGCAGCAGCGTCAACGCAGAGAAGAACCGCAACGTCAGGTACGCCGCCGCGAGCAGCGACCACGACACGAGCGGCGGCGGGCGAAGAATTGGCTGGGTGCGCACAAAAGGTCCGGGCAGAACGAACTTGGCGGTTGCCGCTTGCACGCGCTGTCGGATGTCCGGCGGGAGTTGCGGCGGCAAGTCGAGCAGCAGCTTCGGCGGCTGACCGTCCAGGCGCAGAGAAGCCCAAGGGCCGGGCGCATCTGATGGATCGCGGAGGTGCAACTTCAAGCCAGTGGACTCGATCGCGACGTCCGCAATGCGCCACTCGGACGTCAAATGCGCGCCATCGCTCAGCGGCCCGAGCCACTTCAGCACGTCGGTCTCGCGGTGCTCAGGCACGGTCCAATTGGCCGTCTCCACCTGTTCACGCGGCGGCAGCGGGCCAGTCAGCACGGCGAACAGGCCGGCGACTATAACCGCCACGGCCACAACGCACCGCGGAGTCGGGGACACGGCGAGTTGTTCGGGTAGAGAAGCGACCGTCATCGCGCGCATCTTAGCAGGGCGTGCGCAATGCTGCATGCCCAGAGTCTACCGCGGCTGCAGGCGGTAAAAACCAATACGGTATCCTTCCTTGCGTGCAATGGGCGCCCACGCGAGCGGCGGTTCGCGGGTCGGCGGCAGATCGGTCGCCGCGATCGGTTCGAGACGGAAGCGGTCGTGGACGGCCTGACAGACCGGATGCAGACCGGTGGGCGTCCGCACCTCGCCCGGCCACTGCACCCAACACGCAGCGGACTGCAGAAACACGCGATCGGTCGCCGCTTCCAGGTTCGCTGGATCAGCGACGTCGCGCAGCACGCGCGCCTCGCCCAGACGCAGATCGCCCAGCGGCGGAGGATGGTCAAAACCCGCGTTCAAGACAGCCAGCACCTCGGCGCCGTGCGGCAAACGCGGTGCGGCCGCGCGTTCGAAGCGAAATTGCCGTTCAGTGAGACTTGGCTCCGCAACCGTGGTGTGCACCACGACGAGTTGGACGGTCGCAGTCAGGACCAGTGCCGCCGCGGGGGCGCTTCTAAGCGGCGGCAGCGCCTCGACCGCCAGCGCGGTCACGATGCAAGCAAGCACCGACGAGAGCAGTTGAATACGCCACGCATACGCCCCAGCACCGACGTAGAGCGACAGCAACAGCAACGCCAGGAGCAACAACCACAGCGCAAGCCACGCGGTCGGCCGCGGCGCGCGGCGCAGTCCAAACGCCAGACCAAGCACCAGCCACGCAAACATCGGCGGTACGGTCATCGAGGCGTCAAGCCACGACAGGCGATCGGCGATCGCGTGTACCGCCAGAGGCGAAAAACCGGGGAAGCCGCCGCGGACGCGCAAATCGACAAGCAGCGGCCAGGCAGCGACCGCGGCGAGCGGTAGCACGAGCAGGAGCACGCGACGACGCAGCAGATCGGGCGTCGGCACAACGGCGAGCAGCGTCAGGTGCAGAAGCGGCAACAGCACGAATTCCGGACGCGACTGGACGGCCAGCACGCCCGCTGTCGCGGCAATCAGCAGCGGCAACGTTTCCCGCGACTTGAGCCAGTCCAGCCAGGCCGCCCAGCTTGTCAGCGCCAGCGCGATGCCAACCACGCCGAATTCTTCACTGCGCGCAAAGTGAATGTGGACGGGTAGAAGCGCGACGAGCGTGCCGGCGAGCAGCGCAGCGCGTGGAATCCGGTGCAGCTGCCACGCGAACCAGACAAGCGCGGGCGGCGTGAGCACGGAGAATGCGAGCGTGGTGGCGTAAAGCGTTGCGTCTTCGGCGTCGTGGAGCGCGTTCAACGCGGTGACGAGCGCGGGGACAGCTTCACCATTGGCCACGCGCGCGGTGCCGTGGAGGAAGGACAACGATTCTGCGGCGTGGAAAAGTTCGTGCTGCAACCCACGCGGCGCCAGCCAAAGGCGGACGAGGACACCAAGGAGCGTCACGGCAGGCACGCCCAACAGCGCCCACTTCGGTAGACGCACAAGACGACGACGCGCCAACGCAACGAGCAAGAGGAGAAGTGCGATCCAGACGCCCAGCAGCGTGGCGCGCGCCGCACGTGTGGGCTGATTCGCAGAGAATTGCGGCTCGGGGCGCTCGATCTGGGCCGCGCCTGCCGACTTTGGCGGGGCAACGCGCCACGGCAGCTGCGCGCGAGGCGTGTGCGTGAGCGCCGTGTGCAGCGCGCGACAAACGTCCTGCGGCAGATCGGGCTGGCACAGCAAACGGACGTCCCCGACCAGATCGCCCGCGCCCTCATCCAGACGATGCGCCATCGCCGCGTGCGCCTTTCGCCCCCCCGGCCCCTCCAGCGTCAACTGCAGCCGACTCCGATCCAGACCCACGTCGCGCAGCACCCACTCCGGCGTCGCGGGTTTGTCCATTTCCAGGGGCAACAGCCACGCCAACACAGCAGATTCGCAGCCTTCGGGCAGCACGGCCTGCGGCTCCGCGGCCCACGCGCGCAGCGGCAGGAGCAGGCAAAGCCAGAACATCAGGCGCAAACGGGTCTGCATCGGCCTCCAAAACTGCCGTCGACAGTCTCACACGCGCGCCAAATCGCTACAACAAGTCACGTATTGGTCATGCACGGGTTGACACAAACGCGCTGAAAACGTGCAATCCGCGCCACGGTAGTGCGATCTGCCGGAGGTCTTATGCTTACGATTGGAACACGCGGCAGTGAGTTGGCTCTTTGGCAGGCGCGGCACGTTCAGGCCCGATTGGGCGGTGAAGCGGCGGGCGTGCAATTGAAAATCGTCAAGACGAGCGGCGATCAGCTGCTGAACATTCCGCTGCAAGCGCAGTTGGACAAAGGCTTTTTCACCAAAGAGCTGGAAGTCGAGTTGGCCAACCATCTGGTCGACGCGGCGGTGCACTCGCTCAAGGATCTGCCGACCAATCTGCCGCCTGGGCTGATGCTCGCGGCGATTCCGGAGCGAGCTGAAGTGAACGACGTGCTCCTGGTGCACAAGTCCGCGCTGGATCTGAGCCGCGCGTTGCCGGTGAAGGCCGGTGCGAAGATCGGCACGGCGTCGATGCGCCGGTCCGCGCTGCTGAAGCACGTCGCGCCGGATCTGGAGCCCGTGCTGTTGCGTGGCAACGTGCCGACGCGTTTGGGAAAAGCCAAGTCCGGTGAACTGGACGCTGTGCTCTTGGCGCGTGCGGGTCTCGCACGGCTGAACCTGGATCCGGGCGATCTGGCGGTTTTCGATCTGAACCCGCAGCGCTGGCTTCCGGCGGCGGCGCAGGGCGCGCTGGGCATCGAGATTCGCGAAGGCGACGAAAACGCGATCAACTACTTGAAGACGATGCACAACCCGGCGACGGCGGCGGCTGTCGGTCTTGAGCGCGGTTTGCTGCGGCGGATCGAGGGCGGCTGTCACTCGCCATTCGGCGCGTTGGCGATCGTGAACGACGACGGAACGGCGACGCTCCGCGCGGGAACCGTCGGTACTGACGGCATTTGGCGGGCGATCGAAGTCAGCGGGCGCGTGGAAGATCTCGTCGAGCGGGCGTTCGCGCTCCTGATGGCGCAAGGTCCCGATCTCGTCGACGACAGCCCGTGGTTCACGCCGGCACGGTCTTGGCACTGAACCGATGACACAGAGCAGGCCGACGGTCGTTCTGACCCGCGCGCACGAAGACAATCAGGCGCTGCGGGCGCGGTTGGAAGAAGCGGGGATTCGCGTGCTGGAAATGCCGACTGCCCAATTTGCCGACGTGCCTTTGACGTCCGCGCACCGGGCGGCCCTGCACACCTACACGGCGATGACCTTTGCGAGTGCACACGCAGTGGCTGCCTTTGCCCGGCAATTGACGGCGGACGAGGTTCGCGGCATTCACGCCGTGGTCGCCGCCGTCGGGCCTTCAACGCAGGCGGCGTTGGCGCGAATCGGACTGACGGCGTCGCTGGTGGCGCACGCGCCATCGACCGGCTTGGCGTTGGCGGAGCTGCTCGTGGCGCGCCTGCCGGAGCGATCCTCGGTGCTGGTGGTGCAGGCGCGGCAAAGTCAGCCGGAACTTGCGCAAACGCTGCTGGCGGCGAGTCACGACGTCGACGTCGCTGCGATCTACGAAAACGCCGAACCTGTCGCGCCGTCCCCAGAACTCGTAGAAGAAGCTTCGCACGCCAACGCGATCTTCCTGGCCGCACCGTCGGCTGCCGATCGCCTGCTGGCGTGGGCACCGCAGTTGCGCGAACGACCGCTGGTGGCAATCGGCAGCACGACGGCGAGCGCGCTGCGCGACAAGCACGGCGTGCAACCCGCGGCTCAGGCCGCCTCACCTGATTTGGCGGACGTCACCGCCGCCCTCCTCTCTCTTTGTGCGTAAGGAAACCATCATGGCCAAGAAATCCGCCCCCAAGTCCAACTCGTTTAGCCGCGCGCAGTCCGACGCGTGGTTTGAGCGCGCACAGAAGCGCATCCCCGGCGGCGTGAACAGCCCCGTTCGCGCATGCAGGTCGGTCAACGGCAAGCCGATCTTCTTTGAAAAGGCGTCGGGCGCGCACTTCACCGACGTCGACGGCAACGTGTTCGTCGATTTCTGCATGTCGTGGGGCCCGCTGATTCTGGGCCACAGCGATCGCGACGTGGTCGCCGAGGTGCAAGAAGCCGCCACGCGTGGTCTAAGCTATGGCGCGTGCCATCCGGGCGAGACGGCAATGGCCGAAGCGATTCTGGAAGCGTTCCCGCCGTTTGAGCAGGTGCGCCTGACGAGTTCAGGTACCGAAGCGGTCATGACGGCACTGCGCTTGGCACGCGGCGCGACGGGACGCCCGCTGATTGTGAAGTTCGAGGGCGGCTATCACGGCCACTCGGACGGTCTGCTGGTCAAGGCGGGCTCCGGCCTCATCACGGGCGCGGAGCCGGGCGCGGAAGCCTCCAGCCAAGGCATCCCGCACGAGATCGCCGGTCTGACCATCTCGCTCCCGTTTGGCAACCTGGCGGAAGTCGAAAAGCTCTTCGCGTTCCACGGCGCGCGCATCGCGGCGATCATTCTGGAACCGCTGCCGGCCAACAATGGTCTTCTCGTGCAGTCCAACGAGTTCCTCGCTGGTTTGCGGCGCATCACGGCGGAGCACGGCAGCCTGCTCATCTTTGACGAAGTGATCAGCGGCTTCCGTCTGCGCTTTGGCGGCTACGGCGCGATCGCCGGCGTGCAGCCCGACCTCGTGACGCTCGGCAAGATCGTCGGCGGTGGCATGCCGATCGGTGCGGTTGTCGGCCCGCAAAAGCTGCTGTCGCTCCTCGCGCCGGTCGGGCCGGTCTATCAGGCGGGGACGCTTTCCGGGAATCCCGTGTCGATCGCCGCGGGCCTGAAGACCTTGGAAAAGCTGAAGAATCCCGAAGTCTACGCGCACATCGCGGCGCTCGGTGAACGGCTGGAGAAGAAGCTCAAGGCGGCGAAGATCCCGTGGCTGCGCGTGCGTCGCGTGGGCTCGATCGTGTGGCCGTATTTTGTGGAAGGACCGCTGCCGACGCGCGCCGACGACATCTCGCCCAAGGCGATCGAGCGCTACAACGCGATGTACAATGCGGTCCTGGACGCTGGCGTCTACATGCCGCCGTCGGCGTACGAGGTGATGTTCTTGTCGCTGGCGCACGCGGAAGGTCACGTGGATCAACTCGCGGACGCGCTCATCGCGGCGGCGAAGGGCGTGGCTTAGGCCATGCCGAAGCGTGCAGCGAGCCTCGTTCGCGATCGTATGAGTCCGGTCTGGCTGTTCGGCGCCGCGGCGTTCCTGCTCGTGGCGCTGGGTGCGTGGTGGCTCGTCTACATCTCCCAAGCGATCAACGCGCAGCGCGAGATGATGCAGACGATTCTGGAGCGTGAGGCGGAGGTGCACGCGCTCCGCCTGCACGCTGACACGGCAAAGCCGGGGCCGGTCCAGGACGATCCGCATTTGGAAGTCGTGAAGATGCCGGGGCGCGTCTCGCCCATGGCGCACCGCGTAGGTGACGGCTTCGCGGTCGTGGGCATCGCGCAGTTGCCCGGCGTCCTCGTCGTGCAGCCAACGCAAGAGGCAGAGAGCACGGCAGACGAGCGGTACGCGCGGAAGCGCAAGATGGTGCTGGGCGAAGGTTCGCTGCTGACCGGCCTCCTCGTCACGGTCGTGGCCATGCTGTGGCGCCTCGTACGCACAGAGAGCCGCTTCCGTCGGGAGATGCAGGACTTCCTTGGCCGCGTGACCCACGAGATGAAGACACCGCTCGCGGGGATCAAGGCTGTGCTGCAGACGATTCACTCCGGACGCATGCCGCCTGAGCAGCTGAAGGAGCTGACGTCGATGGCCCTGCGGGAAGCGGACCGCGAGGAACATCTGATCCAGAATCTGCTTCTGGCGCAGCGCATGCGGATGCCCGATCAGCGCCTCGCCCGTGATCGCGTGGACATGTCGCAGTTGCTGGCGCGCTTCGTGCAAAGGCGGCAAGTGACGGCGCCCGTCGACGGCGTGCACGCCCAGGTAAAGGAAGGTCTTGCAATTTCTGGAGATTCCACGGCGATCTGGACAATTCTGGAGAACCTCGCCGACAACGCTCAGAAGTACGGTGCCAAGCGGATCGACGTCCGCGGCGGCGTAGAAGACGGCAACGTACACGTGCAAGTGCTTGACGATGGCATTGGTTTTGCGCCTGAGCTGGCTGAGAAGCTGTTCCAGCCGTTCGTGCGGACGCAAGGCGCGACGAGCCAGGCGTCGGGTACGGGCTTGGGCCTGTCGCTGTCGCGCGCACTAGCCGAGCGAATGGGCGGCAAGTTGACGGCAAAGAGCGACGGTGACGGCAAAGGCTCCAGCTTTTCCCTGCGGTTGCCCGTGGCCCCGCCCACCGACGCGGGATGATTGTGTCACAAGGTTGTCAGGACGCGTGCAATTCGCTAAGGTTCGCGCCGGCGAGTTGACCGGCCACACCGAAAGTCCATGCGCATTTTGCTCGTTGAAGATGATCCCCTGATCGGCACGATGGTTCGCCTGAACTTGGAGCATGAGGGCTTTGAGGTTCGTTGGTACAAAACCGGCGAATCCGCGCTCGAAGTGATCGAAGCTGAGCGCTTTGACGTGATCCTGTTGGACATCGGCTTGCCGGGCATCAACGGCATCGACGTCGCGCGCCGCGTGCGCAAGATTGGCGTCAACACGCCGCTGCTCATGCTGACGGCCCGCGATGACATCGACAGCAAGGTGCACGCCCTGGACGGCGGCGCCGACGACTACCTGGCCAAGCCGTTTGACATGGCGGAGCTGCTCGCCCGCGTGCGCGCCCACATCCGCCGCTCGACCGGTTCGCTGGAAGTGCTGACGGACGCGGAACTGCACATTGGCCGCGCGACCGTGTCCGTGGAGCGCCGCGCGCTGATGACGCCGGACGGTCAGTGGCACGAGCTGAGCGAGAAAGAAGTGGTGCTGTTGCAGTTCCTGGCGCGCAACCCCGGTCGTGCGCTCTCGCGCGCGGACATCCTGGAAGAAGTCTGGGGCATGGACGCGACGCCGACGGAGCGCACAGTCGACAACTTCATCGTGCGTCTGCGCCGTTACGTGGAAGCCGAGCCCGATCATCCGCGGCACATCGTCACGGTCCGGGGCTGGGGCTACCGCTTTGAACCTTGACGCGACGGCGTTTTCGCTGTAAGATTCCGCCCCCGCGTCGCCATTTGCGCTGCGGAAACACGGCCCCTTGTGCCGCGTAACACGATAGAAGAGGCCCGCGCTCTTCCCTTATGAGGCTCCTATGTCCCGCGTCTGCCAGCTCACCGGAAAGCGTCCCCTCGTCGGTAACCGCGTCAGCCACGCCAACAACAAGACGAAGATGCGTCAGCTCCCGAATCTGCAGACCAAGCGCCTTTGGGTGCCGGAGTTGAACGAATTCGTGCGCGTTCGCCTCTCGATGCGCGCCTTGCGCGGCATTTCGAAGCTCGGTTTCGTCGCGTTCTGCCAGAAGAACGACATCGAGATCGTCTAAGACTATCAAGGCGTTTCAGTTGGCCGCCGGACTTTGGTCGGCCTGACGATCGCCTGACGTCGCTTTTCTTTCCAGCTAGTGGTTCGCGCGCTGAGCAGTCTGCTGCGACGGCGCGTGTGACATTTTTCCTGACAGCGCGGCAAAATCCACCGGGGCGCGAACATCGTGCAGGTGCCCACCCTGATTCGGGCGGGCTGTAGGCTTCGGCCGTCGCAGCTTGCGTTTTGACCGCACATTTGCACCCATAACCGCATGTTCTGACGCTGTTTTCTCACGACGATCGGCGATCCGCCTGCCGATCGCGACAGCAACGAGCCGCGATCGCGATCCGTCGTGATCTGGCGCATTTGCGTGCGGACAGTCGGATCGGATCGGATCGCGATTCTTGTCAAAAAAATCGCACAACCAGTCGTTTTGACAGATTTTTTGATCGAACTCGCGGATCGTGCGAGATCCACTTCCATGATGAACGCGACACCACTTCCCCGGACTCCTGAAACCCGCCAACCCGATTCGCTGCAAGCCACGGTCGACCGCTTCCTGCGGCACCTGCGGCTGGAGCGCAACATGTCGACCAACACGCTGACCGCGTATGGCCGCGACCTGCTGCGGATGGTGCACTACATGGACGAGCAGCTCGGCATCGACATGGCCGCCGAGCTGGATCGCGACGCGTTGCGCGAGTACATCGCGGACTTGCACGACACGGGGCTGCAATCGCGATCGGTGGCGCGGCACTTGTCGACGCTGCGGACGTACGGGCATTGGCTGGTGGACCGCGGCATCGTGATGGAGAACCCAGCGCTGCTGGTGGACTTGCCGCGGCAGGAACACGATCTGCCCGACGTGCTCACGCAAGAGGAGGTGGGGCGTTTGCTGGCGGCGCCAGGCGGCGAGGGCGAACGGAGCCTGCGCGACACGGCGATGCTGGAGACGTTGTACGCGACCGGCCTGCGCGTGAGCGAGCTGGTCGGGCTGCAGCTGGCCGACGTGGATTTTGACCGCGGGCTGGTACGCTGCGTGGGCAAGGGGCGGAAGGAACGTCTTGTGCCGATCGGCGAAGTGGCACGCTCACACTTGGTGACGTATCTGACCACTGGTCGACCGGTTCTGGTGCGCGGGACAACGCGGGCGCGCAAGGGCGGCGCACCGCAAGCGCTGTTTGTGACGAGTCAGTGCAAAGCGATGACGCGGCAAGGCTTCTGGAAGCTGGTGAAGCGGTACGCGGCGGTGGCGGGGATTGACCGGCCGATTTCACCGCACAAACTGCGGCACTCGTTTGCGACTCACTTGCTGGCTGGCGGCGCGGACCTGCGCAGCGTACAGGCGATGCTGGGGCACGCGGATATTGGGACGACGCAGATCTATACGCACGTGCAGCGGGATCGGCTGCGTGAGGTGTATGACCGGTTTCATCCGCGGGCGTAGGTTTGGACTGCGGGGCCGGCGCCGCGGGCGCGCCGG
>CAITYF010000003.1 GCA_903896545.1 uncultured Myxococcales bacterium | reverse complement strand
GTTACCCACATAGCCCACAGCCTGCCGATTGTGAGCGATTGGATGGCAAGGAGCCGGTCAGGCGGCGCGCTGCGCTTGCCGCGAAATGGCGGTGGCGGCGGGTTTCACCGGATTGTGGCGGTTTGGGGGAGCCGGAAACAGTCGGCTGTGATCGGCGGATCGAACGGCGCAAAGGCGGCAAGTGGGTGAGCGTGACGCCCAAGCCCAAGACATCGCAGGGGGACTTGCACTGCGAAGGGACGCAGTCCATGGTTGTGAAAGCCGATTCGAGCCAAACGGCCGCGCTCCAGACCTTGGACGGCGGCGCCACCTGGTTCGTCGTGCCGCGTTCCGCCGTCAATTTCGGCCCGGTTGTACGAATCAACGTCGACGCGCTTGCCTCTCCGCGCGGCATCGTTCGCGTGGACCTGAACGGCGGACTCTGACCATCGTGGTTCCACCGCGGCGCAAAATACACGGAAGCCGGTCGGACCTCGCGATCTGCCCCGCTTCGGCGTGCTGCCGGAGATGCACGCTCGCGGTCCCGATTGAGGAGGCAAGAGGTCTGACCCCAAGCCGCCGCCCCCGATGAGCAACCGCGTTGAAACCGGGCTGGGCCTGCTTATCGGCAAGCTGCGGGCCTTGCGACAGTCCTGTGTCTCGATTCTCTCTACACTGACGGTTCCCCCTCTTGTCGTAACACTCCACCGTCAGTCGTGGATCGTGCAGCTGCGGACCGTGGGAGGATGTGATGGACGGAGCCTTGAACGATGCACGCAACAGGAACGCAGCGGTCCCGGATGCCGCAGTAAGTGCCGATGAAATCGCGCACTTGCAAACCGCATTGGCGACGTTGCGTGCCGACCATGAGTGGTGCCGCGTCCTGCTCGATGAATCCGCACGCCGATCACGTCTGAAGATCAAAGTCGCTCCGGCGTTGCCGTCGGGGATGCAGGGGACCCGTCCGTGTGGCGCAAGTGATCCTGAATTTGTTGTCCAACGCGGTGAAATTCACCACGGCGGGGAAAAGCGCTTGACCGGCGTGCGCGTCCTCGTCGCGGAAGACAACATCGTGAACCAACTGGTGATGGCGGACGCGTTGCTCACACGACGGGTGCGCGCCGACTGAGGGGGGCAGCGACCTCCTTCAACACCGCGCCCAGGTCGCTCAGGGCAAAGGGCTTGGTCAACACGCCGTCCATTCCGGCGGCCAGGCAGGCCGCGCGATCGGCTGGCGCCGCCGACGCCGTGCAGCCGTAGATCGGCAGGTGCCGCGCGTCTGCCTCGGACTGTCGCCAGCGTCGCGTGGCTTCCAGCCCGTCCAACTCTGGCATTTGCACGTCCATCAGCACCAAATCGAAGTCGCCCGCCATCACCTCCAGCGCCCGCAGTCCGTCTACGGCAACGGTCGCCCGCTGGCCCAGCCGTTCCAGCATGCGCACGGCGACCTTCGCATTGACCGCGTTGTCCTCTGCGACCAGCACGTTCAACGGCCGGGCGTTGGCAACGTCCGATCCCGTCGGCGCAAGCCCTACAGCCGGTGGCTCACAGGCCGTCATCGGGACGACGACGGTCGCCACCGTGCCCCGGCCGGCGTGGCTCTTCAACTCCAGCGTTCCGCCCATCAGCTGCACCAAGTCGCGGGCAATCGTCAGGCCAAGCCCCGTGCCGTCGGCGCGTCGCGTCAGCGAGTCGTCGCCCTGCGTAAAGGCACCAAACATCTGTTCGATCCGTTCCGGATCGATGCCGGGGCCAGAGTCCGTCACCACACAGCACAGGCCAGTCTCTGGATGCCACGTGGCCTGCAACTTGACCTCGCCGGTGCGTGTGAACTTGACCGCGTTGCCCAACAGGTTGGTCAGCACCTGGCGCAACCGCACCGCATCACCGTCCAGACCCGCTGGCAGCGCTGGGTCCAACGCTGCTACCAGCGTCAAGCCGCGTTGGTGCGCCAACGGACTCAAGGCGCTGGCGGTATCACGGAGCATCTGCGTCAAGGCGAACGGCGCGTGTACAATCTGCAGTTTGCCGACTTCCATCTTGGACAGGTCCAGGATGTCGTTCACAGTTCGCAGCAGATTGCGCGCCGACTCCTGCACCAGTTCCAACGACTCGCGCTGCGACGGCTCCAGGCGCGTCTGCAGAACCAGCTCAGTCAGCCCCATCACGCCGTTCATCGGCGTGCGCAGCTCGTGGCTCATGCGGGCGATGAACTGCGACTTCACCTGGAGCGCGTCTTCGGCTTCCCGCCGCGCGATTTCCAGCGCGCTGCGTGCCCGGCGGTGTTTCTCCGCCTTGGCCCAGATGACGTAGCCAACGGCGGCAAACAGCGCGGTCATGTACAGCCACTGTAGGGTGTGGGGCGCTTCGACCCACGGTTCAACGCGCTGTGCGGCGACGAGGCTGGCCAGTACGACGCTCGCGATCACCGTCGCACCGTCAAAAAGCGCGGCGGTCCAGGCGAGCGGAGCCATCAGGACGCCGAGGAAGCCCTCGGTGTGTTCCGGCTGCACGGCGAAGACGAGCGCGAAGCAGGCGTAGGGCATGAACGCGGCAGTAATCACGCGGTTGACAAGCCGCTCTGGGTTGCCCAAGAGGAGCACAGCCGTACCCACGCCCAGAATCGCCAGGAGCGCAGGCAGGCTCCACCAGACCCGCGGCCACGTGCCAAGAAGGACAAAGAGCAAGGAGAATGCCGAGCCGGCGAACGCGTAAAGTCCCAGAACCAGACGAACACGCGCGCGCGGCGTCTCCTCCAGTGCCTCAGAAAATGTCGCGGCTATCGACTCAAACCAATGCAAAGTCAGGGCCTTTGGGCGCCGTCGGCCCACTGCCGAGTCTGGCCTGCCGGCCGTGGCGTGTCAATCGGGCACCGTCGCCGTATCGAGGTTCGCGTGCGCAAAAACACGGAAGCCGGTCAGACCTTGCGATCTGCCCGGCTTCGGCGTTTGGTGCGGTTCAGCCCTACAGCTTGCGCGCGTTCTTGGTCAGGTACTCGGCGACGCCCGCGGCGCTGCCTTTCATGCCGGCCTTGCCTTTCTCCCAGCCGGCGGGGCAAACCTCGCCGTTTTCTTCGCTGAACTGCAACGCGTCGATCGTCCGGAGCATCTCGTCGATGTTGCGGCCGAGCGAGAGCGCGTTGACGACCTGGTGCTGCACAACGCCGTCCTTGTCGATGAGGAAGCTGGCGCGCAGGCACTTCTGGCCGTCGAACAGCACGTCGAAGTCCTTACCGATCTGCTTGGACAGGTCGGAAACCAGCGTGTAGCCGATCTCGCCGATGCCGCCGTCCTTGACCTTCGTGTTGCGCCACGCCCAGTGGCTGAACTTCGAGTCGATCGAGCAGCCGAGAACTTCGACGCCGCGCGCCTTGAATTCTTCGATGCGGTGATCAAACGCGATGATTTCCGTCGGGCAAACGAACGTGAAGTCGAGCGGGTAGAAGAAAAGCACGACGTACTTGCCCTTGAATTGGGACAACGTGACGCTGCCAAAGCTGCCGTCGGCAAAGACGGCGTCGGCGGTGAAATCGGGGGCGGGCTTGGTGACGAGGACGCTCATGGGACTCCTTTGGGTGCGGAAAACGTGGCGGGAGCGACTGCTTCCGCGGCAACTGGGTGGCTGTGGTGACAAGCGCCACAGGCCTTGAAGGTAGGATGATGCTTCAGCGCTGCAAGGTGCGGGGCGTTCGCATCACGGACCAGAATGGTCGCATTTGAATCCGTCCCGGTCAAGAGATTTTTGCGCCAAATCGGTGCGATTTGGACAAAAACCGCACGAGTCTGAGCGAAAAATACCGAAAAACTTGTCGTTAGTCGAGATTTTTGGGCGGAACCCAGCCGCCAAAGGCGGATTCCAGGGCGAGGGCGACGGCGATCGTGACGGCGTCATTGCCCGACACAGAGCCCACTTGCACGCCCAGCGGTACGCCCAAAGTGCCAAGTCCCAGCGGAACTTGGGTAATCGGCATTTCAAGGACGTTGCCGACCGCCGTGTAAATCCAGTCCAGCGGCCGACGCAGCGGCGCGTTGTGCTTCGGCGCCGGACGGGTGTAGGACGGATAGAGGAAAATTCCCTTTGGACCTAGCAGTTCCGCCATCTCCTTTCGCAGCGCGGCGGCGTCCTTCAGGCTTTGCTCTTGGCCCATCGGCACGATGTGTTCCAGCACTTCGCCCACGCCCAGCAAGATCGCGGGGAGCGTGTGGTGCGACTGGCCAAAGCTCCACTTCACCAACTCAGTCCACGGGTTCACAGCGGGCCCGTCGCCGCCCATCAGCTGCACAAACGGCGTGCCGTTGCCCGCGCTCATGGTCGCGCTCCACAGTTGGAACGACTTCTTCAAAAGCGGGATCGAGGTCGTCTTCACCGTGGCGCCTAGCGCTGCCAGCGCGTCTGCGGCCTTGCGTTGCGCGGCGCGTAGCTCCGGATCGACCTCCAGGAATCCGTTGTCCTCAATCGTCCACACCGTCAGCTCGGCGATCTTCACGTCTTTCGGATCGCCGAGCAGCGCGTTCGTGCAATCCGGATCTTCGGGGTCGGGACCCGCAAGCAACTGCACGAGCGGCCACAGGTCTTCGGCCTTGCGGCAGAGCGGCCCCGTCGTCAGCGTGCGGCACAGACCGCGGGTTGGCACAGGATGGTGGCCCGCGTTGCTGATGATGTTGGGCGACGGCTTGTGACCGAAAACGCCGTTGAAAAACGCAGGCATGCGAATTGATCCGCCGACGTCTGCGCCAAGGCCGAACGGGCTCGCGCCAGAGCCGATGATGGCGCCTTCCCCGCCGGAGCTGCCGCCGACGATGCGCGTGAAGTCGTACGGGTTGTTGCTCACGCCGTAGACTTTGTTGCTGGATTCCATCCACATGCAGAGTTCTGACGTGTTGGTCACGCCCAAAATGATGCCGCCCGCCGCGCGAATTCGCCGCACGGTGTCGGCATCCTGCGTCATGCGCAGGTCCTTGCGGGACACCAAACCGGCCGTGTGCGGCATGCCGACGACGCGGATGCTTTCCTTGATCGTGCACGGCACGCCATGAAACTGCGGCACGTTCGCCGGACCGACCTTTGCCAAGACCTGATCCGCGGCGTCCGCCTCAGCCAGCGCCTGGTCGTAGCGATCCGCCACGATCGCGTTCAGCTGCGGGTTGTGCTTGCGCGCATGGTCGACATGCGCTTGAACAACCGCGCGCGACGTCACCTGACCCTCGCGGATCTGCTTGGCCAATTGCGTCGCGGAGAGGTGAAGAAGAGAATTCATGGGGCCCCACTTGCGTGACTTATTTCTTTGGTTTTGATGACTTCGCGGGCTTTGCCGCTTTGCCGGGACCAGCGCCACCGCGCGTCCACAGACCATCCAGAGAGACCGTACCCGGCCCAAAGGCCGCCAGAACAAGGGAGAGCAGGAGGTACAACAGCGCGGTTTCCTGAGTGAACGCGAACTGCCCGTTGAACGTATCCCAATGCGCCGTCGCCATCGCCACCGCCATCACGGCGATCGCTGGCAGCGCTGCGAACCGCGTGCCAACACCGAGGAGAATCGCGACGCCGGCGCCTGCTTCCTGCACCGCCGCAAGCGTGAAATTGAGCTTGCCGCCACCGGGCAGCTTCCATTTCTCGTGGCCAAACAGCCGCAGCCCGTCAAACCACGCGATTTTTTCCAGCGACTTGGCCTTGCACTCTGCCGCGCGCAAGGTTGCACAATTGCTGGCAGTGTCGTCCTTCTCGCAGTCCGGCAGCGGATCTTCCGCGCACTTTTCCAGAAGCGTCTGCACTTTGGCCTTGCCTGGCAGCGCGAGGCCGATGCCCAGCGTCAGGCGAATCGCCAAAAGCACGAGCGAAATAGCCCACATGCGATGCGGAACGAGGTGGGTGCGCAGCCACTGCAGCATGGTCAGACTCCGGCGTCGGGCAGCGCCCGGCGGCTACCATCGCTGAGGTTGGGGCGGACGTCAAAGGAACGACGTGCTAGCCTGCCGCGTATGGAACTTGCCGATGAAGCCGTGGTGTATCTGGATGACGACCTGCTGGTGTTTGACAAACCGCCTGGTCTGCCCGTTCACGCGACGCTGGACCCGGAGCGCGACCACCTGATAGCGGCCGCTGGGCGGCTGTTGCTGCGGCGCGACGAGGCGGTGGGCGAGCTGGGACTGGGGCATCGGCTGGATGTGGGGACATCGGGGCTGATCGTGCTGGGGCGGCGCCCGGAGGTGACGGCGAGGCTGGCGGCACTGTTCGCCGACCGTGCGGTCCGAAAAGTCTACGTGGCGCTGACGGAGCGGAGCGATCCGCTGCCCGAAGGCGTGCTGGAAGTGCGCAATCACTTGGCGGCGAACAAGGACCGCAAAGGCGTGCCGGTCGTCGCCGTGCGCTCGGGCGGTGACCGCGCGTGGACGACGCTGCAGGTGCTGCAATCCAGCCCACGGGCGGTGCTTTGGCGCGCCGAACTGCACACGGGGCGGCGCCACCAGATCCGCGCGCACCTCACGGGACTGGGGATGCCGCTGATTGGCGATTTGGACTACGACACGCGCATCCCGGCGTCGCGGCCCATGCTCCACGCCGCGCAGCTCTCCCTGCCGCACCCAGTGACCGCCGCGCCGTTGGCGTTCAGCGCGCTGGTTCCCCGCGATTTCTTGGCGATTGCGGAGCGGTATGACCTGGATGTGGATGCTGTGGACGCCCTTTGTTTGGAAAATCCGCTGTAAAGTCGTGGCTTTGACAAAGCCTTAGGCCGTGTGCCTCCAGCCGATCCTGCTGCCTCCGCCGCTGCCGCCCCGATCGCAAGTGCTTGACGCGGATCGGCTTTTTGCTCACTAGACGATCGTCAAGTCGCCATCCTGCCCGGCGCGAACCAGTGAAAAACTTGCCAGATCTCCAGCCTGATTGAGCATCGCCTTGGCTCTTCCGCCGAGGTCTCGCATGCCCGCAGCTGTCTCTTCCCGCGCCGCACTTCGTCCACAACTTGATAAACGTCCACTACGTGCAGCGCACCTGCGGGTCGTTTCTGAACCGCAAGTCGCACGCCCCGCGCCATTTCTGAAGTGGGTCGGCGGCAAGGGCAAGCTGCTGCCGGCGCTGCGCCCGCTGATGCCAAAGGGCAAATTCCGCTACGCCGAGCCCTTTCTGGGCGGCGGCGCGGTGTTCTTTGACCTGCGCGCCGAGGATCGTCTGGAGCACGCGCTGCTGTGCGACGTCGGTCGCGATCTCGTCGGCGCTTGCAAAGTGGTCCGCGACGCGCTGCCCGACCTGCTCGCGCAACTGACCGCACACGAAGCGCAATATCTGGCGATGGACGAGGAAAACCGCGCGCTGTACTTCTACGCCGTGCGCAACCGTCACCCCGCCGATTTTGTGATGGACGACGTCGAGCGCGCCGCCCGCATGCTCTTCTTGAACCGCACGTGTTTCAATGGGTTGTGGCGTGAAAACCGTTCGGGTCGCTTCAACGCGCCGCACGGTCGTTACGCCAATCCGGGCATCGTGCAGGCGGACAAGTTGCACGCCGCGAGCCGTGCGCTGCAGGGAGTTGATGTTCGTCAAGCAGACTTTCGCGCGTTGCCGGAACTCGTCCAGGATCAGCGCATCGAGTTCGTCTACCTGGACCCGCCGTATCATCCGCTGAGCACGACGTCGTCGTTCAACGCCTACAGCGGCGGGCAGTTTTCGGGCAAGGCGCAAGCAGAACTCGCCGATGTGTGCCGCCGTTTGGACCGCCAAGGCGTGCGTTTTCTGCTCTCGAACAGCGACTGCGGCTTCGTGCGCGAGCTGTACCGCGGTTTTGACGTCGGCACGATCCGCGCGGCCCGATCGATCAACTGCAAAGCGGACAGCCGCGGCGACATCGACGAAGTCGTCGTACGCAACTACGCGAACTGAAGCAAAAAGCGCGCGAAGCTCTGCAGCCGCTCGTCTTTCCTGCTAGGCTCCGTCTCGGAGGCGCGCGTGGGCAAATTGCTGAGCATCGAGACCGGCTTCACCTGCAACAGCCGGTGCCAGTACTGCACACAGCTGGACTACCGCGTCATTCCGCAAGCGGATCAGCTGGATCTGACGACGGAGCAGATCCGCGCGCGCATCGTCTGGGCCAAGGAAAATGGCCACGATGAGCTCGGTTTCTCCGGCGGCGAGCCGACAATTCGCCCGGATTTTCTCGAACTCATTGCTTTTGCCCGCCAAACTGGTTTTGAACGCATCGCGGTCACGACCAACGGTCGCATGTTCGCCTACCCGAAATTTGCCGACCAAGCGATCGCCAATGGCCTGACACGCTTCACGTTTTCTCTGCACGGCGCGACGCCGGAGCTCCACGACAAAATCGCGGTCGCGCAGGGCGCGCTCACGCAGGCGCTGGCGGGGCTGGACAACATCAACGCGGCGGCCAAGCGCCGGGGTGTGCGCCTGCACTTGATGAACAACCAAATCCTGCTGCCGGAAAATGTGCGGCAGATCGCCGATATGGTCGCGCTGTTGGCGCCCAAGGGCGTGCGCCTCTTTATGATTCAGCCGTTCATCGCGCAGCGGTCCAACGTGGGCGACTTGGGGCGCTGGTTCGTGCCGTATGACGACGTTGTGGCGGGTGTGCGCGACGCATTGCCGGTTCTGCGGCAGTTTGGTGCGCGGATCAAGCCGTACAACGTGCCGAATTGTCTGCTGACGCCGCTGGGGCGCGAGTTGATCGAGCCGCAGACCTACGGGATCTCGGTCTTTCGCGAGTTCGAACAGGAAAATGCCGGCGAATTCAAGCCGTTCAAGGCGCGGCAGTGGTTTCGCGTCGACGCGTGCCAGACGTGCCAGGAAGTGTGTCCCGGTTTCCGCATTGAGCAGCTGCCGCAAGACAAGATGCGGGAGGCGGTCGTGACGGCTGCCCACGCATTTCGTCCAGCGCGCCTGGCGGACCAACCGCTCGTGGTCGGCGGCACGGAATTGCTGGCCCCAGAGACACTGGAAGAAGCGCTGAAGTCTTTGGCGGCGGAACAGGGGCCGTTGGCGCTGCTGACCGCGGCGAGCGAGCGGACGACGCGACCGCAGCTGGCGGACATCGCGGCGCGGGCGCATGATGCGGGACACCTCGCGGAATTGGTGCTGTTGGCGCAGCCGATGGACCAACGTTTTCTGGTTCAGCGGGTACTGGAGAAGGGCAATCTCGACGGTCTGCGCGAACTGCTTCTGCGCTTGGCGGACTTGCGCGAGCGCGGCCGCTCGCTCCCGAAGATTCAGTTGCTGCTCGGTATCCCGGACCTGCTGCGCCTGCACAACGATGACGTGCTAAGCGGACAATGGCCGCAACTGCTGCAAGCGTTCCTGCGGGCGACGCGCGGTGAAGCAGCCGAGGTCCTTTTGGCGATGCCCAACTTCGCGCGCGGGCAATCGCCGCCCGGTGTTGAACGGCAGGAGCCGGAAAACCTGGCGATGATTCGCCAAATTGCCGAGCGTCTGCGCGCCGATGGCGTCGAGCCGCGGCTGGTGACTCTGGCGGCGGCGAGCCGAAACATCGATGCGGAGCGCGGTGCCGCGATGACGCTCCTGCAAGCGCAGCTGGCGTCGGTGCTGCCGGCGATTCCGTGGGACGCGCGGCTGTTTCGCCACGCGATGTCCGACGGTCCGATGGAGTTCGTGACCTGGATGCCTGCATGGCTGGTGGAGCGAACCGACACGCCAAAGGCGTACGCGGAGGCCAGTGGCGCTCACGGGGCATCGCTGAATGCTGCGAAGTCGCTGACATTGGACGGGCAAAAGCCGCAAGGCGATCGCTGGGCAGGTCGGGTCGGGTAGCGTCTACGGTTTGGGCGCCTGATGCTCGTGCGGCGTTGCCTGTTGCGCCGGTGCCTTGCGCGCCTTGCGCGGCGGCGGGCGCGTCGGCGTCGCAGTCGTCGGCGTCGGCGGCAGCGGCAGCGGCGGGAGCACGGTTTCCAGCACGGCAATCGCTGGCTTGATCGTGACTTTGGCGGCTTCTTCTTCGACCCAGATTGCAGACCACACAAGCGCGGTTTCATCCGTCCGCGGGCAGGGCGCCTCACTCGTCCGTCGCGCATCGTGAATCACGAGATCGTACGCCGCCTCCCGGTCCTGTCGCCGCAGCCGCGCGCCGGGTGCGTAGAGCGGTCGTCGCCGGCCATTCGGCACTGCCGCGCGCGCATCTTGTCCCGCGCTTGTCAGATAGTGGGTCGTCGTCAGCGTGCATTCGCCGTCGCTTTTGCTCGCTTCTCGATACGCCACTTGTTCGGTTCGCGTCATCCCGGTCAGGAGCGTCGGCAGGGCGTCCGGCGGCGTCAGATCGTCGGCTCGCGTCACGATGAGCACTGGCTTGAACTCTGCGCCTGTGCCCAACGGCCGCCGCGCCAGCACGATCACGTTGCGCTGCACGTTGCCCGCGTCCGTGAGTCGCGAGAAGGTGCGGACGCGGATCGCCTCGTTGCGCACAAACGGCAGGTTCGCGCCAGGAGAAAGGCGGACGTGCAACCGCCGCTCCCTCGCCGAGGGATCGCGTAGACGCACGGTCTGCTCAGCGCCCGTTGCATCTTCTGGACCGTCGACAAAGCGCGTGATCTCGACCACGTGAGCTTGCCAGTCATCCTCGACAACCTTGGTTGTGGTCGGCTGCGACACCCACGGATCCAGCACGGCGATCGGCTCTGGCAGCGCTTCCTGCCAGAAGTCCGTTTGGTCGCGCGTCTGCCCCCGACCGCACGCGACGAGCACAAGCAGCCACGCGAGTCGATTCCAGTAGCGATGGCGGGCGTGGTCTTGCACGCGGCCAGTGTAGCCAAGTCTTGCGGCGGCGCGAAGTCCTGCCGTAGAATCACCGCCTCATTCGTTCTGCAACTTGAGGAGCTTCACAATGTCTTTTTTCGGCCGCCCGCAACAGTCCTTGAAAACCATTGAACCGCTGGAGTCCAGCAAAGACGTGTCCGCGGTCCTTGAAACCTCGCTCGGCGACATCACGATCAAGCTTTTTGTGAATGAAGCGCCCAAGACCGTGACGAACTTCATTCAGCTCGCGGAAGGCACGACGACCTGGAAGAATCCGCTGACCGGCAAGGACGAAAAGCGCCCGTACTACGATGGCTTGCAGTTCCACCGCGTCATCCCCGGCTTCATGATTCAGGGCGGCTGCCCCAAGGGCGACGGCACCGGCGGTCCCGGCTACAAGTTCGCCGACGAATTCCACCCGGCGCTCCGTCACGTCGGCCCCGGCATCCTCTCGATGGCGAACGCCGGTCCGGGCACCAACGGCAGCCAGTTCTTCATCACGTGCGACTCCACGCCGCACTTGGACAACAAGCACAGCGTCTTCGGCAAGGTCACGGAAGGCCTCGACGTGATCGACAAGGTCTGCGCCGTTCCGCGCGGTCCCGGCGACCGTCCGCGCACGCCGGTGACCATCAAGACGATTCGCATCGTCCGCAACGGCTGATCCGCATGACACGCTTCACGACGGCCAGCGCCGCCGCTTTGGGTTTGTTGCTTCTGGGCACCGCGTGCACAGAGCCGGTGGATTGCGCCTTGGAGCCCAAGCGTTGCCCTAATCACGTCGCTGCACCGCAGCCCAGCGTGCCGATGGCAGGGCCAAAGCGTCAGCAGCTGCAGGTTCCCGTGCCGACCGCCAACGGCCAGCGCCTCCTGCAAGTGCCGCTGGATCCCAACGCGGCGGGGCGTCAGCCATCGCGCGAGCCGCTTGCCGCGGATATTCGCGCGCGTTTCAAGCCGATCGTCGATGACGCGCCGCTGCCCAGCGGTGCGCCCTCGCGTGAAGAGTTGACGACGTTGATGAAACGCGTGATCGAACCCGCCAGGGCGCGTGACTTTGAAGCGCTGAAGCAGGTCATTACGTCGCGGCTCTACGACGCGCTGTCGCCGCTTGTGGCCAAGGACGGCGATCGGCTGTGGGCCCACCTGGTGAAGTACGGCGGCGCGACCTCAGGTGGCTTCAAGACGGATGTGCTCTCGCAAGAAGGTGGCAAGACGGCGCTGCACCTGACGTTGCCCGATGGCAGTGAATTGCGGCCGATCGTCGAGCAGCAGGGCGGCGTTTGGAAGATTGATCGGTTCTGACAGAGCGCGCACACTGGCAGCCAGACGCGCCGTGAAAGTTCCCGCAGGCAGTGGAGAAGACCATGAAGAAGCACACTTTTCTGATCGCAGCAACGCTCGTGGCGACTGCGGCCTGTGGCAAGAAGGCCGCACCCGTTGAGAAGCCTAAGGCACCGGAGGCGAAGGCGGCTGAAGCCGTTGAAGCGCCCGCTGCGGTTTCACCTGTCGAGGCACCTGCTGCCGCGACCCCGGCGGAGGATCCGCTAAAGAACGGCTGGAACCTGTCGCCGCGTGGAACGTCCGCTAAAGAGGGCGATCGCATCTTCCTGCTGACGCAAGGCAAGGACCGCAGCCACACGAATCCCGCGGCGATCTACCAACTCTTTGCCCACGATCTGGGTGAAGTGAAGGGCGACGTCGCGACGATCAAGGAGCTCGACGGCAGCTCGTTCCAGGTCGGTGGCCAGTACATCATCGCGGCCGGTCTGAAGGCGGGCAGCGACGTCAAGGCGGGCGACATGGTGCTCGCGGAATGGGCGTCGTCGCTGAAGCACGCGATTGTGCAGAAGGTCGATGGCGACAAGATCACCGTGCGCTACACCGATTTGCCGGACTCGTGGAGTGAAGACAAGCTGATCGCGGTGAAGGCGCCCAAGGAAGTGACCAAGCAGAAGGACGGCCTCGCGCCGGGCAACTTCGCGGTGGCACAGGATGACGGCCGCCCGGTGATCGTGCTGCTCGTTTCGGAAAACGGTGACAAGTGGTTGGCGCGCAAGTTCTCCGGCCGAGTGGCGACGTTTGCAAAGGCGGAACTGCAGGAAATCCCGCTGAAGCCGACGCTCAAGGCGGGGCAGCAGGTTGTGGTGCCGTACGTCGGCATGATGTACCAGGGCAAGGTCAAGAAGGTGAGCGGTACGCGCGTCGAAGTCGCGATCGACCAGGGTGTTTCCAAGGCGCCGATTGTGTCCTCGCTCGGTCAGGTCGCGCTGGCCTTGCCGCCGCCGAAGTAGCCCAGGCGCACGATGGCCCGCTCTTCCAGACGTGATGAGAGCGATGGTGTTCAGCCGCCCGGTTGGCTGGGCACGCCGCAGCAATTTGCGTGGCTTCGCGGCATCATTCAGGCCATTCTGGTGCTCAACGTCGTCGACGCGGTGCTGACCGTGCTCTGGATCGCCGACCGCAAGGCGACCGAGAGCAATCCGCTGCTTTTTGACCTCCCGGCGACGCATCCGGTGCTGTTCGTGGTCGTCAAGACCTCGCTGGTTTCCGGTGGAACCTTCCTGCTCTGGCGGCATCGCGACCGACCGCTCGCCGTGGTGTCGATCTTCGTGGCGTTTCTGGCGTACTATTTCCTGCTGGCGTGGCATCTCGAAGCCCTCTGGCTCGCCATCCAGCACTTCGCCGGTGGGAGCTGACCGATGCGGATTTCCCTGTTTCTGCTTTTGGTCTTGACCGCCGCCTGTCGTGCGCCGGCGCCGTCCATCGCTGACAACCCCGACGTTGGCCCGGGCTCCCCGCCCGTTCCAGCCGTGGCTGTGCCTGTCCCGGCGACCGAAGCGCAGCTACCCGCTGCAGTGACGTCGGCAGAAGCTTCCGTCGTCGAACCGTTGCTGGTCGCGCTGGCCAAAGATGACACGACCACGCTCGTCTCGCACTTGGCCGACGACGTCAGCGTGACGCTGGCCAACGATGACGCGTGCACGGGGCGTGCTGCCTGCGCGGTCGCGCTGGGCAAGGCGCTGGAAGGTGTGAAAGTGCAGGTCATTCGCCACCTGCATGTCAGCGCACGGACGGACGTCATCATCGGGCTCGCGCTGGTGTCGAGTCGGCGGGTTCCTGTTGCCGCGGTGCTCGTGTCGGCTGGGGGTAAGATTCAAACCGTGCGCGTTTACGGCGACACGACCGCGTGGCGCTACATCCTGCCGCCACCCAAGACACCGCCGGCGCCGTTGGCGCAGGAGCCAGTGGACAGCGTTGCGTCGCCGTCAACCGCCGATGGCGCGGCGCTGGCTGCGGCATTTGACCCGCAAGCGCTCGCCAAGGACGCGCTGGGCAATGGTCGCGTGGCACCGGCGCTGATCTACCACGATCTGGCCCGCGCGACCGAGACGCACGGCGCGCTTGAGAATCAGGCGGCGATTCGCGCGTTTCTCGCGGCTTTTGACGTCAAAGAGAGTCAGCTGCTTGCGCACCACGCGGCGGGCGACTGGCTGGTGCTGGAACGCGAAGTGACCGTGGTGCAGCGTGCCCCCGTGGTGCCGGTGCCGCCGACTGAGGACCTGCTGCGGTTGCGGACGCTTGAAGTCCTGCTGCTGGCCGAAGGCAAAATCTCCGAGGTCTGGGGCTACAGCGACCCTGTCGCGCTCGTTCCTGCCGTTGAGCAGCTGCCGATTCCGCCAATCCACTGAGACTTTTCTGCTACGCTGTGCACGCCGCGCTGCGGCAGGAGTTGTGCATGTCTGACGCGCCCGCGCTCGTACCTGAACCCATCGTCCGCAAGAAGCGCTCCGTCGCGCCGGTTGTGATCGCTGTTTCTGTTGTGGTCATCGGCTTGATTGTCGTTGGTTCCAGCACATCAGGCGGCGCCGGCATGTACAACTACACACTGGCACAGTTGGACCGCAGCGGCGACACGGTCGACGGCAAGGACATCAAGGTCGCCGGAAAAGTGAAAAAGGGCAGCGTGCGTGGACAGCCAGCGAGCGATTCGTTCCGCTTTGACGTCGACGATGGCGCGGGACACACGCTCACCATTGCCTATGCGAAGTTGTTGCCGGACCCGTTTGAGGAAGGCCGCGACGCGATCATCGGCGGCAAGTTGACCCGCGAGTCCGACGGCAGCCGCGTCTTGCGCGCGTCCAGTCTCACTGTGAAGTGTCCGAGCCGCTATGGCGACGCCGAGAGCATGTCCGAAGCCGACCGGCAGAAATACTATCAGACCGATTACAAGAAGCATCAGGACGCGCAGAAGAAGGCGCCTTAACGCACAGCGCTGCCGCAGCCTTCGATGTCGACGGGAATGACGCCGTCGGTGTGGGCCGGAACGGGCACGCGCGTCAGCGTTCGCAGCGGCTGCGTGCCGGGGACTAGCTCGAACTTGCAGGCGATTTCCAGCTGCGTCGCGTCGTTGGGCAGCGTCATCGGCACGGGCGGCGTGATTTCGGGCGCGTCACCCACCGAGAAATGCTGCCAATTCCACGTCAGCGGCGTGTGGTCCGCGATGCGCCAGCCCACGTCGGTCAAGCGGGCGCGATCGATGACGACGCCGTTCACGCTCACGGCGACGTGATTGAGCAGCAGCCCCGCCTGAATTGTCTGCGTGCGCCCTCGACTTTGCCAAAACGCCGCAGCCAAACCGGCAAGAAGCGCGAGCACGCCCAGAATACGGCGCACAGGCAAAGACAACTAATTCACCATGGACATGTCGACAGCGCCCATCGACATCGTCGGCTGCTCGGAATTCAGCAGCAGGTCGCCGGCGAGGTCGCAGAGCTTCTCCGCACGCAGCACCGGGTCCGTCATTTCCAGAAGACCTTGGCGGTCCGCCGGATCAGGCACAAGCGCCGCAGCGAGGCGATTGACCAGAATCACCGGCTTCTTCGTCGACGCCAGCACGTTGGCCAGCAGCGTCGCGTTTTCCCCCAGCTTGACCATCAGTCCGCGCACAACCGACAGGAGTCGATCCGACGCTTCCGTCAGCCGTTCCGTGTCCGCCGGCGTGTCTGGACGCACCGTCACGCTCGCCGTGCGATAGGGCAAAAGGCGATGCAGAGTCGTTAGTTCCACGCGCGCAACGCAGTGCACAAAGAGGTTGTGCCGGCCGTCTTCCAAGCGTTCTTCGTTGACGATTTTGCACAGCGAGCCGATTTCATGCACCGGTGGCGAGCCGTAATAATCAGCTTCCCAGCCCTGTTTCAGACCCACCAGCACGATCAGCCGTTGCGTGGCCAGCGCTTCAGACGCCATCAGGCGGTAGCGCGGCTCGAAAATGTGCAGGCGCGTCATCGTCTGCGGGAAAATCACGAAGTTGGGCAGCGGAAAAACCGGCAGCGCGTCGTAGGTCGTGTCAACAATCGGGACGTCCAGCATGATTCCTCGGTGCGGCGGCGCAGAAAAACGCGCGCGCGTGGGCATCATGCAGGCGATCGGCCGGGTCGCAAGTTTTCTGGGCGATCAGACACAAACCGCAGGACGCCGGTCGATCCACGGCACCGCCTCTTCCAGTTGACTGGCGAGTCGCAACAGCAGCCCTTCCTCGCCATACGCGGCCGAGAATTGCACGCCGATCGGTAGCCCCGCGGGGCTCATGTGCAGCGGCAGGGAAATCGCCGGCTGACCAGTTTGGTTGAAAATCTGCGTATTGGGCGATTTCTCGAAGTTGTCTTCCGCGAGCTGCGCCAACGCCGCCAGAATCGCCGGGCGCAAGGGTAGGGCGCGCAACGCGGCAAGCGCAAAACGGTCCGCAGGCTTCAAGCCGAGTTCGCCCAGCTGCACGGGCGGGTGCGCCAGCGTGGGCGTGAGCAGCACGTCGTATTTTTGGTGAAACGCGGCCATTTGCCGCCCGGCAGTCTGCATCGCGTCGCGCGCGTGCTGCAGATCCACGCCGCCCATGGCGCGACCAACCTGGCGCAAGAACCACGTCGCGGGCTCAAAGTCGCTGGCGTGCGGCGTCTTGCCGGTCCAGCGCGCAAAATCGGCGATTTCCGCGGCGGTGCCCACGCCGACTTGGACCAGGTAGGCGCGCACGAGCGCGTCGCGGTCGAATTCCGGATGCGCTTCCTCCACCTCGTGGCCCAGCGTGCGCAGCAGGTGCGCGGTTCTGGTGACCGCCTCGACGCAGACGGGATCGGTGTGTTTGCCAAAGAACGACTGGGTCGTGAACGCGATTCGCAGGCGTTTGGGCTTCTGCGTCAATGCACTGAGAAACGTCCCTTCGTGCGGCGGTGCGGCGTACGGGTCGCCTGGCATCGGCCCAGCAAGGACGTCCAACATCGCCGCGGTGTCCCGGACGCTGCGGCTCAGCACGCCGAACTGCACGTAGCCGCCCCAGCCTTCGCCGAGATCGGGGCCAGTGGGAATGCGCCCGCGGCTGGCCTTCAAGCCGACCAGCCCGCAGATGCTGGCGGGAATGCGCAACGAACCGCCGCCGTCGCCGCCATGCGCAACCGGCACGGCGCGTGAAGCGACCAGGGCGGCCGAACCGCCGGAAGATCCGCCCGTCGTGTGGTCCAGATTCCACGGATTGTGCGCTGGACCGCGGAATTCCGATTCCGTCGTGCCCAAGAGAGCCAGTTCAGGACAGTTGGTCTTCCCGAGAAAAATGAGACCGGCACGGCGAAAGCGCGCGATGGCTTCCGCGTCGTGATCAGGTACAAATCCGTCGAGAAACCGAGTCGACGCGGTGAAAGGCACGCCTTTCACGAAGCCATCAAAGTCCTTGACCACCATTGGCACGCCTGCGAAAGGCCCGTCAGGCAGGGGCGCTTTGGCCGCCGCTCGCGCTTGGTCGTACATTTTGTGCACAACGGCATTCAGTTGCGGGTTGACTTGCTCGATGGCGGCAACAGCGGCGTCGACCAATTCAAGGGCGGAAACCTCGCGCGCGCGAACGCGCCGGGCAAGTTCAGTCGCATCGGCGTCAAGGAGGTGTGTCATGGCGCGATCGTGCGGCAGGTGCGTGTGTCTGTCCAGTGGCGCACTTGTGTGGTATTCACGACACCTCGATGACACGGCCGTAGCCGTTCCGTCACCGCTTTGGGGAGCGCAGCATGAATTTGTCGCACAGATGGCCGTTACTGGTCGCGCTAGCTGCTTGGCCGCTTGGCTGGAGTGCGGTCGCGTACGCCGAGGATCCGTTTGCGGTGCCGCCGACGGACGAACCGCCGCCAGCCGTTGCTGAACCGTTTGCGGCGACGCCGACGGAGGCTGATCGGGGCGCCATTCGCTTGACCGGCGCCGGACGTTCCACAGTGCAGCGCACGAGCAACTACGCGGTTGACCCGAACGGCGCGCGCAGCAACAGCGGCGTGCTTGGCTCCAGTCGGCTGACCTTGCAAGGCGACGTCGACACCGGCAAGACGTTTGGCGACTGGAGCATCCAGGCGGCCGTCGCAGCCGACGCGCTCAGCGGCACGTTTACAGGCCGGCCGACTCTGGAAGGCGACAAGCTGCCCGGCGGTCGCTGGGACCAGCTCATGCTGACGCAAGCGTGGGCGGGCATCAGTCTGCGCGACCTCGCTGTCGTCAAATTCGGCGTCATGAACAGCCACTGGGGTTTGGGCCTCCTGGCCAACGACGGCAACCACGCGATGGACAGCCGCCGGGATGACTATTTTGTCCTGCCGACCACGGGGGACCGCGTCGCGCGCGCGCAGCTGATTCTGCAGCCGTGGGGACGCTCGGAGTCTTTGGCTCGCGGGCTTTTCCTCGCGTTCAGCGTGGACAACGTCATCGAAGACAACACGGCGATCCGCGCGCAAGGTGACGACGCGTGGCAGCAAGTCGCAGCGCTGCGCTGGCATTTTGCCAAGGAGCGCTGGGCCGGCATCTACTACGTGCACCGTGACCAGACGTACCACGACAAGACGGGGCCTTTCCTGAAGGTCAACGTGATCGACGCTGCGTTTGACGTCGACTATCGCAAAGCCGGCACGGGGCTGCGCTTGCAGGCCGAAGCGGCGTTGATTCTCGGGCGCACCAACCTCGCGCCGACGCCTGAGCATCCTGAGCACGACGTGCGGCAGTCCGCGGCGGTCGCCAAAGCGCGCTACGATCTGGGCAAGTACGGCCTGCGCTTCGAGCTGGACGGCGGCTACTTCAGCGGTGACGACAACCTCGACGACGCTGCGCTCACCGGCTTCAAGGCCAATCCGAATTTTCAGCAGGGCCTTCTGCTCTTCTCGCAAGTCCTCGGCTTCCAAAGCGGTCGCGCCCGCATCACGGCGCAAAATCCATCGGTTACCGGATATTCGTCCGCGGATCTCGACCGCTTGGCGACGAACGGGTCCGTAACGAGCGCCATCACCGCCTTCCCCAAGGTCGGCTGGACTGTCTGCCAGGGCTTTGAAGTGTACGGCGGCGCGCTCCTCGCATTCTCGCCGACCGCGCCGGTCGACCCATTCACGACGCGTGCCGTCGGCGGTGGTGTCCCGTACAACTACGTCGGTAAGAAGGTCGACGGTTCGCTTTTGGGGACCGAGTTCGACCTCGGCGCCGTGGTCAAATTGACGCCAAAGACGTGGCCGATGGCGCTTTCCGTGCGAGGCGAGTACGCGCTGTTGTTGCCCGGCGGCGTGCTGAACGGCATGGACAGCGACTCGCCCATTCACGGTGGTCGGTTGAGCCTGGCGCTCACGCCCGTGTCCTCCAAGGAGAAAAAATGAGCCTTACTCGCTGGAGTTGCGCCATGCTGACCAAACGTTTCACTTTTCTCGCTCCGATGGCCCTGGCGCTGGGTGCGCTGACCGCGTGTGAATCCGACGCGCCGACGGGCTTGGCTCCGACGCCAACAGGCACGGGCGCGCGCGTGAAGTTCGACACGTTCCACAAGCCGCTGCCGGAAATTCCGCTGCCGAACGATTTTGCCACGCGTTTTGACGCCACGTCGCCGACCAAGCGCCGCATCAACGCATCGCTCGTGGCACCGACGCAGTGGGAAAAGACGACGCGCAAGAACCTCGATGACCTGTCGGGCTGGGGCACGCTTGCGCCGATCAGCGTGAGTTTTGACGCGCCGCTCGACGTGACCAACATTACGGATCGCCACGCGGACCGGTATGAGCCCAAGAACGACGTGATGCTGGTGATCGACATCACGGCTGGATCGCCGGATCGCTGCAAGCCGATGCCGATTGATCTGGGGCAGAACCTGTTCCCGGTGCTTCTGGATGAGAACGTGAACTACGCGGACGATCCGCGCTCGACCCTGAAGCAGCTGATCTTTGAGGAGGTGGAGGAGGACCTGAACGGCAACGGCGTGCTCGATCCGGGCGAGGACACGGACATGGACGGCGTGCTGGATCATCCGCAGACGCTGGCGAAAGACGGCTCGTTGGTGACCTTCTACGAGCGCGAGACGAACACGATTATCGCCAAGCCGGTGATTCCGCTGCGTGAGGGAACCACCTACGCGGTGGTGCTGACCAAGAACCTGCTGGACGCCAAAGGGCAGCCGGTGCGTTCGCCGTTCGAGTTTGTGAATCACACGGGGCAGACCGAAGCGCTGGCACCCGTGCCGGAGTGTCTGGGGACGATGGGGCTGGGCACGTCGGACGTCGCGTTTGCGTGGACGTTCACGACGCAGGTCTGGACCAAACCGCTGGTGACGGTGCGCGACGGTCTGTACGGCCTGGGGCCGATGGCGCACTTGGCGACGGATTACCCGCCGGACATGAACCTGATGGACGTGTACGACTCGCCGACGGCGACGGAGACGACCAAGGTCGTGCCCGCGGCGGTGTTCCTGCCCATGGCGAAGAGCCTGTACACGCAGTTTGGTCCCAAACAGAGCGCGGACGAACTGAAGATGTTCTTCGACAACTTTGCGTTTGTGGACTTTCACGTGCTCGGCACGATCGACTCGCCGCAGTTCTTTCCGCGGTACGAGGCCGACGGCAAGACGCAACTCTCCTTGAATGACCAGACTTGGCAGCTGAATCCCGACACGGGCGAGGCGTTCATCCGCAAGGAAGGCATCAACTTCTGGTTGTTTGTACCCAAGGTGCGCGCCGCAGGTCCCGCTCCGCTGGCGATCTTTGTGCACGGGCATGGCAGCACCAAGTTTGACGCGCTCAACTTCGCGGGCTTCCTCGCGCGTCACGGCATCGCAACTTTGGGCATTGACGCGCCGAGTCACGGCGTCGACATCGATCCGAGCTTGGTCGACTTGGTCAAAGCGCAGTTTGAGATGTACGGCATGAAGGGGATGGGCGAGGGGATTATCGCCGGTCGCGCGCTGGACCAGAACGGCGACGACCGCGTCGATTCAGGCGTGGACTACTGGACTTCCTACGTGTTCCACACCCGCGACATGGTGCGCCAGACCGCGGTCGACATCATGGAAATCTGCCGCGTGTTCAGCTCCTTCGACGGCAAGCGCACCTGGCATTACGACGCGAATCACGACAACAAGGACGACCTCGCGGGCGACTTCGATGGCGACGGCAAGGTCGACGTCGGCGGCAGCGCGCCGATCCACATGATCGGCGGATCCTTGGGCGGCATCATCGCCAGCGTCGCCGCGGGCCTGGAACCCAAGGTTGAGACCGCCGTGTCGATCATCGCCGGCGGCGTACTGGGCGAAATTGGCACGCGCAGTTCCCTGGGCGGCGTTCGCAACGCGATGGTGTTGCGCATGATGGGCCCACTGATCCTGGCGCACGATGGCGGACTGTTCCAGACGTTCCCGGATCTCGTCGATGAGAAGACCCAGAAGATCGCCGACCTTCCCGCGCTGACGCCGGGCACGATCGCCGTGCTGGAAAATCTGGACTCGGGCGAACACCGGTGTGCGCGCGTGCAGCCGAACGGGCATCTGCGCATCGCCGTGTCGTCGGACGTGGGGCAGCGGCTGCGCCTGTCTCTCTACGACAAGGAGCTGCCGACCCGCGAGCGCGAGGGCTGTGACATCGTGGGAACGCCGACCAAAGTGATCGACACGTTCGCGGAGGGGTTCACGTACAACCGGATCGAACACAAAGCCGGTAGCCCGCTGGTGGCGCTGGCCGATGGCTTTGGACTGCGGCGCGGCAACCCGGAATTGCGGCGGATGCTGGGCATCGCGCAGATCGCGCTGGATGCGGGCGACCCCGTGAACATCGCGCCGTTCATTCACCGCGACCGCGAGCTGACGTACGGCACGGGCGAGACGGTGAGCACGCGGATCTTGTACCTGAGCACGTTGGGCGATCCGGGCGTGTCGACCGCTTCAGGCGTGGCGCTGGCGCGCGCGGCTGGCCTGGTGAATTTCCGCGACGTGGATCCGCGCTACAACAAGACCGTGCAACAAATGCTGGTAGACGTCGGCTTGGTGGAAGGCGTGGACGGTAGCATGCGGTACACGGACAAGCTGGGCGCGGGCGTGCTGATGGACGTCGATAACCTCGCGAATTTGGTGCCAGAGGGCGACGGCTTTGACCAGCCGCGTCTGGATCCGCCGTTGCGCAACATCCGCAAGAATGACGCGAAGGTCGGCGGGATCAGCGCGCAGCTCTTCCCGGACATGACGCCGCATGGCGTGCACGGCTTCCCGGTGCCGTCGCCGACGAAGCCGTTTGACTTGGGCTCGCTGCTCATCAACCAGTTTGTGCACTACATGGTCACGCACGGCGAGGTGCTGGATTTTGACCTGTGCCAGATGAAGTGGTCGTGCAGCTGGATTCCGGCGGTTTTGCCGTAGCCGTCACAGCGACCAAGGATCACCCTTCGGCCCCGCCGTCGGATGCGGCCTGTGCCGCCACGCCTCGATCTGCCGCGCAATGCCAAACCGCGCTTCCGGGCGAATCGCCGCGGCCTCCGCGTTGCGCGTCATCAGCGTCCGCAGTTGGTCCAGTTTCCAGTGGTGGTGCCGCGACAGCGCCTCCAACTCACCGCTGAGCGTCGTCGTCACCGTCTGCGGCCAGCCGGACGCCAGAACAGTCGTCACGCCGGCGTTCGTCAACGTCTGAATCGGGTGCTGTGGCCACGACGCCACGTCGCCCGCCGCGATCTGCGCCGAAGGCGATACCGCGACCGGCAGCCGGTGCGCCCGCAGGGTGGTCAACAAGTCCGGCAGCCGCGCCAGCGCGCTCGCACCGAGAAGACGGTCAAAACCGAGCGCCCACGCCTGCTGCAGCTCCGTCGCCGTCTCCGCTTCGACCATCCGCAGCCAACCAGCCAACTTCACGGTTTGCCAGAATGGTCCGAGCTGTGTCCGATCCGCCGCGCGCGTCGCCAGCACGCCGCGCACCGAGGTCACGCCCGCGTCCTCCACCACCTCGACCAGCTCCGGCCACGGCGCATCGAGCGCGACGATCAGCGCGTAGGACCACGGCGCCTGCGGATCCTCCGGCTGCATCCCCGCGTCCAGCGCCACGAGCGCCGCCTGCGTATCGGTCCAATCGCGCAGATCTACGATGAGCTCGCCGTGCAGCACGCCATCGGCTTGCCACCGCTGCCGCTCCAGCGCCACCGTTCGCGTCACGTCCTCAAGTGCTAGCCCGCGCGCCAGCCGCCGACCAAGATCGAGTTTGGGCAGCGTCACGAACGCACTCATCGGCTGAATTCCTCAGTCTTCCTGGTATTGCTCGCGAATTTCGAGCACTTGCGGCAGGATCCCTTCAAATACCGTGATCAAGTCCGGGTCGAAGTGCTTGCCAGCGCCCGCGTGCAGCTCCGCCATCGTTTCTTCCACGGTCCACGCTTTCTTGTACGGCCGCTCCGAAGTCAGCGCGTCGAAGACGTCGCAAATCGCGCAAATGCGCCCAGTCAGCGGGATCGCATCGCCCTTGATACCGCGCGGATAGCCGGAACCGTCCCACTTCTCGTGGTGCGTCAGCGCGATAATCGACGCCGCCTGAATCAGCGGCGAGTTCGACCCTGCCAGCAGATCCGCGCCGATCGCCGCGTGCGTCTTCATGATGGTCCACTCGTCCGCGTCCAGCTTGCCCGGCTTCAACAGCACGCGATCGGGGATGCCAATCTTGCCCACGTCGTGCATCGGACTTGCGCGCTGCAGCGACTCGACCTCGGCCGGCGTCATGCCCAGCGCTTGCCCCATCAGCCCGCAGTACAGGCTCATCCGAATGATGTGGAAGCCCGTCTCGTTGTCTTTGTACTCCGCCGCGTGCCCCAGCCGGTGGATGATTTCCAGCTGTGTATTGCGCAATTCCGTAGTCCGTTCGCGAACTTTCTGCTCCAGTTCCTCATTGTGCGCGAGGATCCGCTTGTGCTGCAGGTTCACTTCGATCAGGTTGCGGATGCGCGAGAGCGTCTCGATCTTGTCAAAAGGCTTGTTCAGGAAGTCGCGCGCACCCGACTGCAGTGCGCGATAACGCACTTCGGGATCGGTTTCCGCGGTCAGCACGAGCACGGGAATGATGTCGCCTTCGATGCCGCGGAGCTGCGCCATGACGCCAAAGCCGTCGATGTGCGGCATCTGCAGGTCCAGCAGCACGATGTCGGGGCGATTCGCCTGATACAGCGGCAGGGCTTCGCGCGGATCCGTCGTCGCGTCGATGGTCGTGTAGCCGGCTTCCTTCAGAATCATCCGCAACAGCGCAATATTATACGGCTGGTCGTCGACGATCAGGATGCGTGCGTGCAGGATTTCTTCGGGCAGACTCACGAGCGCCTCATGGAACCAGTGCCGCAGCGGGGGGCCGACGGCGCAACAGCGGCAGATTCTGTCACGAGACAGCGGCGTTGGGAACGAATCATCGGGAAATCGCAGACCTGATCGATCCTCGTCCCCAGACGCACCCGTCACCCGCACTTGCCTCCGCATCCCTGCGTGCAGCCGATTCGCCAGACAGATCTCACCCGTGGAATCGCCGATCCGGATGAAATTGCATGCCTTACGTCGGT
>CAITYF010000002.1 GCA_903896545.1 uncultured Myxococcales bacterium | reverse complement strand
TACCGGCGCAAGACTTGAAATTTCATCCGGATCGGCGATTCCACGGGTGAGATCTGTCTGGCGCTTCGGCTGCGCGCGGGGATGCGGGGGGCGAGTGAGCGTGACGGGTGCGTCTGGGGACGAGGATCGATCAGGTCTGGGCAGGATGACGACCGCCTTGCCACCCGCCACATTCCCGCGCACAATCCCGCCTCCGTGCGCCTTTTGCGCGCTACCCCTACCTTGCCTGTGAGGATCTGATGTTCGGGAAAAAGCTTGCACCTTTCGCTTGTTGCGCTTTGCTCGTCGTGGCTTGTAATAAGCCCGCGGAAGCACCTGCTGCGCCGCCGCCGCCCGCGCCCGCCCCGGCTCCTGCGGCCGAAGCGCCCAAGCCCGTGCCGCCGCCCGCGCCCGCTTCGCCGACCGCTGCGCCTGCGCCCGCCGCGCTCGAAAAGGTGCTGAACGATCCGTGCCCCGCGCCGGGTGAAGATCCTGCGGCGTGCCCGACCAAACAGGCGACTGTTGAGGACAACATCAAGGTTGCCCACGTGCTGGTCGGCTGGGAAGGATCGCTGCCGGGCAAGCCGATCAAACGCACCAAGGAAGAGGCTCTGAAGCTGGCCACGGAGATCGCGCACGAAGCGCGCAAGCCGGGCAACGACTTCATCGGCCTCGTCTGGAAGCACTCGGATGACAACGGTCCGGGCGTGTACGACGTGACGCCGAACATGCGTGGCCGCTACGTGCCGCAGTTCACCGCGATGGCGCTGACGCTGGGCGTGGGTCAGGTCGACATCGTCCCGACGCGTTTTGGCTTCCACGTGATGAAGCGCGTGCCGTTTGACTTCAAGGTGCCGGAAAAGCCGCTGATGAAGGTGCTGACCGATGCGTGCCCGGCGGCCGGTGAAGATCCGGCGACCTGCCCGACCGAGCAGAAGCCCGCGCCGGAAAAGGTGACCGTGAGCCACATTCTGATCGGCTATCAGGGTTCGCTGCCCGGTGAAAATGTGACGCTGACCAAGGAAGAAGCCAAGAAGAAGGCGATTGAAGTCGCCCACCAAGCGCGCAAGAAGGGCGCGGATTTTGCGGCGCTGATGAAGGCAAACAGCAAGGATCCCGGTCCCGGCACGTACCCGGTTGACGCGAACGCGCAGCTGGTGCCGCCGTTCAAGCAGCTCAGCCTGCAGTTGGGCAAGGGCCAGCTCGACATCGTCGAGACGAGCTTTGGCTACCACGTCATCAAGCGCGTGGAATAAGGGCTGGTGACGGCCATGAGCGAGCTGCCGGACTGGCAAATCGAAATCGACCAAGGTGTGGTGCGCTGGCAAGCCGACGTGGACGCAGCGGATTCGCTTGAGTCGCTGCGGTCACTGGAAGTGCGCGCGCTGGGCAAGGCAGGCGAGATTCCAGCGCTGATGAAGCGGATTCCGCAGATTCCGCCGCAGGATCGCAAGTCCTTTGGCCAGGCGGTGAACGCGCTGCAGGGCACGGTCGCGGCCGCGATTGAAGCGCGTCGGCTGGTGCTGGTGGAAGGGCTGATTGACGCTGAACTGAACGACGCGACATTTGATGCGGCGGTCGGTGCGGTGCCGTTGAAGCTGGGCCATCCGCATCCGCTGAGCACCGTGCAGGCAGACATCGAGGCGATCTTCACGTCGATGGGCTTTCACGTGCTGGACTACCCGGAAATTGAAAGCGAATTCGACAACTTCGAGGCGCTCAACATTCCCGGTTGGCACCCGGCGCGGGAAATGCAGGACACGTTCTGGCTGGAAAGCGGCCACCTGCTGCGCACGCACACGTCGTCGGGGCAGGTCCGCGCGATGCACCAGTTCAAGGCGCCGTTTCGCGCGATTTTCCCCGGCAAAGTGTTTCGCTACGAGGCGACCGACGCGAGCCACGAGCACACCTTTCATCAGGTCGAAGGGCTGATGATCGACCGCAAGGTCACGGTCGGTCACCTGCTGGATTCGATGCGCACGCTGCTGTCCGCGATCCTCCAGCGCGAAGTGGAAATCCGCCTGCGACCAGGCTATTTCCCGTTCGTGGAGCCGGGTTTCGAGTTGGACATTCGCTGTCAGGTCTGCGCGGGCGAAGGCTGCTCGGCGTGCAAGCGCCGCGGTTGGCTGGAGCTACTGCCGTGCGGTCTCGTGCACCCGAACGTGCTGCGCGCGGGCGGGCTGGACCCCGACGAGTGGCAAGGCTGGGCGTTTGGCCTCGGTCTGTCGCGCCTCGTGATGATGCGCTACGGCGTGCCGGACGTGCGCCTCCTGATGGGTGGCGATCTGCGCTTTTTGAGTCAATTCTAGAGGTTCCCCGTGCTCGTCTCTTGGCGTTGGTTGTCGCAATTCGTCGATACGCAGGGCGTGGATCCGCTGCAGTTTGCCCAAGAATTCACCACGACGGTCGCCGAGATCGACGATGTCGTGCAGTGGGGCTTCGGCCTGCGCGACGTGCTGGTCGCCGACGTCATCGCGGTTGCGCCGCATCCGAATGCGGACAAGCTGCGTTTGGGCACCGTGGATCTCGGCAACCGGACCGTGCAAGTGGTCTGCGGTGCGCCGGACCTGCGCGTCGGTCTGCGCGTGCCGTTTGTGCCGCCGGGCGTGACGCTGCCGTCGGGCATCACGGTGCGCGACGGTGAGGTGCGCGGCGTGCCGAGTCCGGGCATGCTGGCGTCTGAAAAAGATCTCGGTCTTTCCGATGAAAACGCCGGGCTGCTGTCGCTGGACGGTTGCACCGCGCCGGCGGGCACGCCGCTGCACGAGGCGATCGAGCTGGAAGACGTGCTCTACGACGTGGACAACAAGGCCATTACGCACCGTCCAGACCTGTGGGGGCTCTACGGCGTGGCGCGTGAAGTCGCGGCGATGCTGAAGAAGCCGCTGCTGCCGTTTGATCTCAAGCTGGATTTCTCGACCGGGGCGCCCGCGGCTATCCGTGTGGAAGTGCCCGACGCGTGTCCGCGCTACGTCTGCGCCAAGTTGACCGATGTTTCCGTGATGTCGGCGCCAGTGAACGCGCGCCTGTTGCTGCGGCGTCTTGGTACGCGGCCGATTTCCAACCTCGTGGACGCGACAAATCTGGTCATGCTGGAAACCGGCAATCCGCTCCACGCGTTTGACGCGCGCTTTCTGCGCGGTGGCCAGATTGTGGTCCGCAACGCCCTGGCGCACGAGACGATCACGACGCTGGACGGTCAGGTGCGGCAGTTGCAAAAACACGACTGCGTCATCGCCGATGCCGAAGGTCCGGTTGCGCTGGCGGGCATCATGGGCGGCGCGGACTCGGAAATTCGCCCGGATACGACGGAAGTCGTGCTGGAAGCGGCCAACTTTGACGCGCCGACGATTCGGCGGACGGCGATGCGGCTCGGCATGCGGTCGGAGAGTTCCGCGCGTTTTGAGAAGGCGCTGGATCCCGTGCTGGCGGAAGTCGCAGCGCGGCGGTTCCTGAAGTTAACGCTGGCGTGGAACCCGCGGGCGCGCATCGCCAGTCAGCTGGCGGATGTCGGTCCGTTCACGAAGGACGCCAAGCCGCTGTCGGTCATTCACACAACGGGCGCGTACCTGCGCGAGCGCTTGGGTGTCGCGGCGGACGAACTCTCCGACGCGTGGCTGGACGCGTGCCTGACGCGGCTGGAATTCGGGATCGCCCGCAACGGCGACGCGCTGGCGGTGACGATTCCAAGCTTCCGCGCCACCAAGGACGTGAAGATCGCCGAAGATCTGGTCGAAGAGCTGGGGCGTCATTTTGGCTACGACAACATTCTGAGCGAAGCGCCCAAGGTCGCCGCGCGGCCGCCGTATACGCCGCCGCTGAAGCTGCTGGAGCGCCAGGTGCGCAACACGCTGGTGCACGCTGGCCTGACCGAGCAGGTGCTTTACGGCTTTGATAACGAAGACACGCGCAAGCGTCTGGGTCTGGACGACGGCGTGGGCCTGACGCGCGTCGGCGTACGCAACCCGATTTCTTCCGGTCACACGCACATGCGCCGCAATGTGCTGCCGAATCTGCTGGCTGTGGCCGAAGGCGGTCTGGTGCAGGGCGACGACGGTCAGCCGGCGCGCAAAGGTCTGAACATCGGCGTTTTTGAGATCGGCCGGGTGTTCGTGCCAGAAAAGAGCGATGACCGCGGCTTGCCGCCGGTGCTGGTGAACGGCACCGAGGAGGAAGTCGCAGCGTACACCGCCGGAATGGAAGGTGAGATGCTGCGCGGCGTGCTGGACGCGCGGGCAGGCACCAAGCCGCTGCCGCTGCAACCGATTCGTCTGGGTTTGGTCATTGCTGAACGTCTGGGCGGCGGCGCGGAAGGCTCCAAGCTTGTCTTCCCCGCGCCGGAAGTGACGCACCGCCTCGTGCAACAGACGATCGCGACGCTGACGCACCTGCTGAAGTGGCTGGGTAAAGAACCACTGGTGCTGCAGCCCGTAGGTCCCGACGCGAGTCTGGGCGCGCCGGACGCGTGGCCCTCGTGGCGCAGCAAGCTGGGCTTTGATCTGGTCGCGTCGACGGGCGAGACGATTGGCTTTGTCGCCGCCTTGCACCCACGCGTCCGGATTCTGCTGGATCAGCCAGCGCAAGCCGTTGTGGCTGAGCTGGATCTGCGCGCCCTGGAGCGCGTTCCAGCCTTCAAACGGGTGACACCATGAGCACGCCGGGACGTCGCATCTTGTACCTGTCCGCGCCGGTCGAGCCGCCTTGGACCCGGTCGGACAAGAACCTCGTCCGCGGCGTCGCGGGCAACCTGCAGAAGTACCGCGGCTGCGTTCTGACGCACGCGGGCGTGACGCTGGGCGATGCGAACATCGAGACCGAAAGCGCTTGGGGCACGCGCGCCGGTAGCGACACGCCGTTGAACAAACGTCTGGGCCTTTTTGGCCAGCTCATCGGTCAGCGCGAAACGTCCTTGGTCCATCTTTTTTGGCCAGCGGAATTCGTCGTCGCCAACGTGGTCCGCACCGCCGCGCGCATGCGCGGTCTGCCGGTCATCCACACACTGGTGCGTGCGCCGCGAACAACTGTGGGCATCAAGCAAGCGCTCGCTGGTTCGCCCGTCGTGTGTCTGACCCAGGAGACGCAGCACCGACTCATCGCCGAGGGCGTGCAGAACACGCTGTGGATTCCGCCCGGCATCGCGCTGCAGGCGCCAATTCCCGCGGGCGATCTGGCCGGCATTCGCCGCAAGTACCGCATTCCGCTGGACGAGCAGGTCGTCATCTACGCAGGCGACTACCGGCATTCCAACGCCGCGCGGACTTTTGCCGCCGCGATGCCGCGCATCCTGCGCCAGTCCGATTGCCACTTTATTCTGGCGTGCCGGATCCGCGACGAGGAAGACCGCGCGGAAGAGGCGCGCATCAAAGAAGCGATCACCGCGGACGGCATTGCGCATCACGTGACGTTCTTGAATGAAGTGACGAGCCTGCGCGAACTTTTCGCCATCGCAGCGGTGCAAGTGTTCCCGGCCGATAGCCACCACGAGAAGATGGATCTGCCGATGGTGCTGCTCGAAGGCATGGCGGAAGGCCTGGCGACCGTGGTGGCGCAGAAGCCGCCGTTGACGGAGTTGGTGCAGGCGGGCGTCGTGATCGGAGTGCCGCCGATGAATCCGGTGTCGCTGGCCGTGGCCGTGACGGAGCTGCTGACGCGTGAAGACCGCCGGATTCAGTTTGCTGAGGCTGGTCAGCGGCACGTACAAAAGCGTCACGATATCAAACTGGTCGCGGCGCAGTACGAAGAGTTGTACGACGAAGTGCTGGCGGTCGCCAAACGGCCGCGTTCGGGTGCGTGGGGGATCGGGTGACAGACGGCGCGTGTGCTTGCGGTTCTTGGCTCGCTTCCCTCGGTGCTCTTGCCTTTCTGGTGCTGGCGACCTGGGCGCACTTGGCCTTTTGGCGGCGCAAGCTGTCGACGCCCGTGCGCTACGATGAAACGCACCGCGTGCCGCTACCCGACGGAAGTTGGTGCGAACTCCGCCGCTTGAAGTCGCCGACGCCGACGACGCTGCCGCCAGTGGTGATGGTCCACGGCATCGCGATCAATCACCGCAACATCGACGCGCGTGAAGACGTGTCGCTGGCCCGCGACGTGCAAGCGACCGGCCGCGACGTGTGGCTCCTTACGCTGCGATCGGGGCGCTGGGATCTGACCGCCAAGGAGAAGGCGCAGGTCGATTTTGCCGCGCTCGCGCGTCACGACATTCCGCAAGCCGTCGCCTTCGTGCGCGAACGGACCGGTGCAGCGCAGGTCGACTACGTCGGTTTCTCGATGGGCGGCATGCTGCTCTACGCCAGCATCGGCAGGACGTTGCCGTTGGAGCAGGTCCGCCGCGTCGTCATCATAGGCTCGCCGGGCTTTGTGGGTGCCGTGCTGCCGGGCACGCACGTCGCCGCGTGGCTTGGCCAATACTGGAAGCCGACGACACCATCGCGCTTCTTCGCCGGTCTGTTCGCGTTTGTTTCTGAAATCATCGTGACGCCGATTCAGCGCGTCTTCCTGAACCCGACGAACAACAAACCCGGACTCCTGCACACGTTTCTTGTCGACGCGACGTCGGACATTCCGGGACCACTGGGCGTGAACATGGTGCAGTGGGCGCATCAGGACGGCGTCATTCGTCTGGACGGTGAGCCGATTCTGCCGCGCTTGAAGGAAATCCCGCAGCCGGCGCTGTTTCTGGCAGGTGGTGCGGACAAACTGGGCACGCCCAAGTCGTTGCGCGCCGCGTTCGAGGCTTGGGGAGGCCCCAAGAAGTTCCTTCTGCTGGCCAAGAAAGAAGGTTACTCCGCCGATTACGGCCACATGGACATGATCACCGGGCCAAACGCGTCGGCAGAAGTGTTCGCGCCGATCATCGTGTTTCTTGCGGAGACGCCGTGAAGATCCTTGTCGACGTCACGACGTGGTGCCCCGGACGCACTGGCGTGGGTCTGTACACCGAACACGTGCTGCGGGCGTGGCAGGCGCTGGGTCAGGATGAACTGATCTTCGCGACGAACAAGGACTTCTCTGAATTTGCTGACGTGCCGGTGCAAAAGATCGGCCCGCAGATGCCCATTCGCGCCGCGTGGATGCAGACCGCGCTCGCGCTGCAAGCGGCGAAAATCCGGCCCGACGCCGCGTTCTTCCCGAACTACATGGCGCCGCTGACGATGGCAGCGCGCGTGCCTAGCGTGCCGTACGTCATCACCGTTCACGATCTGGCGATTTTCCTGTACCCGGAAACGTTCACCTTCAAGAAACGCGTGTTGCAGCGCCTGCTGCTGCCGACTCTGGCGCGCGGTGCGGCGGCGATCCTGACGCCGTCGGAGGCGACGCGGCGCGACGTGCTGCGGATTCTGCCGGTCAAGCCGGAAAACGTCGTGGCGATTCCGCTCGCGGCGGACGCGCGGTTCAATGCCGAGCCGGACGCGGCGACTATCCAGCGTCAGCGGGAACAACTGAGACTGCCGCGGCACTTTCTGCTGGCCGTGGGCACGCTGGAGCCGCGCAAGAACCTGGTGCGACTGATTGAGGCGTTTGAGCGCATCGCGCCGGCGCATCCTGACGTGCATCTCGTGCTGGCGGGCGGTCGCGGTTGGAAGGACGAGGGCATCGCGCGGACGCTGAACGCGAGCTCGCAGAAGAACCGCATTCACGCCGTCGGCTACGTGAGCGTGGAAGCGCTGCAGGTGCTCTACCGCGAGGCGATCGCGCTGTGCTACCCGTCGCTCTACGAAGGGTTTGGCCTGCCCGTGGTCGAAGCGATGGCGTGTGGTGCACCCGTGCTGACGTCGCGCGGTAGTTCGCTGGATGAAGTGGCGGCAGGCGCGGCGGTCGCCGTCAACCCGCTGAGCCTGGACGAGATCGCCGACGGCATGACGCGCTTGGTCAACGACACCGCGCTGCGAACGCAGCTGCGCGAGCGCGGCTTGGCCCGCGCAGCCGAGCTTTCCTGGGACAAAACCGCTGAAGCCACGCGCGCTGTGTTTGCCCGCGTCGCCAAGCGCTGACGCTCAGGTCCCAACCGTTTGTCGCCGAACGTATCACGCAGCGGGCGCACTGGGCGACCCAGCGACAAGCGTCCCGCACGACGGGGCGTTGCTACACAGCGCCTTACCCGCCGACCAACCGCTCCGCGGTCACCATCGCGAGCGCCATGATCGTGTGCTGTGGATTGACGCCCAGGGTCGTTGGAATTGCCGCAGCGTCGACGACGTGCAGGTTCTTGACCCCGCGCACGTGCAAGTCCGGCGCCACGACGGACGTGTTGGGATCCTTGCCCAACGTACAACCGCCAAAAAGGTGCGACAGCACCCACGTGTACGAGCGGTTGTCCAGCGGCGCGTTGTCAAAGAGATGCACCTCGTCCGGGCCAATCTCGGGCTTCAGACCGAACACGCCGGGCCACACCTTCTCCGCGCCCATCGCAAAGTGCATTTCCGCGATGATCTTGGAGCCGTCTCGCAACCGCGCGATGTCCTTCTTGGTCGGCTGATACTTCACGCTCACGCCGCCCAGCCAGTTCTGCTTGACCGTGCCCACCGCGTCGGCGCGCACGGCGCTCACCCACATCGCGCAGCGCCGGTACGCTTCCAGCTTGTGGACGAGTGTCTGACCCGCACCGCCCACGCGCGCGGCGAAGAGCTCCAGCGGCAGGCTCAAGTGTTCCAGCTTGATGCCGATGTCCTTGCGATAGTGCAGCGAGGCGACCGACTGGCTCGCGCCTTTGTGCATATCCATCGCCTCCGGGTACACGCCGACGACGCCCGCGCCCGGATGCGCCCGCCAGCCTTCACCCAGCGCCGGCAGCTTGATGCCCGACCGCTGCAGGATCGGCGCAGATCCCGTCGCCGATGCCGCCACCAGCACGCCGCGCTTGGCGCGCACGGTAAACGTCGCACCTTTCTGCCGCGTCTCCGGATGCAGCCAGCGACCGGTCACGCCCACGGCTTGGCCGTTTTCCAGCAGCACTTTGTCCACCGGCGCGCACGAGAGCACCAAGCCGCCGCGCTCGTCCTTCATCTCCGGAATCCAGAGGAAGTTGGCCGTGCGCTTGTTGCGCCGCTTGCAGCCCTGCAGGCACTGCATCACGCCTTCACATTCCTCGCGCACGTTGCGGTTGATCGCGTGCCCTTCCGCACCGCGCTGGATCAGCGCCTTCAGCATGGCCGACGCCGACGGTCCCATGCCAACGCCCGCGGTTTCCGTCACGCTCAACTCGCGCTCGATCTGGTCTTGTTTGGCGCCAATCGTCGCTTCATTGAACACGTCGCCGAGGCCAAATCGCTCGCGCCAGTCGTCCAGCACGTCGCCGGGGGTGCGCACGACGATCGCGCTGTTGATGACCGGCGTGCCGCCCACCAGCTTGGCTTGCACGATCGGGATGATCGCGTCGCCCGCGAGCGGGTTGCCCATCGCGACGAGCTGGCCCCAATCCGCGAACATGTCGCGCATCGTGCCGTACATCGACGACGGATACGCTTCCGGATCGCGCCACGGACCTGCCTCGACAAGCGCGACCTTGAAACCCGCGCGCGCCAAGGTGACGGCCGCAGCAGCGCCCCCCGCACCGGAACCCGCGACGACGTAATCCGCCTCAAAAACCTGCGGCGCGCCATCCTGAAATGCCACGTGTTGGCCGCTCATGACTGCCTCCAGCGACCCGAATCGGCCTCGTACATTGGCATCGACAGCTTCTGCCGCACTTCCGGCGCCGCGCCCCAGCAGAGACCACCAATCGTCTTCAGCATCAGCATGATCTGCCGCAGGAGGTAGACGTTGCTGACGGACAGCCGCTGGGCGTGCTCGTCGACCCGCGCGTCAGACAGCCAGCGCGCCGGCAGCGGGATACCTAGCGTCAAGAGCGGCGTCACCTGAAACAGCAGCACCGAAACCCACAGCGTCGCGCGGATCGTGAACGGCGCTTCCGCGGTGAGCTGGCGAATCAGCGGCCGCGCGTCAATCGCGTCCAGACCCGGCAACCCCGCGGTCGTCGGAAAGATGCGGGCAAACGTCCACGCAGTGAGTTGCAGCATGAGCAGTCCTTGCAGCCAGAGTCGCTGCTGCGGGCGATGCATCTGGCGGTGAACCAGCGTCGCGTGCAGCGGCATCGTCCCGACAAGGGGAGGTGATGTCAATCACTGAATCGTCACGGTTTGGGCAAACGCGTCACGGCGAACAGCGGCTCAATCCGGATCCGCCAACGCGCACACGCGACCTTGCACGCCGTGAGATTGAACCCATTGGCGCACGTGGCCGGGATAGTCAGCGCTACGCACGAAGAAGACGCCGTCCCAGTCCTTGGGCGCTTGCCCGGAGTAGCCGTTCAACGTCGGAATCCCCGTCAGTTGCGCGACGAACATTGCGTCGATCTGCAGGCTCACGTTGGTCGCATTCCCGATGGGCGGCGCGGTCACGTAGAACACGTCGCAGTCCTTGGGCAGCTGCGCGGCGAGCGCGTTGAGTCGGCGGATTTCAGTCGCTTTGTCGTAGCCGGCGCGCGTGCTCACTTGCTCAAAGGCCGCCACACCGACCAGCAGCACGAGGGCGACTTGACCCAGCACGCGCAGTCGCGGCTGCAGCGCGTCGATCAGCCAGGCGAGCGCGATGCCCATCGGCAGCGTCAGCACGATCACGTAGCGACTGACGGCGCGGATACTTTTGATGCCCGGCACTGTGTGAAAGGCGAACCACCACGGCGATCGCCCGAGATACGTCATGCCCAGCGCGTAGTACGCAGTGACGGCCAGCACGAGGATCGCCAGCGCGTGCGGCCAGCCGGGGCGCGCAAGACCGGCAACGCTGCGAAGCGCACGCATCACCGAGACGACCAGCGCCAGCCACGCGAGCGTGACGACGAAGCCCAGCCCGATGCGGTGTTCCCAGAAGAAGGCTTGCTCGCGAAAACCGGGCAGAAGCGGCTCCAACCACGCCCAGAACACGTTGCCATCGCCCATCGCAAGGAGCGAATACCAATGTGGAATCATCCCCTGCGCGTCGCCGTAAGAGCGCCAACCGGACGCCTTCAGCACCGGCACGTAAAGAAGCGCAAACGGGATCGCGCCGATCAGGAACACAACGCCTGCGCCGACCAGCGGGCGAACTTGCGCGCGAAGGCTTTGCTGTAGCCACGCGCGGGTCGACGGAAGGAGCGCGGCGAGAACAAGCGCGATCAGGCCAAAGAAGCCGAAGAACCACGCAACGTAGACGCCGCTCAGCAGCTGCAGGTCCAGGAGCAGCGCAAAGCCAGCCAAGCGCAGAAAGACGCCGCGCGGGGCAAGGTCGGGCAGCCGCCGCGCCAAGTCCACAAGCAGCGCCACCATGAGCGGCAGGAGCACGAGCGGCTGGAGCTGCAGGTGGACAAACTGGTTGAACTTTGCGCTGTTGAAGGCAAAAAGCAGGGAGCCGGCGATGGTCGGCAGCGCGCCAAGATGCAACACGCGGCGCAGAAGCCACGCCATGCTGACGTAGTTCAGCGCGTTGAGAAGCAGCGTGGACCACTGCAGCGCCGTGAAGACGTCACACCCCAAGGCGCGCAGCGGCCAGTAGAGGAGCCCTTGGAGCACGAACGCGTCCGCGTAGCCCAACGTACCGGGCGTGGGAAAGAACATCGGCGGGCTGGTCCACGGCGCGTGACCGAGGATCGCCTGCCATTGGTGCTCCAGAAGGAACGCGATCAGGCGCGTGTCCCCGGCGTCACCAGAAAGAGCGGCAAAATGGCTGAGGAAATCGGCGCGGTGAAACCAGAAGAGACCGAGAAGTCCCGCCAGCACAACAGCCGACGCGCCAAGGGCGCCCAACGGTCGCGCAATCGGCCGGTGGTGCAGGACGGAAAACGACTGGACGGGGGCGTCGCTCACAAACAGCCTCTGGTGGAGAACACGCCGTGAAAACCAGTCGACGCCCTCGAAGTATGCCGAGCGAGTCGCGTGTTGGGAAGTTGCGAGCGACGGCTTGGAACGCGCGCTGGGGTAGCGCAACCGCGGCGTTTGGCTTACAACGTACGCGGCGCCACGGGCGCACAACTTACAGCGAGGCAGACGATGTCCCACCCTGATTGGTCGAAGTTGGCAGAACAGAAGATCGCCGCCCTGCGCGACGCTCAGGTGAAGTGGGCCGCGCTGCCGGTCCAGACGCGCGTGGAGAAACTGAACGCGGCGAAGCTGGCGATTCTGGCGCGCGGTGAAGAGTTGGCGCAGCTGATTTCCGACGAGACGAAGAAGCCGCTGGGCGAGGCGTACTCGGCGGAGGTGCTGGCGGTGGGCGATATTTTCAACTACTGGCTGAAGAAAGGCCCGGACCTGCTGAAGCCGCGCAAGGGCGACGTGCCGAGTCTGGAAATGCCGGGCAAGAAAGCGTGGGTGGAACGCGAGGCGCGCGGCGTGATTCTGTGCATCTCCCCGTGGAACTTCCCGATTCAGCTGCCGATGCGGACCGTGGCACCGGCGCTTCTGGCGGGTAACGCGCTGCTGTTGAAGCCGTCCGAAGTGACGCCGAAGACGGGCGTGTGGCTGGTGGAGCGGATTCGCGAAGTGATTGGCCCGGTGATCGACGTCCTGGATGGCGATGGCGCTGCGGGCGCGGCGGCAATTGAAGCGCTGCCAGACGCGGTGGTCTTCACCGGTTCGACGCGTACGGGCCGCAAGGTCGGCATCATGTGCGCCGAACGCGGCATTCCGTGCGAGCAGGAGCTCGGCGGCAAAGACTGCGCGGTCGTGCTGGCTGACGCGGATATCGAGCGCACGGCAGCAGGCGTCGCGTGGGGCATCGTGAGCAACGCCGGGCAGAACTGCTCGGGCGTCGAACGCGTGGCCGTCTCCGCGCAGATCGCGCCGCAGTTCATTCCGCGGCTGGTCGCCAAGCTGGAGCAGTCGGCCAAGGACGTGCCCGATCTGGTGACGAAGATGCAGCGGCAGATCGTGATCAGCCAAATCGAAGACGCGATTGCCCAAGGCGCGCAGGTGCTCACGGGCGGGCTGCCGCAAGGCGACGAGCCGATTCCGCCTACGCTCCTGACCAAAGTGCCGCGCCACGCGCCGGCGTGGAAGGACGAGTCGTTTGGTCCGATCGCGGTGCTGGAGATTCACACGACGGAAGAACAGCTCGTTTCAGCGGCGAACGACACGCGCTATGGCCTGGGCAACTCAGTGTGGAGCCAGAATATCGACCACGGCACCGAAGTGGCGCGCAAGTTGCGGTCTGGCATGGTGTGGGTCAACAACCACAGCTTCAGCGCGGCGCTGGCCGATCTGCCGTGGGTCGGCATCGGCGATTCCGGCACGGGCATGACCAACAGCCCCGACGTGCTGCACCTGCTGACGCGCCCGCGGCTGTACGTGACTGATTCCAACAAAGATCTGGAGCCGTGGTGGTATCCGTATGGTCCCAAGTTGCTCGACCTGATGCGCGTGCTGGTGAGCCGCCAGCAGACCGGCGGCCTCGGCGCGACGCTGAAGACGCTGGGTGCGCTGAAGGCGCGCATGAAAGAGATCAAGAGCTGACCCTTCCGCCCGTGGATTTGCATGCCCAGTTTCACTTGTTCCACTTGCAATAACGCGTTTGAAGTGCCCGACGCGACGCTCGCCAAGTATCCGGGCTGGACGCCGCGGTTCTGCGCCGCGCATCGCCAACAGCGGAGCGGCAGCACGTCACGCTTCGCCAAGCAGGCGCCGCCGCCCAAGCCGCCGCGCGATCCCAACGCAGAAGTGACGGTCACGCGCTTGCCGCCTGCCGCCGCGTACGGCTCCAAGACGTTTCGCGGCAGCGCGGTCGGCAGTCCTTCAGAAATGCGCTTGTCGCCAGAGGAAGTGCTGGAACGCTACACGACCGGACCGCAAGACGGCATCTTCACAGACGGCGGCTGCGATCCCAATCCGGGCGCGGGCGGCTGGGCGTTTGTCCACGTGGAGAACGGCGAGATCGTCGGCCAAGGCTCCGACTGCGAGCGCTTGACGACGAACAACCGCATGGAAATGACGGCGATCATCGAGGCGCTGAAGTCGCTGCCCAAGCAAGCGCAGCTGACGATCTACAGCGACAGCGACCTGTGCGTGAAGACGCTGACGATCTGGGCCAAAAGCTGGAAGGCCAACGGCTGGAAGAAAAAGACCGGTGAAGTCAAGAACTTGGACCTGGTGATGGAAGCGTACGATCTGTTCCACGCCCATCCCCACGTCAAGATGCAGTGGATCCGTGCGCATGACGGTACGCGGTGGAATGAATACGTGGACGCGTTGGCTGGTGCCGCGCTGAGGCGTGTTGCGCGGCGTTAAGCCCTGACGGCGCTGCCGGAGGGTGTGATGCAAGTGAGCTTTTTTGGTGCCGCGGGTACGGTGACCGGTTCTCGGCACCTGCTCGCCGCGCATGGCAAGAAGATCCTCATCGATTGCGGCATGTTCCAAGGGCTGAAGGCGCTGCGCGAACGCAACTGGCAGCCACCTGGCTTTGCGCCGTCGTCGGTGGACGCGGTGATTCTGACCCACGCGCACCTGGATCACTCCGGCTGGCTGCCGCTTTTGGCCAAGAGCGGTTTCAAGGGGCCGATCTACACAACGGCGGCGACGCGCGACTTGGCGGAAGTGCTGCTGATCGACTCCGGCCACTTGCAGGAAGAAGACGCCAAGTTCGCCAACAAGCACGGCTTTTCCAAGCACGCTCCCGCGCTGGCGCTCTTTGGTGAAGCGGAAGCGCGCGCGGTGATGTCGCAGTTTCGCGTCGTGAAGTGGCACGAGCCGTTTGACCTGGGCGGCGGGCTCTCGGCCACGCTCTACCGCGCCGGGCACATGCTGGGCGCGTCGATGGCGCGCATCACGGACGGCAAGACCAGCGCGCTCTTCACCGGCGATCTGGGGCGTCCCGACGACTTGCTGCTGTCGGCGCCAGAGCCGATCGCGCAAGCGGATCTGATCGTGTGCGAATCGACGTACGGCGATCGGCGCCATGGCGCAAGCGATCCGGAACCCGAACTGATCGAGATTGTGCATCGCACCACGCGGCGCGGCGGCGCGGTCATCATTCCGTCGTTCACCGTGGGTCGCGCGCAGCAGCTGCTCTGGCATTTCCGCACGCTACGCGATCGCGGCGCGATCCCGGACATTCCGATCTACCTGGACAGCCCAATGGCGGCGACCGCGACGGCGCTGTACCAAAAACACGCGGAACTCCTGCGGTTGACGCCGGAACAAGTGACAGCGATGTGCTCGACCGCCCACGTCATCCACACCGTCGACGAGTCGAAGCAAGTGACGGCGTGGCAAGGTCCGATGATTGTCATCGCCGGCAGCGGCATGGCGACGGGCGGTCGCGTGCTGCACCACATCAAGGCGTTTGCGCCGGATCACCGCAACACGATTCTGTTTGCGGGCTATCAGTCGGTCGGCACGCGCGGCGCGGACATGGTGGCGGGAAAGACGACGGTGCGGATTCACGGCGAGGACGTGCCGATTCGCGCCGAAGTCGCCCAGCTCGACGCGCTGTCGGCGCACGCGGATTGGTCGGAGATTCTACAGTGGCTGCGCGGGTTTAAGGAGCCGCCGCGGCAGGTGGCGATCGTGCACGGCGAGCCGACGGCGGCGCTGGGGCTGGCGGGGCACATTGAGGCGGGGCTGGGATGGTCGACGCATGTGGCGGTGCAGGGGGAGACGTTGGGGTTTTCGTGAAATCACGACGAGTCCCTTGACCGCACGGACGTTATGGCCCGCAACATTGACCTCCCCGCCAGATTCGTGCTGCAATGCCGCCCCTTGCGACGGGCCGCTCATGCGTCCGTCACCTGCCGCCGAGTTATCGGCCGGAGCGACTGAAATGCTCGAAACGATGCGCCGCCACAGCCGTTCGCCGTGGATCCAAGTCATTTTCGCCACCCTGATCGCCGCCTTTGTGCTGACGTTCTACTCAGGGTCCAAGCTCGCCGGTGCGCTGGCTGGGCAAACGCCTGAGCCGATGCTCGAAGTCGCCGGCACGACGATCGACAGCGCGGAACTGGACCTCGCCATGCGTCTCTCGCCGGACGCTCCGCCACCGGGCGCCAATGGTTTTGAGAAGTTGCAGCTGCAGCAGCGCTACGAGAAGCTGCGCTTGCCGTATTCCGGCGGTGGCACGGAGATGGCGCAACTGACGACGCCGCAGGATCCGATTCCCGCGATTCAGCGCCAGAAAGTGGCCAACGAGCTGATCGAGGCCGTGCTGGTCGAGCAAGAAGCCAAGAAGCTCGGTTTGGGCGTGAGCGATGCCGAGCTTTCCCGCCGCGTGATGCAGCTGGAGCGCGTTTTTGGCATCAGCTTCCGCGACGAGAACGGCCAGTACGATCCGAAGAAATACGACACGTTCGTGCGTTTCTCCCTGGGTTCGACCAAGGCGCTGCTGGAAAGCCTGCTGCGTCGCGAGATTCTGCGTGACAAGGTCGCGCAGGTTGTCGTTGGCGGCATTCAGTTGACGCCGCAAGAGCTCGACGCGCTCGTCGCGAGCGATGCCAAGCGCACGCATCTGGAATTCGTGGCGCTGGACGCCGAAACGATCGCGGGTGCGCTGACCGTGACGGACGCCGAAGCGGACGCGTGGGCTGCCGCGCACGAGAAAGAAATTCAGGCCGCATACGACGCCAAGGCGGACGTGTACAAGGTTTCCGATCGCTGGAACGTGCACGGCTTGCTCGTTGCCGCGCCGTCCAAGGAAGGCGTGCCGGAAGACAAGAAGCTGGAAGTCGAGGGCCAGTGGTCCGAGAAGCGGAAGGCTGCCGAAGCGATCAAGGCCGACCTGGAAAAAGCGTGGAACGGCGAGACGCCGCTTGATGCCGTGGCCGAAGAAGGTGCGGAAGCGCCTGCTGGCGAGGCCAAGAAGGCGACGGAGCTGCAGGGCGAAGACAAGGCCAAGCGTTTGGCGGCGTTCTTTGCCAAGACCGCGACGGAGAAGAGCGAACACAGCATGACGAAGGACAGCGGCGGCTTGTTCGTCGACGACCTGAGCGCGGAAGCGTTGGCGCGTTCGCCTTTTGGCGCGGAAGTGGCCAAAGCGGTGGCAGCGACGGAAGTCGGCAAGCTGGTCGGTCCGGTGGAAGCGCCGAACGGCTGGTGGGTCCTGTCGGTGGACAAGAAGATCGCGGGCAAGACGACAGCGCTCGACGCGGCGGTGAAGCGCGCGTTGGCGACGGATCTGGTGCGTGCAGAGCGCGCTGGCGCGGAGCTCGACAAGATCGCGGCGAGCGTGCAGGCGGCGGCGGAAGCCACCCCGACGACGGCGCTGGCTGACGTCATCAAGAAGTGGAACGTCGCCCACGGCGGCAAGGAAGACGGCCCGTTGCATCCCTCGGAGACGCCGCCGCTGGGTAAGTCGCCGCTGGAAGCCCTGAACGGTGGCATGGAAGCGCTGCTGGGTCTGCCGGCGAAGTCGGACGACCCGAACGACATTCCGGGCATTGGCAAGAACGCGGAGATCGCGGCGGCGGCGGCCAAGCTGAAGGCGGATGCGCCGGTGGCCAAGCAGATCTTCAAGTCGGAAGACGGCAAGACGCGCTACGTCGTGCGCCGCGGCAACGACTCCGTGCAGCAGACGCCCGAGGCCGACGCCAAGGTCAAGGACTCGCTGGGGCGCTTGCTGACGCAGTCGCGTCGCGTGGAAGCGTGGCACGGCTACGTGAAGAAGCTGCTCGTGGCAGCGGAAGCGGGCAAGCAGATCAAGTTCCTGCCGGAATTCAAGACCGTCATCGACGCCGAGAAGGCGCGTTTCGACACCGCGTCCAAGCGTCAGGCCGAAAAGGCCGGCGACGAAGCGCCTGCGGGTGGCCTGAACGTGGAAGTCGGCGGTAAGCCGGTCAAGGTTGAGACCGCCCCGGCCAAATAATGACGGGGCGCAAGCTCCACCGCGTTTCGACGCCGCTCCGTTGCCGTAGGGTTTGACCGATGAAGCCCACGGATCGCCCAGCCAACGCCGAATCCGCCGAATCCTGGATCGACGCCGAGTTTGACGCGCTCCAGGAAGCGCCCGATCCCTACGAAATTAGTGAAGACGCGGTACTTCCCGGCGCAGTAGCCGATCCGGTTTCCCGCGCTTTTGACTTTGATGAACGCGTCAAAGCCGCGCCCGATCGCCCCGGCTGCTACCTGATGATCGACCGCCACGGCGTCATTTGCTACGTCGGCAAGGCCACAAGCCTGCGCAACCGCTTGCGGCAATACGCGAGCGGTCAGGACGAGCGCTTCTTCGTGCACCTGCTGGACCGCGTGTTGGGCGACATTGAGTTCGTCATCACGCCGACGGAAAAAGACGCGCTGCTGCTTGAAAATGAGCTGATCAAGAAGCACCAGCCGCGCTTCAACGTGCGGCTGAAGGACGACAAGCGCTTCTTGCACCTGCGCCTGGACAGCAACCAGAACTACCCGCGCTTGCAAGTCGTGCGGCGTCCGGGCGACGACAAGGCGCAGTATTTTGGCCCGTACGCGTCGGCGAGCTCGGCGCGGTCGGCGCTGGCGCAGATCAACCGGCATTTTCAGCTGCGGACCTGCCCGGACAGCGCGTTCAAGAACCGCACGCGGCCGTGCCTGGAGTACCAGATTCACCGCTGTCTGGGGCCGTGCGTGCTGCCGGTCGACGTGGGCACGTACCACCAGCACGTGCGCGACGTGGCGCTGTTTCTTTCGGGTCGGCGCGGCGAGCTCCTGGGGCGGTTGCAAAAGCGCATGGGCGAGGCGGCGGAGAGCGAAGAATTTGAGCGCGCAGGCCGCTATCGCGATCAGATCCAGGCGATTGAGACGAGTCTGGAGCAGCAACACGTCTCGCTTTTGGGTCGGCGCAAGTCGATCGACGCCGTGGGGCTATACCGCGAAGGCGCGCGCATCGCGGTGACGGTGCTGACGTTCCGCGAAGGCGTGCTGCTGGGCAGCCAGGGCTACGTGCTGCGCGATCAGGAATTTCCGGATGCGGAAGTGCTGGAAGGTTTTCTGCTGCAGCTCTACGAGCGCGGGCAACCGGTGCCCGATGAACTTCTGCTGCCGATGCCGATCGACGGCGAGGACGCGCTGGCGGAGTGGCTCACGGATCAGCGCAAGCTGCAGGCCGCGCTCACGGGCGAGCCGGCGCCGCGCGCGCAGGTGGAGATCAAGGATCCGCAGCGCGGGCTGTTGTCGAAGCTGATTGAAATGGCGACGGACAACGCGAAGCAGACGTTTGAGGATCGCGTGCGCGCGTCGGCCAAAGCGGAAAATACCCTGCTGGGTCTGCAGAAAAAGCTGCACTTGCAGAAATTGCCGCGGCGGATCGAGTGCTACGACATCTCGAACATTTCCGGCACGGATCCGGTGGGCTCGCAAGTGGTCTTTATCGATGGCGAACCGGCGAACCAGGAATACCGCCGCTACAAGATTCGCCTGCAAGAGACGCCGAACGATTTTGCGATGATGTACGAGGTGCTGTCCCGCCGCATCGCGCGCGCGCAGGACGGTCGGAGCCCGTGGCCGGATCTGATCGTGATCGACGGCGGCAAGGGGCAATTGGGCATGGCGCAGGCGGCGCTCCAGGACCTGGGCGTGGAAGGCGTGGAGCTGTGCGGTCTGGCCAAAGCGCGCACGCAGGACAGCGATGACGCCGGACCGAGCGTTTCCAGCCCCGAACGGGTGTTCCGACCGGGCGTGAAGAACGCGATCGTGATGCCGCAGAATTCCAACGAAGTGTACCTGCTGACCCGCCTGCGCGATGAAGCGCACCGGTTTGCGATTACGTTCCACCGCGAACGGCGCGACAAGCGCGTGCTGAAGAGCTGGCTGGACAAGGTCGTGGGCTTGGGACCGGCGCGCAAAAAGACGCTGCTGATCGCGTTTGGCTCGCTGACGGCGGTGAAAGAGGCCGATGAGGCCGCGCTGGCGAATGTCGTGGGACCGGCGCTGGCGCGGAAGATTGCGATCGTGCGGGGACCTGTTTAGTCGCCGTAAAGCGCCCGCGCTTCGTCTTTCCATTCCTCTGGCCAGTAATAAAACCCCTCACAAGCGATCGAGAAAAAGCACGTCTCGCATGCCTTCTCATGCCGCCGCCGCGACTGCAGGTAGTCGAACAGGTTCACATCCGCCATCGAGACGAACACCATGTCGCGTTCCATCTTGCCAATGTCGCTGAGGCAATATTCCTCATAACCCGGCATGTAACACAGCGGCAGGTTGATCACCTGGAACTTGATGCGGTCGCCAAAATCGTCGATCAGCTTCATGACGAGCGGCGCCACTTCCGCCGGATCCGGCTGGCACTCCGCGCTCGCTTTGCCAAACGGCGTCAGGAACTGCACGTTGCACAGCTTCACGCCCAGCTTCACCAGCAGCTCGCCGTACTCCAGCAAATACGGCGAGTTCACCTTGGTCAGCGTCACGTTCACGCCAAAGTCGATGCCCAGCTTGTCGCACAGCGGCCGACAATTGCGAATGCCGTCGATCGTCTGGCGAAACGCGCCCTTGGCCTGCACGTTCTCTTCATGGACCTGTTCGTTGGGACCGTGCAGTGAAATCAACAGGCTCGTAATACCCGATTTCACGATCTTCTCGGCGTTGCGCGGCAGGCTCATCATCCGACCGTTGCTCGTCAGGTTGATCGCCTGAAACTGCAGGTCCTTGGCCGCCGTGATCAGCTTTTGCAAGTTCGGATTGGTCGTCGGCTCGCCGCCGTCAAAATCGCAGAGGTCGTAGCCCTTGGCGCGCCGCGCCTTGAGGAACTCGATCTGCTGATCCAACTCGCCGTGCCAGTCGCTGCGATTCCCGGTCGCGCAGAACACGCACTGGTTGTTGCAGACGTACGTCGTGTTCATGATGACTTTTCGCGGCTTCCACGCCGACGCCTTCGTCTCCAGCACGCGCTTGGCCGCCCACAGTTCTGCCGGCGTCCAGTCCGGACCGGTCAGCACCGGCGTGCCCTGAAACAGCGGACCGATGTCGCGATCCTCGCGCGTCGTCCACAGCTTGTCCTGCGTCGCTGTTTTGTGCAGTGCCGTGCCTTTGATCGGCGTCGCAAACTGCACCAACGGCTGCGCGTCAAAATCCTCGCACAGCTGCCACGCGGTCTTCAGCGTGTTCAGAATCTCCACGCGCGTCTCGGTCGGCTGGCCGATCATCCAGTGCACGACGAGCCGCAGCCCGTGCTTTTGGCACCACTCGGCCACGCGCTGCGTCGCTGCCAAGTCGAACTTTTTGCCGATGACGTCGTTGGCGATGCGATCGTTGGCGCTCTCGGCCGAAATCGACAGCACCGGCACGCGCCGCGCCATCCGGATAATCTGGCTTTCCGTCACGCGGTCGGCGCGCATGCCGTTGGGAAAATCCAGACCGATGTCGAACTCTTCAGCCACGTCCAGCAGCGCGTCAAAGTGGCTCGTCGTGACGTTCACGAGTTCGTCCAGCACGATCCAGCGATCGATGCCGTACGTTTCCTTGAGCAAAGCCGCGTGCTTCTGCAGGTACGCGTGGCCGTGGCGCCGGTACGCCTTGCCTTCCAGCCCCGCGCGCTGCCACGGATTGGACGTGCAGAAATTGCAGCGGTAGACGCAGCCGCGCGACGTTTTCACCGCGATGATCGGTGGCGCAGATGAGAAAATTTCCTGCTTGTGGCGGCTCTGGTGCACGCGGAGCATGAACTTCTGGAACGCCGCAATGTCGACCAGGTCGTAGGCCGGCAGCGGCAGCGCGTCGAGGTCTTCCACCTGCGGCGCACCGCGCGTAATCCGCTGGGGTGGCGTTTGCCCCGCAGCGAGCGTCGTCACCAGCTGCGTCAGCTGCCCTTCCGCCTCGTACTGCTGACCCCACGCAATGCCGACTTCGTCCAAATCGGACGCGTCCCACTCGATGTAGTGCATCCCGCCGATGTCGCAATCCGCCAGCACCACGGGCACGTTCGGCCAGCGCTCCTGCACGTTCGCCGCCATCCGCTTGAGCTCCGCGCTCGCCGCGCGCGCCCGCAACCACGGCGAGTTGCCAAAGATGACGACGTCCGGCGCGTCCGGCGGCAGACGCCCCAGAAGCGTGGAAACCGGCACACCCAAGCGCAGAAACGTCTTGTTTTCGTGGATCAGGTTGGACGTCGGCAGGCAAAACGCGTCGAGGATCGCCACGTCATGGCCATCCGCCCGCAATTGCGCCGCCGCTTGCCAAAGACCAAGCGCGGCAAAAGTGGGATAGTCGATGTACGCCGCGTGCAGCAACAGGGGCGGCTGGATCAGCAGGACGCTTGCCAAATGGGCCTCAGGAGCACGAGCCTGCACGCGGGGGCGCGACCTGAAGATCAGGTCAGCGTGGTGCCGTCAGTATCGTGCGCGCGCTCGACGTCGGCAAGCCGTGCCCAGCAAGTGCGCGCGCCGTTGGGGATTTTTTGCCCAGACTTGTGTGCTGAACGCGTGGAACCTACGCTGTGAACGGGAGACGAACCTCAAGATGCGCCGCTGGCTGATTCTACTACTCATCGCCGCGCTCACGGTGCCGCTGGACGCGATGGCGTGGAACGCGCGCAAGACGCCGCGGCCAACACGCCAACACGGCGGCCATGGCACCGGGAAGAAAGGCAAAACGCCGAGGAATCGCGGAAGCGACGCAGCAGTCACGGCTGTGGTTGACGGCAAGTTGGTCGTGAAGCCGAAGGTCGCGCTGATCGCGCTGAAGCACCACGTGGCGGCGCGGGAAATGAGCGAGGCGCTGGCGATCGTCGAGGCGCTGGCGCTGCTGCCCAAGGTGCCCAAAAACGTGCTGGCGGACGCGGCGAACGCGCTGGGCGCGGGCAACAACTACCCCGTGCAGCTGCGAATTTGGCAGCGCTTGAACAAAAGCAAGAAAGGTCGCGGCGGTCTGGAAGAAGGGTACCTCGACGCGCTGCTGGCGGCCGGCGAAGTGGCGCAAGCGCGCGAGGTCGTCGACGCGGCGATCGCCAAGTTGCCGGTCGGCAAGCGTCGCGCGGCACTGGAACGTTTGGTCGTGATTTCACGACTGGATGGCTCGACGGGCGAGACGATCGACCGCCTGAAAGCGATGCGCGACCCTGACGCGGCGGTGCTGTGCGCTCAGCTCTTGGAAGAAACAGGCGACGCGGACACGGCGGCAGACGAACTCGCCAAGGCGTGGCAGCGCTTTCCCGGTCACCGCGCGCTGCAGGCGGCGTATCAAGCGCTGCTGGTGCGACTGGGTCGGCGGGAGGAACTGGCCAAAGTCGTCGCGGAAGTCGTTCACCTCGCGCCAGCCGATCCGATGCCGTGGCTGGGCGTGCTGGACGCGCACATCGCCGCGCGCGACATCGACGCGGCGCGGTTGCTGATCGACGACTTGGCGCGCAAACATCCCAAACACGACGTGCTGCTGGAAGCGCTCATCGACCGCGAGCAGCGGATCGGCGAGGCGCCCAAGCGCGTGGAGGCGCTGTACGAGGAACTGCTGGCCGCGGCGCCGCGGGAGACGCAGTACGTGGAGGCCTACGCGGAGTGGATGCTGTCGCGGACGGATGGGCAGAACAACCGGTCGGACGAGCCGGTTTTGGCGCTGCTCGCGCGGTTGCAGAGGCCGCCGGCGGACCCGTGGCTGGGCATGGAAAAATCGGCGGCGATTCTGTTGAATCACAATCGCTTTGTCGCCGCGCGCAAGCTGGTACTGGCGCTGAATGCCAAGAAGCCGGGCGATCCGCGGACGACGCGCTTGTTGGCGATTCTGGACGAGCGCGAAGGCCACCCGCAGGACGCGATCGCGCACTGGCTGGACTTGACCAAGCTACCCGACGCGCCCGAACCGGCGGATCGCCAGCGAGCGGTCCAAGCGAGGCTGTCGTTATCGGCGCTGCTGCGGCGGTTGTCGCGTCTGGCGGACACGGCGACGACGCTGCGCGGCAAGGTCGACACGGGGAAAGCGACGCGCGCGGAAGTGCTCCTTTGGCTGGATCTGCAGACGCAATTGGACGACGGACGTGACGTGCTGAGCGACGCCCAATGGCAGAAGTCTGCCGAGGCGGGACAGCGCGCGTATGCGGACGACGACGAGATCGCGCTGACCGTAGCGACGGGGTTGCTGAACCGCGGCAAGTTGGCCGAAGCCCTGCCGGCGGTCGAACAACTGGTGAAGCGCGATCGGGACGCGGCGACGACGCTGGTGACGCAGGCGGTCGAGATGGCGCTGGTCCGGGCGGATCACGCGACGGCGAAGAAGCTCGAGGCGCTGCTGGTGGAGGGCGATGAAGCGCCGCAGTCGTCGACGTTCATGCGGCTGGGCGACCTGCACTTGCGGCTGGGCGACAACGCGGGCGCGACGGCGCTGTTTCGGCAAGCCGCGCTCCTGAACACCCGCGACACGCGCGCGGCGGGACGTCTGGCGACGTTGTTTCGCCTTGCTGGCGCGGTGGACGACGAGGACAAGGCGCTGCGCGACATCGTGGCACGGGCAACGGACGGCGACGAAATTGACGCGGCCGGTCAGCGGTTGCTGGCGGTCGCGATGGGTGCGGGTCGTCTGGGTGAACTCGTGCGCTGGCTGGACACAATTCTGCCGCAGCACGCGCGGCGGGAGTTGGTCGAACGGCTGCGGATGACGGGCTACGACCTGTGGCTGCGCACCCTGCCCCTGGAACAGGCGCTGGGCCACACGGGACCGGAGCCGGTGGCGTCGGGCGTGGGCGATGCGCTGTCGAGCGGCGATCTGGCACTGCAAGTCAAGGCGCTGCGGCAATTGGCCGAACTGCACCGCAGCATTCCACTCACGCTGGCCAAACAACTGCTGGCCGCGCCGAATCCAGCGCTGCGGCGCGACGTGACGCTGCTTTTGGGGGCGTCGGGTTCGCCAGAAGCGGCCAAGCTGTTGGTCGCGGTAATGGATGGCCACGACACCCGCATCGACGGCGGCATGGACCCGGACGAAGAAGTCCGCAACGCACAGCTCGCGGCACTGGCGCAACTGCCGCCCGTTCCGGGCGTAGAACGGCCGCTGGACGAGATGATCCGCCGCGGCGAGATGATGGCGGTGCTCGCGCTGGCCAAGCTGGCCGGACCGGCGCCCGCGCTGACGCGGCTGAGCGACGTGCTGGTGGCGAGCCGTCGGGACGCCACGCCGTACGCGCTGGTGGCGCTGGGAACGCTTGCAGGGCGGTTTGGCGAAGAGGCGGCTGCGCGCGACGCAACGGAGAAGCTGCTGCTGTTCAGCCCCTTGCGAAACGGCCTCGGTGACTTTCCGCGGCAAGTGGCGGCGCTCTGGGCGTTGGCCGCGACGGGGCAGCTGCGCGCCATCACGGAAGTTTGGGCCATCGCGATCGAGTCTCCAGAAAGGCCGCTGCGGCAAATGGCGGTGCAACTTCTGGCCGCAGCGCATCCGCCACAGCTGGTCGTTCCGCCCTTGCGAACCGCAGACAGCGAAGCCGGGCGCGAGATGAAGAACCGCGTGCTGCGCGCGACGCTCCTGCCGTGGCTGACCGACGACGAAGACGCACTGACAAAGGCGCTGGCTCGCGTGGACACGGAGTTGGCGCGCTCGGCGCTTTCACGCGTTGGCGAGAACATGGACGCCGCTTGGTTGAAGACGTGGTGCGCAACGTGGACGACCGCCGACGGCAAGAATTTGGCCGGACCGCAGGTGCGTCAGGCGTGCGCGATTACGCAGCGCGACTAAGCGCGACCGCGACCGCCGCCGCAACAGCCGCGTTGTTCAGCACCAGCCCGATGTTCGCCGTCAGACTGTCGCCACCCGTCAGCTGATTCACGCGCGCCAACAGAAACGGCGTAACTGCCTTGCCCACAATGCCCTTCTCGCGCGCCTCGTTGAGCGCCTGCGCCGTCGCCGCGTCGATCACCGCACGCGGCATCGCCAGCGCGTGGGGAATCGGATTCGCGACGACCACCCCGCCGTGACCCAACGACCAGCGCGCGCGCAGAATCGCCGCGACTTGCTCTGGCGTGTCGCACCGCGCGTCGACGCCGAGTCCACTTTCCCGTGTAAAAAATGCCGGAAATTCGTCGGTCTGGAACCCCAGCACCGGCACACCATGGGTCTCCAGATACTCCAGCGTCAGCGCCAGATCGAGGATCGACTTCGCGCCCGCACACACCACCGCCACCGGCGTCTGCGCGAGTTCGGGCAAATCCGCTGAAATATCCATCGTCGTTTCCGCGCCGCGATGCACGCCGCCCAAGCCACCCGTCGCGAAAACGCGAATTCCCGCCAGCGCCGCCACAATCATCGTGCCCGCCACCGTCGTCGCGCCCGTCGCGCGCGTGGCCAAGAGCACCGGCAGGTCGCGACGACTGGCCTTGATGACCTGCGATCCCGCCTGCCCCAGCTCCGCGATCTCCGCAGCCGTCAGTCCGGCCTTCAGCCGCCCGTTCAGAATCGCGATGGTCGCCGGAATCGCACCGTGCGCGCGCACTTCCGCTTCCACACGCAAGGCTGTCTGCACGTTCTGTGGGTACGGCATGCCGTGGGCGATGATGGTCGATTCCAGCGCGACGACTGGCAGATTGTGCGCGAGCGCGTGGACTACTTCGGGTTGAATATCGAGGGCGGGATGGGGCATGGTGTGTCGAGGCTCGCGGTTTGGCAGGCGCTCATGCTACCCTCGCTCCCCATGACGCGCCAATCTTCTCCACCGCCGACCATCCACGACATCTTGCTGCTTGACCCGCTCGTGGCCAATCAAATCGCCGCAGGCGAGGTGGTCGAACGGCCGGCGTCGGTCGTCAAAGAGCTGGTGGAAAACAGCCTGGACGCGGGCGCGACGCACATCCAGATTCGCCTGAAAGAAGGCGGGCGCTTGCTGACGCAGGTGATCGACAACGGTCACGGCATGGACGGTCCGTCGGCGCGGCTGGCGTTTTTGCGTCACGCGACGTCGAAGTTGCGGACGGCCGACGAGCTGATGGCGATCTCCACGTTTGGCTTTCGCGGTGAGGCGCTGGCGTCGATTCTGGCGGTTTCCAACGTGACATTGACGTCGCGGCGGGCGTCGATGGATGTGGGCGTGCGGCTGACGGGCGGCGGGCCGACGGTGCTGCGCGAGGAGCCCGTGGGCTGCCCGGTGGGCACGGACATCCAGATTGCGGACTTGTTCTTCAACGTGCCCGCGCGGCAGAAATTCCTGCGGACGGCGGCGACGGAGCTGGGGCAAATCCTGCGTTTTGTCGACGCGCTGGCCTTGGCGCGCCCCGACTTGCACCTGACCGTGCATCACAACGACAAGCGCGTGGTCGACTACCCGGTCGATCCCGACCTGATGCGGCGCACGCACGCGGTGCTCGGCGCGGACGTGGCGCCGCGGCTGCATCCGGTTTCCGACGAGTACGAGTACCAGGTCCGCGGGCTGCTGAGCGAGCCGGGCTTGCACCACGGCGGTCCCGGTCAGCTGACACTGCTGGTGAATGGCCGCCACGTGCTGGATCGCACACTGCAACACGCGGTGATTTCGGCTTACGGCACGCTCCTGGAGCGCGGTCGCTACCCCGTCGGCGTGCTGGCGGTGGATTGCCCGCCTGGAACGGTCGACGTGAACGTGCATCCGGCCAAGACGGAAGTGCGGTTTGTGCAGAGTCAGGCGGTTTTTGCCTCGGTGGTGCGGGCGATTCGCGGGATGCTCGCGGGTACGCCGTGGGTCAAAGGGCCGATCACGGTGCGCGAACTGACGCTGGCCACGGAACCGCCGACGGTGCGCGACATGCCAGCGCTGCGGGACCTCCACGCACGCGAGCCGGTGCGCGAGCAGCTACCCTCGGCGTGGCGCAATACGCCGATGCGGCCGTTCAAGCACACGCTGCCGTTCAGCACGGGCGTGCAGGACGCGATCCAACCAGATCTGCCTGAAGCGCGCCCGGAACCGAACACGTACAGCGGGCTGCGCTACGTCGGTCAGGTCGGCAAGTGTTTTCTGGTGTGCGAGACGGAAGACGCTTTTGTGCTCATCGACCAGCACGCCGCGCACGAACGCGTGTTGTTCGAGCGGTTTGTGCAGCGCGCGCGGACCCAAGGCTACGCGCAGCAGGCGCTACTGATTCCGCTGACGATTCCGCTGATCCCGTCGGAAGTCGCGGCGCTGGATGAGTCAGCTGAACTTTTGGAGCCGTTGGGATTTGTCCTCGAAGCCGCGGGCGAGCGGGCTGTGCGCGTCCGGGCTCAGCCAGCCATCCTGCGTGACCGCGACGTGGCCGCAGAAGTGCGCGCGCTGGCGGTTTCGTTGACCCAAGGTGGCCGTGGCGCGAGCACGCTGGAAACGCTGGAACGGGCTGCGGCGACGTTGGCATGCCACGCAGCGTGGCGCGCGGGCGACACGATGACCGCGGACGACGTGCACCGGCTGCTGCGTGAAATGGAGACGGTCGACCTGTCCGCCTACTGCCCGCACGGTCGCCCGGTCGTGTTCCGCGCCAACTGGCAGGAAGTCGGCCGTTGGTTTGGCCGCCCCTAGGAGTGTGTCGGAGAACGTCCGACACGCTCCGTCCAAGCCGCGGCTGCGGCTTGGCAAACGCGTGAAACTGCCTGAATTCACTTCAGGCAGTTCTTGCGCGTTTGGCCCAAAACTC
>CAITYF010000001.1 GCA_903896545.1 uncultured Myxococcales bacterium | reverse complement strand
GTAACGAGGATTCGCGCGAAGCGCGGACGATCAACAGCCGGAATCCTCGCATCAAGCGGCGCGGGCCAAGCCCGCGCCTTCCAGTGGGTTTCACCCAAAATCGTCGATGCCCCGCCTCCTTACCAGCCCCATTCCCCCGCAAAACCAAGCCGCCGCGATCCCATCGAGGCGCGGTGCCGATCCGCCGCGCAGCGGCGCACATCGGGGTCCCGTACGCCGAGAAGGCGATCCCCGCCGTCCAACTCCAAGTCCAACGCGAAAGCTTTCGAGGAGGCGCCATGGCGCCGATCCCAGAACCCCCGCCTTCCTCAAATGCCCGACCCGGAAGGGGGAGCGCGAGGGGGAAACTTCGTTTCCCCCTCGCCCCGGCGCGCCCGCGGCGCCGGCCCCGCAATCCCCAACCTACCCAAGCAACTCGTGCACAACCCCCATCCGCAACCCCGCCATCGACACCGTCCACTGCGGCAGCTCAAGCAAGTCAGTCAGACCTTCGTAGATCAACGTCCCGCCCAGCAAAATATCCGCTCGACTCGCGTCCATACCCGGAATCCGCAGCCGGTCGGCCAGCGTCGGCGCAGCTTGAAGCGCATCGACCACGTCGTGCAGCGCTTTGGCCGAGACGATCATGCCGTGCACATCGGCCCGCGGATCGCCGACCTGAACACACGCAATCCGCGCCACGCGTTGAATCGTCCCTGACGTCGCGACGGCGCGCAGATTCGGCCGAGCGCGAAACGGCCCGACCACCGGACCGAGCATCTTGCGAATCTCCTCGCGGGCGCGCGCCACGGCTTCCGGCGACACGGGGTCGGGCCCAAGCCAGTTGCGCGTCACAGTGAGCGCGCCCAACGCCTCGCTCATCGTCGTGACCGCGTACCCATCCTGCCCCAGGACAAGCTCCGTCGACCCACCGCCAACGTCGGCCACCATCGTTTCGCCATCCAGTTCGCCCAGTCCGGACAGCGCGCCCAGAAACGCCAGCCGCGCCTCTTCATCGCCCGTCACGATCTCGACCTTGAGTCCTGCTTCACGCTGCGCGCGCTCGATAAACGCCGCGCCGTTACGCGCCGCACGCAGCGCCGCGGTTGCGACCACGCGGACGCGGGCGTTGTGCTGTCCGATGACTTGAGCGAAGAGCCTTAGTGCGGCAAGCGTCCGGGCTGCGCCCACTTCAGACAAAAAACCGTCTGCGTCGATCTCATCGCGCAGCCGCGGCGTGTCCTTCAGTTTGTCGAGGATCACGATCTGGCCGTTGGCCTCGCGCCGCGCGACCATCAAACAGACCGAGTTGGACCCAATATCGACGACGGCGACTGTAGACATGCCCCTCTGACCCAGCCCGCTATCGGGGAGCCCATTTTGCGGCAAAGGCGACGGCGCGTAAAGCGTTAACTGAGGCAGCTCAGGGAACGCCGGTGGGGGGCTTCCGTTTCGCGCTCAGACGCTGCAAGATTGGGGTTGATGAAGCGAGGGTTCTCTCCAACCTGGGCGATTCCTTGGGCGCACTTGCCGCTCGCCGCCGCGCTTTGCGCGTTTGCGACTGCCTGTGGCCTGAGCGGTGTAGGCGGCGATTTGCCGGGAGACGTCGCGGGCACCATCCCGGAAGATGCCGCCGCCGATGTGGCGGAGGTCGATGCCGCAGGCAGTGACGCAGATGCAGCGGCGAACGAAGTCGACGTCGGGTGCTGGGCCGACAACCAGTGCGACGACGGCGATGCGTGCACCGCGGACAAGTGCGACGCGACTTTCGGCTGCCAACACACCGTCACGATCTGTGACGACCAGAACGCGTGCACAAACGACAGCTGCGACGTCAACTTGGGCTGCCAGCACACGCCGACGGTTTGTGACGACACGAACGCCTGCACAACGGACAGCTGCGACGTCAACTTGGGCTGCCAGCACACGCCGACGGTTTGTGACGACACGAACGCCTGCACGAACGACAGTTGTGACGTCAGCTTGGGCTGCCAGCACACGCCGACGGTTTGTGACGACAACAGCGCGTGCACCACTGACGCTTGCGACCCCAGCACTGGCTGTGTTTTCACGCCCTTCGATGTCAGCACGACGTGCAGCGACGCCAACGCGTGCACGCTGGACGCGTGCGACACGGCCACCGGTTGCACGCACCTCCCCTTGGACAGCACGACGTGCGACGACGGCGACGCCTGCACGTCGGACGACCTGTGCGTCGGAAAAACGTGTGCCGGACAAGTCACACGTTGGCAGATCGACCTTGCCGTGCCCAGCGGCGTCGGACGTTGGGTCGGCGTCGCGCCTCGCAAGGACGGAACACGGCTTTTCATCGGCTGGCAACGCATTTCCGAATCGCCGAACCAGATGCAGGTCGTTGTCCAACGGGTCAGCCCGTCGGGAGCACTGCTGGGCGGCGTCGAAGTGAAGCCCACGGCGGAGAACATTGTCGTTGACGACGTCGCCGTACACGGCACCGATGTGCTCGTGCACGGCCACACGCTGTCGGGAACCTCGGTCGGACAAGCGTGGTACGGACAGTTGGATGACGCGGACGCCTTCACACACGCCGGCCTCTACGAACCGCAGAATGACGTCTGGAACGGGGGCGTCCCGCGGGCCGCATTTGGCAAGACGATTCAGCCGAAGGACGGTTCCGCGCCGTTCACGCGCTGGTACACGAGCATCGATAGCGCGCCGGACGTTCAAGGCGTCTCCTCCCATCAGTTCTACACGATCGATTCGGGCGGCAAGCCGCACTTTCACAGTCTGGGCGATGCCAACTCCACCTGTGGCGCGCTGCTGATTCGCGACGGTCTGATGGTCGGCGTCTGTGATTCCAAAACGACGACCGACTACTTCCGCGCGACGTTCACCGACGACGGCAAGATCAAGGAGGTCACGCGGCCGAAGCAACCGGTGCCCTTCCCGTTCAAGCCGTTCACAGCTGTGCTGCGCCCCGACGGGCACGTCTGGTACCTGAAAGCGGACGGGGTCGTCAGCGTCGATCCGGCGGGTATTGTTGTGTCGCTCACGTCGATGACCATTGGAAAGAGCGCGCTTGTGTACGGTGCTGCGCCAGACCCGGACGGCGCGGTCTGGCTGTTTGGCACAAATGGCAGCGAAGCGACGCTTTGGCGCGCCGACGAAAGCCTCAGCATCGTTGCAACGCGGAGTTTTGGCGTTGGTACGTTGGTCAACGGATTCGCCGACAAAGACGGACTTTGGCTGGCGGGCGCAAACGCACAGCTCGACACGCCCTGGCCGTCCGCGTCGACGGGTGGCCTCGTGGCGCGGGCTGACTTGTGGGGCAAGACAACGTGCAACCCCAACTCGATGTGCGCCGCGGCCAGCACGTGCAGCGACGGCAACCCGTGTACGAACGACTGGTGCGAAGGCAACTGCCAACACTGGCTGAAAAAGCTCTGCGACGATGGGTTCCCGTGCACAATCGACGACACGTGCACCAGCGGTCAATGCGACCCCGGCACCCCCAAGGGCTGCGACGACAACAACAGCTGCACGTTGGACGCCTGCGACGCAACCGGTTGCGTGCACACGCCCACCAACGACTACCAGCCGTGCGAGGACAACAGCTCGTGCACCACGATGGACCGCTGCATCGCCGGCACGTGCGAACACTTGAAGCTTTCTCCGCCAAAGACCGCGTGCGGCGTCAACAGCGCGTGTGTCGCCGACGGCCGATGCATCGAAAAGTGGGCAAGTCACTTGGTCGCGGGCAGCACGCACACGTGTGCGGTCCAAGCCGACGGCCGCATTCACTGCTGGGGCGACAACAACTTCAACCAACTGGGCAGCGGATACGTGTCTGCATCGTACATCCCGCTGGAAGTTCCCGGCAGCAGCAACTGGGCGCCGACCAACGTGGTTCTTGGCGCGGGCAATGGCTTTAACATCGCGTGGATCGGTGGCTACGGTCAGGCCATGGGCTGGGGGCTCAGCGACGTGGCGCAGGCGAACATCGACTTGAGCAGCAGCTTCTACAAGTGGCCGTCCACGCCGGAAGGCGCGAGCACCGGCCTCACCGAGTTCACGAGCGTCGGCCTCGGCAACCACCACGGCTGCGCGTTGCTGAAGACCGGTGAAGTGAAGTGCTGGGGCAAAAGCGACTTCGGCCAGGTCGCGGGCGTGAGTCAGACCGGCACCACCGCGGTCACGGTCAGCGGCTTGGGCACCGTCCAGAGCATCGCGGTGGGCGGCAACAACTCGTGCGTCGTCCAGAGCGACGGCACCGTTCTCTGTTGGGGAGAGATGGCCGGGGCCTGGCACACGGGCAAACTTTCCGACGGAGCCTCGTCGACGCCGGTGACCATTTCCGGCCTCGGAGCGGTCAAGAGCATCGCTATCGGCACGAGCCACGGCTGCGCGATCATGCAGGCGGGCTCCGTCAAGTGCTGGGGAGCCAACGACGCGGGCCAATTGGGCGCCGGTCAAATCGGTTCGCCGAGTTTTGCCGGAGCGACGCTCGCCAACGCCAGCAACCTCAAGCAGATCGTCGCCGGCGACGCGTTCACTTGCGGTCTCAACGCCATGACCGACATCGTGTGCTGGGGCGCTGGCACCGCAGGCCAGATGGGCGACGGCCTGAACGTGTCGCGCACAGAAGCGCTTGTGGTCCCCGACCTCGCCACCGGCATGGAGGAAGTCGTCGCGGGCGGCCAGCATGCCTGCGCGCGACGCTTCGACGGCGCGGTCTTCTGTTGGGGCACCAACGGCATCCCTGGAATGGCAGCGAGTCCCGTGCCCGTCGCCGTCCCCGATTCTCTGCCGTAGGTCAAAATCACTTGTCGACACCTTCCCTTTCGCTCATCTATCTCTGCCTGAATGAACAGGACGCCCTGCCTCGGACCCTCGATGAAGCGTTGGCGTTTTGCACCCGTGCGCTCGCCGACTTCGAGATCCTCGTCGTGGACGACGGATCCACCGACCGCAGCGCGGAGGTCGTGCGGCAGTACGCAGCCCAGGACGCGCGCGTTCGCCTCCTGCAGCACCCGCGCAACCTGGGCATGGGCGCGGGGCTGAAAACCGGCATCGCCGCGTCGACCAAGGCGTATTTCTGCATGTTGGCCGCCGATGGCCAGATTCCTGCAGCGGAAATCGCCAAGATGCTGCCGCGGCTGATGGACGCACCGATCGTCCTTTCCACCTACGGCAATCGCCCGAACAACGCCTTGCGTACAGCGATTTCCCGCGGATTTCGCCTCTTCATGCGCGCGACCATTGGCGTCGACTTCGCCCTCGAAGGCACCTACCTCTTCCCCGTCCACATCGCCCGCGACGAGATTGGGCTTGCGCGCATGGGTGCCAACACGTTCTTCTTCAGTTTTGAGCTGATCATTCGCGCCAAGCGCTTGGGCTACACAACCGCGGACTCCGTCATTTCCAGCTTGCCTCGTCTGGACGGTGGCGGGTCTCGCGTCGCCAATCTGAAACAAATCAAGCGTGTTGCCGACGAAGTGCTTAAGCTTCGCGACAGACTTTCTGCTGAAGAATCCTGAATCCAAGGAGTTTTAATGCGTCTGCTTCCTTTTGCCACCGTATTTTTGGCGCTCCCGGCGCTCGCTGACGAGGGCATGTGGACGTTCAACCGTCCGCCGCTCGCGCAGATGGCCGCGAAGTACAAGTTCAAGCCGGACGCGAAGTGGCTGGAGCACGTGCGCCTGTCGTCGGTGCGGTTCAACTCCGGAGGTTCTGGTTCGTTTGTATCCTCAAATGGTTTGGTGTTGACTAATCATCACGTAGGTGCCGATTGCATCAACAAGCTTGGAAGAAAAGACGCGAACTTGATTGAAGATGGCTTTCGCGCACCGACCCAAAAGGACGAACCGCGCTGCCCCGACTTGGAGCTGAACATTCTGGTCGAGACGACCGAGGTGACCAAGGACGTCAAGGGCGTCGAGAAGCCGGGGATGACGCCGGCGGAGGTGAACACCGCTCAGAAACAGAAGATGACCGAACTGGAACAGGCGTGCGCCAAAGCGACGGGCGACCGCTGCGACGTCGTGACGCTGTACCAGGGTGCGGATTTTGACCTGTACCGTTACCACAAGTACACGGATGTACGGCTGGTTTTTGCGCCAGAAGGGCAAATCGCGTTCTTTGGCGGTGACGCGGACAACTTCACGTACCCGCGCTTTGACTACGACATGGCGCTCTTTCGCGTGTACGAAAAGGACCAGCCGCTGCGGCCGTCGAACTTCCTGAAATGGGTGAAAAAGCCGTTGAAGGACGGCGAGTTGGTCTTCACATCCGGCAATCCTGGCAACACGTCGCGGCTCCTGACGGTGGCGCAACTCGAGACGCTGCGCGACTTCACGCTTGCATACCGACACGAGGATCTGACGCGAATTCGCAAGGTTCTGCAAGAGTACATGGCGCGTGGTCCGGAGTTTGAACGTCAGGCGCACACGCCGCTTTTTGGCGCAGAGAACGCGCTGAAGGCGATCACGGGCTACCTGACCGGGCTGCGCGACGAGAAGCTGATTGCGGCGAAGCGCGGCGCGGAATTGACGGTTGCGTCAAGCGGGTTTGCGACGATTGGCCAAGCGCAAGCGACGTTCCGCTCGTTTTTTGTGCAGTGGTATGAAACCGAGAACAACACCTTTGGTTCCAAGCTTTTTGGCATCGCGCGGCAGGTTGTGCGCGTGGTCGAGGAAAAGCAGAAGCCGAGCGACCAACGGCTGCGCGAGTACCGCGAGTCGAACCTGAACTCATTGGAATTGGCCCTGTTTTCCCCCGCGCCGATCTACCCGGAGCTCGAAGTTGCACAGTTGACGTCGGGCCTGACCGATTTTGCGCGGCGGCTTGGCGCAAACGACCCGTTGGTGGCGCAGGTTCTGGCGGGCAAAACGCCAGAGGCACGCGCGAAAGAGCTCATCGCGGGGACAACGCTACTGGACGTCGCGGTGCGCAAGCAGCTTGCGGGTGACGCGAAGGCGGTGGCGGAGTCCAAGGATCCGCTGATTCAACTCGCCAAGCTGATTGACCCGACGGCACGCAAACTCCGCAAGCGGTACGAGGACGAAATCGAGGGGCCGGTGAAAGCCGCGCAGGCGGAAATTCAGGCGGCGCGCAACGCCAAAGGCGCGCTGGACACCTACCCCGACGCGACCTTCACGCTGCGGCTGTCGTTTGGCAAGCTCGCTGGGTACGAAGAAAACGGCCAACATGTACCGGCGTGGACGACGTTTGGCGGTCTGTACGCGAAGTCGGATGCCGCAAAGGATGCGTCGCCGTGGAACCTGCCCAAGAAGTGGGCGGCGGCGCGCGGCAAGTTGAAAGCAGATACGCCGATGAACCTGGCGACGACCAACGACATCATCGGCGGCAACTCAGGCAGCCCGGTCGTCAACCGCGCGGGTGAGCTGGTCGGGCTCATCTTCGACGGAAATATCCAGTCGCTGGCCGGGAATTTCGTCTACGACGAGACGTACAACCGCGCGATCAGCGTCGCCGCGCCCGCGCTCCTGGAAGCGCTGGACGGGGTGTACGGTGCGAAGGATTTGGTCAAGGAACTGACTGCGGTGAAGTGACCAGAGGCGCGCAACCTGCTACACTCCTCCGCCGCGCCGCGCGATTGTCTGCGCGCCAGCCAGGAGCATCCCATGTCCGAGCAGCCCGAATCGTCGTCCTCTTCGCTTCCGCAAAACTTCCTCCAACTCGTTGAAGGCCTTGAGTTCCAGCCAACTCGCGCCGCCGAGGATGAAGGTCGCGCCAAGCGCCTCCACCGCCTGCGTCACTCCGCGGCGCACTTGATGGCGGAAGCTGTCCTTCAGGTGTTCCCGGACGCCAAAGTCGCGACAGGACCGGCGATTGAGCACGGTTTTTACTACGATTTTGACCTGCCCCGCCCGCTGACGCCCGAAGATCTGGAAGACATCGAAAAGCGCATGAAAAAGGCCGCCAAGCGCGCCAACCGCTTTGAGATTGTGGAAGTGCCGATCGCCGAAGCGCGCCGCCGGTTTGAGCTGACGAACCAATCGTACAAGGTTGAAGTGATCGACAAGATCGCGGAGACGCAGAAGCCCGAAACCGTGACGTTGTACCGCCAGGGCGCGTTTTGCGACCTTTGCGCGGGTCCGCACGTGCACAACACTGTGCGTCTGAAGCACTTCAAGCTGCTGCGTTCGTCTGGCGCCTACTGGCGCGGCGATGCGACGCGGCCGATGCTGCAGCGCATTTATGGCACGGCGTGGGAGACTCAGGAGGATCTGGACGCCTACCTGAACTTCCTGGAAGAAGCCAAGAAGCGCAACCACAAGCGTTTGGGTGAACAGCTGGACCTGTTCCACTTCCATCAGGAAGCGCCCGGCGCCGCTTTTTGGACCCCGCGCGGCTTCATCGTGTTTCAGTCGCTCTTGACGTACTGGCGCGAGCTGAACGTGAAGCGCGGCTACAAGGAAATCTTCAACCCGATGTTGTACAAGAAGGATTTGTACATCAAATCGGGGCATTACACGCACTACAAAGATGACATGTTCATCATTCATCAAGAAGAGACCGAGTACTGTCTCAAGCCGATGAATTGCCCGGACACGTTCCTTTTCTACACCAGCAAGCGCCGTTCTTTCCGTGAGTTGCCGCTGCGGATCGCCGAAGGCGGCATTTTGCACCGCAATGAGCTGGCGGGCGCGCTGAACGGTCTGTTCCGCGTGCGGCAGTTCATGCAGGACGACGCGCACATCTTCGTGACGCCTGAACAGGTGGAATCGGAGATCTTCGCCGTGCTCGACATCGTCCGCGAGGTCTACAGCCTTTTTGGCCTGACCTACGGCTTCACGCTCTCGACGCGCCCGGAAAGCTTCATGGGCGAGCCGGAAGTGTGGGACAAAGCCGAGGCGGATCTGAAGTCTGCGCTCGACAAAGGCGGGCTGGCTTACGCCATCGAGGAAGGCGGCGGCGCGTTCTACGGTCCAAAGATCGACATCAAGATCGACGATTGTCTGGGGCGCAAGTGGCAGTGCGCGACCATCCAGCTGGACTTCCAACAGCCGCTGAATTTCGACATGAAGTTCACTGCGTCGGACAACACGCCGCAGCGCCCGATCGTCATTCACCGCGCGGTGTTCGGCAGCATCGAGCGCTTCATCGGCGTCCTTCTGGAACACACGGGCGGCGCGCTGCCGACCTGGATGAGCCCGGTGCAAGCGGTCATCGTGCCGATTTCCGACAAGGTGCTGGACTACGCGTTCGAGCTCTGCAAGCAGGCGACGGACTTGGGCATTCGCGCGGAAGTGGACGATCGCAACGAGAAGATGGGCTACAAGATCCGCGAAGCGGAGATGAAGAAGACGCCGTTCATGCTCGTGGTTGGTGAAAAAGAGGCGGCGGACGGCACGGTTTCGCTCCGTACCTACCGCGATGGTCAGCAGCCCACGACGCCCGCGGCGGAAGTGCTGGCGACGATTGTGCAGCGCGTCGAAACGCGCGAGTTTGACGTGACCATCACGCCGCTGCGGACGTTTGACGTGGACGACGAAGCAGCGGGTTCCGAAGCGGACGAGTACTGAAATGCCCTTGCAGTTCAGCCACAAGCCGTTCGCCGAACTGACGCTTGACGAACTTTACGACGTGATGTGGCTGCGCGACATCGTCTTTGTCGTCGGTCAGAAAATCACCGCGGAAAGCGAGATTGACGGCGAGGATCGGGCGTGCACACACGTTATCGGGCGCGATGCGAACGGACGTGTCGTCGCGACGGCGCGGCTGTTTCTGGGCAAATCGCCGGTGAAGGTCGGACGCGTTGCGGTTCACACCGACTTGCAACGCGGCGGCTACGGCACCGCGTTGATGGCGTACGTCAACGGCATCATCGGGGATCGCCCGGCAGCGATGAGTGCACAGGCGCACCTCGAAGCGTGGTACACGCGCGTGGGCTGGCAGCGCGAGGGCGACGTCTATGAAGAGGCGACGATCCCGCACCTGAAAATGACCCGCAACGTGCGCTGACGCAACAGACAACGCGACGAAAAGGCGGTGAACGGGCATGTGCGGGATTTACGGCAGAATCGGCAAGCGCGACGACCGTCTGGACCAGCGCGCAACCGCGAGCCTGCACCACCGTGGACCTGACGCCGCCGGTGTGTGGATCGACACGCAGCTGGACAACGACCGCGTCATGGCGCTGGGGCACACGCGTCTGGCCATCGTGGACCTGACCGACGCCGGTCGGCAACCGATGTTATCAGCTGATAACAACCTGACGCTGGTCTTCAACGGCGAGATTTACAACTACCCGACGCTGCGCAAGCGGCTCCTGAACGCCGGTCGGGTGTTTCAGTCACACAGCGATACGGAAATTATTCTGCATCTCTACGAGCTGTACGGCGATGCGATGCTTGGCATGCTGGAAGGCATGTACGCGATTGGTCTCTGGGATCGACGGAACAAGCGGCTTCTTCTCGCGCGCGACCCGACGGGAATCAAACCGCTTTTCCATCGCCGAACAGCCGATGGCCTCACGTTTGCGAGTGAACTGAAGGCGATACTGCTCGCCCCAGACTGCCCGCGTACGCCCGACGTGAGCGCGTTGGCCGGCTATCTGAACTACCTGTACGTGCCGCCGCCGTCGACGCCGTTTGTCGGGATCGAACAGCTCCTGCCGGGTCACAAACTGGTCGTGGAGCACGAGCGTCAGGAAATCAGCCGGTTTGCCCACTACACGGTGGCGCCGAAGTTGGCGTTTCGCGGCCTGACGGACGCGGCGGACAAGCTGGACGACCTGCTGACTCGCGTTGTCGAGGAGCACATGATGGCGGACGTGCCGGTGGGCGCGTTCCTGTCGGGCGGCATCGATTCCGGGCTGCTCGTCGCGATGATGCAGCGCCTGCGGCAGCGTTCGGGCTCGGTGGGACCGCTGCAGACGTTCACGATCGGCTTTGAAGAAGAAGGCGCGGGGTTGGACGAGACGGTGCGCGCGGCCGAAATCGCGCGGCACCTCGGCGTCGCGCACGACGTGCTGCGTGTGGACGCGAACATCGCCACGGACGGGCTGCAGCACGTGGTCCAGCAGTTTGACACGCCATTTGCCAATCCGACCGCGATGATGAACGACGTTTTGTGCCAACACGCGCGCAAGTCAGTGGTCGTCGCAGTGACGGGCGACGGCGGCGATGAGGCCTTCGGCGGCTATCCGCGTTACCGCGCGACTTGGCCGCTGTGGGCTTGGCAACGCCTCCCCGAACCTGTGCGTGCGGAGTTGTTGCCGCGTTTGGCCGCGCGCATGCCGGAGGGACGCGATGACCAACCGTTCGCGCGACGTTTAAAGCGGTTCCTGACGGCGTCGGGTGGGACTTTTGCCGAGACGTACCGCGACTGGCTGAGCCAATACACCCTGCCCAACCTGTGGGACGTGCTGACGCCGGAAGCGCTGAATCAGATTTCTGCGAAGCACGGGGGCCTGCCGCAGGACCTGGGACGCACGCTGGAAGTGCTGGCGGAATTGCCGCCGGGGACCTCGCCACTGGACGCTGCGTGCTTTGCCGACGTCCATTGCTACCTGCCCGACAACGTGCTCGCCCTCTCGGATCGCCCGTCGATGCTCCACGCGCTGGAGCTTCGCGTGCCGTTTGCCGACCGACGGATCATCGATTTTGGTCTGCACCTGCCCGTACTCTTCAAATCGACGCCCGCGGCGCTTTTGGGCTCGTCGGGAAAGCACGCGGCCAAGCGGGTGTTGCGCACGGTCGCCGGCCGCTACTTGCCCGCCGAGGTGACAAAGCGGCCGAAGAAGGGCTTTTGCCCGCCGATGGGCGCCTGGCTTGCCGGCCCGCTGCGTCCGCTTGCCGCCGACGCGCTGTCTCCCGCGCGCTTGCAGTCCCGCGGTCTCGTTCGCCCCGATGCGGTCGCGCGGATGCAGGCGCAACACGCTGCTGGCACGCACGACCACACGTGGCATCTCTGGTCGCTCGTCGTGCTCGAAGCGTGGTTCCAGGCGCGGGTCGACAACCTCATCCTGCCGGATCGCGACGGCGCGGGGATTGTTCCCGTCGTCGTTTGAGTTGACCGCGCGTGTGCCGCCTGTGACAGATATGTGACACTCAAAGTCGCCCGAGTCGTAAGACGGGAGCGTACGTCGACGTGGTCGCGACGCGCTTGGCAGCCCGCCCGACAAGGAATGGCGATGCACCCGCCCGGTGGTCCTGGGACGCAAAGTACGGACAAGGACGCGGTCCCGACGCAGCGGCGCTTTTCGGGTCTGCGCGCTCGGCTAACCTTGCTCTTTCTTGTCGGATCGCTGCCCGTTGTCGTGGCCATCATCGCGTTGCTGGGCGGTGAGCATCAGGAAGCCCTTCGCCATGAAACCGAAAAGCTACGGTTTGTGGTCCAGCAGATTGAAACGCAGCAGGAGCTGATCCTCGACTTTGGCGTGCAACTGGCGCGCATTGTCGCGGCGGATCCGCGGCTACAGCACCCGGAAGCGCCAGAATGCCCGCAGATCCTTGCAGGGATGCGCCGTGGGCGTGAAACGCACGTGGCCAACATCGCTATCTTTGACATGCAGGGGATCGTGTTGTGTAGCGCCACCGCACGGAGGGGCCCGGCACCGGCGGGTCTCGCAGCGGTGTTTGCCGTCACGCTCCTCGATCGCGACCCACTCGTGGCGGACATCATCGTTGATCCGATCGTCCACAAGCCGGCCATCCCCATTCTTCAGGCGCTGCGGCGCCCGGACGGCGGGTTGGTCGGCGTTGTCGTCGTGGCGATGGATCAGGAGTGGCTGGAGACCGGGCTCCACAACATGGGGCTATCTTCGCAGCACGTCGTGGGGCTCGTCGATCGCTTTGGCCGTATCGTTTACCACGCGCCGCACGACGCAACCCAGTTGGGACGCGACATTTCCCGATCGCCTCGCTTCATGGCCATGCGGACCAATGGATTCAACGGATTGGGCGAGGATGCCGCGCTGGAGGGGCGCGAGGAGATCTACGCGTACGCCCCGTATGGAAAGGCGCGCGGCACAAACCTCGCCGTTTGGGTGAGCGAGCCCATGAGCGTCGTGCACGGCAACATTCCCGCTGGCGCCTACGTGGCAGGAGGCGCAACGCTTGCCCTGTTGTGGCTCCTACTTGTGATGCTCTGGTGGGCGGGGCAGCGCTTTGTGCTCAAGCCGGTCGCGGCGCTGAGTCAGGCAGCGCGCCAGCTGGGCGCGGGTGACTTCACGACCCGCACGCGCGTGACCGGGGTTGGCGACGAGTTGGAACTGCTCGGCGAGACGTTCAACGCCATGGCGAGTTCCCTTGCACAATTGGACGAGACGGTCCGGGCGAACCGCGCGCTCAAGGTCCTGCTCGCCGTACGCGGCACGCGGGCCAAGGGTAGTGACGAAGACGAAAAGCCCCTGTACGAAGCCATTTGCCGTGCGATTGTCGAAACGGACACGTACGCGGTCGCCTGGATCGGTCTGGTTCGCCAGGACGACTCTCACTGTGTCGATCCGGTCGCTGGCTGGGGCGCGGACCCCTCGATGCTGAACCCAGAGGGGATGAACTGGGAGGAGGGCGCCTTTTCCAAGGGGCCGGCCGCCACGGCGATCCGCGAGGCGCGCATCGTCACGTTTCCCGAATTGGCGCTGCCAGAGCCGTCTGAGCGCTGGTATCCGATGATCCACGACCTGGGTCTGAAGTCGGCAATCTCGCTGCCGCTTTATGACGGCGACCGGCTTTCTGGCGCGCTGACCATGTTTGCCAAGGAGGTTGGCGCGTTCACGGATCTGGAAGCGCAATTGCTGGCAGAAACCGCCGCGGATATAGCGGCCAAAGTGGACGCGCTGCGGACGCGACGGGAACGGCGCTTGGCGCAAGAAGCGTTGCGGACCAACGAGACCTTGCTGGCGCGCGCCGAGCGCCTTGGGCATGCGGGCTCGTGGTCAGTCGACTTTGCGACGGGCACGCTCGCGGGCTCCGCGGGCTTTTACCGCATTCTGGAGACGAACCGCGCCAGTTTCGACAACACACCTGCCGGCTTGCTCGCCTGCATACACCCCGACGACCGTGCCGAGGCGATGACGCACTTTGCCCAAGCCGTCGAGACGACGGGCGAGGCCTCGTCGTCGTTTCGGCTCGTCACTGCCAAAGGCAACACGCGTCACGTGCAAGTCCGCGGTCTGCTTACTTTCGACGAGGCGCACGCGGCCACCCACGCTATCGCCATGCTGCGGGACATCACGGCGGAAGTTCAGACCAGAGCCGCGCTTGCCGATCGCGAGGCGATCTACATGGCGATGGCGAGTCAAGCGCTTGATTCCATCGCGATGGTGAATCCGCGCACAGGGCGGTTTGTCGAATTCAACGATGCGGCCGCGCGCAACCTTGGCTACACCCGCGCGGAGTTTGCCGCGTTGTCGTTCAATCAACTCGACGTGCACCTCAATGAGACGGAGCTAGCTGAAACGCTAGCACGCATGATGCAACCCGACGGAGCGTCTGTTGAAACGCGACTGCGGCAACGCGACCGAGCGATCCGCGACGTGCGGGTGAGCGCGAAGCCGGCATCGTTGCACGGCGAGACGTACCTCGCTGTGCTGTGGACGGACGTCACGGACGCGAAAGCGACTGAGGCTGCGCTGCGCCGCTTCAATCGAGAACAGCGGATGTTGGCCGCGGCGAACCGCGCGATCCTTTTTGCCGCCGATGAAACGACGCTCCTTCAGAGCGTTTGCAACGCAATGGTCGAGGTCGGCGGGTACGTGTTGGCGTGGACCGGGCGAGCGGAGGACGACGACGAGCGATCGGTGACGCCGCTCGTTTTTGCCGGCGACGGACAGACGTACGTGGAGCAACTTCGCATCAGCTGGGGCGAAGGCGAGCGTGGACGAGGACCGACCGGGCGGTCGATGCGCACGTGCACGCCAGTTTCGGCGCAGCACATCGAGACGGAGTCGGACTTCGCGCCCTGGCGTGCGGCGGCGCTGGCGCACGGTTACGCTTCGAGCCTGTCTGTGCCGATGCTGGCTACCGAAAATCGGGCGTCGATGTGCCTCGTAGCCTACTCAACCAATCCCGAAGCGTTTGACGCCGAGGAGACCCGTCTTCTCGTCAGCCTCGCGGAGAATCTGGCGTTTGGCCTGACCGCGCTGCGCGATTCCCACGCGCGGCGGTTGGCCGAGGCGGAGAATCGCAAGTTGTTCCTCGCTGTCGAGCAGAGCCCGGAGTCCATCGCCATCTCCGATCTGGAGGCGCGCATCGAGTACGTCAATCCGGCGTTTCTGGCGCGCACAGGCTACACGCGGGAGGAAGTGCTCGGCCAGAATCCGCGCGTGCTGCAGTCGGGGAAGACGCCGCCGGAGCGTTACACAGAGATGTGGGCACGGCTGACGCGGGGCGAGACTTGGCAAGGTGAGTTCGTCAACAAGCGCAAGGACGGAACGGAATATACGGAACTGGCGTCGATTGCACCGATCCGCCAGGAGGACGGCAAAATTACCCACTATCTGGCCATCAAGGACGACATCACGGATCGCAAGCGGATGGCAGACGAGTTGGAGGAGCATCGGCTGCACCTGGAAGAGCTGGTGGTGAGCCGCACGGCGCAATTGGCGGATGCACAGCAGCACGCGGAGGCCGCCAACTTGGCCAAGAGCACTTTCCTCGCCAACATGAGCCACGAGATTCGCACGCCGATGAACGCGATTCTGGGCATGACCCACCTGCTGGAAATCAACGCGCCGCGGCGGGATCAGGCCGATCGGCTGCGCAAGATTGACCGGTCTGCGCGGCACTTGCTGTCGATCGTGAACGACATTCTGGATCTGTCCAAAGTCGAGGCTGGCAAGTTGCGCATCGAACAAGAGGACTTTGCGCTCGCGGACGTGCTGAGCGGCGTGACGGACGCGCTGGGTGACCGGGCGCTGGAGAAGGGCCTGACTTTCACCGTCGAGACGGGGCGCGACCTGCCCCAGCGGCTGTGCGGCGATTCGCTGCGGCTGAGCCAAATTCTGTTGAACCTCGGCACAAACGCAGTGAAGTTCACAACGACCGGCCACGTGAAGTTGCGCGTGCAGCGGGTGCGAACGGTGGACGGTGGGCTGCGGTTGCGTTTTGAAATGGAAGATTCGGGGATCGGCCTCGCGCCAGAGCACGTGGGGCGACTCTTCCAACCATTTGAACAGGCCGACGTCTCGACGACACGCAAGTACGGCGGCACCGGCCTCGGTCTGGCGATTTGTCGGCGTCTCGTGGACCTTTTGGGAGGCGAGATCGGCGTGCAGAGCACCCTGGGCGCGGGCAGCACGTTCTGGTTTGAGGTGCCCTTTGCCCAGGCCCAGCACCACACAGATTCGGGACCGCAGCCGTCGCTCAGCGGCGTGACGCGGGCGATTCGCGCCGGAGTGCCGCCGGATCAGGTTCGCCTGCTGCTTGTGGAGGACGACACCATCAACCAGGAAGTGGCGACGGACCTGCTGCACGCGAAGGGCTTCCACGTGGACGTCGCTGAAAACGGTCTGGTGGCGCTGCAGCGCGCGGCGGCGAGGCACTACGACGCGATTCTGATGGACGTGCAAATGCCGGTCATGGACGGACTGACGGCGACGCGCGAGCTGCGGCGGCGCGCGGAGTCGAGCGACACGCCGATTCTGGCCATGACCGCGAATGCGTTCGCCGAGGACCGGGACGCCTGCCGTGACGCTGGAATGGACGACTTCGTGGCCAAGCCGATCCAGCCGGACACCCTCTTTGCGACGATTTGCCGCTGGACAGGCGCCGTGATGCCCGCTCGCACGCAGCCGCTCATCCGGCCGATTACGCTCGCCGCGGCGAATCTGCGCGAGCGTCTGACGGGCATCGCAGGGCTGAATTTGAACGCGGGATTGCGGATCGTCCAAGGCGATTGGACAGCGTACGAGCGCTTGTTGCGACGTTTCTGCGACCAGCGCGCGGGGGCTGTGGAATCGCTCCGCGCGGAACTCGCGGCCACGCATTGGGTCGACGCGCAGCGGCTCGCGCACACGCTGAAGGGCGTGGCGGGCACGCTCGGTGCCGAAAAGGTGGAGCGGGCGGCGGCACGTACTGAGCACGCGATCTCGCATGAACGGGAGACGCCAAGGGTTGTGGAGGAGAGCATCGCCGCGCTCGAACAGGAGTTGGGCGCACTCGTCACGGCGCTGCGCACGAGCCTGCCCGACGAGCCGCTACACACGCACGCACCGGCGAATTGGCCCGTCGTGCGGCTGGCCCTCGCAGAGCTGGAGTCACTTCTGGAACAGGACGACGCGCGCACGCTCCAGGTGTTTCATGCGCACCTGCCGGCCCTGGAAGCGACGTTGGGGCCTCTCGCGAATCAACTGCTGCACGCGGTCGAGGCGTTCGACTTCGAGGTGGCGCTGAAGGTGGTGCGGACGGCGAAGGAGCGCGACCCGGATCTCATGAAGGCGTAGGCGCTAGGCACGCTGACCGAATTCCACGGTCAGGGCTGCCGACACTGCGGCGCGCCACCGGAGGTGCGCGCTTGCGGCCCTGTTCGAGATGAAACAGGTCTGACCAACTTCAGCACGGTAATCACGATAGGTCAGCGTGTGTGGACCTACGGGATGACCGCGACGCCGTCGATTTCAACCGCAGCATCGCGCGGCAGACGCGCAACCTGCACGGTCGCACGCGCCGGATAAGGCGGCGCCAGGAAGCTCGCGTAGGTCTCGTTCACCACCGCAAAGTCTGCAAGATCCTTCAGGTAGATATTCGTCTTGACCAGCGCTGACAAATCCGCGCCCGCCGCTTCCAGCACGGCCTGCAAGTTCAGCATCGCTTGCGTCGTCTGCGCGCGCACGTCGCCGTCAATCAACTGCCCGGTCGTCGGGTCGAGCGCCACCTGCCCCGACAGGTACACCGTGTTGCCCACGCGAATCGCCTGAGAATACGGGCCAATCGCCGCCGGAGCGGACGTCGTGCTGATCACTTCTTTCATCGGTTCCCCCGGTTGTCGTCGTCGCTGTCCCAGCCGTCGCCCCACAGGTCGTCGTAGTTGACGCTGTGGAAGAATTGGCTCCTGTCGATGCGTGCCAGCGCTTCCTGATACCCAGTCCACGCGTCGTCAATCAGCTTGCCTGCGGTGTCTGGCGTTACAAACTGCGCCTGCGCGTGCCACTTGGACAACGGGAATTCCACGTGTCCCACAGTGTCCGCGTCGATGTGCGCGGCCGCCAACAGGGCCTGCAAGCGCTCCGTTTCAATCTGCAAGTACCGCGCGCACTGCGCCATGTTGCGGAACTTGTACGTGCCGCTGGCGTCGAGGCCGAGGTGGTAAAGGGCGAAGAGGGCTTTGGGCGTAGGCTGCATGGCGCGGCAGGATAGCGCCGACGCGGTCGCCTGTCACCGTCGACGCCACACGTTCAGCGGCCTCACGGCGCGTCAGTGATCTTGCAGCCGTCTTTGCCACCCGTCGCGCAGGTGATGAAGTCGGGCTTGTCCTTGGGCGCGTCGATGATGTGGTGAATGAAGTCGCCGTACGTGTTGGTGTACACCGTGCCGTTGCCTTCAAAGAAGCCCATGAAGCGGCCATCGTAGTCGTACGCGTACGCGTCACTCTTGTCGCCCGCGCGGGTCGAGCCGTCCAGCATCACCTGCTTGTGCACGGCCCACGCGCCCTTCATCAGCGGCTCTGCCGTGTGCGGGAACATCAGCTCCGGCTGGGTCACGTCGACGATCTGCACAAACGCGATGTCGTTGCGGCCCTGGGCAAGCAACTGTTCGTGAATCGGCGTCGCCACGTCCGCCTGCGCGATGCACGCCGCGCACCAGCCCGCGCCCATGTCGAGAATGATGCGCTTGCCGTGGAACGCTTCCAGACCGTACGTCGTGTTCACGCCGTCGCTCTTCGGGTTGACGTCGGGCAGCTGCCACGCTGGCAGGTCGTGGTAGGTCTTGGCGCATTCCAGGTTCGGATCGCCCAGCGAGGTCACGTCGCCCTTGAAGTTGAGCGTGTCCAGCTTGGTCTTGAACTGGCGGCCCTTGAACTTGAACGTGATTTCACCCGTCGGCTTCAGCAGCACGTTGGTCATGACCGCGTTGGTCTGACCGGCGTACGGCTGCGCGATCGTGTTCATGCCGATGGTCGGCGGATCGGTCGCGGGGACGTACTCGTACACCACTTCGCCCGTCTTGACCGGCTCGGTCGTCCAGCCCGCGCAATCCACGGTGTCGACGAGGTCCTTGCCGCTGTAAATCCCCTGACGCGCGAAGAACTTCGCACCCGAAAGCAGCAGACCCTGACCGGCAAACCCAGCCTTGAACTCCAGCTGCAACTTGCACATGTGGACGTTCACGGCGCCCTTGGTCGTGGGCAGCTCTGCAACGATGGTCAGCGAGGGCACGCACGCGAGCGCGGCGTCCGTCTGCTTGTGCACCATCGTGACGGTGACATCCGCCTTGCTGTAGTCCAGCGTGATGTCCTTGCTGTCGATGTTCGCGGCCAAGGTGCCCGTGGCGATCAGGCCCTGCGTGCCGCCGCCCGTTGTCGTCGTGTCCGACGTGGTGCTGCCTGCAACGCACGCGCTCAGGCTCATCGCCGCCAACGCACCCACTACAAGCCAGTTCTTCTGCAACTTCATGTCGTTTTCCTCGTCATCGCTTGGTTTGACCGCCCGCGGGTCAAGTTACTTCTGATCGTGGTCAGTTTCAAGACCAAAATCGTTGCCGAATTCAACGTTCCTGTGTCTCCCTCGGAGATTCTAAGGGGTCGGCACCGCATCGCGAAAGGAAAAAGTCTCCGCGCCCACCAGACGAGTCGACAGTTTGCCTTGCGGATCATACACATCCAAGACAGGCAACCCCGCGCAGCCGGGCAGATAGCGGTCCATATCTGCTTGCCCCCAATCGCTCGCGTCGACGGTCAAAAGCGCAACGTCGGGGCGCGACGGCAGCCATTCGGCCATCTTTGCGCTCAGTTCCTTACACGGCGCGCACCATTCGGCCTGAAAGTCGACAATCGTCGTCTTGCCCAGCACGGGCGTCACGCCCAGACCCGCTGCGACGCCTTGGCCAACGGAAAACTGCGGTTTGTGCACTTCTTCCTTGACGCCCACAACGTCCGACCACGCAACGCCCAGATAATACGCTGGCCCCGCCACGCCTTGCAGCCCGACCACGTTGCGGTACAGAGGCAAACGCGCGGTCGCCGTCAGGCCCCAGTTCTGCGCCAAGTCCAGGCGGAGACCGGGCGACAGTTCAACGGAATCGCCACCGCCGTTGGCGAATTCCTGCCAGAAGTACGTTTGCGTGGTCACGTTGGGCACGCGCTCCTCTGCCTTGTTACGTCGCTGCCAGTCGACCGACAACGAGGCCGACATCCGCTCAGGCCAAAATCGCCAAGAGGCTCCAGCTGAGAAGCGTTCCTCATCGCCCCAACGAAAGTAGTGCCCTGCCTCGCCCAGCGGAAAGCGCGTCCAGATCGACGCGAACCAGCCCCAGTCGCTGGTGATGCGGCCGAAGAAGTCGACGTCCGCGAGGATCCACCACACGCCGCGGCCAAGTCCGGCGTAAAGCGACGCGGCCGTGGCGCTGGCGGAGGCGATGTCGGTGGTGTCGAGCAGCACGGCGGGCGCGCCGGTGAACTTGCCGGTGGGCGCCACGACGCCGGCGGACACCGACATGCGCGGCGTTTTGCGTCCGGTCCAGCCGAACGGCGTGTTGAGGACCTGTCGCAAGCGGATCTCGATGTCGCCCAAGCTTTTGTCCGTCGTTTCGCCGCCGCTGTCATGCCGGTAGACGACGCCAGACGGAATGTTCGCGCTCAAGCCGGTGCCGGTCCACAGATCCGCGCCGACGTTCAGACTCAGAACGCCAACAAACAGCTTGTACACGCCACCGGGCGGTGGAACGACTTGTGTCCCGTGATAAGTCTCCGTGCCGTATTGCGTGCCGGTCACCAGCGAGGCGCGCAGGCGAACGCCGGAGTTGCCGCCCGCCGAGTCGGTCTGCCGTGAGACATCGGTGTCGCCCACGTTCAAGCCGGGCTGGCCACAGGTCGCGCACTGAGCGAAAGCGGCCAAAGGCGCCACGGCCGTGACGGCCAGACACAGGAAAACGGACAGTCGTGCGGTTCTCAGCATAGCAAGCTCCTGGCGCGAGCGTGCCACGAGCGAGCGACGCGGTAAATGGTCGGCTGAATGCGTTCACGCCTAATCCCTTGCCAAAACGCGAACAGACGACTACACTTTCTCGCCCCGCCGCAGAGGCGTGACACTTTCCTTCTGAACCTGCTACGGATTGCACGATGAACACGAAGAACCTTGCCGATCGCAACCTTGCCAAGTCGCTCAAGCGCGCTGGCCGCGCCCGCCTCAAGCTGTTGGAAAACGGCCTGACGACCGAGCAGCGCAAGGCCCTGCGCCGCGCCCGCAAGGAAAAGACCATTGGTCTCAAGACGTTCTTGGCCAAGGCCAAGTAATCCGCGTCCGACCAGTCGCAACGCCACGGCGGTCCAGCATGGGTTTGCCGATCGACTTCTGGTTCGACTTCTCTTGCCCATACGCCTACCTCGCCTCGACTCAGCGCCACAAGTTGGCGCGCGAGGCGGAGTCGATTGTCACGCCCCAGCCCTTTCTTCTGGGTGGCGTCTTTCGCGCGTTGGGCCAAGCGCAAAATCTGTCCGTCACGCTGTCTGCGCCCAAGGCGCGACATAACCGCTTGGACGTGATCCGCTGGGCTGCGTGGTTTGATGTGCCGCTGCACACGCCGCTGCGTCATCCCAATCGTCCGGTGGAGGCACTGCGCGCGCTGCTGGCCACGCCGCGGGAGCACTGGGATGCCGTCATCGACGCTTTCTACAGCCTGTACTGGGTCGAGGGCGCCGACATCAGCGACGTCAACGTGCTGCGTCAGCGCCTGACCGATCTGGGTCTGGAGGCGGACGCGATCCTCGCATTGGCACAAACCGACGCGATCAAGGATGACTTGCGCGCAAGAACGGCGCACGCTTTGGCGCAAGGCGTGTTTGGCGCGCCTGCGTTCGTGGTCAACGGTCAGCTCTTCTGGGGTCAGGATCGCCTGCCCTTTGTCGTGCGCGCTGCACAAGGCTGGCTGCCAGAGACAGGACGTGAAGACTTCAGCTTCTGAGGAGGCAAGATGAAACGCGTTGAATATTTTTACGATTTGTCGTCGCCCTACGCCTATCTCGCGCACGACGAGATCGGCAAGATCGCGGCAGCCCACGGCGCGGAGGTGATCTGGCGGCCGTTCTTTCTGGGCGGACTTTTCAAGAGCCTCGCCGCGCAGCTCGTGCCCTTCACGTCGGCGTCCCAACAGAAGCAAGCGATCCTGCGTACCGACATGTTTCGCTGCGCTGAGCTTCGCGGCATCCCGTTTCAGTGGCCCACGACGTTCCCGATGATGACGGTCAGGCCCATGCGCGTGCTCGTGCAGCTGGAGGGGGAGATGCAGGTCGCAGTGGCGCGCCACCTGTTTCGCGCGTACTGGGCGCACGATGAGAACATCGGCGATCCGCTGGTGCTGCACCAACTTTTGGAAACGCAGGGGCTGGACGCGGAAGTGCTGCTGGCGGGCTGTGATCAACCCGAAGTGAAGCAGAAGCTGGTGGACGCGACCAACGAGGCGCTGGCGCGCGGCGCTTGCGGTGCGCCGACGTTCTTCGTGAACAACCACCTCGTGTGGGGGCAGGACCGGCTGGATCACGTCGCGCGGCTGTTGGACGGCTGGCAGCCCAAGCACGGGTAGGAGCTAGCTTGAGTTTTGGGCCAAACGCGCAAGAACTGCCTGAAGTGAATTCAGGCAGTTTCACGCGTTTGCCAAGCCGCAGCCGCGGCTTGGACGG